>CAJUNT010000015.1 GCA_910587735.1 uncultured Clostridia bacterium
CTTTGAATCAAATATGGATATATTTTTTTATAATTTTCTTAAGTTACCATATATGAGGCAACGCCCCACAGTCTTTATACTTTCAAGCGTGTTTTTGAATAGGTGGGAGAAAACTTTTCACAAGTGAAAAAAGTTTCCCCCCAATTTATATCAATTATTATCATCTGATGATAAATAATCTAATATAGAATAAACATCTATTGTCATTAAAACACCTAATTGGTAGCCATATATAAATTCTGCTGTTCTGTTTATATCTTTTAATTCGATTATTATATCTTGGTATTTTTGAAATAATTCTTTGCCTTCATTACATAGTTTTTCTAGTATGCTGTTTTCTAGTTTTTCCAGTTCTTTGTATTTGTCTAAATATTCCTTACGTGATTGTAGTGTCTTGTGTTGACTTTAATTTCATCTTGTGCAAATAATTCTAGTATGCTTTTCATAATAATGCTCCTTTCAAAATTTATATTAATTTAGATTGTATAATTTATAGAAAAAACCTAAATTATATTATAATAGCTATACATAATTTTGATAATTCACTTTTTTTCGTATACGATTTATGATATATTGATATAAATATATTGAATTAAATATAAAATAAAAAATTTCGCTGATAAAAATAAGGACTTTTATCAGCGAAATTATATTGTGGGTTTCACCCACACCCACAAACTTTTTTGAAAAAAGTTTGACAAAAAACTTTTCATTTTGCGAACGCAGTTTTAGTGGATGATTTGTATTATTTTGTTGAAATATGGAATTGATTATGATATACTAGCAGAAGTAGTCATGACGGGTGGTCATCCTCTCAGTTATACATAAAAGGGAAGAGGGGGTGGTGCATATGACAGTATTTGAGGCAATTTATTTAATGCTTTCTTTTGGTACTTTCATAGTGGCATTGCTTTCTTTAATTGTTATTCTAATAAAAAGAAAGTAACAAAAAACTACCCATCATAGCTCTGGAAAGCTAGGGTAGTTTTTGTCCTAGAATAGAGGGTGACCACAACGTGGTAACTGCTCCCTTTTATGTATAAAGTATAGCACAAAAATTCGCATTTTGTAAAGCACTTTTTAGTGCTTATTTTGTTTTGTAGGTTTCACCTATACCCACAAACTTTTAATTTTGTGAAAGCAGTTTTTTCAAAAGACTTATATTTCCGTTTTTCTAATAGGAGGTAGTGGACGGTTTGTAAGCAATGCTCTTTCTACGCTCCAATAAAAATTTTCTTCTCCCAACATATCGTACAAGCCACTTCTATGCATCATTTCCATAGCACGAGAAGGCAATCCACAAACAGCAACATCAATACCCCTTTTTTGAAAATCTTCTAACAATTCTATCATAATTTGAGCGCAAGAAATATCTATATTAGACACACCTCTCATAGAGAATAATATAGTATCACAATTTTGCATATGGTTTGGAATATCAGCAACTGTTTGTGTATTTGCAAATATCATAGGTCCTGTAATATAAGCTACTCTTGCATTATTATATCTTTCACAAAGTACAGGGTCATCTACTTTCATTCTTGCCATATCTACATTTTCGTAATTGATTTCAATATGGGAAAGTTGTACAACGAGGAATATCAAACCAATCAATACACCAATAATAATTGCTGTTGTCAAATCAAACAATATTGTTGCAAGCATTGTTGCAAAATATTCCAACATTGCACCCTTAAATTTATGTGTTAATATGTAATTAATAGCAATCCATTCATTCATACGAAAAGCTGTTACCATCAATACGCCAGCTAATGCTGCTAAAGGAATTTGTGACATAACATCTCCTAATAAAAACATGGAAATCAAAAGTCCTATGGCATGGAAAACGCCTGTTAATCTTGTTTTTGCACCAGATTTAATTGCTACACTAGTACGAGCGATTGCTGCTGTTGCAGGAATACCTCCAAAAAATGGCAGTATTAAATTTCCTACACCTTGTGCAATCAATTCTTGGTCACTATTTAACTGT
The DNA here is from genome assembly GCA_910587735.1 of uncultured Clostridia bacterium. Lineage (GTDB taxonomy): Bacteria > Bacillota > Clostridia > Lachnospirales > Anaerotignaceae > Coprocola. The sequence continues at coordinate 1,991 of CAJUNT010000015.1, forward strand.
TTTCCTGTCATTCTTCCTGCACTTGCACCACAAAGCAAACTTTCAATCATACCTAATATCGCTATACTGAATGCTGGTGCAATTAAGCCAGTTACTTTATCTAAACTAATTGCTGAAAAAAGTAATCTTTTTTCTGGAAGTAGTGTTTTTGGTATTTCTCCTACTACTGCTACATCTAATTTCATAGCAATAGAAACTGCTGTTGCTAATATAATACTAATTAATGATGCTGGTACAATAGCATTCCATTTTTTGGGAAACACAAACATAAATATCATAACAAATACACCAATTGCAACTGCTGTCATATTAGGAAAAAATCCTAAACTACCATAACTTAGTATTTTTTCTAATGTTGTACTACCTTTTGATGTCACGCCAAAAAAATTGTCAATTTGTCCTAATGCAATAATAACTGCAATGCCAGATGTAAACCCTGTAATAACTGGTGCAGGTATGAACGATGTCATTTTTCCTAAATGAAATATACCTGCAAGCAGTAAAAAAGCACCAGCAAGCATTGTTGCAATAAATACACCATCTAAACCATAAGAAGCAATAATTGACATTAATATTGCTGCCATTGCTCCCGTTGGTCCTGATATTTGATAGTATGCTCCTGAAAGCACACTCATTACAATACCTGCAATGATTGCTGTTACCAATCCAGCACCTGCATCAGCACCACTACTGACACCAAATGCTAAAGCCAAAGGCAATGCTACTGCCGCTACTGTTAAGCCAGCCATGGCGTCTTTTGCAAGTATTGCTCCATTATACCCTTTAAACTCCTGTTTTAATTCCTTTCGGAATGCAGAAAACACAATAAATCCCCCTTTTTCTGTCATAAAATATTATTTTTTATACAAAATACACAATTTTTATTTTAACAAATATTTTATCATATTACAATATAACTTGCTATTTTAACAAAATAAACAGATAAAAAATTTATTATATTACATTTTATTTCTTTTTTTCATTTTTATGGTATATATGTTATAAATCTCTACAAATGAATATTGAAATATTATAAAATTTATACTATAATATTTAATAATAATTATTAAATGATTTTTATTATAAAGGAGAGAGATTATGGAATTAAAAGGAACACAGTCCGAAAAAAATATAAAAGCAGCACTTATGGGAGAATCTTTAGCACGCAATAAATATACTTTTTTTGCAGCAGCAGCAAAAAAAGAGGGACATAAAGAAATTGCAGAATTATTTGAAAAAATGGCATTAAATGAATCTACTCATGCAAAATTATTATATACAACATTACATGGAGAACTTCCAGACAGCTTATCTAATTTGAAAGATGCTGCTTCTGGTGAAAATGAAGAATGGACAAATATGTATCCTTCTTTTGCAGAAACAGCAAAACAAGAAGGATTAACAGAATTAGCTGAACTTTTTCAAAATATAGCGAAAATTGAAAAAGACCACGAGAGAAGATTTTTAGAGGCAATGTTACATTTAATGCAAAAAAGCAGAAAAACAGAAACAACTATTAAAACGGAAGAAAAACAAAAAGTAACAGGCTATCGTTGTATGTTCTGTGGTGCTACTTATGAACAACGCCCTGATGTTTGCTCTGTTTGCCATGCTATTGGTTCTTTTGAGTCTTGTGAAATATTAAAATAATGTATTTAATAAATATTATAAAAATATACTCCCACTTTTTTGTATTAACATACAATCTGGGAGTATATTTTATATAAATTCTATATCATTTTTTATTGCTCTAAAGCTGAATATTGTTTTGGTAATGATAATATACCTATTGTAGCAATAATAAAAGCAAATCCTATTAAATCGATATAGCTGAAGTCTTGTTTTAACCAAACAATAGAAACAATCGTAGCAGATAAAGGCTCTAGACAAGCAATCAAACTACCTTTTGTCGCACCTACAATGGCAACGCCAGCAAGATAACAGCAAAAAGCAAATATTGTACCAAATGTTAGTATGAATATCATTGCTATGATTGCCTGCATATCCATTATACCACTAAAATGAGTAATTGGATGAATGGGAGAAATAGCAATACCTGCAATCAACATACCCCAACCGATTACATAAGAAGAATCCCATTTTTCCAACATTTTTTTAGGCTGAATGGTATAAAATGCTAATGCAAATGCAGATAGTATTCCCCAAGTTAGTGCTTTTGGTGATAAAGCAAGGCTATGTATATTTCCATTTGTAGCAAGCAAAAATGTGCCAAATAATGCACAAATTACCGCAATACATTCTGGTATAGAGGGTAATTTTTTTTGTCGTAATGCTATATAAAGTACAATTAAAACAGGTCCTGTATATTGTAATACTGTTGCAGTTGCCGCATTAGAGTATTTGATTGCTACAAAATAGGTATATTGTGCGGGTAGCATACCAAATATGGCGAAAATAGGTAATGCTATTCTATTTTCTTTATATTGCCATATCATAAATACTTTTTTATTGTGCTTGATAAACAAATAACATAAAAGTAAAAAGCCTCCTACAAGTAAACGACAAGATACAAGCCATTCTAATGAAAAGCTTCTTGTTGTTTTTAAAAATTGCCCAACATTGCCTGAAATTCCCCAGCAACAAGCACCAAACGCAACTAATAAAAATCCTTTCCATATATTTTTTGTTTGCTGTTCCATATTATAACACCTTTCTCTTTTTTATTTCTATATTATCATATCACTATGTTGATAAAAATAAAAGTTTTTCAAGTATCAAAATATATTTATAGATTGAAAATTATGGTATGTGTTATAATAAAAATAGTTGTATCAATATTGTATGAAATCAATAAAAGTCAAATAAAAAGGGAGTATGATTATGAAAAAGTATATGCTATTTATCATATTATTGTTTTCCATGTTAGCATTGATGGCTTGTAGTAAGAGTAATGACAATGAGTTAAATACTGGTACATATGTTATGGAATTGGAAAAAAAGCAAAGTGATGATAATGAAAAAATATTGCCAACTATTTTTATAGATATAAATAAAAAAGAGTTCACATTTTCTTATGATGTGCTTTCTTCTTATTTTACAATAGGAACATATGAAATCAATGATAATATTTTAACTGCAACAACAAATGATGATAAATATTATTATACATTTGAAGTCATTGATAAAAATACATTATGTTTTTTGGAACAAGAATCTTCTAAAATTACAGTAATTGATAAAGATTTCTGTGTTATTCCTCAAAATGGAGCATTATTTAAAATAAAAGAGCAATAGCTAAAGTATGCTATTTTAGTATGCTTTAACTTGCTAAAAAACTTGAGACTTCGTATCAAACGCTACTTCTTTTCCCAAGAAAGGAAGCAAAAGAACTTTAAACGAAAACTGTATTTTCTTAAAAATGTTGATTTTACAATGAAAAATGCTAGTTTTACAAGTATAGACAAAGTTCACAAAAAGATTAAATGATAAAAAATAGTAAATTTCATTGTTAATAAAGTGTTTTATGCTGTAATTTTTCTAACCAAATTTGAAGTAGTTCTTTTAGGTCTTCTCCAAATGCTTTCCTTGTTTGTTCTTCACCTTTTTCTAATTCTTCCAACACCTCAAAGTGAAAACAATCACTACCATATTGTAACCAATCTTGTTTTAATTTTTGTTCTGGACAGTCATTTATTTTTTTAGAAAAATCAAAAAGATTTTTTGATGCAACAATGTTATAACTTTCTTTTATAAACCATTTGTTTGTTTTTGTATTTTGTATGGCATAGATACCACCTATTGTCTTTTTTTGTTGATAGTCTTTTTTGATTTCTTTTTTCTGTGCCGTTTCCATGTTTGATACCTCCTATATATAAAATGATTTTGTATATTAATATAAAAAATGTAGCATTTGCAATTATGATAATGAGTTGTATCTCATAAATTTTAAGCTAAGCACATACTAACTGAGCATATGCCAATATTAATGTATTTGTACTGAAAAGAGCAGAAATACAACAGCATTTTTTTATAAATTGTTTCATAATATTATGCTCCTGAATATAAGAAAATACAATAAATCAATATCCCATTTGTTTTAATAATGCAGAAAGTACTTTGAAACGTTCCCCTAACAATTCATCATCTTTGCTTAATGTTTCTACAAAAAGTTTAATATCATCATCAAGCATATCATTTTCAATACAAAATTTGATTGTCATAGCATCGCCTTGTAATCCTACTCTATCTATTACAGGATTTTGTTTGTCATAAAAGTTTTCATATTGATAGGACTCACTAAGATATAATTTGCTACGACAAGTTAGTATTGCTAAATCAATTACTCTGTGTATAGGAAGTTCTTCTGATTGGCGTGACCATTTTCCACCTGTATGTCGCCAAACTTTTGCTGAAATATCTACTTTTCCTCTATCATTCCATTGAGCAAGTCCTAATGATAATCCTTTTGCATCAGAATTATGTTCATATCTGCCATCAATATTTTCATAATCTTCTGAAATAATAACAGGTTTATGTTTTAAATAAGTTGGTATTTTCATAATAAATCCCCTTTTTATTTAGTAATTTAGTAAATTAGTTATTTTGTAAAATATAACATACTTTTTTTATATTGTCAACTATCTTAACACTTTATTAATTGCATTTTTTATATTTTTGTGGCAAAATAATGTTGTCTGAAATCTTCGGATAAAGACATTACCCAACACAAAACCCTACAATTTTAAAAAAACACAGCAGAATATGATTTCTGCTGTGTTTTTTTATATTAATTATGATGTTTTATGCATAATATTTATGGTATAGATATAATAGATAAATTTTTCATTTCTGCAAAATCAAATTGTGTTTGAAATGTAGTTTCTGCTAATGCTGACAAAGCATCTGTTAATGGTTTGATATGAAGTAAGCGTCCAAAAAGATTATCTGATAAAAAGGGATTTAAAATTTTGATGGAACTAGAAATAACTTGAAAATTTATTTGAATACAATATTCTGGTGTATATTGTTCTAGTGATACAGTGATAGAATTTATTTTTATTGTAAATCCTTTTTTAAAAAATGCTTTTTCTATGGCATGACTTAATTGATAATGATAGGTATTGATAATATAGATAATAGCATATTGTATATCTTTTTCAGCAACAGTGTTTATAATAGCATGAGTAATATCTTCTGAACACTTGGCAATACTTTCTAAAAAGGAACGTAATTCGAAAGGAGCAGAAGGTGTTAATTTTTTTAATAAATATAAAACGGCTTTTTCATAGTTTACATGACAGATATTACATTGTAATTGTAGTGCCATAATATCATTCCTTTATTATGTTTTAAAATAAGCATAACATGATTTTATAAAAATATAAATATATTTCTTTTATTTTATATGATATAATGATACAAAAATAATAGTAAAATAAAAAGTTTTGTCAAGCAATTCATAAGCAAAGAACATAATAAAAAATAGAGATTTTTATGAATATGATATTATTTTAATATATTTGATATACTCATTGGCTTTTTTTCATTGAAAAGTTATAAGCAATAAAAGGTGGTGTTAATATGAAAACAGCATTATTACAAATGTCTATTACTGATGACAAACAAAAAAATGTTGAAAGAGCAATTTCTTTTTTAGAGCAAGCAAAACAGCAATGTGCAGATATAGCAATATTGCCAGAAATGTTTTGTTGTCCATATGCCACAAAAAATTTTCCTTTATATGCAGAAAAGCAGGACGATATGATATGGCAGTCGCTTTCTAATGTAGCAAAACAATATCATATGTATATTGTAGGGGGGTCTATGCCTGAAAAAGAAGAAAGTGGAGCAATTTATAATACTTGTTATGTTTTTGATAGAGAAGGAAAACAAATTGCAAAACATAGAAAAATGCATTTATTTGATATTGATGTTTCGGGAGGGCAATATTTTAAAGAGTCTGATACATTAATAGCAGGAAATGATATTACTGTTTTTGATACAGAATTTGGAAAAATAGGTGTTTGCATTTGTTATGATATTCGTTTTGTGGAGTTATCTCGTATTATGGCATTGGAAGGTGCAAATATAATAATTGTACCTGCGGCATTTAACATGACAACAGGACCAGCACATTGGGAATTATCATTTCGTGCAAGGGCATTGGATAATCAAGTATATACAATAGGTGTTGCTCCAGCAAGAAATCAATATGCTGAATATGTTTCTTATGGAAATTCTATTGTGGTTTCTCCTTGGGGAGAAGTGATTACCAGATTATCAGAAAAAGAGGAGATTGCTTTTTGTGATATTGATTTGAATGTAGTGGATAAAATAAGACAAGAATTACCTATATTGGCACATAGAAGAGAAGATATCTATACTTTAAAAAGAAAAGAGTGATAATTTATGAATATACAAAAAATATATTTGGCAGGGGGTTGTTTTTGGGGAACACAAAAATATATACAGTTATTGGAGGGAGTTTTAGATACTGTTGTAGGTTATGTCAATGGGGATACAGAACAAACTTGCTATGAAGCAGTATGTCATGGTAGTGGTCATGCAGAAGCAGTGGAAGTTACTTTTGATAGTGATAGAATATCACTTTTAGAATTATTAAAAGAATTTTACAGAACAATAGACCCTACTTCCCATTATAGACAGGGTATGGACGTAGGTATACAATATAGAACGGGGATTTATTATTTAGAGCAATATCAAAAAGATATCATAGCACAGTCATTAAAAGAACTACAAAAACAATACCAAAAGCCAGTTGTAGTAGAAAATTTGTCATTGCAACATTTTTGTTTAGCAGAAGAATATCATCAAAATTATTTAAATAAAAATCCAAATGGATATTGTCATATTAATATCGAAAAAATAGTGAAAGAAAAAAGTCGCATTGTAGATGAAACAAAATATCATAAACCTAGTAATGAAACATTAAAAGAAATGTTAACACCTTTACAGTATGCTGTTACACAGCAAAATGAAACAGAGCCACCTTTTCAAAATTTGTATTGTGATATGGAAAAAGAAGGCATTTATGTAGATATTACAACAGGAGAGCCTCTTTTTCGTTCTGCGGACAAATTTCAATCTGATTGTGGCTGGCCAAGTTTTACAAAAGCAATAGACCCCAATACCATACAAGAATATGACGATTTGAGTCATAATATGATTCGAACAGAGGTAAGGAGTAGATGTGGTAATGCGCATTTAGGTCATGTTTTTGAAGATGGTCCAAAACAAAAGGGAGGTTTAAGATATTGCATTAATAGTGCAGCATTACGATTTATAGCAAAAGAAGATATGGAAAAGGAAGGGTATGGAGAGTTTTTAAAGTTTTTATAATTAGAAATTAGAAAGAGGTAATAATATTGCATTTTATACAAATAAAAGATATTTATAAAAATCAAAAAGAATATGCACAAAAAGAAATAGAAATAGCAGGCTGGATACGTACAATAAGGAGTTCAAAATCATTTGGATTTTTAGAATTAAATGATGGTACTTTTTTTAAAAATATACAAATTGTACTGGAACAGCAACAGCTTTCTAATTATGATGATATTGTAAAGTTAAATATAGGCACAGCAGTGATTGTAAAAGGGATATTGGAACAAACACCTCAAGCAAAACAACCATTTGAATTAAAAGCAAGTGAAGTAATTGTGGAGGGGAATTGTGACAGTTCTTATCCTTTGCAGAAAAAAAGACATTCTTTTGAATATTTAAGAAAAATTGCTTATTTGCGTCCTAGAACAAATACATTTTCTGCTGTGTTTCGAGTAAGAAGTTTCATTGCTTATGCTATACACACATTTTTTCAGGAAAAAGGCTTTGTGTATGTTCATACACCTATTATTACAGGAAGTGACTGCGAGGGAGCAGGAGAAATGTTTTCTGTTACAACACTGCCTTTGAAAGACATTAAAAATATGCCTGTTACAGAAAGTGGTGATATTGATTTTACAAAGGATTTTTTTGGAAAACAAACCAATTTAACTGTAAGTGGTCAACTTTCAGGCGAAACATTTGCTATGGCTTTTCGCAATATTTATACATTTGGTCCTACATTTCGAGCAGAAAATTCTAATACTGCACGTCATGCAGCAGAATTTTGGATGATAGAGCCAGAAATGGCGTTTGCAGATTTAGAGGACAATATGCAAATAGCAGAAGAAATGTTGAAATATATCATATCATTTGTATTGGAAAATGCACCCGAGGAAATGACATTTTTTAATGAATATATAGACAAGGGACTTTTGAAAAGATTAGAAAATATTATTTCGTGTGACTTTGGAAGAATCACATATACAGAGGCGATTTCTATATTAGAAAAAGTAAGCGATAGATTTGTATATCCTGTAAAATGGGGTGTGGATTTACAAACAGAGCATGAAAGATATTTAACAGAGGAAGTATTTCAAAAACCTGTTTTTGTAACAGATTATCCTAAAGATATTAAAGCATTTTATATGAGAATCAATGATGATGATAAAACAGTTGCAGCTATGGATTTACTTGTGCCGAATATTGGAGAAATTATAGGGGGAAGTCAAAGAGAAGAAAGACTGGATAAACTGGAAAAAAGAATGCAAGAATTATCTATGAAAAAAGAAGATTATTGGTGGTATATGAATTTAAGAAGATATGGCGGTACACGTCATGCAGGTTTTGGATTGGGATTTGAAAGAGCAGTAATGTATTTAACAGGTATGAGTAATATTAGAGATGTCATACCTTATCCAAGAACAGTACACAATGCAGAGTATTAACAAGGAGGAATAAAATGATGATTGATAAATATGTAATTAGCGGAATTAATGAAATATGGTATCATTTGAAAAAATATAAAGATAGAACAGATGAATGGCGAGCAGATTTTTATGATGCAGAAGAACAGTTGATTTGTAGCTTTGAAGGTGATGAAGAAACAATGGAAAGACTGAAATCAGATGAAGAAACATATGCTATGGTAACAGAAATGGTTGACGTTGCAATTATGATGGGTGTAGATTTTGTACTGTAACAGAAATGTAATATAAAAAATAATATATTTGATGGAACAAATTAAAATAATCTACCGTCTTATGATATAGAAACAAATAAATGATAGAATTTTAGGAGGAAAATGATATGAAAAAAATATATGCAATACTTGCAGCAATGCTTGCTTTTTCTACAATAGGGGGCATGACAATATTTGCAGATGAGGTACAACAAAAGTTACCAGTAGAGTTACCAGCAGAAAAAACAGGAGAACATGATTTATTAGAAATGGAAAGCCAATATATGACAATGAATGCAAAAATAACATCTATTGAGAAAAGTGAAAAAGGTTATTATTTAATTTCTGCAACAAGACCAGATGATGAAATTGGTATTGTATTCACAATGGACGAAAACGCTTTTATATTAAATAGTAAAGATGGCAGTTTTATGAAAGCAGATGAATTAAAAAATGATATGAGTATTACTGCTATTTTAGGAAAAAAGACACCTATGACAATGAGCTTGCCTCCTATGACAAACCCAATGGGTATAGTAGTAGGAGAAGAAAATTTTGCATCAACAGCTTATTTTGATGAGCAATTAACAAGCAAAGAAATTATGTTGCAGTTAAATATTTCAGATGAAACAAAAATTGTAGATATGGCAGGTACAAAAAAGGTATTTACACAAGATGATGTTAAAAATCAAAATTGCCTTGTATTATATGGTATCACAACAAGAAGTATACCAGCACAAACAAATCCTGTATTTGTTATGATATTACCTAATGATGAAGTAGAAGATATTGAGGAAGAGCTTGTTGGAGTAGAAGAAGCTGAAAAATTATTAGGAGAACAACAAATGGAACAAGTAACAGAGCCAGCAATTGTTGAACCTGAAACAACAGTAACAACACCAATAGCACCAGTGTTAGAAGTAAATGTTGTTCCCCTGCGTGAAATGGCAGAAAAAGAAGGGTTTACTGTAACATGGAAAGCAAATGATAAACCAGTAGTATTACAAAAAGATGGCATTGAAATAGAAATCATAGTAGGACAACAAGAATACAAAAAGAATGGAGAAGTATTACAATCTGTAAAAGCACCAGAATTAAAAAATTCTAAAATTTATGTTAGTGAAAATATATTACAATAATGATAAAAAACAGACCTCACAATATTGTGAGGTCTGTTTTTTATATACAAATATAATTTATTGATATTCTATTCTGATACTTTGAATGTCATCTAAATCAATATTATCTGTATTCTCTAAATAAAATTGATATTCATTGTTACCACTTTGAGTATTTTTTCTAACAAATAGAATAGTGTGCTTTTCACCATTGATATATGCTTGTATATGTTCATTTGTAATATCGTTTTCTTTTTCTATAATATTGCCAGCATAATCTACATTAATCATATCATTTAATATTTTTTGAAATGCCTTTATGATATCTGTTTCATATGATGGTATAGAAAATTTAAAATAAATTCCAATTGTTTTATTTTTTCCGAATGAAATATCAGATAAATAGCAATTATTATTTTCTAATATAGTAAATGTTCCTGTGTCATCTCTTTCAAGTTCTATACTAAAAGGATAAATATTATATTTATTACGACTACTATAATAATGATTAAGTGAAGCAATATATTCAAAACAAGTTTTTCTTTGTTCTGGATACCATGTAACTTTACCACAATAATTTAAAGAATCCATTAATATAATGATTTTTCCATTTACATCATAAGCAGGTATGATATTACCATTTAATTGTATTAATTTATTTGGTGTGTGGGCATATGTTAAAAATGTGCCTGTAGGTACTGTATTTTGTTTTGCAACATATTCTGATAGGGGAATATCATATTTAGAATAATATAATTGGTATAAAGGATAATCAAGAAATATAGATAAATCAAAATGATGATAACGTGTTAAATCATCTATATCAATTCCAATTTTTCCGTCTATATTATATGATGGAATAGCTAGACCATCTATGTAAGCAGTGATATCTGTAGCAAATACCTTTGCTGTAGTATCGCTTGCATATGCAGTAACATGAAATGAAACAAATAGAAAATAAAAAATAAATAAAAATGATTTTAATTTTTTCATAATAATTTCACGCTCCTACTATATATAATGAATAACTTACTAATATTAAAATAGAAAAAATAGTATTGTAATAAATAGTTTATCATACATAATGCAGTAATACAAGTGTTTCATATTATACAGAATATTTAATCTTTTTTGCTTTTCTTATTTTTTATAATATAACAAATACAAAGAGAAATACCAATTATAAAAGATAATATTACTGGTATAGAAAATGATAAATAATTTATAGGCATATAAATGTATTCTCCTATTGTAATATAACGATAAAATAAATATTCTAGTCTTAGCATGACAGAATGTAGTACCATAATAAATATAGCAGATAGTATACTTGCCATTATAAAAAGTAAACCACTTATTAAAAGCAATGTCATTTTTCTATTTCTAATATGAATTTGTATTAAATCTTGTAATGTAATTTGGTCAGTATGGTTTGTGTTTTTTTCATCTAGCAATAAATCGTTCAATGTTACCTGAAAGATATTACAAAATTTAACTATGCTTTGTATATCTGGTAATGTTGCTCCTGTTTCCCATTTAGATATAGTTTGTCTTGAAACATTTAATTTTTCTGCTAATTGCTCTTGTGAGATTCCAGAAAGTTTTCTAAATTGATGTATTTTTTTGCCAATTTCCATATTTTTTTCCTCCTTATATTTTTTGAATAAATTGATAGTATCAATATTTTATATAAAATATGGTATATATACTATCAATTTGTCTTTACATATCTGCTATTTATATTGACATATTGTAATTTTCAAAAAAAAGCCCTCAAATTAGTTACAATTTGAAGACTTTTTATTAGTATGATATAACAGTAAAAGTATAAATTTTTATAAAATTTAAATATCAATAAAATATAAAAACATTAATATTATTTTAAAAATCCATTTATAATTTGCTGTTCTGCTTCTTTTTCTGTTAATCCTAATGTCATTAATTTTGTTAATTGGTCACCTGCAATTTTACCTATAGCTGCTTCATGAATCAATGTAGCATCTAAATGATTTGCTGTAATTTCTGGAATTGCTGCAACAACACCACCATCCATAATAATTGCATCACATTCCGAGTGACCATAACATTCCGAATTACCATTAATAACAGAACGAAAAACTTGTTTTGAGTTATCTTTTGCAACAGAACGAGAAATTAAATTTGCACTAGAACCCTTACCATCTAATTCTACTGTAAAGGCAGTTTCTGCTGTTTGTTTTCCATGTGTCATAATTTTTTCTTTTATAATTAGTGTTGCTCCTTCTGCAAGTTTTGCAGAAGATACTCTATTTGTAGAATCAACACCTTTTAATTGTACAGTATCCATTTCCATATAACTATTTTGTTCTGCAAAAATATGTGTTTGAGGATTGATGATACGTTCTCCTGTACCTTCTCCTTCTCCTATATGTTTTTCAATATAAGTCACCTTTGAATTTTTACCTAAAAAGAATCTGTGTATACCTTCATGCATGGAAGCCTCTGTTCCACTATTATGCACACCACAGCCAGCAACAATTACTACTTCTGCATTTTCTCCAATATAAAAATCATTATATACTAAATCATTAATACCTGTTTCTGTAATGATTGCTGGAATATGAACACTTTCATTTTTGGTATTTTCTTTTACAATAATATCAATACCTGATTTACCATCTGTTTTGGAAACAATTTGTATAGTATCTGTAGAATTTCTGCTTTCACTTTGTCCATTATTGCGAATATTATAAGCTCCTACAGGTATATCATGCAAATCAGAAATTTGCTCTAAAAGTGATTTTAATATTGCGTCCATTATTCTTCCTCCTTCATAAAGCGACAGCCTTCTGTTTGATTTAAAAGACTTGGTAAAATTTGTTCTTTTGTACCTTGCTTTGTAATTTCGCCATTAGCAATCACAATGATTTTATCAGCAATATTTAAAATTCTTTCTTGATGAGAAATAATGACAATAGTGCCTTGTATTTCTTCATGCATTTTTTCAAAAACATTTATTAAATTTTTGAAACTCCATAAATCAATACCCGCCTCTGGTTCATCAAAAAGAGAAACTTTTGTTTTTCTTGCTAATACTGTAGCAATTTCAATTCTTTTTAATTCTCCTCCAGAAAGACTGGCATTTACTTCTCTATCAATATAATCTCTGGCACAAAGTCCCACTTCCGAAAGATACTGACAAGCAGCAGCAGTGCTTAAATCTTTTCCAGAGGCTAATGCGATTAAATCATGCACAGTAACACCTTTAAAACGTACTGGCTGCTGAAAAGCAAAACTAATGCCTGCTTTTGCTCTTTCTGTGATAGAAAGTTTTGTAATATCTTGTCCATCTAATAATATTTGACCACTTTGAGGCATTATAATACCTGCAATGATTTTAGCAAGTGTAGATTTTCCTCCGCCATTTGGTCCAGTAATCACAACAAATTGATTATCTTCAATAGTTAAACTGATATTTTTTAATATACCCTCTTTTCCTTCAGCAGAATAGGATATGTTTTTTAATTCTAACATTGTTGTAGTCCTCCTAAAAAGGTGTTTATTTTATATACAATATTCTTCATAACTTCTAAAATTATAACAATTTCACTATGGAAATGCAATATTTTTTAACAATATGATAGAATTGCTTTTTATTATATTTCTATAATAAAGTAAGCCTAACCTTATTTTGGTATATTTATACAATGAAAGGGATATGAAAAATAATATAAAAAATTTGATACTTTTTGATACTTTTTATTATTTATGATAAAGCTATCTTGGTCAAGAGAATAAAAATATATGGATAAGGAAAGGAGAATATATATGGAAATGCAGTATGGCTGTTATACAGAAAATTATCAGCTATTAAAGCCTGATGATAAAGATTTTTATGATGTTAATCATATTAACAGCAATATGGATATAGTAGATGAAGAATTAAATAAATTGAATCAAAAAACAATACAATTAGATGAAACAGTAGTAGATATTAGTGGTTTGATAGGAGAAACAGAAAATACAGGCGGTACTGTAACAGAAGGTACAGTGATGGCAAAGTTGAATGCGTTGCTTGATAAATTTACATCGGGTGGTGTGGGCATCAAAAAAGTACAGAGAGGCACTTTTCAAGAGAAACCTGTGGGAGGTAGTGCAGAAAATGATATTACAATTACGATTTCAGAAGTAAATCCAGAAAAAACATTTGTTATATTACGAGGCGGTGCAACTTCAGGCTATGCATCCAGTCCCTCTGTTGTTATGGGATATTTAAAAAGGTTGACAGCAACCAGTTTTACATTTGCAGGAGCGAGAGGGTCAGTAACAGTTAGTCCTTCTATGATAAGTTATGAGATAGTGGAATTTTATTAAAGGGGTGTTTTATATGAGATATGCGCAAATTGACGGAAATGGTATTTGCTTTGCAGACTCTTATTTGTCTGGTGAAGTGAATGCGAATGATATGATACCATTAGATGAAAATGTAATTTCGCCATTAGGTAAAAAATATTGTAATGGTGAGTGGCAAGAAGTAGAACAGTTACAGCAAATACAGCTAGAAAATGATACTGAAATGATTATGCAAGCAATAACAGATTTGGAATTAGAAAATATTGAGGCACAACAACAAAGACAGGCATTGACACAACAAATTACAAATTTAGAATTAATGATGTTACAAGGAGGAAAATAATTATGTATGAAATATTAAAAAAAAGATTTCAAAGAAATTTTGTGACAACAGAACAACTTTTAAAATATGTGGCATTAGGAAAAATAACACAGCAACAATATGAACAGATTATAAAAAGTCAAAAATAATATATTAACAGATAGATAAATAATGAATAAAGTGATAGCCCCTTCTAAATTTAGAAGGGGCTATTATTATTCTACAATGATAATGAATTCTTGATAATAAGATTCAGAAGAACCATTTACACCTCTAGGCACTGTTGCAGAAAGTATAATATTTCCTTTTGATTTTGTGTGAAGATTAGTATGATTTTGTATATAAGCACCTGTACCACCTGTATTTACAATTTGCCATTGTATTTCTTTTAAATCAGCATTAGCAGGCTCTATTGTAGCAGAAAGCTGTAATGTATCACCAGCATTGCAAGTAGTTGGTGTGTTTAATACAATGTTATCTACTTTTATGAATTTTTTTTCAATAGGCATGACATTGATTTTAAATTCTTTTGTAAAATCAGATATACCATCAGCACCTTTTTCAATGGTAGCAAGTACAGTAATCGTTCCTGCTAATTTAGAATTTAATTCATTATTTATTATTTTTGCTTTTGTATTTCCATCATCTTTTATACTCCATGTTATAAGTGTGTGTGTAGCATTTTGAGGAGTAATATCTGCTGTCAATATAAGAGGTTCATCAATGTCCCACAAATTTGGAGAAGTCATTGCAATATCTTCTACTGCTATAAAATCTGCAAATTCATCTTCTACAAGTATTGTAAAATATTGTTTGAAATTTTCTTTATTGTTAATACCATTTCTAATTTCAGCCTTTATTACAACAGTGCCTTCATGATATGCTGTTAATACATTACCATCAGATAATACAGCACCTGTATCGCCAGCATCTTCTATACTCCACCGAATTGCTTTTTTATTTGAATCAAGTGGCTTGATGATAGCTGATAATGTAATACTATTTCCTTTATACATTTTTGTTGGTATACCATCAATACTTGTAACGGATACAAAACCGTCAGATACTTCGCCTACTACTATAGTATCATCTGACCATATTTTTTTATTGGTAACGATTTTGTTTATTGTACCTATGCCAGTGATTTCTATATCAGCGTCTGTATAAAGTGTATCAATTACAGAACCTTCCATCATATAAATTCTGAATGTATTTGGTGCAGTATTTACGTGCATAGTTTGTATATTTTTGTTTTGATTTAACTGTGTTTCAACGGCTGTCGTATCAAAAGTAATATTTTTAACATTGGTATCAATTTCTAAATTTCTACCAGAATATTGCTCTACCAGTATATTTTTTAATATTGTGTTTTTACTGCCTTTTAATATGGTATTGCCTCTTATTATGATGTTACCAGATACATCTGTTTTATCATCAAATGATAATGTGACAGGTGTTCTATCACTTCTATGAGATATGATATCATTTTGTATACTGCAATTTTCAATATTTATGGCATCTCTGCCTCCATAAATATAAATATTTCCTTTTACTATAACATCTTTTAATTTTGTACCAGTATTTTTTACTCTTTGCTGTATTGTAATATCTTCGTTTATTATGGTATTAGAAAGAGAAGCATTTTTTGCAGTTATCGTAGCACTTTTGTATGTTTTTCCAATGCCATTAAATCCTTGGTCATCTGCATCTAATGTCAGGCGTTGTTTTGCTGTGGCATCGTTGCTGTCAGAATTTTTTTTATTTGTGGTTTCTTTTGTAGTATATGTAATTTTATCAGCGTTTTCTTTAAAAATAAGCTCATCAGGTTTGATATCAGTTTCAACACCATTTGCATATACCGTTAATGTGTCTATTTTTCCAGCTGTACCTGTAATTTTAGTTTTTCTATATAATATGCAGTTATCAATTTGAGCATTTTCTTTTAAATCAATCGTACAACCTTCTTCTAATACTTGCAATGTACTAATATCAGCATTTGAAAATAGTTTTAAATTTACACCAGCATTTACTTCTACTGTTTGTATATCAGCGTCAATGACAACAGTATGATAACCATCATTTGTAATAATCAATTTTTGATAACCATCACCATTTATGTGTGAATCAGAAGAAACAGAAATTGTATCAATATTACTTGCAATATCAGCATCAATTACAACGTCTTTCTTTTGTAGTACAATATTATTTATAGTACAAGATTTCATATCTATATTCTCTCCGCCTAATATAGAAAGTGTACCATTAATCACTACATGGTCTAATATAATTTGTTGATTGTCCATAGAGCTAGGTATGATGACATCGCCATTAATTACTTTATTTTGTAATGTATTTTTTTCTAATGTTATAGTATTTTGCTGTTCTGATTTTTGCTCTGCATTTTCTTCTTTTATAACACTATCATTGTTTTGTAATGCTGTAGAAAGTGCTGTTACAGCCTCTGCTCTTGTCATGCTATTTTGTGCTTTAAAAGAACCATCAGGAAAGCCTTTCATAATATTTTGTTTCGATAGTGTAGCAACAGCACTTTTTGCCCATTCAGGTATGCTGTAATTGTCTGTATAATTATCTGTACTACCTTCATAATCTATATTTTTTTGTAATCTTGCTATCATAGAAGCCGCTTCAGCACGAGTAACTTTATCATCTGGACGAAAAGTATTGTTTGTATCTCCTTTTATATAACCAGCACAAACACCTGTTTGTATTGCATCATATGCCCAATGGTTTTTATTAACATCTTGAAATGAAATAGATGTTTTTTGTTTTAGTGAATATGCTTTATTTGCCAATGATACAAATTCTGCTCTTGTAATGGAATTGTCTGGACGAAATGTACCATCTGTATAGCCTGAAATATAATTTTTAGAAATCCATGTATTTATAGTGTGTTCTGCCCAATGATTTTGAATATCATTAAGTGTTGACCCAAATACTGTCATAATAGAGGCAGCGGTGAATAGTGTAGAAAAACAAAAACAGAATAATTGTTTTTTAGCATTATGCATAATAATACCCCCTTAATATTATATAAAGTTTATTTTATTTATAAATAAAAATAAGTGCTGCATTTTTATTATATGATGAAAAAAGTATGTATTCAATAGTAATGCTATATTTGAAAGAAAAATGTAATGTGTTTTATGGAATGGTAAAGTGCATTGATAAATACAAACACTTGTGCTATAATAAATTTCATAGGTTTATTATTATATTGTGTTAAATGAGAGATAGAAAGAAGTGATTTTATTGCAAAATGTAATATGTTTCCATAATCCTGACGAAATAAATGGTTATTTAAGTAATTGGTTTCTTTCTGATTTTGTAAAAAATGGTATTACATTTTCATCTATGGAGCAGTATATGATGTATCAAAAAGCAAAACTTTTTTGTGATTTAGAAATAGCTGAAAAAATATTAAAAACATCAAATGCAGGAAAAATAAAAGCATTTGGACGCTCTGTTAAAAATTATAATGATACCATTTGGAATGGAACAAGACAAATTATTGTGTATGAAGGATTGCTGGAAAAGTTTCGTCAAAATAAGGAATTGTATGAAAAATTGCTTGCAACAAAACAATGTATATTAGCAGAATGTGCAGTACAGGATAAAATTTGGGGTATTGGTTTATCTATGAAAGATGAAAGACGCTTTGATATTAATGAATGGAAAGGACAGAATCTATTAGGGTTTGCAATTATGAGTGTGAGAGAAAAGTTATTATGATATGGATTTTACATAATAAAATTCCCTTGCCTAAAAAACAAGGGAATTTTATATTATTGATTGATGAAGTTTTTACCCATAAGCTGGTCATATGTAATCATCCAAATAGCGTCTGTTAATGTTTTTGTTTTTTCAGCATTTGTATTAGGCTTATACAAATTGTATTTACTATTGATAACAGGACAATTTTGATATAAATCTAATAATACATTACTTTGCACTGTTTCTGGAGCATTGATATAATCTAAAAGCAATGGCATAAGCAAATAAGAAGAAACAGCCTTTTTATCTGCAATGTAATTTTTCTCTGTATCATAATTAGAAAATACAATATATGGTGTAGAAAACATATATTCAATTTCTTGTTCTGTCCAGTTTTCTGTATCACTGGAATGTATTGCTCCTGTTGTAGTATAAGGTGAAAAATTGTTTCCTAATGTAGGCAGATGGTCACCAAACCAAAGTACTACTGTTTCTTTTTCTCTGGACATTACATAATCATAAAGCTGTTTTAATGCTTTATCAGAGTCACTGAGTCCTTTTGAAAAATTTTTAAGCGCATTGATTTCTTCAGTAGAACAATTATCATTTTTCACATCAATAGTTAAATCATCTTTTTTAAATTTATTTTTGTAAAGACTATGATTTTCCATAGTAATACCGAATATAAAAGCACCCTCAGGGTGGGGTTGTTCTAATTCGTATTGTATTTCATCTATAAGTGTTTTATCTGTTAAATAAGGACCACTGTTCCACCAAAGCTGTGTTTTTAATTGATTTTCTCCTCTAAATTCATCAAAGCCCATGCGAGGATATGCTTTATTTCTTTCATAGAATGTATTGTCGTATGTATGCAGTCCTATTGTATCGTATCCCATATTTTTAAAATAACGTGCAAATGAAAATGTATCATTATGCATATACTGTTGATAAGGAAAAGAACCTGCAGGCATAGGTGCCGTTGTCATACCGGTAAGTACTTCAAATTCAGGACGTGCTGTTCCTCCGCCAAATGTAGATGAAATCATAGTACCACTAGGATGGTTTTGTGACAATTCATTATAATTGGCAAGTGGATTTTCTGAAAATGTGGTATTAGGCAATGTGGTGATATCCCAAAAAGATTCTGATAATATAACAATAACATCTGGTTTTTTCCAATTTTCAGCAACAACAGCAGGTGCATAATCATTTTTTAATTGCTGTATGGTATTTTGATTGTAATGTGCTGGTGTTTCAATATTTAAATAACCAATATTTAATGCAAATGCAGTTACAAATCCATTTTTGTAGTAATTACTTTGCTGTGTAGAAGTATCATTTACAGAAATATCAAACCATTTTGTATAACTCATACGCATAGTGTTATTCGTTAAAAATAGTATACTTCCAACACAAAGAAAAATACCTATTGCAATACCTATTATATCAATAGATTTTTTGTTCCATTTTATTTTACGAGGTAAAAGTAATATACTATATAATACAGGAGAAATCAGCAAAAAAAACATAGCGGGAGTAATTTGTAATGTTTTTAAAAAAGGCTCAAATTCTCCAAAACTTTTGGAAAGCAATAAATCCCAAGGCATAATATGTTCTTGCAGTATTGAAAATTTAATATAATCTGCTAAAGATAATGCAGTATAGCAAATACCTAAAACACTGCCAGCTAACCATGGTATTAAGCACACAAAAGAGAGTGCTATAAAAAATAAATAGGTAATGAAAAGCCCAAAATAAAAGGCTCCTGTTCTATTTTCCATTAAAAAAGATATTGTATTGATGTCGTTGGAAGAAAGACAATTTGCTAATATTGTTAAAAGATACGGATAGATGAAAAAACTTATCCAACGAACAATGGTCAATGTCTTTTTTACAGCAGTATTTTTAAATATACTAGAAATTTCTGATGGTGTCGTTAGCTTTTTAGCAGAATGTAAAACGGACAAAACATCAGGAGAAAAATACGACATAGTGGCAAACTCCTTTTTTATAAAATATACTTATTACAAATAATCATTTTTTAAATAAACATTGATACATGATTCAGTATAATGTTCCCCCACTGTCATCAAAAAACTGAAATATAATTATACATAAAGTTTTTTTATAGATTTCGTTTTATACTTTAACTTTTTCCCTTAATAAAGTTAAAAAACAGTAATGATAAAACTTTTTGATGAAATATAAAATATTTACAGATTTTTGACACTGAAAATAGTATAACGTGAAATTGTCAAATATTCAATAAAAAAAGGAGATATTGATAAAATTTGTAAAAAATCATAAAAATTCACAAAATACAGTGTTGCTTAAATCTATACCACGATGTGTTAAAAAATATCTATGCTGTTTTTGCTGTATTAAATTTTGTTCCATAAGAAAATGAATTTGTTTGCCATAAACACTATCTAATGAAACAGAAAAACGCTTTTGAAAATCAATAGCAGAAATACCTTCTGTCATACGAAGTCCCATAAACATAAATTCACTTTGCTGTTGAGAAATTGTTAAATGCTCAACATCTTCTGTCAATAAATGAATATTTCCTTTTGATTGTATATATTTTTTCATATCATATGTGTTATGAAAACGAGTATTTTGCCAAAAAGAATGTGCTCCTAATCCAAACCCTAAATATTGTCTGGTTTGCCAATATACTTTATTATGACGACTTTGATAGCCTTTTTTTGAAAAATTGGATATTTCATATTGTTCATAGCCATATTGTGAAAGTATATTTTGTGCAGTATGATACATTGCCCTGTCTAATATTTCATCTGGAAGTTTGATTTTATTTTGTTCAAATAGTGTAAAAAGGGGTGTAGATTGTTCTAATATAAGACTATAAGCAGAAATATGTTCTGGCTGTAAATGTACTATGCTGTAAAGTGTTTCCTGCCATTGGCTGTATGTTTGATTAGGTAAACAGAACATGATATCTACATTGATATTTTCAAAACCAGCTTTTCTTGCATGATAAAAGTTTTGTAAAAATGTAGTACGATTGTGTATTCTGCCTATACTTTGAAGTAATTCATTTTGCCATGACTGCAATCCAATACTTATGCGCTGAAATCCCATAGAGCGCAAAGAATGTAAAATAGAAAAGGATAATGTACCTGGATTTGCCTCTATTGTAATTTCTGCGTGAGGAGAAACAGTATAATATTGAAATATTGTATTTAATATTTTTTCTAAAAGTGTAATAGGCAATATAGTAGGTGTTCCTCCACCAAAAAATATAGTTTGTATTACATTGTCATGACAAATATCAGATTTTTTTATGATTTCTGATAATAATGCTTCTGTATAATCCGAATATAAATATTGTTTTCCTGCAAAAGAAACAAAATCACAATAAAGACATTTTTGAATACAAAATGGAATATGAATATAAAGACTGCTCATAATAAAACTCCTTTTAATAAATTATGTTATAACATGAAATCATAATTATATAGTGTATTGTATTTTATTTAAAAAGAAAAGATGTAATTTATATTATATCTATATGTAAATATAAAAATATATAAAAAACGAAAATAAAAATAAAAAAACACTTGACAGATATGCTATCAAGTGTTATTTTAAGAATAGAAATTAGCACTCGACATTGATGAGTGCTAACAAACCAAAGGAAGGAGTTGACAATATGGCATTGAATGATAGAAAAATACAAATTTTGCAGGCAATCATCAATGACTATATTGCAACAGCAGAACCAGTAGGCTCACGAACCATTGCAAAAAAATATAATTTAGGTATTAGTTCTGCCACAATACGCAATGAAATGAGTGATTTAGAAGAAATGGGTTTTATTATACAGCCTCATGCTTCTGCTGGTAGAATACCATCAGATTTAGGTTATAGGCTTTATGTAGATAGACTGATGCAAAAAAGAGAATTAAAACAAGAAGAACAGCAGCTTTTACAAAGTGTTGTGACAAGAAATATCAGTCAAATTGACTATCTTATGGAAGAAACAGCAAAAGCAATTTCTATGCTGACAAATTATACAACATTGATTTCAGAACCTGTTTCAAAGGGAGCGAAATTAAAACAAATTAGACTACTTCCTTTAGATAGTGAATCAGTTGTTTTGGTGATTGCAACAGATGGAAATTATATTAAAAATCATGTTTTAAAATTATCTGTTGTACCAGAAGAACAAAAGTTATTTGATATGGGAAGATGCATAAACAATATATTAAAAGGCTGCACATGGGAAGATATTGACGAACGTGTTGTTGTAATATTAAAAAAAGAACTTCAAGAATATGCTTATATACTGCCTATATTGTTGTCAGCAATAGAAAAAACAACAAAAGGCGCTGAAAATATACAAGTACATTTGAGTGGTACAAAAAATATATTAGCTTTTCCAGAATTTAGTGACATACAAAGAGCAAAATCTTTGTTTCAAACATTAGAGCAGAAAGATGTTTTAATTACACTGTTAGAAGAACAAAAAAATGATGATATGCAAATATTGATAGGTAGTGAAAATACTTTGCAGAGTATTAAAGATTGCAGTGTGATTACAACAACATACAAAATGGGAGATGGTACAAGAGGCACAATAGGAATATTGGGTCCTACTAGAATGGATTATTCTCAAGTGGTATCTGTACTAAATAGTATGGTAAAAAATATAGAAAATGTTTTGCAAGCATTAACAGATAAAAAAAATGATACTTAGTATTATGTAACAGTAAAGCAATCAAGAAAAGAGGGTTATCATTGGAAGAAAAGGAAGAAAAACAACAAAAGCAATGGGAAGAAGAAGCACCAGAAGAAACAATAAATGAAACATCAGAAGAAACTGTTGAAAATGAAACAGAGCAAACATCTGAAATAACAGGAGAACAAAAAACAGAAGAACAAATAGAAAAAATAGCAAAACTGGAAGAACAATGTGCAGATTATCTTGATAAATATCAAAGATGTCTTGCGGAATTTGACAATTTTAGAAAAAGAACAACAAAAGAAAAAGCAAGTATGTATGATGATGGTGTGAGAAGCACAATAGAAAAATTACTTCCTGTTGTGGACAATTTAGAAAGAGCAGTAGCAGTGCAGAATCAAAATAATGCAGAAGATAGTTTTTATAAAGGTGTTGCTATGACGCTCAAACAATTTCAAGAAATATTGACATCTATGGGTGTGGAAGAAATTAAAGCATTAGGAGAAACATTTAATCCAAATAAACATGCAGCAGTAGCGCATGAGGATAATGATGAATATGGCGAAAATGTCATTATATTGGAAATGCAAAAAGGTTATCAATATAAAGACAAAGTAATACGTCATAGTATGGTAAAAGTAGCAAATTAAAATAACACTGCAAATTATAAAGCAGTTTTGTATAAATGTTAATTGATAAATAAAGAATGGTTTTTATATAGGAGGAAATATATTATGGGTAAAATTATTGGTATCGACTTAGGAACAACAAACTCTTGTGTAGCAGTAATGGAAGGTGGTCAGCCTGTTGTTATCGTAAATTCTGATGGTGCTAGAACAACACCTTCTGTTGTAGGTTTTGCAAAAAACGGTGAAAGATTAGTAGGAGAAACTGCAAAACGTCAAGCAATTACAAACCCTGATAATACAATCAGTTCTATTAAAAGAGAAATGGGAAATAGCTACAAGGTATCTATAGAAGGAAAACAATATTCTCCACAAGAAATTTCTGCTATGGTACTGCAAAAATTGAAGGCAGATGCAGAAAGCTATTTAGGCGAAACTGTTTCTGAAGCAGTTATCACTGTACCTGCTTATTTTAATGATGCGCAAAGACAAGCGACAAAAGATGCTGGAAAAATTGCTGGATTAGATGTAAAAAGAATTATAAACGAACCAACAGCCGCAGCACTTGCTTATGGACTTGATAATGAACAAGAACAAAAAATAATGGTATATGACTTAGGTGGCGGTACATTCGACGTTTCTATTATTGAAATTGGTGATGGTGTTATTGAAGTATTAGCTACAAATGGTGATACTCGTTTAGGTGGAGATGATTTTGATAATAAAGTAATCAATTATTTGATTGATGAATTTAAAAGAGCAGAAAATATGGACTTGAGCAAAGACAAAATGGCTATGCAAAGATTGAAAGAAGCAGCTGAAAAAGCAAAAAAAGAACTTTCAACAACAACAACAACAAATATCAATTTGCCATTTATCACAATGAATCAAGATGGTCCAAAACATTTAGATGTTACATTAACAAGAGCAAAATTTGATGAATTAACAAATGATTTAGTAGACAGAACAATGACTCCTGTACGTCAAGCATTGTCTGATGCAGATTTGACAGCAAATGATATTGATAAAGTATTGTTAGTAGGTGGTTCTACAAGAATACCAGCAGTACAAGATGCAGTAAAGAAATTTACAGGAAAAGACCCATTCAAAGGCATTAACCCAGATGAATGTGTTGCAGTAGGTGCATCTATACAAGGCGGTAAATTATCTGGAGAACAAGGTGCAGGAAGTGTATTGTTGTTGGATGTTACACCTCTTTCACTTGGTATTGAAACATTGGGCGGTGTTGCTACAAAATTGATTGATAGAAATACAACAATACCAACAAGCAAAAAACAAGTATTCTCCACAGCAGAAGATAATCAAACAGCCGTAGATATCCACGTTGTACAAGGCGAAAGACAATTAGCAAGAGATAACAAAACATTAGGACAATTCAAATTAGATGGTATTGCACCTGCAAGACGTGGTGTACCTCAAATTGAAGTTGCATTTGATATTGATGCAAATGGTATTGTAAATGTTTCTGCAAAAGATTTAGGAACAGGAAAAGAACAAAAAATTACAATTACTGCTGGTTCTAATTTGAGTGATGAAGAAATTGAAAGAGCAGTAAAAGAAGCAGAACAATTTGCAGAAGAAGATAGAAAGAGAAAAGAAGCGATTGATGCAAAAAATGAAGCAGATTCTTTGATATTCCAAACAGAAAAAACATTAGGAGAATTAGAAGATAAAATTAGTGCAGAAGAAAAGAGTGCGGTAGAAGGTGCATTGAATCACTTAAAAGATGTAATAAAAGATATGGAACCTTCTAACATGACAGAAAGTGATGTTTCAAATGTAAAATCTGCAACAGAGGCTTTGACACAAGAATTTTATAAAATTTCTGAAAAATTATATCAGTCTGCTGGTGCAACAAATGCAGAAGGAGCAGCACCAAGCGATGATAATGTAGTTGACGGAGAAGGAAAAGAATTGTAATATAAAAGACTGTGGGGGTTGCCCCAAATAATATTCATTTTTATATTGAAAGCTAAACAGATAATTTTTGCTTTACACCCCCAAGTAAAAAGGCTTGGGGGTGCATTAAAGTTTTGATTAAGTTTTTTAGCTTGCAGTATGATAGGGACAGCGTCCCACAGCACATAAATATAGATGTAGATGTGAATGTGAATGTGAATGGATATGTCCCCAATGTCTTTTATTTGTTTTACAGAAAGGTTTTAGGTGGTGGAGTAAGTGGCTGACAAACGTGATTATTATGAAGTGCTTGGCGTAAATAAAAATGCAAGTGATGACGAAATTAAAAAGGCATATCGTAAATTAGCAAAAAAATATCATCCTGATGCGAATCCAGGTAATAAAGAGGCTGAAGAAAAATTTAAAGAACTTGGAGAGGCTTATGAAATATTAAGTGACCCACAAAAAAAAGCACAATACGACCAGTTTGGTCATGCTGCATTTGACCCAAGTAGTGGCATGGGTGGCGGATTTTATGGTGGCGGCTTTGATATGGGTGATATCGGTGATATTTTCAGTATGTTTGGATTTGGCGGTGGTGGTAGTACCAGAAGAAGCGGTCCAAGACGAGGAAACGACATTCATATTAATATGCAGATATCATTTTCAGAGTCTATATTTGGTGGTACAAAAGAAATATCTGTACCAGTAACAGATGAATGTGAAAATTGTCATGGTACAGGGGCAAAACCAGGCACACACGCAGAAACTTGTAAAAGATGTAATGGTACAGGGCAAGAAAGAGTTACACAACAATCTCTTTTTGGTGCTATGACATCAGTGAGAACTTGTTCAGCGTGTGGTGGTACAGGAAAACAGATTAAAGAACCTTGTACAAATTGCCGTGGTGCAGGAAAGGTAAGAAAAACAAAGAATTTTGAAATTAAAATACCTGCTGGCATTGACAGTGGTCAAACAATACGTTTGAGTGGTAAGGGAGATATTGGAGAAAAAGGTGGCGGATATGGCGACCTTCTTGTAACAGTATATGTAGAATCTGACAAGATATTTAAAAGAAAAGGCTTAAATTTGTATTGTGATGTGCCTATTACATTTATACAGGCAACTTTGGGAGATGAAATTACAGTAAAAACAATGTACGGCGAACAAAAGTATCATGTAAAAGCAGGAACACAGCCTGATACTGTTGTGACATTAAAAGGGGCAGGCGCACCAAAATTAAGAAATGAAAAAGCAAAAGGTGATTTAATTGTTACGCTCAAGGTACAAATACCAACCTCTTTGACAGAAAGACAAAAAGAACTCTTAAAAGATTTTTATGGTGATGGAGAAATCAAAAAAGAGGAAACAAAGAAAAAAGAAGGGTTTTTTGATAAATTTAAAAATAAATAATATTGAAATAATAAAAACATCTTTTGAAAATAAATATTTTTCAAAAGATGTTTTTGCATTGTAAAAGTGGTTTTTTTTGTATTGTTATGATAAAATGAATAGCGAAAAAACAAAAGCTCTATTTTGGAGGGGTACTTTATGGAAAATATACAAAAAAAAATTGGTATTATAGGTGGTGGGCAATTAGGAAAAATGATGATACAGGAAGCAAAAAAAATGGGTTTTTATGTTATGGTATTAGACCCAGCAGAAAAGTGTCCTGCACATACATTAGTAGATGAACATATCATTGCGGATTTTGATGATAAAAAGGCAATTCGCTTTTTAGCAGAAAATACAGATGTGGTAACATATGAATTTGAACATATTGATGCAGATATATTGCAAAAATTGGAACAAGAAGGCAAAAAAATATATCCTACTGCAAAAAGTTTAAAAGTAATACAAAATAAATATACACAAAAAAAATTGCTTTTAGAATATAATTTACCTACACCTGAGTTTTGTGCTGTTTTTTCACAAGAAGATATCAAACAGGCAGGAGAAAAATATGGTTTTCCTTTTATGCTCAAAAGTTGTACAGGAGGATATGATGGAAAAGGCAATTTTGTGATAGAAAAAGAACAAGATATATCTAAAGCATATGAAACACTAGGAAATGGAAAATTAGACATTATGGCAGAAAAATTTTTCCATTTTATAATGGAAATTTCTGTGCTTGCTTGTCGAGATATCAATGGTGATATACAAGTATATCCTGTGGCGGAAAATATCCATAAAGATAGTATATTAGATGAAACAAAAGTACCTGCAAATATTTCAAAGCAAACAACACAAAAAGCGATGGATTTAGCAAAAAGAGTAATGGAAGTGTTTGAAGGTGTAGGTATGTTTTGTGTAGAAATGTTTGTAAATAAACAAGGTAATGTATTAGTAAATGAAGTTGCACCAAGACCTCATAATTCTGGACATTATACCATTGAAGCATGTGTGACAAGTCAATTTGAACAGCATATTAGAGCAATTACAGCATTACCATTAGGTTCACCTGAATTATTAAAGCCTGTTGTTATGAGAAATTTGTTAGGAGAACAAAACAGTGCAGGAAAAAGCTGTGTTTTAGGAGCTGATGAAGCACTTGCGATATCTGGTGTATTTCTTCATATTTATGGTAAAGAAGAATCCAGACCAAAGCGTAAAATGGGACATATTACAGTGATTGCAGATAGTGTTGAGCAGGCAGCAGAGAAAGCAGAAAAAGCAAAAAATGCTTTGAAAATTTATGGGGAAAGTAAAAGTTTTTTAGATTAAATGAAATAATAGTTAATATAAAAAGCAAGCCAGGGGTATTTTTTTCTTGGCTTGTTTTTTGGAAAAAAATTGTACAAATTTATAATATTTATGATATAATATAAAACTGGAGAAATGGGGATTTTTAATTATATAAGGAATACCTCCTTTTTTTATTTTGCGAATTATAAAATAATATTATTTAGTTGAATGAATTAACAACATTGATTTAGTAAGTATTCGTGTATATATGGAGGTATTATGAATATTTCATAAATGTTATTTTGTATAAAAGAGGTGTAAAATATATGGCAACACAAAAAAGTGCAAAATCAAAAGGGAAAACACAACGACGTCAGCAAGAAGAACAACGCTTTGGCGATAGTATGATGGACGAAGTGATATTGATTGTAATTGTGGTTGTCTGCATTGTTGTGCTGATTAGTTTGTTGACAAGAAAAATGGGCATATTAGGAAGTGCTTTAGGTGACGCATTGAAAGGAATATTTGGTATAAGCAGTATACTTTTGCCATTATCAGCAATAGCATATTGTTGCTGGCTACTTGGAAGTGAACAAAAAGATAATAGAGAATTACGCATGGCAGGTATAGGAGTATTATTATTGGCTGTTTGTGCTATGGCACATATTATTAACCCTATTGAAGTATCTATTATGGCAAATATGGGAGAAGCACTGCAATCTTATTATCAAGAAGGAGCGTTTTCTAATGGTGGCTTGCTGGGAGGAATATTAGGCGGCGGAATTATGAAAGCATTTGGCAAAATTGGTGCAGGTATTATTTGGGTAGCAGTTTTATTGATTTCATTACTTATGATAACAGTGAAATCTCTTTTTAAAGAATTTAGTAATGTGAATACATATCAAAAAAATAAAAGACAACAGTATCATGAAAAAAGACAACAAATGGATATAGTATCAAAAAAAGAAACATATATACAAGAAACACCAAAAAGACAGCCCAAACCACAAGCTAAACCACAGCCGAAATTACCTAAAGAACAGCCTAATACACGTACAAAATTACAAGTAAAACAAAATATAAAAAAGAAAAAACAACAAAAAAGTAATTTTAATATATTACTTCATGCAGATGAAGGATATCGGCAAAATAAAGAAGAAATGCCTATTGTAGAAGCAACAATATTTAAACCAAAAACAGAGAAATCCATTATTTTAGAGCCTGGTCCTAAAATACCAGTAATATTTGATTATGGAAAAACGGAAAATGAAATTTTACAGGAACAACAAATGTATGCTCCAACAGTGGAACAAATGGTAGAGGAAACATATCAACAAACACCACCTGTTGAAAAAAGAAGAACAAAAAGAAGTAACAAATATTTTCAAACAGAACAGCAAAATTATACAGAAAAAGAAAAAACACAAGAACATCATATTGTTGCAAAAAATGATGCAGAAAACATATCAAAAGATGATAAAAAACAAAAAATACAACAAAATGATATTCAAATTGCAGATGATATATCAGATACAACAAATACAACAAATAGTATACGTTATATGATTTTTAAAGATGATGAAGAACTAGAAAAGCAAAATACAGAACAGAAAACAGAACAAAAACAACAAACAGAACAAAAACAACAAACAGAGCAAGAACAATATAAACAACAAAGTGATACAGAAGATATTGCAGATGTGTTAGCGCTTTTAAATAGTATTGATTTGGAAGATGAAAATATAAAAAGTTCATATGATAAAAATGAAGAACAAAAACAAAGTGATGACATTATGGAAATTATAGCAGATTGGGCAGAAGAGGAAGAAGAATCAAGTAATGGATTAACATTGTTTTTAGCAGAAGATGAGGAAGAACAACAAAATGATGTAAAAGATTTCACTGAAACAATGTCAATACAAGAAGCAGAAAAAATAAGTAATGAAGAAAATGAACAAGAAGTATCTTTTAATGAAAATCTGATAGAAGAAATATCTATTGATGAAGATGTAGCAGAAGATACAGAAGAAATGTCTATTGATGAAGATGTAGCAGAGGATACAGAAGAAATATCTATTGATGAAGATGTAGCAGAGGATACAGAAGAAATATCTATTGATAAAGATATAACAGAGGATACAGAGGAAATATCTTTCAGTGATGAACAAGTGTTACAAAGTACACAACACAATAGAATTGTGCCACAAATTCCGCAATATGTATTTCCCTCAATGGATTTATTGAGCAGAAATCAAGCAATACAAAGCAGTGAATCAAAATCAGAAATGCTTCATAATGCTAAAAAATTGGAAACGACATTAAAAAGTTTTGGTGTAGATGCAAAGGTAATACAAATCAATAAGGGTCCTACTGTAACAAGATATGAACTTTCTCCAAGCCAAGGTGTAAAAGTAAGCAAAATAGTAAATTTAGCAGATGATATTGCATTAAATTTGGCAGCATCTGGTATCCGTATAGAGGCACCTATACCTGGCAAAGCAGCAGTAGGTATTGAAGTACCTAACAAAGAATCACAGTCAGTATCATTAAGAAGTGTTTTAGAAAGCGAGATATTTCAAGATTTTCCTTCAAAACTTGCTTTTGCTTTAGGTGAAGATATTACAGGACAACCTGTTGTAACAGACATTGCAAAAATGCCTCATCTTTTGATTGCAGGTGCAACTGGCTCAGGAAAAAGCGTTTGTATTAACACATTGATTACAAGCATATTATATAAATCAACTCCAGAAGAAGTAAAATTGCTTTTAGTAGACCCTAAAGTGGTAGAATTAAGTATATATAATGGTATTCCTCATTTATTGATACCAGTTGTAACAGAGCCTAAAAAGGCATCAGCAGCATTAAATTGGGCAGTACGTGAAATGCTGGAAAGATACAAAGATTTTGCGGAAAATGGTGTGCGTGATATTAAGGGTTACAATGCCATGAAAAAGGAAAAGGGAGAAAGCGATTTCATGCCTCAAATTGTTATTATTATTGATGAATTGGCAGATTTAATGATGGCTGCACCTGGAGAGGTAGAGGATGCGATATGCAGACTTGCTCAAATGGCACGTGCCGCAGGTATGCATTTGATTATTGCGACACAAAGACCTTCTGTTGATGTGATTACAGGCGTTATTAAAGCAAATATTCCTTCTCGTCTTGCTTTTGCGGTATCTTCTGGTATTGATTCTCGTACAATATTGGATATGACAGGTGCAGAAAAATTGCTTGGGAAGGGAGATATGTTGTTCTATCCTCAAGGCATGAGTAAACCAGTAAGAATACAAGGCGCATTTTTATCAGATAAAGAAGTAGAAAATATTGTAAATTTTATTAAAAAGCAGTCATTAACAGATTATGATAAAGAAATAATTGATAAAATTACAACAGATGCATTACAGTCTGGAACGGAATCAGAAGAAACAGATGCATTTTTTGATAAAGCAGTTGATTTGGTGATACAAAAACAAAAAGCGTCTACTTCTATGTTACAAAGACAATTTCGTATTGGCTATAATAGAGCAGCAAGACTTATGGAATCACTTGAATCACAAGGTATTGTCGGTCCAGAAGAAGGCAGTAAACCAAGAAAGGTATTACTCACAGAAGAAGAATGGGAAAATATGAGAAATGAAAATTAATATTTTATTGTTACTATATGACACTTATGATGATAAAATAAGGAATGATAATTATGAAACATATGAAACAAATGTTAAAACAATTTAGTATAACAATGCGAAATAATTCACTATTTTGTATTGTTGTGATGTTGTTTTCTATGCTATTTCCTTGTATGAATATTTTATTTTTTACATTTTTTGATAGTTTGAATATGTATTATTTTTTGTGGATAGGGTTTTACAGTATAATAGGAAATATCATTATATTCCATAAAAATAAGTTATTAAGCAGTGTATTCATTATTATTAACATTGCAGCTTTATCAATATGGTATTTGGTTTCGCTTATGGGTTATTGGGAGGGAGTGCGAATTAGTTTTTTTTCTTCAGTGATACCATTTTTCATTTTTTTTGTACACTTTTTTTGATAATACATGATAATACAGAACTTATAACAACATTTTATGATATATCAATAAAGATATTGTTGACAAAATTATTCGATTATAGTAACATGATTTTAATGTCATATGACTGACGGAAGTGGAATCAAACCACATGGAGTATGACTTGTAAATGATGCCGACCGTCTGGGCAAACTGCTCAGTCTGTTGGCTTTTTTTAAATAGAAGTTTATGTCTTTTGAGAAAAGAAAAGGAGAGATGTCCCTATGAAAACAGATTTACAAATTGCACAAGAATGTACTATGGAACATATTGAAAAAATTGCAAAAAAGGCAGGTATACCAGAAGAATATATTGAATGTTATGGAAAATATAAAGCAAAAATTAGCAGTGAATATTATGATAAAATAAAAGATAATAAAGATGGTAAATTGATATTGGTGACAGCGGTCAATCCTACACCAGCAGGAGAAGGTAAAACAACTGTTACGATTGGTTTAACACAAGCATTACAAAAATTAGGTAAAAATGCTATTGCTGCATTAAGAGAGCCTTCTCTTGGTCCTTGTATGGGTATCAAGGGAGGTGCGGCTGGAGGCGGTTATGCTCAAGTTGTACCTATGGAAGACATCAATTTACATTTTACAGGAGATTTACACGCTATTACAACAGCAAACAATTTGCTTTCTGCTATGGTGGACAACCATATTCAGCAAGGCAATGTCTGCAATATTGATGTCAGAAGAGTTGTTTGGAAACGTGTATTAGATATGAATGACAGAGCATTGCGTCATGTTGTAGTAGGTTTAGGCGGAAAAGTGCATGGTGTACCTCGTGAGGATGGTTTCCAAATTACAGTAGCATCTGAAATTATGGCAATATTCTGTTTAGCAAAAGATTTACAAGATTTAAAAGAAATGCTGGGTAAAATTATTGTTGGATATACTTATGATGATAAACCAGTAACTGCTCATGATATTGGTGCAGATGGTGCTATGACAGCATTATTAAAAGATGCTTTACAACCTAATTTGGTACAGACATTGGAAAATACACCAGCATTGATACATGGTGGTCCATTTGCAAATATTGCACATGGTTGTAACAGCGTAAGAGCAACAAAAACAGCATTAAAATTGGCGGACTATGTGATTACAGAAGCAGGATTCGGCGCTGATTTGGGTGCAGAAAAATTCTTTGATATTAAATGTCGTAAAACAGGATTAAAGCCAGATGCTGTCGTACTTGTTGCAACAATAAGAGCATTAAAATATAATGGTGGTGTTGCAAAAGCTGATTTGAGTAATGAAAATTTAGAAGCACTTAAAAAAGGCTTTGTTAATTTAGAAAAACATATTGAAAACATACAAAAATTTCATATACCTGTTGTAGTGACATTAAATCACTTTGTAGCAGATACTGATGCAGAAGTTGCTTATGTAAAACAACGCTGTGAAGAAATGGGAGCTGATTTTGAAGTGGCACACGTTTGGGCAGACGGTGGTACTGGAGGTAAAGCACTTGCAGAAAAAGTATTATATACATTAGAAAACAAAAAAAGTGATTTTAAGTTATTGTATGAAGATAATTTGACAATAGAACAGAAAATCAATACTATTTGTAAAGAAATTTATGGTGCAGGCAATGTAAACTTTACAGCGGCAGCAAAAAAAACATTAGAACAAATTAAGAAATTAGGATTTGAACATTTTCCAGTATGTATGGCAAAAACACAATATTCTCTTTCAGATGACCCTAATGTTTTGGGAAGACCAGAAGGCTTTACAGTGACAGTAAAAGAAATTAGAATTTCTGCTGGTGCAGGATTTATTGTAGCACTTTTAGGTGATATTATGACAATGCCAGGATTGCCAAAAGCACCCGCAGCATTAAATATTGATATTGATGAAAAAGGAAATATTGTAGGATTATTTTAATAGTGTTGTTTTAAACAATATATTATGATAATATAAGTGATAGAATAAACTCCCCTGTCTATAAAGGCAGGGGCGTTTGATATTGCTTTATAATTAAAAAGTAATCCATAAGGAATATCAGAAAACAATATTTTTATAAATATTTAGGAGAGGTTTTATATGAGTGCAAAAATAATAGATGGAAAAGCGATTTCTTTAGATATCAAACAGGAAGTAAAAAAGCAAACAGAACAATTAAAACAAAAAGGTATTACACCTTGTCTTGCTGTTGTGCTTGTAGGAGAAGACAGTGCATCAAAAGTTTATGTAAATAATAAAAAAAAGGCTTGCGATTTTTGCGGTATTACATCTATAAGCTATGAATTACCTGAAAGCACAAAAGAAAGTGAATTATTGGAATTAATAAAAAAATTAAATCAAGATAAAAGTATTAACGGAATATTGGTACAGTTACCATTACCAAAGCATATCAATGAAAATCATATCATACTGGCAATATCACCTCAAAAAGATGTAGATTGTTTTCATCCTCAAAATGTAGGAACATTATATACAGGAGGAAAATGCTTTTTACCATGTACACCAGCAGGAATATTGGAATTGATACAAAGAAGTGGCTATGATATTACAGCAAAAGAATGTGTTGTAATTGGTAGGAGTAATATTGTAGGAAAACCAGTTGCTATGCTTTTACTCCGTGAAAATGGCACTGTCACAATATGTCATTCTAAAACAAAAAATTTACATGATATTTGCAAACGTGCAGATATTATTGTTGTAGCAACAGGAAAAAGAAATACATTAACAAGAGATATGGTAAAACAAGGTGCTATTATAATTGATGTAGGTATGAATCGTAATGAAGAAGGTAAACTTTGTGGCGATGTAGATTTTGAAAATGTAAAAGAAGTAGCTAGAGCAATTACACCTGTACCTGGAGGAGTTGGTCCTATGACTATTGCTATGCTTATGAAAAACTGTTTAACAGCAGCAGAACTTCAATCATATTGTTGATTGTAAACTTTACTGTAAAAGTATTAACGAAAACAATGATTCTTAAGGAGGAGCGAATATATGAATGCAACAGTTGCATTTACTTCTTTAGGGTGTGACAAAAATAGAGTAGATAGTGAGGTAATGCTTGGCATATTATGCAAAAATGGTTATCGTATTGTTACAGATGAAAAAGAAGCAGATATTATTGTAATTAATACTTGCTGTTTTATAAAAGATGCTTTGGAAGAAAGTATTGAAACCATATTAGAAATGGCAGAATATAAAAAAGTGGGGTGCTGTAAAGGGATAATTGTAGCTGGTTGTTTGGGACAAAGATATGAAAAAGAAATATTTCAAGAAATGCCTGAAGTAGATGCTGTAATTGGTACAGCTGCCTATGAGTCTATATCAAAAATAATAGAGCGTATATTAAATGGAGAAAAAAATATAAAAGAAATAGCAGATATCAATACTGTTATGACAGAAAGTAATGCAAAAAATCGTATCATTTCCACAGCAAATTATTATGCATATTTAAAAATTTCAGAGGGTTGTGATAATCATTGTACTTATTGCATAATACCAAAAATAAGAGGAAGGCATAGAAGTCGTACAATAGAAAGTCTTGTAGAAGAAACAGAAATACTTGCAAAACAAGGTGTAAAAGAAATTGTGATTGTAGCACAAGACAGTTCTATATATGGCAAGGATTTATATGGAGAATGTAAACTTCATATACTTTTAGAAAAACTGTGTGAAATAGAAGGCATTGAATGGATACGTCTTTTGTATTGTTATCCAGAAACATTAACAGAGCAAACCATTCAAGTGATGGCAAAGCAATCTAAAATATGTCATTATATTGATTTACCTATACAACATGGTAGTGATACTGTTTTAAAAAGAATGGGCAGAAAAAGCACACAAAGTATTTTAAAACAAAAAATAACAAAATTAAGACAAGCAATGCCTGATATTGCAATTCGTACAACATTTATTGTAGGATTTCCAAATGAAACAGAACAGGAATTTCAGGAATTAATAGACTTTATAGAAGAAATTCGTTTTGATAAATTGGGTGTGTTTACTTATTCTCAAGAAGAAGGTACACCAGCGGCAAATATGGAAAATCAAATAGAAGAAGATATTAAACAAAAAAGAAAAGATATTGCTATGGAAGTACAAAAGGCAATTTCTGCGCAATACTGTGAAAAACAAATAGGTAGTATAAAACAAGTCATTGTGGAAGGAAAATTGCCAGAGCAAGATATTTATTGTGGCAGAACAATGAAAGATGCACCTGATATTGATGGACTTGTGTTTTTTTCATCAAAACAAGAATTGATTTCAGGAGATTTTGTAAAGGTACTGATTAAACAAGCAAGTGATTATGATTTGATTGGAGAGTTGTTTTATGCAGATGAATCTGGCGAATAAACTAACAATGATGCGTGTTGTGTTAATACCTGTTTTTTTGATAGTTTTATTATCTCCACTTGTAGCAGAACCATTTAGCCGTTATATTGCAGTAGCTATATTTGTTGTGGCATCTATAACGGATTTTTTAGATGGATATATTGCAAGAAGCAGAAATATGGTAAGTAATTTCGGTAAATTTATGGACCCATTGGCAGATAAATTACTGGTATGCTCTGCATTGGTTGCTATGGTAGAATTAAATGATTTACCTGCTTGGGTAGTAATTATTATATTAAGTAGAGAATTTGCCATTACAGGCTTTAGAACACTTGCTATGGAAGCAAATATTGTTATGGCTGCAAGCTGGTGGGGCAAAATTAAAACAACAACACAAATGATTATGATTATTGTGGTATTGTTAAATATAAACAGTATGCAAATGATAGAATGGGTATTGATAACATTAGCGACATTTTTTACTATTGTTTCTGGTGTGGATTATATTGTGAAAAATAAAAATGTTTTAAAGGGATAAGAGAGTAAAATGATATAAATATGAAACCAAGTCTAAAAATGATTTTTTAAGGAGGTTTTTTAATGAAAGCAGAAATTATTGCAGTAGGTACAGAAATATTATTAGGAGATATATTAAATACAAATGCACAGTATTTAGCTTTACAGCTTGCTGAATTAGGCATTGATGTACATTATCAATCTGTTGTAGGGGATAATCCTCAAAGATTAAAAGACACCATATTTCATGCTTTTTCAAGAGCAAGTTTAATTATTACAACGGGAGGGCTTGGACCTACAGAAGATGATTTAACAAAAGAAACAGGTGCAGAATATTTTGATGAGGAATTAGTACTAGATGAAAGAGCATTAAAAAGAATAGAAAATTATTTTAACAAAGTTGGAAGAAAAATGACAGAGAACAACAGAAAGCAAGCTTTTGTTCCTAAAAATAGTACTGTACTTTATAATGATAATGGTACAGCACCAGGAATTATTATAGAAAAAAATAATAAAATACTTGTTATGCTCCCTGGACCACCAAAGGAAACAGTACCTATGTTTGAACAGCAAGTAAAACCATATTTAGCAAAAAAACAGGAATATACTTTTGTATCCCGTGTACTGCGTATAGCAGGAGTAGGGGAAAGCAGTATGGAAACAATAGTAAAAGATTTAATTGATAGTCAAACAAATCCAAGTATTGCCCCCTATGCCAAAGATGCAGAATCTATATTGCGTATTACAGCAAAGGCAAAAGATAAACAGCAAGCAGAACAAATGATTGAGCCAGTAGCACAAGAGATATATCGTCGTTTTGGTAATGATATTTATGCAGAAGGCGAAACTAATATGCAAACAACTGTTGCAAAACTTTTAATTGATAAACAAAAGACGATTGCTACAGCAGAATCCTGTACAGGGGGAGCAATCGCATCTGCATTAGTAGAATATGCAGGTATTTCTTCTACTTTTATAGATGGCTGTGTAACATATTCTAATGCATCAAAACAAAATAGATTAGGTGTAAAATCAGAAACATTACAAAAATATGGTGCAGTAAGTCCTCAAACAGCTATAGAAATGGCAGAAGGTGCAGCGAAAACAGCAAATGCGAATATTGGACTTTCTACAACAGGTGTTGCAGGTCCAGATGGTGGGACAGAACAAAAACCAGTTGGATTGGTTTATATTGGATTAACAATAGATGGTGTGACAACTGTAAAAGAATGTCATTTTGTGGGAAATAGAGAAAAAATACGTGTTAGAGCTGTTTATACTGCATTGGATTATTTAAGAAGGGAATTATTGAAATGAGTCAATATAAGGGCGATTTCTTTTTATTGATTGCGGCTATGATAGGCGGTTTAGGATTTGTATTTATAAAATATCTTTTGGAATGGCATTTTACACCTTTTCAGATTATTGCAGGACGATTTTTGATAGCAACATTGTTTTTATATGTGATTTATCACAAAGAATTACGTCAAATTACAATACAAGAATGGAAATATGGTAGTATATTGGGTATACTTTTGTTTTTACTTTTTGTATTGATGACATTAGGACTGCAATATACAACACCTTCTGTAAATGCTTTTTTGACTTGTTTACCAGCGGTTATTGTTCCTTTTATACTTTGGGGCGTATTCCATACCATGCCAGATAGAATGAACTTCATTACGGCAACTATGACAATGGTAGGGGTTGCATTGCTTTCTGGTGCAAATGGTATAGAGGGTGGTATTGGTATCGTATTATCATTAGGTGCTTCTATAGCGTTTGCATTTCAAATGGCTTTTATGGACAGATTTTTAAAAAAAGGGAATGCATTACATTTAGCATTAGTAGAACATACTATTGTATTAACATTATCGTCAATATTGGCAGTGCGGCAAAATGCAGATGTTCCTAATATTACATTTTCTATTTTAAAATATTTTTTGCTTTTGGGTATATTTTGCACAGGAACATATTTTGTATTACAAAGTTTGGGACAGCAATATACAAAACCTTCTAAAGCTGCAATTATATTGACATTGGAATCCGTTTTTGCTTGTTTTGCTTCTGCTGTATTATATGGAGAAAGATTAAATATAAGAGGATATTTAGGTTGTATCGTAATATTTTGTGCATTGATTTTAACAGAATTAAAGCCAAAGCAAAAAATGATAGAAAACAATAGTTGACGAAAATATAGTTTTGATTTATAATTAGAACATAAGTTCGTATTTTTGATAATAGAAAGGTGGCTTTATATTATGGCAGATAAAAAAGGTGCAAAAAAATTTGAGGAGATTAGACCAGAAGATAAAGGAAAAGCATTAGAAGCAGCACTTGCTTATATTGAAAAACAATTTGGAAAAGGTGCTGTTATGAAATTAGGTGACAGTTCTGCAAAAATGAGTGTGGAAGTGATACCCACTGGATCATTAAGTCTTGATATTGCATTAGGAGTGGGAGGTATTCCAAAAGGCAGAATTATAGAGGTATATGGTCCAGAATCTTCTGGTAAAACAACGATTGCATTGCATATGGTTGCAGAAGTACAAAAACAAGGCGGTATTGCAGGATATATTGATGCAGAGCATGCCATGGACCCTGTATATGCAAAAGCATTAGGTGTAGATATTGACAATTTATATATTTCACAGCCAGATGATGGAGAGCAAGCACTTGAAATAGCAGAAACAATGGTAAGAAGTGGCGCAATGGATATTGTGATTGTGGATTCTGTTGCTGCTCTTGTACCTCGTGCCGAAATACAGGGAGAAATGGGCGACTCTCATATGGGATTACAAGCAAGGCTGATGTCACAAGCGTTAAGAAAATTGACAGGTATTACAAATAAATCAAAATGCTCTGTTATATTTATCAATCAGCTTCGTGAAAAAATTGGTTTGACATTTGGAAATCCTGAAACAACAACAGGTGGTAGAGCATTAAAATTTTATGCTTCTGTTCGTATTGATATTAGAAAAGCAGATGCATTAAAACAAGGTGATGCTGTTGTTGGAAATCGTACAAAAGTAAAAATTGCCAAAAATAAAGTTGCACCTCCTTTTAAAACAGCAGAATTTGATATTATGTATGGACAGGGTGTTTCAAAAGAAGGAGATATATTAGATTTGGCTGTGGAAATTGATGTTGTAAATAAGAGCGGAGCATGGTATTCTTATAAAGAAACACGTATTGGACAAGGCAGAGAAAATGCTAAAATTTATTTAAAAGAACACCCAGAAGAATGTCAGGAGATTGAAAAAGAAGTTAGAAAATATTATAATTTACCTATAAACGAAGAAGAAATGATGGCAGAGTCAAAAGAAAAGGAAAATATGCCTCCTGAATTAGATGAAGAAGATGATATGACAGAATAATAACATCATTTTTGTAACATCATATTGTTGTATACAAAAAATATTTATTTTAATAGTTAAGTTTATAAAATAGTTTTACAAATACAATATATTATCTACACCCTCCTTAATTGTAAGGCGGGTGTTAGATTGTAAAAAGAGGTTCTTTTTTATAAAAGATATCAGCGTTTTCTTTTATCTGTTTTTTATGTGTGATGATATTAATTTATATGAGAAAGCGGTGGGGAAAATTGAAAAAAATAAGTATTGTATTATTGGCTATATTTTTGTGTGTTTTTGGTGCAGGTTGTGGCATGAAACAAAAAGTAAAAGATTTTGCTACAGAATGGAAAGCAGATGGCAGAGAATATGGTAAAGAAAAAACATTTTCTAAAGATGATACAGTAGAAACAGCGTTTTTTAAGGTAAAAGTGAATAGTATTACAACAGAAGATGAAATTGAGGGCTATGTGCCAGAAGATAAAGCACATCAATTTATTGTTGCAAATATAACAGTAGAAAATACATATGAAGATTTTGAAAGTATTACAATGTTTTGTGATGATTTTGAATTGACATGGGAAACATTAGGTGATGAAACAACATTCCCAGAATATCAATTTTATGAGGAACAATTACCAGACAGTTATGAATTAAAATATGGCGAAAGCAAAACAGGAAATTTAATATTTATTACACCTAGAGATATGACAGATTATCGTATGAAATATTATGAGGTGTGGGATGACAATTTTATAGGAAATACATATTATATTAATTTTTCGACAAAATAAATAAAAAACAAATAAGAGCAGTATATGTAAGTTTTAGACTGTAAGCAGGTAAATACCTGCTTTTATTTGTATCTATTTATGATAAATATAACAAATGGATTTTGTTAAATCATTTTATATGGTGTAAATAAGGAAGTGAAAATGATTTGATTATTACAGCAATTACACAGCAAAAAAATAATAAAGACAGATATTCAGTATTTATAGATGATAATTTCGCTTTTGGTTTAATTATGCAAGATATTGTTTATTTTAAATTGAAACAGGGAGAAGAAATTTCACAGGAAAAGTATAATTTTATACAAAATGAATTGATTTATATACAAGCACAAGATATAGCATTACATTATATAGCTTATAAAATGAGAACAGAGCAGGAAGTACGTAAAAAATTATTTGAAAAAGAGTATACAGAATATATAATAGAACGTGTTATACATTTTTTAATAGAATATCATTATATAGATGACATGAAATATTGTAAGAGTTATATTAAACAGCGTTTACAATATAATCCTAAAGGCGTATATATATTAAAAATGGAGTTAAAACAAAGAGGGATTAAACAAAGTATAATTGATAAGGCGATTGAGAATTCAGATATAGATGAATTGAATGATGCTATAAAATTACTTCAAAAAAAATGTTTATATTTGGACGATATTGATGAAAAAAATAAAAAAAGACTGTTTGCATTTTTACAGCGTAGAGGATATTCCTATGATATAATAAAAGAAGCCTTTGCATATGTTACAAAAAATGAATGAGTAAAATAAATGTGAGAGGTGGAAAGGATTTGATAAGCTATGGCTTTTTATATTGGAGAAATTATAAAATTAAGACGGGAATTTCAAGAGGCACATCAAAACAAAGAACATATGGAGGCAATTGCACTAGGTAAAAAAATATATGATTTATATAATGAAAATAATGATTGTAATACAATGGAATATGCAAATGATGTAAATAATTTGGCGATTGCTTTTGATGATGTTTGTATGTATGAAAAAGCACAAAAATATTATAAAGAGGCAGCAGAATTAAAAAAAGAAATTGGAGGGGAATGTAGTTCGTATGGTGATACATTAAATAATTTAGCAATCACATATAGCAATACGGCGAAATATGAAGAAGCAGTAGCACTGCAAAAAAAAGTATTAGAAATTAGAGATAGACTACTTGGAAGAGGACATGAAGATTATGTAGCAAGTTTGTATAATTTAGGTAATGCCTATGAAGATATGAAACAATATGACAAGGCAATAGAAATGCATAATAAAGCACTTTTAAAAGGACAGAGATTAAATACTGTTTCAAAAATGGATTTGGTAGATATTTTAACTAGTTTAGGACGTTCTTATGAAAAACAAGGAAATTATAAAAAAGCAGAAAAAGTGCTGAAAAGGTCTTTGGATATGTTAAAAGTGGAAAAAGGAGAAGATAGTCATTATTATATGATGAATCTTTTGCGTATAGCAACAGTATATGAAAAAGCCGGTTTAATTGAAAAAGCTGCTTATAGCTATGAAAAGTCAATGAAAATCAGAAAAAAAATTACAACGGAAAGCCACTTAGAAAATGTTACGAATTTGAATAATCTTGCAGCATTGTATACAAGAAAAGGTGATTATACACATTCTCTTGAGATACATCAAAAAGTGATGTCTATTGTAAAAAATCTGTTGGGAGAATATCATACATTTTATGCAGAATGTTTAAACCATATTGCTATGGACTATTGTGGTTTAAAAGATTATAAAAAGGCACTACAGTTAAATGATATGTCATTAGAACTCAAAAAGCAACTTATGGGTGAAAAACATGGGCAGTATGTAATAGGAATATTGACAAAAGGCACTATATTAGACCAAAAGGGTGATTATGATGAGGCATTAGAATGTTATCAAAAAGCATTAGATATGAGAAATGAATTATGTCAAGAAAAAAGTATTGCCTGCGCAGATACTATGCTTGCTATGGCAAGAGTATATTCTCATAAGGGAGATATAAAAAGTGCAGAAGAATATTTATTAGAAAGTAGAAAATTAAGAAAAGAATTAAATGAAATAAAAGACAGTGCTTATATATTAAATTTAGAAATGCTTGCAGAATTATATTATGCTCAAAAAGAAATAAAAAAAGGAATACTTGTATGTAAAGAAGCACTTGAGATACAAAAAAAATTGTATGGAGAAAATCATCCTTATTATGCAAGAATGCTAGTACATTTAGGCAAATTGTATGCTGAAACAGAACAGAAACAATTTGCATTGGAAATACTCCAAAAAGTGATTACCATAGAAGAGGAAACATTAGGGGAAGAAAATGAAAGATATAAAAAGAATTTAAAAGTATTAGCAAAAGTGTCTTATACACTAGCAAACTATGAATTGTCTATGCAATGCTGGGAAAAGCTTTATAATATGAATTTTGAAGAAACACCTGAAAAAAGATTTGAATCTGCAAAAATGGAAATTTGGTTAGCAAGTTGTTGTTTACAGATGGATAATATTTCAAAAGCGAAGGCATATTATGAAAAAGCAATGGAGAAAAAGGAAAATTGTGGTGTACTTCCTGACAAAGAATGGGGACTTATGATAAAAACATTTTTGCTTGCTTTGGCAAAAAAAAATGAACAAAAAATTCATATGGAAAAAATGAAACAATTAGAACAAACAGAGCAAAAATGTAAAAAACAAAAAAGAGAATTGAGTTTTGAAGAACAAGAAAAAGATTTGTTGTATTGTTATGAACAAAACATCTTAAAATTTGGTGAAAATGATATATATACATTAGAATATTGTATAAAATTAGGAGATTTTTACGGAGAGGCAGGAATGTATGATAAAGCGTTTGTTTGGCTGGATAGAGCAGAAAAACAAGGCGAAGGGGAAATATATGCGCAGGCACTCAGAAAAATAGCAATATTATATCTTTTAACAAAAAATTATGAAAAAGCATTTGAAAAACTAACACATGCTATACAATATCAAGAAACATATGGCTCTGAAAAAGGAGAAGAATATTGTATATTGATGGGACTGATGGGAGATTTTTATTTTGCAATTAAAAATATAGAACAGTCATTTCATTATTATGAAATATGGCATAAACTTTTTGGAGGGAAAATATTTAAAAATCAGCTTTATTTGGAAAGAATACAGAGAATGGGTGCTGTGCTGGAAAAAATGAAAAAGAGAGAAATTGCAAACACTTATTATAAAGAAGCTGTGAAATATATTAAAAAAGAACAAGGAGAAAGTTTAGCATTAGCAAGGGCATTACTGAAATTAGGCGAAAATCTCCTCAAATTAGATAAAAAAAGCGAAGAAGGACAAA
The DNA here is from genome assembly GCA_910587735.1 of uncultured Clostridia bacterium. Classification (GTDB taxonomy): domain Bacteria; phylum Bacillota; class Clostridia; order Lachnospirales; family Anaerotignaceae; genus Coprocola. The sequence continues at coordinate 46,801 of CAJUNT010000015.1, forward strand.
AATATATAGAACAAGCGATTAGTATATTTGAAACGGAAAAAGGTAAACAAAGTAAGTCATATGGTAAACTGATGAGTAAATTAGGTAATTTATATGTTTTATTAGGTAAAACAGAACAAGGTATAGCATTTTTAGAACAATGCTATCAAATACAATGTGATTATGAAGAATCAAAAATATTAAGCAAAAAGGGATATGAAACATTATTAAAATATCTAAAAGAAAATAAATATACTGAAAAGTATCAGCTTATGAAACAGAGAAAACCTCTTTATTGATATATGAAATTTTCACTAAAAAATTTTATATAGAAAGTATTGACAGAAATGTTTGCTTATGATACTATAACGAAGTATGTTCAGCCGCACGGAGAGGTTGTAAATTCTGAAAAGAATACCATATTCGGCGAGTTTAGTGATGAGGAGGTGTACAAGAAATGTACGCAATTATTGAAACAGGTGGAAAGCAATATAAAGTAACAGAAGGCGATGTAATTACAGTAGAAAAACTTGCTGTGGAACAAGGACAGCAATATGATTTTGATAAAGTAATTATGGTTGCAAAAGAAAATGATGTAACAGTAGGTGCGCCTTATGTTGCTGGTGCAAAGGTGTCTGCTTCTGTTTTAGGTGAAGGCAAACATAAAAAAGTTGTGGTTTATAAATATAAATCAAAAAAAGGATTCCACAAGAAAAAAGGACACAGACAACCTTTTACAAAATTACAAATTCAATCTATATCATTATAATAAACATGATAAATATAGTATTATATCATAACAGTGAAAAACAGCTTTGCGGATATCATATTTCTGGACATGCAGGATTTGCACAAAAAGGAGAGGATATTGTTTGTTCTGCTGTATCTATATTAAGTATCAATACAATCAATGCGATAGAGCAACTAACAGATACTGCTTTTTTATGTGATGCTGATGAACAGAAAGGTGGTTATTTGAAAGTAATGCTTTCTGATATGAAAAAAGGAATTTACTGCCATGATGCAGAAATTTTGTTAAAAGCAATGGCTATGGGATTAGAAGAATTATCAAAACAATATAAAAAATATATCCGATTACAATATGAGGAGGTGTAATAATATGTTGAAATGTAACCTTCAATTTTTCGCTCATAAAAAAGGTGTTGGTTCTACAAGAAACGGACGTGACTCTAAAGCAAAAAGACTTGGCGCAAAACGTGCTGATGGTCAAATTGTAAGAGCTGGAAACATTTTATATACACAAAGAGGAACAAAAATACATCCTGGTGTAAATGTAGGTAAAGGCGGAAACGATACACTTTTTGCATTAGTAGATGGTCGTGTAAGCTATGAAAGAAAAGGCAGAGATAAAAAACAAGTTTCTGTATATCCAGTGGATTTAGCAGTAGCTGAATAATAGAGAAAATAGAGGGGCTTCAAATGACGAACATTTGAAGCCCTATTTTTCATATTTTTGATTATGATGATATTGTTTATTGCTCATTATAAAGGGAAAAAATAAATATAAAATAAAAGAGGTGATGAAATGTTTGTAGATAGAGTTAAAATTCATATTAAAGGTGGTAATGGCGGTAATGGTATGGTTTCATTTTATAGAGCGAAATATATTACGCACGGTGGTCCAGATGGCGGTGACGGCGGTCGTGGAGGCGATGTAATATTTGTAGGTGACAGTAGTATGAATACGCTTATGGATTTTAGATATAAACGCTCTTTTAAAGCAGAAAATGGACAAGACGGAGGAAAATTAAATTGTTTTGGTAAAAGTGGTAATGATGTTGTAATTAAAGTTCCTGTGGGTACTGTAATAAGAGAGGCAAACAGCAATCAAATTATGGCTGATATTACAAAACATGGAGAACAAAAAATTATTATAAAAGGCGGAAAAGGCGGAAAAGGAAATCAACATTTTGCTACGGCAACAAGACAAGCACCTCGTTATGCAGAACGTGGACAGACAGCGAAAGAATATGATGTGATATTAGAATTAAAATTGATTGCAGATGTAGGATTGATTGGTTTTCCTAATGTAGGAAAATCAACGATATTATCTATGGTAACAAATGCCAATCCTAAAATTGCCAATTATCATTTTACAACATTAGCACCTAATTTAGGTGTTGTGCAAAGTAGAATAGGGGAGGATTTTGTTTTAGCGGATATTCCAGGGCTTGTGGAAGGAGCAAGTGAAGGTATAGGACTAGGACATGAATTTTTACGCCATGTGGAAAGAACAAAAGTATTGATTCATGTTGTAGACGCAGCGGCATTGGAAGGCGATGACCCTGTTGAAAATTTTAAAAAGATTAATCAAGAACTGATGGAATATAATCCAGAACTTATGAAACGTCCTCAGGTCATTGCAGCAAATAAAACAGATATTCCAGATGCAGAAAAAAATGTTATTCGATTAAAACAGGCATATGAGAAAGAAGGATATCAAGTATTTTCCATTTCTGCTGCAACGAATAAAGGACTTGATGAAATGCTTGAAGCAGTAGCAAAAATATTAAAAGAATATCCAGAGGATATTATATTTGAACAGGAATATGAAGAATATCAAGAAGTGGAAGTGGACAAAGAACCATTTACAATAGAAGTATATGATAATAATTATTATATTGTAACAGGTACAGGCGTTGAAAAAATGATAGGCTATACTAATATTGATACAGAAAAAGGATTTGCTTTTTTCCAAAGATATTTAAGAGAAAAGGGCATTATAGAGGCATTGGAACAGAAAGGCATAAAAGAAGGAGATACTGTAAAAATATATGGCTTGGAATTTGACTATTATAAATAAGTTTTGTAAAATGCTATATAATATGAAAATTGTTTGATATAATAATAAAAATGAGTACGAAATACTTTTTGTTAGAGCAAATTTGTAAAGCAAAATAGTAATATGGAGGAAGTAATATGTTAACAAGTAAACAGAGAGCCTATTTAAGAAGTATGGCGAATGGTTTGGATACGATATTTCAAATAGGTAAATCTGGTATTACGCCAGAAATAAGAGATGCTGTGGATAAAGCACTAGAAGCAAGAGAACTGATAAAAATGAATGTATTGGATAATACTATGATAGGAGCAAAAGAGGCTGCTGGTATATTAGCAGATAGAACAGGAGCAGATGTTGTGCAGATAATAGGTAATCGTTTTGTTTTATTTCGTGTGTCCAAAAAGAAGCCGATAATAGAATTGCCTAAATAATGGAAAGAGTGTAATTTTTATGAGAAGTGATATAGAAAATTTTAAAAACTGTAAAAGTATTGCTATTATGGGAGGAACATTTGACCCAATACATTATGGGCATTTGGCAACAGCGGAAGCGGTTCGCCATAGGTTTAAAGTAGATAAAGTAATATTTATGCCTACAGGTAATCCTGCACATAAATCTGATAGAAAAGTGACACATCATGAGCATAGATATTTAATGACAGTATTAGCGACAATGAGAAATGAAAATTTTGATGTATCACGTATTGAAATTGAACGCCCTGGAAAAACATATACTGTAGATACTATTGCAGAATTAAAAAAAATGTGTCCGCCAGATGCAAGATTATATTTTATTACAGGAGCAGACGCAATACATCAAATTTTTACATGGAAAAATGCAGAATTATTATTAAAAATGTGTGATTTTGTTGCAGTCACTCGTTCAGGATATGGGAAAAATAAATTGTTTGATGAAATAACCGAAATTAGAGATAAATTTGCTAGTAGAGTACATTATATGGAAGTGCCAGGATTAGAGATTTCGTCTTCTGATATTAGAAAGCGTGTGCAAAGTGGTGTACCAATAAAATATCTTGTACCCCAAGAGGTAGAGGATTATATTTATAAATTTGGCTTGTATGAAAATGGAACAGAAAAAGAGGTAAAATTTATGCTGACAACAGATGTTATGAAAGAAAAATTACAATCTGCTCTGTCTGTAAAAAGATATATTCATACTATGGGTGTAGCAGAAGAAGCAAAAAAATTAGCAGAAATTTATGGAACAACTCAAGACAGAAAAAAAGCAGAAGTGGCAGGGCTTTTGCATGACTGTGCTAAAAATTATCCTAATGATTTAAAAATAAGATTATGCAAAGAATATCATGTACCATTAGATGATGTTTTAAAAGAGCAAAAGGATTTAATACACCCCTTTTTAGGAGCAGAAATTGCAAAAAGAGAGTATTTAATAGATGATGAAGATATTTTAAATGCTATTCGATATCATACAACAGGAAGAAAAGAAATGAGTTTGCTTGAAAAAATTATATTTTTAGCAGATTATATTGAACCAAATAGAGCAACTTTTGATGGATTGGAGGAGGCAAGGAGACTTTCTTATTTAGATTTAGATATGGCAATGCGATATACATTGGAACATACCATAAATTATGTAAAACAAAGAAATATGAAATTGCACCCCCTTTCATTAGAGGCATTAGAATATTTTAGAAATAAATAAAGGAGGAAATACTATGGAAGTAGTAGAAATTGCAAAAATTGCACAGGCAGCATTGGAAGATAAAATGGGAGAAGATATTAAAGTATTAGATTTAAGAGGGATTTCTAATATTGCAGATTATTTTGTAATTGCCAGCGGAAATAATGTAAATCATTTAAGGGCAATGGCAGATGAAGTGGAGCAAAAGCTGTTTAAGGCAGGTGTCAAATTACACCATTCAGAAGGATATACTGTTGCCACATGGATACTTTTAGATTTTGGAAGTGTGTTAATACATTTATTTAATAAAGAACAAAGAGAATTTTATAGTTTAGACCATCTTTGGGGAGATGCAAAAAACGTATAATATGATTTTATAATAAATCAAAAAGCAGGGAATATATTCCCTGCTTTATCATTGATTAGGAACGCTTATTTGCTCTTTTATTTAAACCAGCTTGTCTTTCGTTGGATTGTTTTAACCAGTCTTTCATTTTATCTTCAAAATCAGAAGGTACAGCCTGTGGTTTAAAATAATCATCAGCTGGACGAATTGTTCTGTTTTCATAATTTGATTTTTGCTCTTTTGAGCGAAGTTTTTTTTCAAAATGTGCTGGCTTTGTTGTTTTAGGTGAAGAAGGAAGTGCCTCACGCATAGAAAGAGAAATTTTATTTGAGGCTTCATCTATGGATAAAACTTTAACTTTTACAATATCACCAACAGAAACGTGCTCGTTTATATCTTGTACAAAACTATTTGCTACTTGTGAAATGTGAACTAACCCTTGCGTTTTATCGCCTAACGAAACAATAGCACCAAAGGGTTTGATGCGTAATACTTTACCCTCAACAATAGTACCAACCTGAACTTTTTCTGACATTAAATTTTACACTCCCATTCGATTAATCATAGTTTTGATATTGAAATTATTGCACAGTGTTGATTGAAGAAAATAGAAATATGAAATTTTTTGAAAAAATATTTGTCTGATAAAATAATATTATTTACAAACACTATCAAAAATTCCTTTATTTTCTATTCATTTACCGTAACAAGTATAACACAATTTATATGAAAATACAAATTATTTTGTATACTTTTTTGGAGGAAAACAGATGAAAAAAAATGATAAAATAATAGTAAATATAGAAGAAGTATTATTCCCTAATAAAGGTATTGGATATGTAGAGGGACAAAAAATAATTGTAAAAAATGTTTTGCCAAAACAAAAGGTATTAGCACGCATTACAAAAAAAAGGAGTAGTGGCTTAGAGGGTGTTGTAGAAGAAATATTGGAACAATCTCCTTTTGCACAACAGTCAGAGTGTACTCATTTTTCAGTTTGTGGAGGCTGTACTTATCAAGATATGACAATAGAATCTGAAAATGATATGAAACAAAAACAAGTAATGCATTTGTTGGAACAGGCAGGTATCTTTGTAGAAAGTTGGGAAGGAATCATTTCCTCTCCAAAACAAAAAGCATATCGTAATAAATGTGAATTTTCATTTGGAGATGAGCAAAAAGATGGTGCTTTAGCATTAGGTATGAGAAAAAGACAAAGTTATTATGAAGTAGTAACATTAACAGACTGTAATATTATAGACAAAGATTATATTGATATAATAGGTGTAACAGTGTCCTTTTTTCAAAAGAGAAATGTGCCTTTTTATCATAAATCACGTCATGATGGTGTTTTGAGGCATTTGGTTGTAAGAAAGGCAGAGGCAACAGGAGAAATATTGGTTAATTTAGTTACTACATCAGAAATTTGTTTTTCATTGGAAGAATATAAGCAAATGCTTTTAGAATTAGCATTACAGGGAAATATTTGTGGTGTACTACATACTCAAAATGATGGTTTAGCGGATATTGTAAAAAGTGAACAAACAACAATATTATATGGTAGAGATTATTTTATAGAAAAATTGTTTGATTTAGAATTTAAAGTGTCTGCATTTTCATTTTTTCAAACAAATACAAAATGTGCAGAAAAATTATATAATATTGTCAAAGAATTTGCAGGAGATTTAAAAAATAAAATTGTGTTTGATTTGTATTGTGGTACAGGTACGATTGCTCAAATTATTGCAAAATATGCTCAGAAGGTAATAGGGATTGAATTAGTAGAAGAAGCAGTTAACGCTGCAAATGAAAATGCAAAAAGAAATGGATTATCAAATTGTGAATTTATTGCAGGAGATGTGCTGAAAAAAATAGAAGAACTAGTCCAAAAGCCAGATGTCATTATATTAGACCCACCAAGAGATGGCATACATACCAAGGCTATTGATAAAATTATTCACTTTGGTGCGCCTGAGATTATTTATGTTTCTTGTAAACCAACTTCTTTAGCAAGAGATTTGCAAATTTTTCAACAAAATGGTTATGTTGTAAAAAGAGTAAAACTGATTAATCAATTTCCTAGAACAGTTCACGTAGAAACGGTTGTAAAACTTTGTTTAAAAAATGATGTTTTAGATTGCTAAAAAATATAAAAAATGCTGAATATTGATTTTATATTCAGCATTTTTTAAATACAAATAAAATAATATTTATATAAAAAATGTAGAGATTTTTTATAAAAGTAATTGACTTAAAGTTCACTTTAAGTAGTATAATGGTAATAACTATATTGTAACATAAAACGGAAGATAAAGAGGAGGAAAAGTAATGGTTTATAAAAATTTTAAAAACTTAAAACTTTCAGCATTAGGTATGGGCTGTATGCGTTTGCCAGTTATTGATAATAATGACAGCAATATTGATGAACAAAAAACAGCAGAAATGGTTGCATATGCCATGAAAAATGGTATTAATTATTATGATACTGCTTGGGGTTATCATAATGGCAACTCAGAAATTGTTATGGGAAATGTTTTAAGTAAATATCCTCGTGAAAATTATTATTTAGCAACGAAATTTCCAGGCTATGATATTTCTAATATGGATAAAGTAGAACAAATATTTGAAAAACAACTTGAAAAGTGCCAAGTGGAATATTTTGATTTCTATTTATTTCATAATGTATGCGAAATGAATATTGATGCCTATTTAGATGAACAATATAAAATATTTGAATATTTGATGAAACAAAAACAAAATGGACGTATTCGACATTTGGGTTTTTCTGCTCATGGAAGTTATGATATTATGAGAAGATTTTTAGAAAAATATGGAGAAAGTATGGAATTTTGTCAAATACAATTAAATTATATTGATTGGACATTTCAAAATGCAAAATCAAAAATAGAACTTTTAAATCAATATCATATTCCAGTGTGGGTAATGGAACCTTTAAGGGGTGGAAAAATTGCTAATTTAACGAAGCAAGATATTCAAAAATTGAATACATATAGAGAAAATACCAGCGCAGTAGAATGGGCATTCCGATTTTTGCAGACACTTCCAGAAGTAACAATGATACTTTCTGGTATGTCTAATTTAGAACAGTTAAAACAAAATATTGAAACATTCCAAACAGAAAAAACACTCCAAAAAAATGAAATGGATGCATTACTTGCTATTGCAGATGGTATATTAAATGGAAAATTACCTTGTACATCATGCCGTTACTGTACAAGCCATTGCCCTCAACAATTAGATATTCCAAGACTTTTGGAACTTTATAATGAACATACCTTTACAGGAGGCGGATTTATTGCACCTATGGTAATGGCAACAATACCAAAAGAAAAACAACCTAGTGCTTGTGTTGGTTGTAGAAGTTGCGAAGCAGTATGTCCTCAGCAAATTAAAATATCAGAAGCAATGTCAGACTTTGCATCAAAATTAAATGGATAATCATTTTGATATAAAATAATATAATTAAGGAGATAAAATATATGAAAGTTTTATTAATAAATGGAAGTCCTCACAATAGTGGCAGTGGTTTTACGGCATTAATGGAAATGGAAAAGGTGTTTCAAAAAAATGATATAGAAACAGAAATGATACATATTGGAAATCAGGCAATAACAGGTTGTATGGCTTGTAGTTATTGTATAAAACATGGCAAATGTATCATTGATGATATTGTAAATGAAACTGCGCCAAAATTTGAAAATGCAGATGGTATTGTGGTATCTAGTCCTGTATATTATGCTTCTGCAAATGCTACATTAATTGCATATTTAGACAGACTATTTTACAGTACGCATTTTGACAAAACAATGAAGGTAGGAGCAAGTGTTGTAACTGCAAGGAGAGGTGGATTATCCTCTACATTTGATGAATTAAATAAGTATTTTACAATATCTGGTATGCCGGTAGCATCTGGGCAATATTGGAATAGTTTGCATGGCAATCATGCACAAGAGGCACAGCAAGATAAGGAAGGACTGCAAAGTATGCGTGTGTTAGCTGAAAATATGAGTTTTTTAATCAAAAGTATTGCTTTGGGAAAACAAAAATATGGATTACCTCAAAAAGAAGAAAGAATTACAACAAATTTTATAAGATGATACAAAATAACAGGGCAGGAAAAGAATTCCTGCTTTGTTTATTAAAATATGTTTTACAAATACATTGTAATAAGGAGATATTTTATGCGTTATAGAAAAATTGGTAAAACAGCATTAGAAGTCAGTGAAATTGGTTTAGGCTGTGAAGGTTTTTTGAATAAAGATGATGGTTTTACAAATGAGATGTTTGCACTTGCTTTGGAACATGGTATAAACTGCATGGATTTATATAGTCCAAATCCAGAATTACATAAACGTATAGGGAATATCATTCATAAGCAAAGAAAAAATTTTATTATACAAGGACATTTATGTACAATATGGCAAAATGAACAATATAAAGCAACACGAAATATCAATGAAGCAAAATCGGCTTTTGAGGCATTACTCCGAAATTTGAATACAGATTATATTGATATTGGTATGATTCACTATGTAGATTCTCAAAAAACTTGGAGTCAGATTGCAAACGGAAAAATTATGCAATATGCTTTGGAATTAAAAAAGCAAGGAAAAATTCGCTATATTGGTATGAGTAGTCATAATCCTATTGTTGCATTGGAGGCTGTAAAAAGCAGATTGATAGAAGTACTTATGTTTAGTGTAAATGCTTGTTATGATTTGCTTCCAGGAGATGAAGATTGTGAAAATTTGTGGGCAGAGGAAAGTTATAAAAAACCGCTTTTTAATATTGATCCAAAAAGAGAAGAACTTTATGAAACCTGTCAGCGCTTGGGAGTAGGTATTACTGTTATGAAAGCATTTGGAGGAGGAGATTTACTTTCTGAGTACTCACCTGCGGGAAAAGCAATGACACCAGCATAATGTATTCATTATGCATTAACACGCCCAGCGGTATCAACTGTATTCTCTGGTGTACGTTCTATAGAGGATTTAAAAAAATCCTTGCATTATGAATATGCTTCTGACAATGAAAAAGATTATGCTTCTGTTTTTGCTGAGTTTGATAATATGACATGGCAGGGACATTGTATGTATTGTGGACATTGTGCACCTTGTCCAAAACATATTGATGTAGCTTCTGTTATGAAATTTTTAAATTTAGCAAAAGCGCAAAATAGTATTCCTGAAACAGTTTATGAGCATTATATGGCTTTAGAATCAAAAGCAGATGATTGTATTGCTTGTGGAGTTTGTGAAAAGCGTTGTCCTTTTGGTGTATCTATTGTAGAAAATATGAAAGAGGCAAAAAAATTGTTTGGAATGTAAATATTATTTGAAAATAATAACATTATAATCATATAAAATATCTACTATTTATTTCATAAATAATATTTTGTTATTACATGATTTTTGTGTATACTTTACTATTTTTAGCAATATTCATTTACAATATATAACAATTTTGATATAATAATATAAAAAGTAATATTATTATAAAAGTATTAGAGATGAGCAAAACTCAAAAAACAAAAAGACAAAATAGCAAAGAAAATCAAGAAAAAATAAAAAGTGTCTCATAAAGGCATAATAAAGTAGACCTTCGTCTCAAAAGACAAAAGCCTATCTCAAAATATAAAATGAATCAGGTTAAGCAATATGAGCAACAGAATTCAGATTTTGAACGGCGTTAAAATCATGTACCCACATACACTCCTGCCCTGTCTGCTTGAAACGTGCATTGTAACGTTCG
>CAJUNT010000016.1 GCA_910587735.1 uncultured Clostridia bacterium
ACTGGGTTTGTTCTCATTGACTTATCATTCCCACTCAACAGACCTTTTTAGATTTGTAGTATTTAATATGGTATTTATTATTTATATTATACCAAAATTCATTTTATTTGTCCATGTATTTCTATTTAAAAATTTTTTTAATATCAAAGTAATATCAATCTGTATTTTAAATATTCATATTTTTAAATTATAATTCATTTTTCACTTTTTGAACATTATTATAAAATTGTAGGTCATACAATCTCTTACTTTATATGACTATATATAATATGATACAATTAAAAAAATAAAAAATTACAAATCAATTTATAAATGAGGTGAAAATATGAATGAAAAATATATTGACTTGTTACATCAAACAACACAATATTCTATTAATTACATTAAAAATATAGATACTATGGAGGTATTTCCTAAATCATTAAAAGAATTAAATCATCTTGAACAAAAATTACCTCAAAAAGGCTTTGAGGCAAAAGAAGTCATACAATTTCTGAATCATATTGGAGCAAATACCACAACAGCAATGCCAGGTGGAAGATATTATGGTTTTGTAAATGGTGGTTTACTTCCTGTTGCTCATGCAGCACAATGGTTAACCGACACATGGAATCAAAACAGTGCACTATATGCAATGTCACCATTTACATCAAAATTAGAAGAAATCTGTGAAATGTGGCTTGTAGAATTATTAGGTTTACAGCAAGGCACAGCAGCAGGCTTTGTAACAGGTTCCTCTAATGCAATACTTTGTGCACTTGCAGCAGCAAGAAATACATTATATCAAAAACAAGGATATGATATCATACAAAAAGGCATGAAAAATGCTCCTCAAATAAAAGTAGTATTTAGTGAAGATATTCATTCTACTGTAAAATCTGCACTTACTATATTAGGATTTGGACAGGAAGATATGATTATGATACCAACAAACGAATATGGCATAATAGATTTAAAGTATATGCCAACATTAGACAGTAAAACATTAGTTATTATACAAGCAGGAAATGTAAATGGTGGTACATTTGACCCTATTGATGAAATATGTAATTTAGCAAATAAAGCAGGAGCATGGATACATATTGATGGAGCATTTGGATTATGGGCAGCAGCCTCTAAAAAACAAAAGCATTGGACAGAAGGTATTGAAAAAGCAGATTCCTGTTCCACAGACGCACACAAAACATTAAATGCAGGTTATGATTGTGGTATTGTTTTTTGTAAACACAGAAAAGCGTTGACAAGTGCATTAATGACAAATGGTGCATATATTCCTTATGGAGAACAAAGAGATAATATGCTTTACACAACAGAAATGTCACGTCGAGCACGCTCCATTGCTGTTTGGGCAGTATTAAAACATTTGGGGAAAGAAGGAGTAGAGCAACTTATTGATTCTTTATGTGACTATGCAGAATATTTTGCTCAAAAATTAGTAAAATGCGGTTTTCATTTAGTTATCCCAGTTTGTTTTAATCAATTTTTAATACAATGTGATACAGATGAAAATACAAAAAAAGTATTACAAATAGTACAAAATAGTGGTGTATGCTGGTGCGGAGAAAGCATTTGGAAAGGAAAAACTGTAATACGTATCAGTATTTGCTCTCATGCTACAACATATGAAGATATCGACAAAAGTGTTTCTGTATTTCAAAAAGCAATCCATCAAATAAAACAATAAAAAAAAGGCATTGAGGATAACTTCTTCAGTGCCTTTTACTATAATGTGAAATAAAATTTTTAATTTCTGTTAAACCTTCTTTTAATTGTTCTGTATTTTCTGGCGAACAGGTAGCAATTCTAATATAATTATTTTTTGCATATTCTCCTACTGAAAAACGCTCTGCACCAAATACATTAATTCCTTTTTTGATTAACTCTCTTTCACATAAAACACCACTACAATTTTCAGGAAGTTCTAGCCATTGACAATAAGACTCTAAAAAAACAGTAGCATATGGAAAAATAGTGTGATAAATTTGATTGCGTTGTATAGACAATTCTCGTTTTTCTTTTATCATTTTTTTATATAATTCACTTCTTATCAGTTCCGCAGCAATTTCCATATTTAATGAAGATATTTTTAAATTTTGACTGAAAGCACCTTTTTCTACAACAGATATATATTTTTGAGGTACATACATATATGCAATACGTAATGCTGGACAAAGTGGCTTTGATATGCCACTGATAAATATACCATGTTCTGGTGCTTCTAATGTCAAAGGTGCAACAGCATTTTTTATCAAAGCAGTATAATTATCATCTTCAATCGCAATAACATGATATTTTTTTATAATTTCTGCTATTTCTTTTCTTCTTGTTTCAGAAAAAGCAATATTTGTTGGATTGTTTCCATTTGGCATAACATAAACACCTTTTATTTTTTGATAAATACAAGCATTTTCAAATGCTTCTGGCAACATACCATTTTCATCTCCCATTACAGAAATAAGTTGTATATGCAGTAAATTTGCAAGCCCTATAAAATTAGGATAAGTATAACAGTCTACTGCTATTTTATCTCCAGCTTCAAACAGTGATGATAATATAATTGCTAAAGCATTTTGTGCACCAGCAGTAATCAATGTATTATTTTCATTGGCATCGATGCCAAATAATTTTAGCCATTTTGAAGCAATTTGTATTTGACTAAAATCACCTAAAGGATAATAATATTCAAACAGTTTTTCTGAAAAAGGTCTTTTTAATACTTCAATAGATACATCTCTAATCAGTGTACTATGTATATCATAGGGACGTATGGTGGCAAGTTCAATTTTTGAATTTATGTTTTTTTCTACAATAGAAGTATTTACATGAACATAAGGAGAAATAAAACTTCCTTTTCCAACTACTGCGTGTATGAGACCTCTTTTTTCACATAGTTTATATGCCTTTGTAATTGTAGTAAGATTTAGGTCTAAAAAATCGGCTAATTCTCTTTGAGGTGGTAATTTCGTATTAGATAACAACACACCATTTTTAATATCTTGCTCCATCATATCTGCAAGCGTAACATAAATAGGAGATTTCAATTTAGATTTATCTGGTTTCCATGACATATAATAATTTTCAAATGAATTTACAGGCATATCATTTCTCCTAAAATAGATTTTATTAATTGTAACAAATACTATGAAAAAAATAAATCATCTATTTTAAATATTAAAATCAGAATGTTGTTTTTTTACCCATATTAAAAACCCAGTGATGATTAAAATAAATATCATTTTGTTTGTAATAAGGAAAAAATCCTGTAACTGATTTACCTTCTATGTCATCAATCATAAGCTGACGAATTTTTTGACGATTTTTTTTATTCGTATTGGTTAAATTCATCCAATTTTCAAGTGACACTGGAATTTCAGTTTCTTCCTGCACTTCAAAAGTCATATTATTTTCAGTATACAAATCTTTCATTTCAAAAATACTTAAATTTCTCACATGAGAATTATCTCTCATTTTTTCAATGGTGTTTGCAGTATCAGCAAAATCTTTGTTTGTCATATCAATTAATACTAATTTTCCGCCTTGTTTCAAAACTCGTTTCATTTCTGCAAATATTTCTTTGACATTAATAAAATGATGAAAAGCTAATCTTGAAATCACAATATCAAAACTGTTATCTAAAAAAGGTAATTCTTCTGCAATTCCTTTTACAAATGTAATATTACGAATATTCATTTTTTCACATTCTGTTTTTCCAATTTCAAGCATAGCAGAAGTGGTATCTAAACAAGTAACATGAGAAACAAAAGGAGCAAAGGCACGTCCGCAGATACAAGTACCAGATGCCACTTCAATTATAGTATCTGTTTTTTGAGGAGCTGTTTTTTCTATCATATAGTTTAAATATTCTTGTTTTGATAAATGATAATTTTTAGAATCAAACGATGCTGCCTGTGTTTCAAATGATTTTTGTATCATAGATATTTGTTTTTTATCTGCAATATTGTTCATTATAGTATTCCTCCTAATTTATAACGCTGTTCCCTTTTTAGGAATAAAAAATGTTGACATATCAATTTTCTCCATTGCTAGAAGTTTCTTTTTTTTATCAATTCCTCCTGCATATCCTGTTAAGTTTCCATTTTTTCCAATCACTCTATGACAAGGTATGATTAAAGAAATAGAATTATGTCCTACTGCACTTCCAACAGCTCTTGCTGACATCTTTTTAATTCCTTTTTGTTTTGCAATACTATCTGCAATTTCTCCATAGGTTATTGTTTGTCCATAGGGAATAGTCAATAAAATTTCCCATACCGCTTTTCTAAATGGAGTTGTTTTCATATGTAATGGCGGTGTAAAGTTAGGTTCTTTTCCACTAAAATAAATCGTAAGCCATTTGTCAGCTTGCTCAAAAATTGGAATTTCTTTTTGTACATAATTTTTGGAAAGGGTATCTCCAAAATATTTTTGACATTCAAACCACAATCCTGTTAAACACTCTCCATCACTTGCTAATGTAATATTCCCAATAGGAGATTTATAATGATGTATATAATCCATATTATACCCCCCAATATTCATTAGAATCTTTTGGTGCTTGTGTTCTGTCTGTATCAGTATAAGTACGAATGGTAGAACAAACTGTAATTTTATAACTTTCAAATAGTTTTTCTCTACCCTCTTTTTGGCTCATACGATGCTGCATAACATTACGCCAACGCTCCACAGCGGACTCATCTGTCCAGACATTCATGGACAAAAGTTTTCCCTGTTCATTTAAACTACTAAATCGTTCTGCACGAATAAACCCTTCAAAACCAGAAAGAAGCGGTTTTAGCATTGCTACTAAATCAAGGTATCTTTGCATACCTTCTTTTGTAGGTTTTACTTCAAATAATACTATAATATCTGCCATTTTTTATCCTCCCTATTAAAATATTATTTTTGTTTGATGTATCTTTTTGTATATGGGCAAACTTCAATACACTTTCCGCAAAGGTCTTCTGGTTTTCCAAATCCTTTTTCTGAACGAAGCTGAGCCATTTTTCTGCATTTTTGATAATCAAATAGTTGTTCACGTTTTACAGAAGTATTCCATAACATTCCATAAATTGCTTTTGCTGGACAAGCAGACTGACAAATGGTGCAACTACCACAAAGCGACTGATTTATTGATTTTGATGGTATGAGTGGTGCGTCCGTTAATATAGACGAAATACGTACCATAGAGCCATATTGTTTTGTAATAAGAAGTGCAGATTTTCCAATCCAACCTATTCCTGTACGAGTTGCTATTGTTTTATGAGGAAGTTCTGTTATACAATCTTCACCATAATAGCCAACTTGTTTTCTTGTTTTCGCTATTGCTTGGTATCCTTTTTTTTGAAGGAATGTAGCTCCTATTGTTACTAAGTTATCTAATTGTTCATTTAATAAACCATACCAGTTACGATATTCTTGTGTAGGCAATTCAGATATTCCTTGAATAACTGCCTTTGGATATTTTATTGCAACAGCGATTCCTATTGGAAGATTATATCGTACACTTTTGGGTAATTCAGACAAATTACCTACTCCAACTAAATCTGCTCCTTCTTTCAATAGGATATTTTTTAATTCTTTTGTTAAATTTATATCCTCTTTCATATCCATTTTGTTCCTCCGACTTTATAATACCAATATGAAACAACAGTAATATTTTTTAACAATTCCATAAACAATGCTTTAAATCAACATAAAAATTATTTTTGAAAGGAACACCTTCTTGACATAATAAATATTTTTGTTCCTGCCATGTTGTAACAATTCGTCCTGCATGGTTAACCACTCTATGACAAGGATATTCCCCATAATATTGAGCCATTCTGAGTACCTTTCCAACAAGTCTTGCATTTTTATCTCTGCCAATTAGTCTTGCAATCTGTCCATAAGTAGCAACATATCCTTCTGGAATTTCATCTACTACTGAAAGTACTTCATAAATGAAATCTTTATTTAAAATTTGTTTCATATTAACCATCATCTCCTGCTTATTTATAAAGAATTCCATAAACTAATTGTAGCATAACTTCTCCACGATAACTTCTCCACGGGCTCCAGTTTTCAGATAATTTAAGCAATTCTTTCTCAGAATAATCTGGTAATGCTTTTTTAATTCCTGCATCTGTTTCTAAAAAAGCATCTGTCCAGCCCATCGTTCTCATTGCAATATATTTTGCTGTCCAGTTTCCAATTCCTTTTATTTGAAGCAATTTTTTTATTTCTTCTTCTGGATTTACACATTGGTTTAACACTATATTGCCATGAATTAACATTTGTGCTAACTCAAAAATACACTTTGCTCTATATTTCATTACTCCCAATTTTCCGAAATATTCTTCTATGTTATCTAAGCCTGCAATGTCTTCCACAGTAGGAAAAGTATGCGTCAATCCCTCGATTCCTGTTACAATCGCTTTTCCACAATTTTGTGCAATTTTTCCAGATAATGCAGTTGCAGCTTTTACACTGATTTGCTGACCCAATATAGCACGAACTGCTGTTTCAAAAGGCTCAAAGCATCCTGGTATACGAGTTCCAGCAACCCAAATATCCTGAGAAATATCATTCATACTTTTTAGTGTTTCATTTATCTCATATGGATTGCAATATAAATCAAATAATAAACGAACCCTTGCAAGTACTTGAGGCAAAACAGAAAGTAATGTATCGCTCAATGTGACTTCAATACTATTTTTCTCTGAATGATTGCTAACGCATATCCAGCCATAGACCTCTTTTTTATGATTATCTGTAATACGAACAGTTCTCATATAACTTTTATTTTTTACTATCTCAACACCTGGAATTGCCCTTACAGAAAGAAAATTCAATAATCTTTCCCATTGATAAGGTGGACGATATCCCATGCCAATTGTTATTTCTGTTGTATGTTTTTCTCCTTTTACTGCTTTTTTTCTAAGTGAAGTCGGAGAAATTTTATACTGTTTTTGAAATAAATCATTGAAACGGCGAAGACTTCCAAAGCCTGCTGCCATTGCTACATTTAGTATAGATAAATTTGTATCTGTCAGTAATTTTTTTGCAAGAAGGAGCCTACAAGTTTGCAAATATTGTATTGGTGAAACTTGATATTCTTCTATAAACACACGTCTTAAATGTCTGTCTGTACATCCCAATTTTTTTGCAAGTTCTGAAAGTTTTTGACCGCTTCCACAGTTTTCCTCTAAAAATATTGCTGCCTTATGTGCAATAACAGAATGTGCATCTATTAAGGCATTTCCTGGTGCAAGCTCTGGTCTACATAAAATACAAGGACGAAATCCTGCCGCTTCTGCTTGGGCAGCAGAAGAAAAGAAGATACAGTTTTCTTTTTTTGCTTGTTTTGCTCTGCAAACTGGACGACAGTAAATTTTTGTTGATAAGATTCCTACAAAAAACCGTCTGTCAAATCGTGTATCTTTCGCTTTAAAGGCAGCATATAGAGAATCATGTGTTTCTTTCATATCTTTTTCCTCCATATTGTACACTATATTTTATGTATATATCATACTTCTACAATAAATAGTATATCGCATATTTTATTTAAAATCTCGCTATTTTCGGACATGGTATTTATTATATTTTGCATTATCATAACTGTGATAGGCAAATTAGAATGAGTAATTGCTATAACAAAATCAATCTTATCATAATTGTTTTTTTATAAATTAACTTGTGTCATTTTCTATACTATGTTATATTTATAGTAAAGGAAGTGCGATTACAAATGCGTTTTCATGCTAATTATTTACCAAAATCAGATGTCGTTTTTACAGTGATGTTTTTAAATAAAGAACTATGCGAAAAAACATTAGAAGCAATTACAGGAGAATATATAGAACTTATCGATATTGCAGCAGAATATAAAAATGATTTGCATAAAGCTGCATTAAATTCTATTTACTTTGACATTAAAACGAGGGCAGTAGACGGTCGTATCATTACACTAGATTTGCAAAGAGTTTATAGCAAAGATAGAATTAGAAATAGAACCATATTTTATGCTTGCAGAGAAATCGCTTCTCAAAAAGTAGAAAAAAGTAAATATGAAAATTTAAAAAGTGTGATTGTTACTTTTCTGTTGACAGAAGCACCGTTGAAACATACTACTTTTAATAGAAAAATCAAATTAGTAGACCAAACGACAGGAAAAATTTATAGTGATTTACTCACAATACACGAGATTAACATTAGACATATTTCAAAAAAGCATAGTCAAGAACTTCAAATATTAAGACAGTTTTTTGAAATAGATACTGAAACAAGTTATCAAAAATTTGTTTCGGCTTATGCACAAACACAGTTAGGAGCATTACTTTTGGAAGCATATGATGATGCTATTTCTGACCCATCTGTATTAGATTATTTAAGTGAGGAGGATAAGTATATGGTTCGTTTGAGTGAAGAAGAAAGATTATTAGAACGTGCAGAAGGAAAGCAAGAAGGCTTACAAGAAGGCAGACAAGAAGAACGTATTGAAATCGCAAAAAAACTGTTACATCAAAATATGGACATTGTATTTATTTCTTCTATAACTGGTTTATCCGAAAAAGAAATTGAACTTTTAAATTAAATATTAGAACAAGAAATGCTATCATTATTGTATTTCTTGTTCTTTTATTTTGCAAATTTTTATTTTAAATTTTGAGTGTTTATTAAAAAATTTTGTTTCAAAAAAATGATATAGACATTCAATTTTTTTATCATTTTAAAATGCATTCTTGGAAATCCAGCAAAAGTTTTTAAAATACTTTTTTAAATGAAACAATCAATTAGCAAATAAACAGAAACCATAAAAAATTGTATACAAATGTGGTCTGCAACGATTGCAAGCAGGGGAAAGGAATATCCCTTTCCATGCTTGTTGGGGAATGCCCCAAATCCCTAGTACAAATTTTTTTAAAATTTGTAAAACGCTTTCAGCGTGGCAAAAACCATAAAAATCGAACAAAAAAAAGAGGGAAAACAACATCAAATTGTTTTCCCATTTTGTTATATTTCTTGGTCTTTTTCTAATTTTTTTTGTTCCGTTTGGAGCAATTTATCCATGTTTTGTTTTGCCGTTTGATACTCCAACATTTCCTTTTTTGCTTTTGCATATTGTTGATAAAGCTGTTGTTTTTCTGCTAATAAATTTTGATATTGTTGCTGTAATTCCTTTACTTTTGGCAACTTTTTTTGATTGGCTTTTTCAAAAAATTCCTTTGCTTTTTCGTGCTTTATGATGTCCTCACTATGCTCTTTTTTGAAATTTTGTTTGTCTTTTATTTTTTGATATTGCTTATAAATGTCAATGGTTCTAGCGTAATAAATGATGTTCGTTTTTAACTTTAAAACTTCTTTTATCTGCTTTTCTTTTTGTTTTAATTGACTGGATATTTCATTAAATTGCTTTGTGCGATACTGTATTTTTTGTTCTAATTTTTGATAATCTATATTGTTTTCTGTTAAAAAATTTACGGTATTTGCAGCTTGCTTTACATTAAATATTTTTGCCCATTGCTCATAAGCTGCACCTTTTCCATCTTTCTTTTTTTGCTCTATATCAATAAAAGAAGTGATACTTTTTTTAATTGAATTTGATTGAGATTGTTGCAATTTTATTTTTTCTGCAACAGCAATTTCAGTATATTCTGCACCCAAAGTTTTCATTCTTGTAAAGCGATTTTGTTCTGCTGCTCTAAATGAAATTTGTTTTCCCTGTTTTACTTCATAGCCTTGTTTTCTCATATTTTCAATAAAATTTTCAAAATCTTTGCTTTGAAGAATGGTAACATCTATTGTATTTTTTAATGATTGTTTCCAGCTTTTATTTTCTTTTTTCGCTTTCCATTCTATGTATTTTTCGCCTTTTTGCTGTGGTTGTTTTATAGTGGAAAGGGCATACTCTTTACAAATTTTATCGCTCAACTTTTGTGCTGCTCTGCCCCATTGTTTGTAACCATTAAACTTGTGTGTGCAATCTAATGAGGTGCTATTTATTTCTACATGATTATGAATATGGTCTTTGTCTATATGTGTAGAAATTACAAATTGATGTTCTCCTTTTGTAAATTCATAGGCAAATTGATAACCAATTTCATGTGCCTTTTGTGGTGTAATTTCATCTGGTTTAAATGACTGCATAAGCATATAACTGATGTTATCTCTTTCTTTTGGCTGACTTCTTTTTGTTATCATTTCATACATTTTTTTGTTGATTAAAAATTCTTCTGTTGCTGTTTCTGGGTTGCACTCATAGGCACTCACAAGCAATCCGTTTTGTGTTTTTTCTGGATTTTTAGCATAATCAATATGAAATTGAATACATTCTTTTATGGTTTGATTTTGAGAAATATGTCTGTTGCTAAAGTGAACTACTGCCATATATTTTCCCCTTTTTTATGAAAATTGATTTAAAATTTGTTCTACAGAACACCATATCTTTTGATATTGTTGTTGTAATTCTTTCATTTCTTCTGCATAAAAATTGCCTGTTTCATTTGTTCTTTTTGCAATTTGATTGATGTTATTGGATATGGAACGAAGCAATATAACAAGTTCTTTTATGTTATTCATATCTACAGAGATGATATATCCTTCTGTTGCCATTTTTCTTAAATATCCTCTCATATTGTTTGTGTTAGCTGATTTCATTTTTTCATAAATGATGTTTTTTTCTTCTTCGGAAACTTTAGTGTAAAGTCCTATATTTCTTTTTTGCATTATAATACTACCTCTCTTTGTTTTTTGATTTCTGTTGTATTTTCTTTCGGTTTAAAATTGTGTAGTGCAGTTAATATAGATGGCTTTTTTACTTCTGACTCTATTTCATTTTGCTGTTTTGGTTCTGCTATTGTGTCAAAATTTTTCTGATTTTCTTGTTTTTCTTCTGTTTTGCTTTCTGTTTTTTCTGCATTTTGTTGACTTTGTGATGTAGAATTTCTTGGCTGTTCCATATCCAATTCTACATTTAATTCTGCTAATCTTTTACTTTTTTGTTTTAATTCTTCCTCTTGCAAAAAAGGCTTTTCTATTTCTATTTTTGTTTTTTCCACTTCGGAATATATTTGTTGTAGCTTTTCTTTTTGCTTTTCTAACAAACGAGGAATATTATCTATAGCGTTATTTATCCTTGCAATATTTCCAAGAGCGTCTTCACCTAACTCTATTCTGTAGTTGTTTGCCTGTTCCAGAGTAATTTCAAAATACTTTCCCTGAAAACTTAATTTCATTTCAAATCCTCTGTAACTTCCTATCAAAAGGGATTGCTCTGTACTTGTAATTGTTTTGCAAAAAGAAAGAATTTTTTCTCCAGCTTGTTTTTTTTCTGTAAAATTTCTTTGTTGCAATGTCATAGAAAAATCATTTTCCTGTTTGGGATATTGCTGAACGATTGCAGTAGCTTGTTCCAATCGTTCTATTATTTGCTCATTATTTTTTATCATTTTAGGATATTGTATTGCAATTTTATCTTGTAAATAATATAATTGTGAAGTATGATTTGCTTTTAAAAGTTTTAGCTTATTGACCTGTACATCTAAGTCCATTTTCTCTTTGATTCGTTTATCACCAGTTGTAAGAGATTTAATTTCTGCATAAGAAAGAGCAGTACTGTCAATATCTTCTGCAGAACGAGCAGGATTTTTAGAAGTCATAACCTGTCCTATAAAACGCTGTTTGTTTTCAATTAGCGTCCAGTTGTACGAATCAAATGTATCTTTTGTCACATACCGAAATATACTCACTTTTTGGTTTTCATTTCCTTTTCTGGAAATTCTACCCATTCGATGTTCCAGGTCAGCGGGTCGCCACGGACAATCTAAATCGTGTGAAGCAATCAGCTTTTTTTGTATATTTGTTCCTACACCTAATTTAGAAGTGCTACCAAATAATACACTTATTTTTCCCTTTCTAACTTTTGAAAAAAGTTCCTCTTTCTGTACTTCTGTTTTCATATCATGAATAAAAGCAATCTCTTTTTCTGGTATGCCTTTTGCTATCAATTTCTTTTTCATATCATCATATACATTAAAATTACCATCATAGTGAGGCGTGGATTGTAGCGATAGGTAAGGATTTGATATTATCTCTTCCTTTTCCCCCGCCCTAAACCGTGCATAAACCTTTCAGCTTACACGGCTTGCCATCAAGAATATACCTATTTGCATTCTAACAACTTTCAACAAGAACAAGATTTCTCAATTTTTCAAGTGTTTTAACTGTTTAGAGTTAAGATTCAATTCTGCAAGCAACTTATTTATTGTTTCAGGATTTGTTGTGTGTATCAGTTTGTGTACTTTTTCACATACCAGTACAAGATTTTGATATTTATCTGTACCACCATGACATATTGGAACTTTATGATGACAATGTATATCACCAATTTCCATAGCCTTACCTGTTATAGCACATTTTCCCATCTGCGCTGAGTATAATGACAATCTGTTATCGTTATATTCTATGCTTTTATATGCTACAGGATTTCTCATCAGATAATGCAGTATTTTCATATCTACTTTTTCTAGATTTTTATGAATTTCCTCTCTTCCTGCCTTGGTATACAAATTTATGACCCTTTTCTTTGCCATTGGATATTTATGTTTTATATATCCTATTGGCGCAAGTGCAATCCCTCTTACATATTTTAACTGCTCACTTTTTCCATAGCGTTCTTTCATTACATTTGTAATATAAAGCTGCATTTTGTTTTTCTTAACCTCTTTAGTGCTTTTAATTCGCTTGCCTAGTCTTGCTTTCAGGCTCTTATGACTTGAAAAGGCTAGTTTTCTAAAGTCCAAACTTGCGTTTGTTGCCATACAATAATATTCGTGGACACCTATCACAAAAGAGTTGTAATTATTTATTGCTTTATATTTGGTATTCCCCTTTGGATATTCTATTGTATAAATCAACTTATCAAGTTTTGCTTTTATTTTCTTTATAGATTCCTCTCTGACATGACTTTCAACAACATATTTTGGCTTTCCTTTATTTTTACCTCTCGAACATTTTCCACGTTTTACAATTTTCAGTTTAAATCCCAAAAATTCTGAATACTTTTTTTTAAGGTTAATTACCTTTGACTTTTCGGGACTTATATCCAAACCTAATCTTTCTTTCAGCCAATTTTTTGTTGCGTGGAACAATTTTACAGCATTTTGATAACTTGTTGTAAATATTTTAAAATCATCTGCATATCTTACAAAAGCTATTTCTTTAAGATTACTTCTCCTAAGTGCTACATATTTATTTCCCTTGTTAAGACTTCCGTTTGGGTTTAAATTTATATTGAATTGGTATTGCGTAGGTATTTCTTCCCATTGGCTTGCAAGCCACCAATCCAATTCGTTTAACACTACATTTGATAGCAGCGGTGAAATAATACCGCCTTGAGGAGTGCCTTTTTCGGGAAATCCAATTCCTGTAACTTCGGCTTTCAACATTGCTGAAATAATACTTATCAGTTTTTTATCCCGTATTCCCATTGTCCATAGCTGTTTCAACAGTTTTCCGTGATTGACATTATCAAAAAATCCTTTTATGTCAATATCAACTACATAATGTAGATGACTTAACTGCATATTTTTATGTACACAGGCTATAGCGTGTTGTTGACTGCGGTTAGGTCTGAAACCATAACTGTGTTCGTGGAATTTTGCCTCACATATGGGTTCTAAAATCTGTAATAGACATTGTTGTATCAGTCTGTCAACTATAGTTGGTATTCCAAGAGGACGTGTTTTTCCGTTGTCCTTTAAAATTTCAACTCTTCGTACACTTTGTGGAACATACCATTCAAATTTTCGCTGAATAAGTGTAATTAGTTGTACTTCAGAGAGTTTTTCAAAATCATTTATTGTTTTGCCATCTGTACCTGCTGTATAACTTCCTTTGTTTTTCTTAATATTTCTGTATGCAAGGCATATATTTTCAGGCATAACAATCAATTCAATAAGTTTATTGAATTTCTTTCCTTTGTTGCTGTCTGCGTATAATTTATCCTGAATATATTGAAAGTCATAATATTCGGCGTGGCGTAATTTTGATTTTTTCTTCGTCTGTTCTGTTGTCATAGTCGGCTTACTCACCTCGTTTATAGTTTATATGGTTTTTAGCCTTTCTTAGTCTTACTCGAACCTATAATTATTTGTTAGTAATGTATCTTATCTCTCTTTTAATATATTCTTGACTACAGCCCTTCCCTCCACCGCTTACTTTATTTGCGGTCTCTAATTTGATTATCGCTAATCAAACACGGTACCACGGCTGCTCCTTCCCCTTAGATTAAGAAAAGTTATATCGTACCTTCTGGAAAGACGACACGATTTTCCTTTTCTGTGCTTCATTGTGTGTAATCACTCCACATCCAAGGCTTTCTGCGTTCCGATATTCCTATCTATACATTATTGCCCTTAGGTTGTCCTATAAGCCGGTATGCTTGACAGCGCCTGTAACGCTGTAAGGTATTTCATAGCGACCATTTTACTTTACCTCACATACATCGTTTACACGACAACGGCATTTCTACCGCTTATTCTTCTCGACTCTTTCATTCGGATTTTCGTCAGTGACATTTAGTCACATTCTTACCATAGGCATTTTATAGAACCCCGACCTATAGACTGCGCTGCTCGCCTCCGAACAGTTTTCCACATCAGTATAAAACTCTGTTTGGGCAGTTTTCAGCCGACTTCAACGTGCTGTGTCGGTTCAAGATATTACACTCTATCTCCTCCAACGTAGTATTAGGTGAGTGTTTCAGGACGTTACTCCATCATTCCACTCTTTGGAATATCAGTTAGGAAAAACTTTGTTTTCCCGCTGTTTTTACCTCTTTGCAGGACTTCTCCCACTTAAAGTTTATGTACAGCAACGCATCGCTGCACGGTCACAAAATATGATTTGTGTTCCTTTTACTGCACTACTTTTTTGCCACATTTCAAATACATTTTTGACACAAGCATTGACTTTGCTGTCAGGGTCATCAGGTAAAAGGGGGTTCATGAGTCTTTGGTCAAGTGCTAATTTTCTGCCATCATTTGTGATAGAAAGCAAATTGTCTATTTTGACATCTACTTGTCGCTTTCTAACTTTGTCTGCTCTTTTTCCCAATTTTTTCACCATATCTTTTTGTATTTGGCTTGGCTCTGTCTGCACTGTAATATATTCCACTTCTGGAACAGGAAGTTTTAGCATATCCGCTGTTTGTATGTCTGTCGCTTCTTTCCACAAATTCATCAATTCAGGAAGATTATAAAATCTTGCAAAACGGGTTTTGAAACGAAATCCTGTTCCTTCTGGAGCAATTTCCAGTGCAGTTACCTTTTGTCCAAAACTTGCGGCAAAACAATCAAAAAATGTCATGTTATTCTGTTCTAACATATCATATTGCAAATATTTCATCATAGTGTATAATTCAGTTATGGAATTCGATATAGGCGTTCCTGTTGCAAATGTGACACCTTTGCCTTCTGTTATTTCATCTAAATAGCGACATTTCGCATACATATCACTTGATTTTTGTGCCTCTGTTTGAGAAATTCCTGCTACATTTCTCATTTTTGTATATAAAAAAAGGTTCTTGTAATTATGTGCCTCGTCAACAAATAGCCTGTCAATGCCTAATTCTTCAAATGTAATCACATCATCTTTTTTAGTATCATCATTTAATTTTTCTAATTTTGCTTCTAAATTTTTTTTTGTTTTTTCTAACTGTTTTATTTGAAAGCGTTCTGCTCTTTCAGCTGTTAATTCTTTTATACCGTTTTCTATATCGTCTAATTGCTGTTGTATATTTTGCTTTTGCCTTTGTTTTGATAGAGGAATTTTTTCAAACTGTGTATGTCCTATAATAACAGCGTCATATTCTCCAGTAGCAATACGAGAACAAAACTTTTTTCTGTTGAGCGGTTCAAAATCTTTTTTTGTTGCAACTAATATATTTGCTCCTGTGTAGAGTTGTAAAAATTCTCTGCCCCATTGTTCTGTTAAATGATTAGGTACAACAAACATACTTTTTTGGCAAAGCCCAAGCCTTTTACTTTCCATTGCAGCAGCAGCCATTGTGAACGTCTTGCCACTTCCTACGCAATAGGCAAGTAACGTATTTTGTCCATAAAGCACACGAGCCACACCATTTTTTTGGTGTGGCTGCAATGTAATTTCTGGATTCATTCCTACAAAAGTAATATGGCTACCATCATATTTTCGTGGTACAGTAGAATTGAATATCCTATTATATTTTTCGCAAAGTATTCTTCTTCTTTGAGGGTCTTTCCATATCCATTCTTGAAATGCCTGTTCCATTGCCTCCTGTTTTTGCTGAATAATGGTTGTTTCTTTTATATTTAATACTTTTTTTTCTACATTATCATTTGTTATTGTGTCATATATTTTAATGTCTTGTTGATTAAGTGTTTTTTCAAATATGGTATAAGCGTTCATTCTAGTTGTGCCATATGTTACAGTAGCAAGAGTATTATTAGAATTTACGCTTTTTCCTTTGACATTCCATATGTTTGTAATATCAGAATATATTACATCAATGTCACTATATCCATAATACATTGGTGTTTCGAGCAATTCAAATAAAAACTGCTTATAATATTTGGGTTCTATCCATGATGCAGCAATACGCACTTCAATTTCTGACGCTTCTAAATCTTTTGGCTGCACTTTTTCTAATGCTGTCACATTGACATCAAATTCAGGATATTGTTCTGCCATTTTTTGTGCCTGTTCTAATTTTATTCTGACATTGCCAGATAAATATTCATCTGCTGTTTGCCAGCCAGTATAACTATTTTCTGATATTGTACCACTTTGAGGTGTTTTAAATATGATGCCGTTTAAATCATTTATTACTTGTTCTGCTTTTTCACTTCCGCCCATCAAACTCGCCATAAAATTAATATCTACACAAGCCTTTTCTGATATGGATACTGCAAGTGCGTCTGTGGCAGTATCTACATGAGTAATTGGCTCATATCTTTATATGGTTCTTTTGGCAAACATATCTGCTTTTCTTTCCAGCTTTCCATATTCGTCAATCACTTCTAAAGAACAGAGCAGGGGATAGGAGGAGTCTTTTTGAAATAACTTTTTATTTGTTTTGCCATTGATAACATCATATTTTTTGTGAAAAATATCATAAATATTGTTTAAATATTGTTGTTCTGCTATAATTTCCTGTTCATTTTCTCCATTTAACTGCAATTCAATCAATTTTCTTGTGCTGTCACGAATGTCAATCATGCCTTTTACTCTTTCTTTTTCGGTATCTTTCATAGTAACAGCATACATAAAATCATTTTCTCTAAAAAAAATATCTTCTTTTCCTTCTACAACTGTATAACTAAAATTTCTAACATTTTCATCAGCGGGTATTGTTTCTACTTCTTCTTCCAGTTCTTCCATTTCAACTGTTTGAAATAATGTTCTATTCGGCAAAACAATACTTTTAATTGCTTTTTGTAATTGTTTTTCTAATATTGCACCTTCCAGTGGCAGACAAGCAGTTTCTTTTTCATTGCCATACATATTAGACCAATAAGCCATTTTTCCTAATATCATATGAGTATGTTCTACAAAATAATTGTTTACTGTAATACCATTTTCTAATGTTCCTGTCTACACCCAACTTGGTTGTATTTCTGGAGGAGTTTCTCTTTTTTGCAAAAATAATATATCTGTAGTAACTTCTGTACTAGCATTTTGAAAAAAGGCATTGTTAGGCAATCGAATTGCCCCTAATAAATCGGCTCTTTCTGATAAGTATTTTCTTACACTGTCATTTTCTTTGTCCAATGTTCCTTTGCTTGTGATAAATGCAATAATACCACCTGTTTTTACTTTATCTAATGTTTTGGCGAAAAAATAGTCATGTATCAAAAAGTTGTATTTATCATACTTTTTGTCCATGACTTTATAACTACCAAAAGGTACATTTCCTATTGCAATATCAAAAAAGTTATCT
Organism: uncultured Clostridia bacterium; assembly: GCA_910587735.1. Lineage (GTDB taxonomy): Bacteria > Bacillota > Clostridia > Lachnospirales > Anaerotignaceae > Coprocola. The sequence continues at coordinate 17,957 of CAJUNT010000016.1, forward strand.
TTAAAATTTGTTTTTTCAAAACCACTTATTGTAATATTTGCCTTTTGATAAAGTTGTTTTGCAATTCTGCCTGTTATGCTGTCCAATTCTACACCATACATAGAAACATCTTTTAAACTTTGAGGAGCAAGCCCTAAAAAGTTACCAATACCACAAGAAGGTTCTAATATATTTTTAAATTTCAAATCCATATGTTCAATAGCTTGATACATTGCTTTTATTACAGTGGCACTTGTATAATGAGCATTTAATGTGCTTGCTTTTGCAAGAGTGTATTCTTCAGGAGTAAATAGTTCTTTTAATTCTGCATATTCTTTTGCCCATTTTTCATTTTGACTATCAAATGCTTCTACAAGTCCTCCCCAGCCAACATATTTAGAAAGAATTTGCTGTTGTTGGGCATTTGCAAGTTTATTTTCTTTTTCTAATTCTTTTAACAAGCGAATTGCTGCCACATTTTGCTGATACTTTGTTTTTTTGCCTCCAGAAATATTAAAATCATTCGTAATATGAAAATTTATCTTTTCTGTTTTTTGTTGTTTTTTTGAAACATCAATATTTTGTTTTGCACTTGCTTTTTGTTTTTCTTTTATTTCTTGCATTTGCTTTTCTATTTGTTCTCTAACAAAAGAAATTTTTTCTTCTCGAAATAGTGGGAATATGCCACTCATTTCTAAATCACGTAATACAACATTTCCAGTATCAAAATTTATGCCATCAAATTGAAATAGTCTGTTCTCTAATTCTATTGTATTTGCCAAAGGAATATATTCTTTTTTGTTTGTTAATATGATATTTTGTTTTTTAAGTAATATTTTGATTTCTTCTAAATCTAAAGGGATTTTTAAAGAAATACTTTCTCCCATATTTTTAATCACTTCTCTATGGAATTGTTTAGAAATAATATCTGCGTCTTTGCCATAAAATTGATAAAAGTTTTGTATATTGATACCAATTAAATAATCTGGATACATTTGTTTTAAATCGTCATACTGCAACTGCTCCATTTTTTGTGGAGAAGGTTGTACATACAATGTTTGCAATTGCTCTGTTTCTTCAGTGGATATTTTATGCTCTTGTGATTGCTCTGTTTCTTCAGTGGATATGTTATGTTCTTGTGATTGCTGTAAATGTAAAGGGGCATAAAGAATAGCAAAAAGGAACATAAAAAATGACAATTTTTTTTGAAAAAAAAGAGCAAAAAATAAAATATTCTTCACTCTTTTTTTATATTTTTTATTCAATTTTTGTAAAACTGTTAAAAGTCAGTTAAAAGCTAGTTAAATATTAGTTGAAATTACTTTAAATAAAAATATTTTTTATCTATTTATTATCGTATACTCCAGCTTTATCATTTGTAACAAATATTCTTAACATATCATAGGTTAAATTTAATTCTCCTCTCTCGTTGACACCATGTAAATATCCTTTTTGTATCATTTTTATAATTGTTGGTTTAGCCCAATCAGGCATATTATCATCGACATAATTATATATCATTATCGTCTGTGTCCCTTCTTTTTCTATTAATTTTTGTTTAAAATCTAACCATTGTACTTGGTTTCTGACAAAAGGTTCTGGACATAATTTTCCAGTAACATCATAATGTCTAAGTACACTTTCTATTGAAATATCATATTTTTGCATAAGCTGTTTGATAAGTTCTATTGTATTATTTTGTGTACTTTCATTTATGTAATATTTTCCCTGCTCATCTTTTTCGCTACATATTTCAATACCGATACTGTTGTCATTTCTGCATAATTCACGCTTGTAGCTTTTTGCCCCACAATGCCATGCTGTATCAGTATCTTTTACACTCTGTATGATCTCATTTTCATCTACAAAATAATGCGCCGAAGCATTTCGATTAGGCTGACTGAAATAATTACCGTTATTTCTTGCTGTATCTCCATCATTTGCCGTGTAATGCACTACAATATATTTTATCAGCTGTTTTCTGCCCTTTGTGTAATTGCTTGTATGTGCATATACAGTATTGATATTCATATTTTCACACCCTTTCACATCATAATATTAAATCATCTTCTCAACAATCTATTTTTTTAGCAATTTCATATACAACATTTACTGTTACACTATTGCTAGCTTGTTTATAAAGCTGTGTATTTGAATTTACTTTTTTTGCCTTTTCAAAATAATCATCTGGGAATCCTTGCAATCTAAAACATTCCTTTGGTGTCAAACATCTAGCATTTTTTCTTTTTCATTTAAAACTTTTATAGCATATTTACCACCACCATGTGTCATAATAGTAGGGCTGATACCATTTTTATCAAATACTCTATACTCTATTTGTTTCATGCCTTCTGAGCGTGTTTTTTGCTGTATAGGAAATATCATTTTTCTGCCTTTTGTTCTAATATGTCCAATAATATAGAGCCTTTCTCTGTGCTGTGGCACTCCGAAATTGGCACTGTCCAGCACCTGCCATTCTGCATCATACCCGACCTTATCCAATGTAATGAGTATTTCTGCAAAATCAAATCCTTTTTGGCTTGACAGCAAATTTCTAACATTTTCAATGAGCAACCATTCGGGTTTATTTTCTTTTTTTGTTTCTTCAAGTATTCTGATAACTTCAAAAAATAATCCAGAGCGTTTTCCCTGTAATCCCTGTCGTTTTCCTGCGATACTGACATCAGTACAGGGAAATCCAAAACACCAGCAATCGGCTTTTGGCAATTCTTCTGCACTGACTTTTGTAATATCATCTGCATACCATTCTCCTTTTTTTATATCATGCATCATCCTATAACTTTTTTCTGCAAATTTATCTATTTCACAATGCCCTAAACAAATATGTCCTGCCTTTTCCATGCCTAAGCGAAAACCGCCTATTCCTGAAAATAAATCAATAAATGTTATTTTATATTGTTTTTTGTTCATGTGTTCTCCTTGTATTTTTTAATCCTTTTTAGGCTTATTGTATGTCAACGCCTGCTTACTGTCTGTAATGCCTTGTGTAGTAGGGTCATTGATGTAGCCCACAACAGCTACTACCACACACCCCAATGCAAAGGGATTACTGAACAATTCTCTTACTTGTCCTACTAATATCGTCCAACTTGTAAACATTTCTGGTTTTGCGCCAACTGCTGCTAACACTATCGCAACCAGCCCAAACCAAAAATATGGATTTTTTACTCTAACCCTCCAGTTAATACCTTTTTTCATGTGATTACTTCCTTTCTTCTAACAAACTAATTCTGTTTTCATGTTCTGCTAACTGCTCGTCCTGTTTATCATTATGTGCCCATATCTTTACATGGCTATCGTGATTGTGGTTCTCGAACTTTTCCATGCGTTCCTCTAAATTTTGACAAGTGTCATTTAATTCCGTAATGGTTTTTGTCAATTTCATAATAGGCTTTGTCACTGTTGTTAAAAGCCCCACCAATGCAATAATAACTGTTACAACCTCCCACTCCATACACTCACCTCCTTTAGCAATATCGTATACAATAAAACATCTCAAAAAGTATCAACAAAAAAAGAAAAGGCTTTTTTTATTCCTTTTCTTCTATAATATTTTGATATTGTTCCTGTGTAATTTTATTCAGTGCTACATATCTTTTCAGTTGTTCTTTTGTTACAAAATTTCTTTGATATCTTTCTTTTAATATTTCATACATTATATATTACCCCTTTCTAACATTGTTAATTCTAAATCAGTCATTTGCTGTGCTAACATTTGCCTTTCCTGTTGTGCCTCTAAGCCTTGCAATTCTAATTCTGCAATACTTTGCATAATGATTTCGGTGTCGCTTTCTGGTTCTGGTAGCTGTAATTGTTCTACTTCTTGCCATTCACCATTACAATATTTTTTACCTAATGGCGAAATTACATTTTCATCTAATGGTATCATATCATTCGCATTCACTTCACCAGACAAATAAGAGTCTGCAAAGCAAATACCATTTCCGTCAATTTGCGCATATCTCATATAAAACACCCCTTTAATAAAATTCCACTATCTCATAACTTATCATAGAAGGACTAACTGTTACTGACCCTCTTGCTCCTGCAAATGTAAAACTGGTTTCTGTCAATTTTTTTAAATATCCCATAGTAACAGAAGGACTGGAGGCATAGCCTGAAGTCGCACCGCCTCGTAATATTACAAATGTTTTTTCTGGATTTACTTCTGAAATGGTAATTGTAATATCATTTTCTGCACTACCTCCCACAGGTTTCTCTTGAAAAGTACCTCTCTGTACCTTTTTAATACCCACACCACCCGATGTAAATTTAGCAAGCAATGCATTCAACTTTGCCATCACTGTACCTTCTGTAACCGTACCTCCTGTATTTGCCTTTTCTCCTATCAAATTGCTTACATATTGTATATCCTGCTTTACTTCTTCTATATCTGACTGCATTACCCCAGCCACATTTACTGTACCAAGTGCCATAACTACACCACCTCATTTATTTTTTGTTTCAATATATCTACTTGCTTCTGTAATTCTTCTATCATATTTTGCTGTTCTTGTATTGCCTTTATCATAGGTGCAATAAATTCCGTATAACCCAATGAAAGTACATCTTCACCGCCATCTACTTTACTATCCAAATACCCTGCAAAATCAACATTCAACTCATTCATAGCCTCTTTGACTTCTTGCGCAATCAGTCCATAATGTGGGCGTTTGCCTGCCTTGCTACCATCATTTGTAGCTGTAAAATCTCTTTTTTGTCCTTTTTCAAAATATGCTTCTCTACTGTTCATACGATATTTGCAAGGGCGTAATTTTAATATGAAATTCAAGCCAAGAGGACTGTCTTCTATGTCTAGCTTGTCACGTGCGTCTGAACGGGTAACAACTGCCTTTTGTGCATATACTGTTACACCAGTATCACCAAGTTGTACTTGATTATCACCTGTAACATTTGCATTTGCACCTATAGCAGTTGCATTATCACAGTCAGTAGAACCTGATAAGGCACAATAACCAACAGCTGTATTAAAATCTCCTGTTTTTAGTGTATTTGAAGCTTGTTGTCCTATTGCTACATTGCTATTTCCGTCTTGATTTTTCGTTAATGCAAATTGTCCTATTGCTATATTATCATGTGCTGTTTTAGTATAATACAAAGCACCATAACAAATCGCAACATTATTGTAGCCTGTTGTAGCTGCTGTTAAAATTCTATCTCCTATTCCTATTGCAATATTACCATTTCCTGTTGTCAATAAAGGCAATGGTGTTGCTGTATTTCCTATAAAAATATTACCTTTTACCATAAATTTATTATTGAAATCAGATTGTTCTACATTGCTTAAATCTTTATTTGCTTTTACTTGCAATTCTTCTGACATATCACCACCACTTTGCCACCCTGCCACCTCAAGCATTGTGCCTATGTTTTCCGCTGTAAAATCAGTTTTATCAAGCTTTTTTGCTAATTCTGTTATCACAGTAGTTTTATCAGCTTTTTGATTCAATCCATTTTGCAATTCTACCATTGTGACACCTTCAATATTGATAGCGTCACAATTTGTATTAAATCTAATTTCTGTTGTAATTGCCTTTTTAGGCACTGACATTGCTCTAACTCTAATTTTTCCTTCAAGCGTTTCTGTTACATTGCAGAAACCACACTCTGCTGCTGTTTTCATGCTTTCGGGCAAAAATAGTATATCTGCTCTGTCATTTTCCGTAATGCCTTCTACCACAATATCATAATAGTTAGGATAATCAAAATCATCATTTTGCCAGCCTCCTACGGGAATCACAACAGTAATATAATTCGGTTTGTCCGCTTTCTGATTTAGTTCTCCTGCAATCTCCTCTACCGCCTCAACAGTAGCATTTGCTACATTACCAATTTCACCCAATGCATAACGTTTCACACTTTCCAAAGACTTTTTAATTTGTTCAAATACCGTAAATTTCATTTTTACACCTCTTTTCCATATAAAAAAGGGGAGAATCTCCCCTTATTAAGCACTTTCCTCTGGTGTTTCTGGTGTATTTGTTGTACTGCCGAATACTTCGTTAAGCATTTCCGTGACTTCTGCATCCGTTGCAACTTCTGCTTCAAAAACAGTGACTTCCTCACCATTGATTTTAATATTGCCATTTGTTTGACTTTGCTCCACTTTTGTCGCACCCTCTGCAATACCTGCAAGTTTTGTTTTTTCCTCTGTTGTGATTAACTCTTTTCCTTCTTCTTTTGCAACATAACCGCTTAAATCAATAGTGGTATCGTCAAGCTGTTCCATGCTTTCACCAATTTTAGCATAAATATCATAATGCTTCGTTTTTTCATTATAAAGCAAATACATGATGTTTTCCTGTGCATCCGCTACTTCTGGCAATGTTTCCACTTTTTCAAATTTAGCGTGTCCAGCCTGTGCAACTTCCTGTTTAATCTGTTTTTGTGCTTCTGTTTTTGTAATAAAATCGTTATTTACTCTTTCTGCCAACGCTTTTAATGCTTCTACTTTTGTCAATTTGTTTCCATCATAAGCCATAATTTACATCCTCCTTAAAATATCTATCAATTTTCATTATTTTATTCTTCTACATTTTCATCTGTTTCACTGCCAAATACCTCGTTAAGCATTTCCTGTACTTCTTCATCACTTGCCATGTTGTTAATATATGTACCACTACCTCCGCTTGCCCTCAAAAGCAAAAGACTTGCGTGTATATCCTGTTCTGGTGCTTCTTCTGCATAAAATTTCACGCCACCGTTTACCGTTTCTGCTGTGGTACTCATACCACAATTTCTAGCAATACTCATACATTCCCGAAATATACTCACAATGGGTATCATCTCATCCGTTACATCTTTCTGCCCCACATTAGCGCACACGCCTCCCCCTCCACCCTCTGCAATTTCTTCTGTCCATGCTGTTACTGGTATGACAATATCCCTCTGTATAGTAGATTCTGCAATTTTCTTTTCTACCCATTTTTTGAGCTTCTCCAAATCTTTTTGAGAGGCATACACTAAATTACTATCAATTTCGAATACAACAGCATCCGTATTACTTACTGCAATTCTCATAGCTAACTCTATTTCCGACTGCATACCATCTATAGAACGCACCTTTACGATATCAGCCGTATTTGCTATTGCAATCATTTGATTTTCACTATCAAAAAGCCCCATTTCTCTTACTGTAAAACCACCTGCATCGGAAGGCAAAAGCGTTTTTATTCTGATGACATTAGGGGATTCTTCCATAATCTCATAACTTACAATATCCCCCCTCCATACTTCATTTTTTAATGCTGTCATATCTCTTGTAGGACGGTATGGCAAACCGTCCCCATCCCCTACAGCAAAATGAACAATATCCACTTTTTCACCATTTCTAACAGCATTGACAATTTTTTCAGTACCCAAATCTGTTACAATAGAAATATATTTTCTTTGTTCTGCCATTTCTCACTCCTCCTCTATTTCTATATAAGCACCCACATACGACTTACCATCTGCAACAACCACAACTTCACATTCCCGTTTTCTGTCTGTATCGTGATAAACTTCTACATAAGCACCCACATACGATTTCCCGCCTGTATCTATCACACATTCACTTTCCCAATCGTCATATTCTGTATCAGGCAAAATATCCACAAAAACACTTTGTTGTACCATAGTGCCTACTGGTATATTTGTTTCCAGTGTAGGTAAAACATACATCATACCCATACCAATATGAGCACGTATATTTTCATGAAGCATTTTTTGTATTTCATATGCTTTATAGCCACACTCCTGAGGCATTTGCATACGAATATGCATTATAAACTTTCCTAATTCCGGCAATATATGCACATCAAAAAAGCCCATCATTTCCAGTATAGACACAAGTTGTCTTTCTGTAATGGGGCTATCCTGCATACGAATTTTAGCGATAATTCTTTCCCTTCTAAAATCCAAGTCATAAGAAGGGTTTACAGTAATACCATATTCATTTTCCAATTCTGTTATGACTTCATCTGCTGTTCTGGTATGATTGTTTCTTTCCAGCATATTCACATAATCATAAATATACTTTACACTTTTTGCCAATCCTTCAAAAAGTCTTTTTGTTCCTTTTGCCTTTTTATTCAGCCATCTGTGAGGGATATGCTGATACAAAAACTCTAAAAAATCATTCATATTCTATCACTTCCAAACTTCCCAATACAGGTGACTGTTTTGCTGAAAACACAATATTTTGAGTGGGGCTTGTCAGTACAAAATCCTCAACAACAGCCGTTTTTTCGCTGTCTTTTGTATCATAAGCTGTTCTGATACAAACAATACAATCCACTATAGAAACCATTTCCATTGTTTTTTTACTTCTGAAATACTCTAAAAATGCGTATTGTAGTATTTCTGAAATCATGTCAATATCATAACCTTTTTTGAATATTGCTTTTTCAATTCTAATATCAATGGGCACAATTTCTGGTGCAACCGCCAATATTCCGCCGTTATAAAGGTCAGCAGGTACATAATATTGTTCCAAATAGCTTTGACATTTTTCAATTAATCCTTTTTCCGGAATATCCCCATTGTTCCCCCATATCACAATATCCGCTGTGCCTGGACCTCTTGCACATCTAAAACATTTTGCTTTTGTGACACCTTTTACTTCAAGCGCCCATCTTTCCCAGTCAGCAGGGACACCTGCTCTTGCGGGGCGTCTTTTTCTTTCCAATATTCTTTCTCTATAAGCATCATCTTTTTCTATTTCCACACCAGCTAAATAAATACAAGAATCTGTAACGCTATCAAAACCAGCCTGTGCAATTAAATTGATAGCACCATTTGAAACATTTCCAATTTCACCATATTCTATACACTCCACCAAAACATTTGAAACTTCCTTTTCTCCTTGAGGTATGAATTTTTGTTGTCCTGCAACTACTTCAAATTTGACAGGAGGTTTATTTCCTATTGCTGTAGTAGTCAATAAAAAGCCATCTGGTACAAATGTATCAGATGCAACAGGTGTAGCTTTATGAAGTGTTACAGTGTGAATCGCTTTCACACTGCCTTTTCTGTCTACACCAAAATCATAACCTTTATCATCTAAATTTTGCCCGCTTGCTCTGATTACAGTTAAATTTTGATATACTGTTTTAGTCAAAAGTAAAAGCACCCACATACATTCCCTTAGTGCAATGATTAAATGCTTTGTAAACCAACTGTCTTGTAAATCGTCAAATGTTTTGCCTTCTCCCATAATGTTTTTGACTAATATTTCTGTTAATTCGTCTTTTGTAGGAAACATATTTTCACCTCCTAAAGAAACAATTCCGAACGCAAAATATAAAGTTTTTGCCCCGCTTTTTGAAAAAAGCGGGTAGGAGTTTGAGGACAACGTCCTCAAGGTTTTAACAAAACATAAAAATTTTTTTTATATTTGCGGACGTTGTCCGCACCTACAAACTTTCTTGAAAGAAAGTTTGACAAAGTTTGACAAAGAACTTTAACTTTTGTGAACGCAATTCTCTCATTATTTTAATTAAACAGCAAATTTGAATACTGTTTCTACCTTATTAGTTGAGCCAACATAACAATACTTTGCTCTCAAACTCGGCTTTTTTTCACCATCTATATCTACCCATTCAAAAGCAACATTTTCTACATCTGCAATTCCTTCTGTTTTTCTCAGCACCTCCATACATTCCGCCTCTATCAATGCCTTGTTTGTTTCGCTGTAAGGTTTTCCCAAATATTCAAACAATTTAGAGCCATATTCATCATAAAATATACTTTCTCCTATATCACAAATTGCTCTAAAATACGCTTGCTGGTCAATGCAGTCCTCTCCCTCTACCATACCAATATCATCACCCGTCCATATCACTTCCCCATTTACTACTAATATATCTTTCAAAAAATCACTTCCTATTACTCCAATATTCCTAAAACAATATACTGCTGTGTTTTTCCTTCTGCAATTCTAGCTAAAAGCACTTCAATCCCTATTTTATCAGCAAAAGCACCCTGTAAACATCTGCACCAACCTGTTTCAATACCGCTTGGTTGCATTTCTGCCTTTATTGTTCTGTTTTCCGCTTTAAAAGCGCTTACTGTTCCATATACAAAAGCACTGTTTGCTGAAGTTTTCTGTATCAATTTCACCATTTCCAAATATTCTAATTGATTCATATGCTCACCCTTGTTATTCTGATTGTGGTATAGCATTTGTAAATTTAATACTACATTCTATACCGCTGTCTTTGTCACCGCTTATTGTGACAGTATCCACATGATAAATTTGACTTAAACCAATTCCCACACCATACAATACGATTCTTCTGTCACTTGTTAATTCCTGAAAAAAATCCGTGTCAAAACTTCCACTAAACTGTTGTTTTGTTAATTCCTGACAAATATTTTTTAAATGCTGTTGTGCCTGCGCTCTTGTGATATTCGGTATATTTCGTCTTATAGTATAAACATGATTTCCCTCTGTATTTCCTATTGTTGTTTTTTCTACTATTTTATTTCCTTTTTTCTTTTTTTCACCAGACTGCCATGAAACCACCTCAACATTAAAATTTCTTGCTTCATTCGGTGCTTTTTTCATTTTTAAATTTCTAATATTATGCCCATAACTAAAGGCAAGTGGCTCTTTTGCATAATCCTCCAGCATAGAAAGCGGACCAAAATACCATTCTTTCCCCTTTATTCTGCTGATAAATCCCTCCTGTTCGGCTAAATATAACACATAATCCCAATGACTCATTTCTTCCGCAACACTTGTGTGGTCGTCATTCACATATTCTCCTATCATAGTATTTGTAATAATTGGTATAATAGGCGTCAATCCGTGAGTATGACATATTTTTTGAAATGCTTCTGTTGCTGTCATATTTTGATATTTTACCGTTTCTACAAAATCATAAGGCTTTGCGCCATAACTTCTGCCTGCAATTTTCACTGTTTCGCCATCAGAAAAATCCCATTCTGGGCAATCCATTTCCCCCTCAATCAGCGGAACAATTTCCTCACCTTCAAAACCAGCTTCTATTTTCACAACAATTTTACCATGTACCACATCAGACGATTTTTTAGAACCAGAATAAAAATATTCATGTCTTGGCTTGTCACTGATATCCCATTGAAACGCTACATCAAAACTATCAATATCCCCCATACCATTCCAGTCTACTTGAAAAGAAATCCAGTCATCTATTTTTTTGTCATTCACATAAATATTGACAATAGGCTTACCATATGCCCTAAAATTCCCTTTGTTCATTCCTTGAAACAATATTATTCCTCCTCGAAAAGTGAAAAACTATTTTAAAAGCCTTTTAAAATACTTTTAAAAATTTTTATTCCCAATTCTCATCATTGACATGACTTTCACCGTAAACCCTCATTAATCCCCTTATTTTGCTGTCACCATATACAACAGCATTTTCCAATACTCTAGCGCAATCATAAACTTGCGCATTTCCTTTTACTACAGCATTTCCCCCAATTTTGGCACAATCATAAACCTGCGCATTATCAGCAACAATTGCACTATCATATACTTTTGCATTGCCGTAAACTTTTGCATTTCCCACAACAGTAGCATTGTCATATATCCAGCAACAGCCAAAATGCGATAAATTTGCCTCACTGCTCACCGCTCCGCCTGTTTCACCTTTTGCAATATTTGCAAAACTTTTCAATGCCTTTATTTTGTAAACAGTATGCCCATTCACCGTAATAGGTGAGGGCAGTAATTCATATTTTTTATAATTGTAATTATTATTATCATCATTCATGGTATTTTTATCACCTGCCCTATTTGTATTTTGTGTGGACTTGTCAATATATCTTTGTTTGCCTGGTATATTTTATCCCATTCATTCGCATCACCATATTGATTTTTTGCTATTTTAGAAAGGGTATCTCCAGCTTTTACAGTATAACTTTCTGTATTTTGTTCCTCTTTCTTTTCTACATTCTTTTTTTCTTCTGCTGTTTTAATTTCTTCTGCTGTTTTGTCAACTGCCTCTTTTGGTGCTTGTTTTGTTATCTGCACCACTCTTTGCAATGTAATAGAAAACGGTATAAAAAAATTGGTTCTGTGTTCTGGCTGAAATTCTTTTATAACAACTCTTTGTGTGTATGCTTCTGTCACAAAATCAATAGCATTCCCTTTTTGCCTCATATTTCCTATTTTGTACATTCTTTCCATAGCATCAATGCCTTCAAACCAGCCTTCCCAGCTAATTTCCCTATATGTAGAGCCAAAATTTTGTATACTTACATTTCCCCCTGGAAAAGTGTTTACCGCCAACATTTGTCCCCCGCCATGCTGTACACTATCAGGCTTTTCTGTTGTTCTCAATTCCATACCGCCTAATACTACCCTCAAAATATCACTTCCTTACTTTATAAACATATATAAAAATATGTGTTATATTTTTATTGACACATATAAAAATATGTGTTATAATATCACTGTCAGGAGGGAAAACAATGAAAAGTTATTCATCAAGAGAAATTATCAAGCTGTTAAAACAAGATGGATGGTATGAAGTCAATGTAACAGGAAGTCACCATCAATTCAAACATCCAACGAAAAAAGGGCGCACTACAATAAAACACCCTGACAAAGACATTCCTAGAAAAACACTTGATAGTATTGAAAAACAATCGGGGTTAACATTTCGTTAATCCCTGACCCTTTTGACTATTTTTAAGGAGGTTATTCATTATGAAAAAAATAGAACGTTATTTTTACCCTGCTGTTTTTACTTATGAACCAGAACAAGAAATTGCTGTTGTTTTCCCTGATTTAGACTGCGCTACAAGCGGTATCAATGATGATGACGCTCTTTTATCTGCAAGAGAATTATTAGGCTGTGTACTCAATGGCTTAGAAGAAGATGGCGAAAAAATACCTTCTCCTACTCCTCTTGCTGATGTCAAACTACAACAAAATGAAAGAGCAGTATTGATTGATGTTTATATGCCTTCTATTCGTATGGCACAAATCAATCGTTCTGTCAGTCGCACTGTTACATTACCAGCGTGGTTAAACGCTCTTGCATTAGAGCATAATATCAATTTTTCTCAAGTATTGCAGGACGCTTTAAAAACACAACTTCATGTAAAATAAAATCGTGCTTTTTAATATCCCCCTAAAATTTTATAAGGGCTCATCGTAAGCGATGGGCTTTTTTCTCTTTTCTTTTTGCCGTATCCTCTTTTGTCCAATTCTCTTGCGACTTCTTGAGCAATTTCATTTTCTCTTTTTTCTGCTCCCTGTATCACAATATATATCGGTCTTTGTTCTGTTTCTTTTTCTTCCCTTTTTTCAGTTTTTCTGTGATAGCGCCCAATTCCTTCACTATTCCAATTTTCCATACGAATACTATTTTGTAATCCGCCTGTCTGTTCGGCAAGTATTGCCGTAGTATTTTTCAAAAGTCTTTGCTCTTTTTTCATGCCTTCTGCAAAACTTTTTATCAAATTTCCTCCCCATAAATGGTTTGTTTTCAGTTCTCCTTTTCGGCTTGGGGATTGTACTTTTAAATAATCTCCTATTGTGACAGCAAGTGCTGCCGCTGTTGTCATCAAATTGACTTTCTGGCTGTTCATGCCGTTTATAAAGCTCTGCATTAAATTGCTTCCCCACAAATACATCTGTTCTTTGTTCAGCAATGTACTTTCTATAATACTGTTAATACTTTGTATTGCTGACTGTACATTTCCACCTGTTCCAGATAAAGCGTCAGCAAAGGCATTGCCTGCATCTGTTCCGCCTGTCTGCATCATATTTGTTACTTCCTGTAAATCTCCTGTCACATCAGGCATAGTATAATTCATATTTGCAAAATCAAAATTTTGTTCTACAGATGTCTTTACATCTGCAAACTGTTCTGATATTTTTTGCTTCATATCTCCAAAACCCTTACCAACAAATGAAAATGACATTGCCTCCATAATGCTTTGGATTTTTTTCTGATTTTCTGCAACATTCATTTGATATTCTGGATTTAATAATATTTCTGGTGTCAATTCCATACCATTCATATCTTCTTGAATATAACTGGTTCTATTTGTCGTCACAGTAACTTGTTTTTCTATACTTTCTGTTTGACTGATTTCTGTTTCAATCGGTGCTTCTAATTCATCTTTGTGTTCTCTTTTAAATCCCAAAAAGTTTTTTAATTTGTCCCAGCCTTTTTGTACCCATTCTGTAAACTCTTTAAAATACATTATGATTACTATTACTGCTGCAATCAAACTAGCAATGGCTAAAACAACTAAACCCACCGGATTTGCAGCCAATACAATATTTAATACTCCTTGTACAACAGTCCAAATTTTTGTAGCAATTGAAACAGCAAGTATAACACCTTTATAAATCAATAGAGCAGAAACACCTATAAATAAAATTTGAGAAAAAATACCCATACTATTCCAAGCATTTTGAAAAGCCTGTACTACATTTCCGTTTAATATTCCTGCTAATATCATCAATGCTGCATTAATAACAGGCAATACAACCAATGCTACAGCAAATGCTAATACTTCTAATACTTCCAATATCGCACTTATAATAGGTTTTACACTATTTGCAAAATTGATAAAAGATTGTTTTGCCGAAGCTAATATTTGTTTGATATTTTCCCAAATACTAGCAAATTTTGGCTGAAATGTTCCCCAATGCCTATACACCACAAAAGCAAGCCCTGCTATACCTGCAATCACCGCCGTTACTACTCCAAACATTGAAAGTATCGGGGCAAAATGTGCTACTATCTGTGCTCCTGCCTTTGCCCATATCAATTTAAAACTTCCTACAAGCCCTATAGCAAGCATAATTCCTCCAGCTAACACCAAAAAGGCAGACGCTCCTGCTGCAATCGCTGTCATAAATTTTACAACTTCGGGGTGTTGTTTTAAATATTTTGCAAATACCGCTAATTGTGGGTTAATTACCTTTAGTATTTTTGCAATCGGTTCTAAAAATGGCTTGCCTACTGTTGCCTTTAATGTGTCTATTGCCTCATTTAATATGCCCATTTGTGCTGCTGCTGTTTCCATTTGTCTTGCCACTTGTTCATCAATACCAAGCTGTTTATTTGCTCCTAATTTTAATACAGCTAAATCTGTTGCACCGCCTTTTTGTGCCAATGCTTGTGCGGTTTTCTTTCCTCTGTCTCCAAAAAAAGCATCGACTAAATTGTTAAAGTCTACTGCATCCATGCTTTCTGCTGTATCTTCCAATATTTTTTCCAATTCTGCCGCACTTTTCAACATTCCTGTATGATAGTCAATAAATATACTTTTTCCATCTTCTAATAACCAGCCTGCTTTTTCCATCATTGCTACTTGTGGGTCTGTAAATGTTGTTTTTCCGGCTTGGTCAAGGAAATTTCTAACATATGTTGCTGCACTCGCTTCATCTTGAGCCGTATATCTTGTAGCTGCTACAAGCTGTATCGTTTCCTCTGCTATCTGCATATTATCTCTATTTTTCCATACACTCATAGCACTTCCTGTCGTATTTCCTATATTTTGCTGTATTGCTAAAGCGTCAGAAATAGAGGCATCTGCATATTTTGTTATCAAATCTAAACTGTCTTTTATTTGATTTTCTTCTAACTGAAAACCCGCTGCAAATTTTACTGTAGCGTCCGCTGTAGAAGTTGCTTTTACACCATTTATTTGTGCAAAATTAGCGTTTGCCTCTGCACCATATCCTTCTATCATTTCTCTAGACATTCCGCCTTTTACCATACTTATCATACTTTGTTCAATTTCATTTTGATTAAAAACAGTATTCAGTGAAATATCCATCGCTTTATTTTCCAGTTCTTCCATTTCTGCTTTTATCTGTGGTAAATTCGTTTGCTCTAACAAATCTGTACCAAATGCTTTTATTTCCAAATTTAAAGAAGTACTTTGTAATTCCGCTGCTTTGTCAACACAAATATCTAATACATCAAGCGTTGCTTGTAAACCTTTTATACCAGCACCAGCAAGCAAACCGCCTGTAATACTAATATTTTTAAACTGAGAAAGCTGTTTCATCACTTCATCTGTCACACCGTCCAGCCTTTTAAAATCCCCCACAATTTGACTTATCTGCCCGCTGATACCATTTACAAGTGATAAACCTATTGCAAAATCCATAAATGTACTCAAAAATTTTCCCTCCTTTCTCATTTTTTCCCACGAAAAAAAGCGTCATATAGACGCCTTTTTCAATATTCACTTTATTTCATTACAATCTTTTTTAAAAAAGACAAGTGTTTCTGCTATTGTTACCAATATTAATAGCACCAAAAATACAAACTCTTTTGTTAACTTGTGTAACATACAAAGTAATAATGCTATTGCTGTTAATAAAAAAATACTTATTTTCTTTTTATTCATATTGTGTTATAATGGATTTAGATGCTAAGAGGTTTTACCCTCTTAGCCTTATATGATTCATTATTTGTCGCTATCTATGTAACTCAGTACTGCGAATACTGCACATATGATAGCGCAAATTGTATCTAAATCCATGCTTTTTTCCTCCTTTCTTTTTTATTTCCTTTTTCATTTTATTACCCCCTTTCTATGTTTCTATTATAATATAGTTTACATAATATGTCAAGTAATTTTTTTCAATTTTTTATGTTTTTTTATTATTTTTTTATTTTTTATTATGCATTATAGTTGATAATTCATATTTTTTATGTTATAATTCTTTTGAAAGGAGTGATAACCATGTCATTTATTTATGAGGACAATCCACAACTCATTGTAGAACTCAAAAAATTAATGCTTGAAAAAAACATTTCTCAAAAAGATTTAGCTGCTTCATTAGATATGATACCGCAAGCATTTTCCAAACTTCTCAGCAAAAAAAATTTTAGTTTTGAAGACGCCAAAAAAATATTAAATGCTTTAGGCTATGATTTATCTATTGAATTTATAAAGAAGTAAACCAAATGGTTTACTTCTTTATATTTTTTTATATTGTCTGTTCTCTTTGTTTTTCTTCTATTTCATTAATAATCAATATCGCTGCTAATACTTCTTCATCTGTCATAGCAAGCGTTTCTGTATAGCTAATCCCCGCACCAGAACAATATGCTACATTAATTCGTTGCCTAAACCAGTGCTGACTTGCAAGTTTTTTGCTTGTTGCTCCATTTCCTTTTTATTTTTTTGTAATTCCAGTGTTAATTCTTCCCATTCTTCATATGTAAATTCTCCTGCAAGTTCGTACACTTCTGATAAAGAAGACGGTATTTTTTGTTTTACGCCATCAATTTCTGCTATTGCTACAGCAGTTTTAATATCACTAGCTAATATCAAATCCCCTATATTGACACCTGTTCCGTCACCTTTCATAGAGCAAGCAGAAAGTAATCTATTTTCCACAATATGGTGTTGTCCTCGTCTTTCTCTTTTTATAATTTTTTTGCCTGTAGATAATACAATTTCATTTGGATTTTTTATTGCCATTTCTGTTGTTTCATTTTTCTCAATATTTTTATCAATGACTACTTTTTCAATGCTCATATTTCTTCTTCTCCTTTTTTTAATACACCAAAATTTTTATTTTAAGTAATTCTTACTATACTTTGTCATTTTAGCCAAAAATTTTCTTTTTTGTTTTGCAAAAACGCTAGTTTTTGCTTAAAAGTTCTTTGCTTTTTTCTTTCAAGAAAGAAGTAGGGTTTTAGGGGCAACGCCCCTAAGGTCTTACTATATTCTTTCTCTGTTAATACTTTGCCAATTTATTTTATTTGTCATAGGTTTGTTGTTGCCGTCTGCCGTTTGACTGTATCCATCAAATGTCACGCTTGGATATTTATATTTTTGTATTGTGCCATCTTTGTATGTTTTTGTTGTAAATATAATAAATTTCAGCGTGCCTCCTGTCTTTCTTTGATGCTCAATTTTCATATCAACAATTTTGTCATAAGCCTCGTTAATTTCTTGCCCCTCAATACTGCCTTTAAATCCCTGTTGATGTACTGTTCTCCATTCATCTTCTTCATTCAAAGGATATTTTTTGTCTTCTTCTGTAATTTCTTCTACACTCCATTTGAGCATTTCAGGCATTTTTTCCAAAACAGTACCATTTGCGTCCGTTATAACAATTTGTAACTTTTTGCCTAGTAATCCATCCTCAGCCATATTTTTCCCTCCTTTTTTCTATTCGCATAGCGAAACGTAGTTTCGCACAAAAGTTTTTCGCTTCCTTTTTTCAAAAAGGAAGTGAGAGTTTGAGAGCAACGCTCTCAATATTCTTTTATCATTATTTATCACACTATTTATTATAAAATCAGTATTTTCAGCGAAACGTTAGTTTCGCACAAAAGTTCTTTGCTCCGCTTTCTGGAGGGAAAGCGGATAGGAGTTTGGGGACAAAGTCCACGGTCTTACTGTTCTTTACTATAAAATTTGATTGTTCTAAAAGGAGGGTGATATTGTATTCCTTTTTCGTCAATCACAAGAGGCGTGTTAATCGCAATTTGCTGTGTTGCAAAATATTGTTTTGCAGAAGTATATCCTTTACCATCTGCTGCCATATGAGGATAAGGACCTTCTAAATCATAAGGGCTTCCCATACCCACTCTTACCGCATTTCTTTTTCCTAACAATATTCTGCTGTCACCTGCTGCCCATGGTATATTATGTTCTCCCAAATCAATACCGTTTCTTTTTGCAAAATATCCTTCACCGCCTAAAATTGTGCCATTCGGAGAACATTTTTGATAAAACAGTTCTGCTTGTTTGAGCATTGTCATAGCATTCAAACTACCTATACAAAAATCTGGCGTTACATATCTTGGCGCACTTCCCATATAAGCCTTTTGTGTGTCTATCATTTCTAATAAACTGTTGTAATATCTTGCTGGATAACTTTCCAATGCTTTCGGCACTGCTAAATTAAAATACACAATATTGGTAGCATAGCTGTAACTTACTTTTGGCAATGCTGTTTTTGATATCGTTCCCTCTTTGAAATAAATACAAGCATTTTCAAAATCAACCGCATAATCTGCTTGTTTTCCCTGTTTATCTGCTATAAAACCTTTAGAACGTATCAAAATACCTTCTGTCAATGTTTTTCCACTGCTGTTTTTTACAGTAATATCATTGATATATTCCTCTTGTTTTCTTCCATGCTGGTCTAGCCATATTGTTTTTCTAGGACGTACAACAGGAGCAACACATACTGCACTTAATGGGGAAGTATTTCCGCACAACAAATTAACTTTCCACTTTGCATTGCTTCCCTCTGGTATAGTTTCTCCTTCTGTCAATTCTTCCACTTCACTTGCTACAACTGCTTCTTCTACAACTTTTTTTGCTCCATATTCATCTGCTCTTGCAAGCATTTCGGTAGAAATCATTCTGTCAATGACTCTTTGAAATCTATTTGCAATACTTGCTGCATTTGCTGCTATGACATCATATTTCATAGGACCACTCAACAATTCCTTTTGTGCCTCTTTTGTAACTATAAATCCTTTTTTCAGCCATTGCGCACCAAATTCCAATAAAAATGTTTGTATATTTTCCGTTGGAATACTATCCAATTCTCCTATAGCAAAATCTTCTTCACTGTATAAATCGTGGCTCTGAAACTCTACAGGCATTTTGTATGTACTTCCGCTAAATCCTTCTACCATACATAATTGCAAAAATTGAATGTCTTGCCAAGCCTGTTTTAATATGGCAAGTGAAATATTTGCTGACTGTGCAAATTCCCCTGTAGAAGCAATGGCTGGTGCAGTTTCATCTAAATATACACTTTTTTCTTTTTCCAGTGCATCTAAAAACGCCTTAGTCTCTTTGTCTTTTTTCCTTTCCATACTTTTTAATACACTATCTACAATAGCATTGTTTGCTTTTCTAAGTTCCTTATCTACAAAAAAACTGTTGTCTTTTTTCTGTAACTCTTTGTCCATTTCTTCCATAATATTGTCTATTATGGAATACTCTTTTCCTTCTGTCACTATCGCTTTTGTTTTTTCCTCTTCTTTTGTCATGCCCAATTCCTTCAATTTATTTTCTATTTCTAAATCATCTAAAAATGCTTTTTCCTGTTTTAAAAACTTTTTGACATCTTCTTTTTCTGCAATAGCAGAACCTTTTTTCAATATTGCTTCTTTTATACTTTTGTTATAGTTTAATTTTTCCACTTCATCTAAAAGATATTGTTGTGCCTGCTCTTTTTGTTTTTTTGCTTCTATCTCATCTGTCATTGCCTGCATTTGTTCTTTTGTTTCTTTTTCTCTTTGTTTTGCCTCTTCTGCTTGTTTTTTCAATGCAATTACACCGTCACAAAGTGAAATTTCGCTTTGTTCTGCATTTTTGTTTTC
Source organism: uncultured Clostridia bacterium (assembly GCA_910587735.1). Taxonomy (GTDB): domain Bacteria; phylum Bacillota; class Clostridia; order Lachnospirales; family Anaerotignaceae; genus Coprocola. The sequence continues at coordinate 38,287 of CAJUNT010000016.1, forward strand.
CTCTTTCCATTTTTCCAACTCTTTCAAACTCATATCAAAAAAATTCATATTTTCCTCCTCTATATCATCTAATACAATAGGCAACTGTAAAGCACTTTTTTCTGCTGGATTTAGCACTACGTCCCAAGTATATAGCTTTAATTTTTTTGCTATCTGAACCACTTTTCCATTTCTGTTTTCTTTTCGAGATTTTCCTCTCATTCTGTTTGAAAATCCTATCGGCAAACCATTATCTAAAAATATTTTAACCTGCCTTCCCATTTCGGTATCCAGTGGTTTATATTCCGCCCATACATTATTTTGTTCGTCAATATAAGCATCTCTAAATTTGACTGCACTGTGAGGAATAGAAGTCGTAAAATAAATATTGCCGTCCGTTCCTCTGTAGGGCTTGGGGTGAGGGTGTTCTCCCGCATAAGGAAATCCCTCTCTTTTTAGTTCTTCCAGCGCATCTTGATATACTTGTTTAGGGTATAGCCTGTCATTTCCGTTCAAAAAATCTACTCTTGCTACTATCTGCTTGTACCAGCCACTATTTTGTCCTTGTTCATCTAATATCGCCTCCGCTTTTTCTATATAAAAATCGGCTTCTTTTTCCAAAATCATCACCTCATACTTTCCAGACCGTGTTTAAAACCTGTTTAACTCTTTTTCTTTTCGTTTAACTTTTTTTCACTGATACTTTTTACATCTCATTAAAAAAGTGTCTTAAAACGCTTTTAAATGCCATTTAAAACACTTTTAAAAATCTCTTATATTTTTTGCCTGCAATAAAAAAAGAACGGTTTTATGACTCGTTCAGGTCAAAATGTTATTTTTGTTCTATTTTGTGTGACTTCTTTTTCCATATTATTCTACATTTTTAAAACTATCTATGCCCTCTCCTTCTTTTAATAGACCATAATGTATCATAATTTCTTTAAATTCTTCATCTGCTTCTTTCTTTTCTTCTTCTGTTTGAGGATGACCTGGTATTATAGTTGCTCCAATAGATGGGTCATCATGCCATCTTTTGGCTGTAAATAATCCTTTTTTCTTTTTTTCCATATCAATTCACCTCATTTAAAATGATATAATAGATACCATCTTTTTCTTTTATCCTTTTCACAAAAAATTTACTGTTCCTTTGATATAATATTTCTTCTTCACCTTTATTAAATCTAACAATATTATATCCATTCTTACTATATGTATATATCTGTATCTTTGCCATAGGATTATATATTTCCCCTTTTGTAAAAGAGGTATACGAGTTATAAGAAATCATATTATTTATTTTATGACGTTCTAAAAACTCGTTCAACTGTTCTCCTTCTAAATCTACAGAACGAGAAATTATTCCTTTATATTTAGGCATCTTTTCTAATGCGTTATCTAAATTTTCCACCATATTCTGTTCTTTTTGTGTCAAAGTAATATTATGTCTTAATTTATCATTGATTTTATAAGATTCTGAACTAATGTAACTCTTAATCGCTCTTTCTTCTTGTTCCGTTAAAACATTCTGTTTTTCACTATTATTATACTTGATATTATGGGAATTGTCAAAATTTCCATTTTCTGAAAATACAGGCAACCAAGTACATCTGCATCTTGGATGCGCTGGATTATCTGGTGCATTATCAATATCAAATACTTGTCCATGCAGTGTCCTACAAATATCACAAGTTTTTATATCAATAGAGGCGTGCCATGCAACTTTATTTGCTCCTGCCTGTCTATATGTATTTTTGGTGCTTGTGTTGTAAGCGTGTCCTAATTCCGTAATTGCTATCATTTCCGCCCTAACTGGATTTTTAATTCTGTTTTCTATTTTCTTTTTTTGCTCTTTCCAGTTTTCTCCCTGTTCATGCCCTTTTACTAATATTTTTCTTACGTCCTCAATCGTACTTTGTTCCATTTTAGACACTCTAGAAAGTGCATTATTTAACAATTCTTGTTGAATATCTTCTCTTTCTATGCCAATGCCGTTTTCTGGTGGCAATATATCATCTTGTAAAACTTGTTCTGTAATACTTTGTGCTCTTTTTTCCCCTAAATCATAAGCTTTTTTAATGTACTCAATATAAAACCCTTTTTGATGTTTTTGCCATGCTTTTTTGATATTACTTTCTATATTTTCCGCACTACTTTGTTTGACATCTTCCCAAATCCCACGAAAAAAAGACTTCCATTTTTGAGTAAACTCTTTGGAAAGTCTTTCTATTTCGTCAAAATCCTGTTTGTGTTCATCTGTGAGTGCTTCTGCATCAGAAGTCATGTTCTTTTTTTTTAAATCTTTTTGTTCTTCCTGATTATTTTCATTTTGTTGATTCTGTTGATTTTGTTTTATCCCATTTTCTTCTAATACCTTTTGATACATAACACTTGGGTCTTCTATATCAAAATCATCTGCAATAAGCTGTATCGCTTTTTCATGGCTGATAAGCTGTTTTCCTCCACTTTTTCCTAAAGCGTTTTGTATGCTTTCCACTCTTTCTGCCGTACTTTCTTCTGTTTTTCTACTCCATACAATATCATAATAAATATTTTCTGGATTAATGCCCAAAAGTAAAAGCTGTAAATCAATTATCGCTCTATATCCAGAATAAATATTGTTATCTCCATATTCCAGTCTGTCTGTAATATTTTCTAATGTCTGTAAATAGTGAGGATATTGCACTTTTAATACATCTCTGTTTATGCCCTGTCCTCCTGTAATAATTGCCTTAGGCACTAACAAATTTATCCAAAGCATATTTTCTATCATTTCAACATCTTTTATTTCGTCTAAATTTGCCTCATCGTGTAGCGCATTCACTTCCACATTACCAATATAATCCGTCAGCATATGCGCATTTGTAGTAGGGTTTCCATGCTCATCTACCATAGCATTTGCTCTCTTGTAATCCTCTATTTCTGCAATATCAGTTGTTTCTAATTTGTGAGAACGCTTGCTAACAGAGCGATATATTCTTCTGTAAGCAAGTGCTTCTTCCATTTTAAAAAGCATTTTGTAGCATTTTCTAGCAACAGCATATTGACTTGTGCCGTAAATTTTTGTTTCGTCACAAAGCCATCTAATATGATTGATTTGATAGAGTGCAAAATCTTTTCTGCTTCCTTCTGGTGCGTTTTCTCCTGCCATTTGATATATTTGTGAAACATCTATTTGAGAAAATGCCTTTTTATTGTCTATAAAATTACCATATTCATCAACATTTTTTTTCATAGTCAATGTTGGTGCTCTTTTAATTTCTGTAATCAAACCGCTTTTTTTATCCACAATGACATTTAAAAATAAGTCGCCATCTCTCAGTAATGCTCTTGCGTGTTCTGTGCAAAGTATATGTAGTCTTGTTCTTTCTAAAAAATCGTCTACTATTTTCTGTACTTTTTCGCTTTCATCATTCACATCATTCTGAATTTTTCCTTTTTGTTTTTTTATATTTTTTTCTTTTTGAGAGCCATTTACAATAATGGAAAAACCACCTTTTGTAGCATCTTCCCCAATTAAAGCGTTTGCTCTTTGAAAACGAATATCTCCATTTTCTCCACATAATTCATTGACTTCTTTTACTATGTGATATCTGTCTTGTGCAATGCGAAATAATTCCGTTTCATATTGTGCAGGTATTTCTACAAAACTGATACTTTGTTTATTTTCTTTTTTTTTGAATTTTGCTAAAAAGTTTTCCAGCATTTTATTTTTTATTTTCGTTGTTTTCACCCTCTTAATGTTTTCACTCTATTTCGCAAAAACGCTAGTTTTTGCAATAAAGTTCTTTGCTCCGCTTTCTTTTAAGAAAGCGGATAGGGGTTTGGGGGCAAAGTCCCCAATATTCTATTATTCTATTTCTGCATTTGTTCCCCCTGCAAAGTTCAAAAGTACCCATTCCGCGGTATTAAAGTGTTTCACATTGATATTCTGCAAAAACACATCAATATTATTTGCACTTTCATCAAATGTAATGCTGTAATCCTCTATTTTTGCGCTGTCTAATTCATTCACTGGTTGTTTTAACTGGTCAAAAAATGTTCTGATTCGCACTTCTGCATCTCTTTTCATTTTTGTTGTCATTGCTCTGCCTTGCCATTTTGCAGCAACAAAAAACAGTGAATTTTCTATCCAGCTATTTAAGCGTCTTTTATTCACTTTTCTGTTTTCATTATCTGTAATGATTTCACCAGAAACATCTTTCACTGCAAGTGTGTAGTCATTTCCCATTCTCCAACCCAAATTACCTTGTCCCGTTTCAGAGGGCTTGAGTGTAAAACAGCCTATTTGATTTTGATACAATAATGATAACTGGTCAAAATCAAATAATTCATCACTTCCACTTATCCAAGTACATTCTTCTGCAAGTCCGCTATTTTCCACTTTTCCTACAGCGTGCACAATAGCAGACAAACACGCTCCACTTATTTCAGCACCTGTATTCGCTTTATAATTTCCTGCAACCATTTGACAAAAATCTGTATCATATGTTTTTCTGTATGCAATGACATCTTCTCCTGTTTCTCCAAATGATAAACCATTTGTACCACAATATGTCATATTATTATATTTTTCTCCAAAAGCATATAATGCCTTGTCTGCTACTGCATTGCTAAAACCAATATAACTAATGTCTGTTACTTGCTTTCCAGCTAACTCCAGTAATTTCAATCCTGTTCTTTTTCCTGTACCATTGTCAAATGTACCTATATATTCCGTTGCTGTAACAGCTGCACCATTAGAACCACCTGAAAGTTGTGTCTGTTCTGTTATAGAAGGTTTTTTTTGCTCCAATGTTTCCGCATTACTTTCCAAATCCTCCAATACAAAATGATAGCTTTTTTCATTTATCACTTTTACAGCATAATTTTTACTTTGTTTATCCATTGTCAGATTTTTGTATGTTTCATAACCGTCTAAATCAGAATATAGTTTTAATGTAAATGTGTCCTCCTTTTCTGCAATGACTTCTGCAGTAAATATATTGGCATATTCTCCAGGATATTTTGCACTGATTTTCAGTGTTGGAATAGGTGTTTCTTGGCTGTCTGTCAATATCAAATTTGATGTAGCATATCCTGCGCCCAATATTCTGACAAACACCGCTTTTTTTGCCCTTGCCATATGTAAATGTGTTAAAATCTGATTTCCTTTACAACCACTGTCACTCATTTCACCTAGCACTGTGCGTAATAGTTCAGTCATTCTTTTTGTAGGCGTTTCACTGCAATAAATGTATTCATTTATTGGTCCTCTGTCAAATTTCCCTACAAAACCTAATACAAAATCAGGCATATTAAAACTTTCTTCTTGTGGTACTGGCATTTCATTCACATAAATGTCAGGGGGCATTGTTCGAATGTCCCCTGTAAATCCTCTTAATATCGGCATATGTTAAAACCTCCTTTAAATACCTTTTAAAATACTTTTAAATAGCGAAACGTAGTTTCGCATAAAAGTTTTTTGTCAAACTTTTTTTCAAAAAAGTTTGTGGGTGTGGGCAACGCCCACAAATAAAACAACATTCTTTAAATCCCTTAAACCTTTTCACTAAAATATTACAATACATTTTTGATAATAAAATATAATTATATTCTGCTAAAACATTGAGAGCTCTGCTCTCAAACTCTCGCAAGCTTTTTAAAAAAAGCTTGTCAAAAACTTTAAAAGGAAAACTTCGTTTTCCTAATCTTTCGAGATATTTCCAACATTTTTTATCATTTTTTTAAAATCCATTTGTTTTACATCATCAACCACTTTTTCAGTCAACCATTTCGCACTACACTGCCATGTCTGATTAACCTGCCATAAATCGGTATCTCCTTCTGGCGGAGCAGGGGGATACATCAAAAATACATTCATACTTTCTTGCCATTTGTCACCCACTAATTCCAATTCATTTTTTTGTTCTAAATAATCAATGAATTTTGTAGATAACATTTGTGCCATTCCCTTTTTATTTGCAAAAAAACTAATCTGTATGACATATTCCATTCTTAATGTTTCTGTAACAATAGTAAATTTGTTATCAGTATTATTTTTTACTGTTTTATGAGGTATAAATTCCCTCATCAACCCCTTTTCAGAACTTGCTGATATAAAAGAAATATTTGCAGCGTTTCTGTTTTGTTTTCTGTAACTGTCTGCTGTGGGAAAATCATCTAACACTAAAAAATCTTGTCCGTGTACAGTTTTGATTGCCTTTTTAAGCGTTTGATATACCAACACAAGAGGGTCTCTTACATTTTCCATTAGAAGCCTCCTTGTCCAAAATTCGACATCATTTCTGCAATACCATTTTTAATATCTTCTGCAATTTGTTCTTTGTTTTCCACAACAGAAGGGCGTAAATACGGTCTTGGTGGTATATTTCTTTTAGCTGAACCATACTCATGCGCTGCACCATATGTAGCAATATCACTTGGCTTTTTATTTTTTCTGTTTTTGTTTTGTTTCTTTTCTCCATTTTTTCCTCTTGCTACACCAATATAAACATTACCTTTTTCAATTTCTTTTGTGTCCATTGTAATTGCCCGCCTTAATGCTCCTGTATCTACTAAAGGGCTGTCATCTCCTGTACCGCTTGATTGAAATTGCTTTTCTCCTCCAAATACTTTTGCGTTTCTGCCATATTGATTTAAAAACCGTTTTCCAGAATTTGTAATATTGATACGTACTTGCCCATTTCCATTGATATGAAATGCTGCGCTTTTGCTCAAAAATTTTGCTCTTACACTTTGAGGGCTTAACACTTTCCACGCTGGATATTCTCCCACACTTGGCTGATAATTTCCCAATTTCGATTTTGCTGTGCCCATAATTCTAGCGCCTGCTTGTTTTAAACCATTTTGAGCACCCTTTTGTATGACTTCCTCTATATTTGTGATTGTTTTGATTAACCTTTCAAAATCACTCATCATAGCACCTTCTTTGCCTTGTACTGTCTGCACAAAAATGTTTCACCCATCACAACAGGCAATATTTCAAATACAATATATTCTTGTTTTTGATATAACACTCTGTCGCCAGTATGTACATTACTTTGTTCTGCTATTTCTACAAACTCAAAATATTCTTCTGCATTGTTTCCTAATTCCATATTGTTTGAAATTTCTCCAGCTGCACCTTTTTCAGATGCTAGTGTCATAGGAATGACTTTGATTGTACTTTCTGTTACATTGTCATTTTCCCCCATGTCACAAATACCAAGCTGTTCTGTATCTCCTGTTTTTTGTATCAATGTGATTTCTATTTCGCAACCCATTTTTTGAAATGTTTGTAGTTTTTTCAATACCACTTTTGCAATATCTGCTTTCATCAACACCAGCCTCCTATTGCATTTTTATTCAGTAAATGAAAAAAAGGTTGTTTTTTATTTTTTGCCAAATCAATTAACATTTCTCTACCATTTTTACCATTTTCAAATGTCAGTTCCAGCCCTCTCCCTAATTTCATTGTTTTTAAATCACCATTTGCAATATTTTGTTCTGTCATTTCTAATACTTTTTTCTCCAATAAATCACCATAACAAAAGCTGTAAAATAAATACAGTTCACTTTCTGGTATTTCTGTTATTTTTCTATCTGCATAGTATAAAAATGAAATTGTTCCATAAAAACCATTTTTCAAAACAATGCAATTTTCCACAATATCATATTTTTCAAGTCCTTTATACCATGTTTGATAATCTTCAGGAAGGGCATATATTTTTTGTTTTTCAACAATATCTACATCACATTGTCTTATAATAGGCTTTTTTCTAGAATACAATTTCAATGCATTGCAAACACTGTTTTGTATTTCTTTTTCTGTAAAAAAATATGGTTTTTCATTATCTTTGCTGTATTGTCTAAATTCCTTTATAAAATTTTTCATCATGTTTCGTCTGCCTTTTGCTCTGTATTTTGCCCAATATTTTGTTCTGTATCTGTATTTTGTTCTGTTGCTTGATACAGTTCACAAGGATATAGCATTTCTCCTGTAATATTGTGTTTTTGATATCCTTTTGTTATGTTCATGTTATAACGCTCCTTTTTTAAAATAACTTAAATGCTTTCATAGGACTTGCTACTGGCTTCATTCTGCCCTTCACATCTCCGTTTATCATTTCTACAAATCCCGTTAACGCATCTGGTGCATCATCATGTGCATTTTTTCCTTTTCTTTGATAAGTGCTAATTGCTTTATAAAATGCTTTATATTTTTTCTCCCAGCCTTCTGGTAATATCACTTGTTCCATGACATTTGTTGCATTCACAAGTATTCTTGTATTTTTGTTTTTGTTTTGATGAAACCATGTAATATTGCATTTTCTATATTTTAATTTTTTTAATTCTCTTTCCACATTTCTGGCAAAACCCCTGCCCCCGTTGTTGCTTTCTATTAAACAATCTCTTGTTTGTAATAGTGATAAAAGTCTTGCTGTTTCTGGCTCTGTTATCTCCATAGGTTTATCTGTATAATATATTCCTGTAATATAACCATACCGTCCAATCACACCGCCCATTACTGCACATAAATAATCATTTCCTTCATCAGCTGTATCAATATAAGCAATTTGTTTTTCAAATAAATCACTGTCTATGACATCATAAGTTTTGAATTTTCCATATAATGCTCCTTTGATATCAATAGGTTGTTGCATATAGTTAGCAAGCCAAATAGACTTATCAAGTGTTTCTTTTTTTCTAATTAAATCCTCGGTAGGGTATAAACTTTCACAAATACTTTTATCATATTTATCCAGTGCTGCTAATTGTAATACATAACATCTTTCGGGATATTCTGTTATCATTTTTCCCGCTAAATCGTCTGTAGCCCATCTTGTTTGTATGATAATTTGTAATGCATTTGGTAACATTCTGGAAGTCAGCGTATTTTTGTAAAAATCAAAATGTCCCTGTTTTACTTTTTCGTTGACTGCTTCTTCTGCATTTTTAATTGGGTCATCTACAATAATAATATTTCCCCTCATACCTGTTAATTTTCCAGTAAATGATGTGCCTAAATAACTCATATAAGCATTTTTTAATGCCCATTTATCTGCTGCACCATCTCCCTCTTTTATTTTGAGTTCTGGGAAAAAGCTAACAGGTACAAAGTCATGATATTCTTCCAACTGTATGGTATTTCTAACCGTTTTAGAAAATGATATCGCTAAATCTTGTCCATAACTTATGGTTATCACTTGGTTTTTATTGTTTTTACCCAATACCCATGTTGCAAATAAACTAGCTGTATAACTTTTTCCAAATCCAGGAGGTAAATTTAATATTAGTATGTCATAAGGCTTATTTGTTTTGTTGTTTATGATTTTTCTTTCATACATTTTTTGTAATGTATCACAAACAATAGTCTGATATGTTCTTTCTTCTTTAAAAAAATCGCTGTTAATGAGATTGCAGTATTGTCTAAAATGTTCTCTGCCTTTTTCAATATCCCTATCCCTTTGTGTTTTTTCACCATTTGAAACACTTTTAAATTCTTCTAAAAAACCCATTTTTAATGTCTCTCCCTGCTCAATATTCTGGCAGCAACATCATGTTCCCTTTTAATACTTTCCCCGTTAATACAATGGTATCTTTCTGTCCTGTTTTGCCTGTCCCATTGTTCTTGATATTCTTTTCTCTTTTGACTGTTTGCTTTTTTCCTTTTTTCTTTTTCTTGCTTGTATTCAGGCAATTTTTTCAAATAACGATATATGCTTTTTTCACTTTTTAATAACATTATACTGATTTCTCTAATGCTTTTTTTTCCATAAAAAAAAGAGCTTTTACTCGCTCCTGCCACATTTTATCACTTCCTCATTAGTGAACATATTTGATGAATATGATACCTTTTACTTTTTTGTCCATTTTTTGTCGGATTATTTTTGGACGTAGTAATATTACTGACATAAGACATTGGAAGTCTTTCTATAAATAATTATTTTTCTGTTTCTTTTTCTATATCGTCTGCTATTTTGATAATCTCTTTTGCTACTTCTGGGTGATTTTTTCCAATCTCCTCATATACTTGTTGTTTTAATTTTTTTAATGCTGTATGTACTGCTCCTGCTTCTTTTCTTGCATGAAGCTTTAATCTTTCATTCTGTACTTGTGCCCTTTGCAATGTTGCAATAGAGCGTGCGGCTTCTATTTTTTCCTTTTGTTTTATATTTTCATTTATCAATACTTGCATAATCATTTGACTGATAAGTGCATTGTTTGCTTCGTGTAGTTCTGTAGTAGGTCTTTCTGTATTATCTTCTGCCAATAACTGTGCATATTCCTTTGCTAATCTCACACTTTCAAATTTTTGCAAAAAAGGTTTTCCATATCTGTGTATGCTTGTTTTGGATATGTTGTGTCCCATTCCTTTTAAATATTTTGCAATTTCTTCATAAGTGTGCCCCTCAAGAAGCCTGTTTTCCACTTCTTTTCTTATCACTTCTGGCAGTTTATCCACTTTTCCATGACTTCTATTTTTTTCTGTCGATATTACATTCTCCCCCTTCCCTTCGTTTTTCTCTATTTTTACTATAACATATTTTTTGTGACAAGTCCTTCAAAAACTGTCAAAACTTTTTTTCTTTGTACTTTTTTATCATTCTGTATATTGTTCTTTCAGAAATACAATATTTTTCTGCTAATTCCTTTATATTTTCTCCTGTAAATTCTTCTAATATCTTTTTATATTTTTCTCTTTTTTGTAATTCTTTCTCTTTTGGAATATAAATATTACTCCCTCCAAATACATGAGATAACATTGTTAAATTCTCCATTCCAATCAATTCTGCATATTCTTTGTATTTTTGTTTCATAGAATTTCTCCTTTTTTGTCTTTTATACTATTATATCATATTATTACAAAGTCTAATATCAAAACAAAAAATAAAGTTTTTTACATTTTTTAAAAAAATTTTCATTTTGCTATTGACAAATTATACTATTGATAGTATAATAGTGTTCAGAAAGGGGGAATGAAGTAAAAAAATACAAAAAGAAAGGAGGGAAAAAGGGTGGAGAAATTAGTAGAAAAAATAAAAGAGCTCAAAAAAGTGATAGCAGCACTCATTGAGCTCATGTTAGAATTAAGCACTCTCATAGCCGTTATTAAAATGGTTATAGACAGCATATTCTAATACCTACGGGAGGGGAAACCCTCCCATCTACTAACATATTATATCATAAAACCACTCTTAAATACAATGAAAAATTCTACAAAATCTTTAATTATTGCACTTTTAGAACTTGCTTTTGAAATTGCCAAGTTAATTGTAGTTGTTGTAGGTCTTTACCTTATCATATTTCATAAATAGGAGATGATTTACTTGCAAACAAAGACAAAACAAGCAAATCCACAAACAGAAGCCAACAAAAAATGGCAAGAAAAAAATAGAGAAAAAGCAAAATATTTGCGTAACCGTTCTACTACAAGAAGTTTTATTAAAAATCAAGCAACATTAGAGGATATAAAAGAATTGCAACAACTCATACAAATAAGAATAGAATTTCTTGCCTCTGCATCAGAACAAACACAATAATATAGAAACAATAAAAGAGGGTTTTTTACTACCCTCTTTTATCTTTTTCCCATATACTTTTTAATCCTTCAATCAGTTTTGCTGCCTGTTTACTTGTCAGCCAATTTACATTAGAAATAGCGTATTGCTTTTCTATAAATTGATTTAATGCTTTTTCTTCCCAACCTAAACATTGTGTAAGTCCCTTGACATAATTTAATTGCTTTTCTGTAATGCGTCCCTTTGCTGTCTGCTTTTTTTGCTGTAAGCCATCTATCAATATTTTTGCTTCTTGTGTTGTGACTTCTGCAATACTTTGTTTTCCCGTTTGTGCCTCCACATAACTATGTAATAATTCTCCGTCCATACCTTTTTGTTTTGCTAATACAAATAATAATTTTCTTTGCTTTTCTGTCATAATTTTTACACTTTTTTATCATTTTTATTTTTTCACACTTTTAACAATTTCTTTTTTTCTCTATATCGTTTACTGTAAGCCCTTTTTTCTTCTTTGTGTTTTTGATAATAAAGCCTTTGTCTTTCTCGCTCTTTCGGTAAAATATCTGCAATACAATCATCAAATTTACACTCAAAACAATTTTCGTCACACATTGGAACTCTTTTCATATTGAATCATTCTCCTTTTATTTTTATGCTCTAACATTCATATCTTTTGCTACTCTTGCAATACTTCTACTATCTGTTTTTCCAAATATCGCCGCTGTATTGACAAATACATTTACAGCACCCCTAATACCGTAATTTGTTTTACTAATTTCAAACAATATATCAAGTGCTTTTTCTTCCAGTTCACTTCCTTCAAAAAGCAAAGCAATATCTTCTTTTGTAATACTGTTTGTCATAATGTGTTCATTGTATGCTATTCTGCTGTAGAGCTGTGCATAGGACGCTTGTCCGCTTCCTCTCATTTTTAAATAAATTTCTTCATTTCCTACAAAAGCAATGCCAATACCACTTTCATCACTCATACATCTCAAATGATTTATGACTCTTACTGTTAAATGCTGTGCCTCATCTATAATCAGCACTTTGTTGCTTCCTTTTAATTTTGCGATTGCTTCTCCATATATTTTTCTTGCTACTTTTTCTTTTATTCTTAATTGTTCTGCAATTAACTCATTGACTCCCGTAATACTTGCAAAACAAGGGGATACCGTTATCACCATTGCACTATCTGGGTGATTTTTTTGATATTGTTTTACAGCCATTGTTTTGCCAACTCCTGCATCACCATAAGCAACAGCTATTTTCCCTTGTATATGGCAATATTCTATCAATTTATATACTTTGTTGCTGATACTTGTTTTTTTATAATCTGGTGCTTTTGGAGCAATATCTTTTTGTGCTTTCAGTTCAAAAAACTGTTCTATTTTTGGTATAATAATGTGGGGAGCTTTATATGTTCCCCCTAAAAACTGGCTTAATTGAGGATTCGATATGTCTAGTTCTTTTGCAATTTCTGTCTGTGTTTTCCCTGTTGTTTCTTTGTATTGCAATAACATTTGTATTGCTTGTTGTTCTTCTATCATGTTCCACCAGCCCCCTTATCACTATTTTGAAATGATTTTAAAATGCTTTTAAAAGACTTTTAAACATATTTTAAAATACAATATTTTCATTTTCTTCTTTCCATTTTTTCAGTCTTTCTATCCCTTTTGACCAATCAACTTTTTCACTACCTACTGCTTTTGGCAATGCAACCACTTCCGCTAAATCATCATTATTTTTGATATTATTTTCGCTGTATAATATTGGTTCTGCAATTTTTGCTCTAACTGTGTTATTTTTTTCATTTTCTGTATTTTTGATTGCCTTTTCAAGCAACAATGTTAATGTGTCTTTTTGTTCCATTTCTTTTTTTGCCTGATAATTTGCCACACGTTTTATAGCATTTCTGTTTTGCTGTTGTTGTTTTTTGACTTCCTGTTTGCTTGCTGTATAACTCAATTCTTCTTTTAATACTGCAATACATAAAAATCTTTTTTGATTGTCGTATATTCTTACACTGCTCAAATCTTCTGGATTGTATCTAACATATACATTTTGTCCAAAATATCCCAGCCATAATTCTTCATTCCAATATTGTAGCTGTTTGCCATAAAATGTAAGTGTCACACCGTTTTTACCTACTTTCAGCATACCTGTATTACTTTTTGCATATCTCATAAACATCAGCTCTTCTTTTTCTTTTGGTAATATTCTTTGTGTGATTAAATTTTCTGCAAATATTTCATCAGGACATTTTCCTCTCATTCCTGCACCCTCATGAGGCTGTTTGTTGTACCAGCCTTCTATGTAAATATCCACATACTGTATCAATTCCTCTATGTTAGGCAATCTCTTCCTACTTTTTACTACCTTTTTCAATCTGTCAGGGCGTTCCAATATCGTACCTCCTGTATAACTTTCAAATAACTTGCTGAACTGTTCTTTTACAGTGCAAAACGCTCTTTCTATGCCTTTTCCCCTTGCATTTCTGGGAAGTGCAGTGCGAAATTCTATTCCTAAATCGTCTAATATAGAAGGTAACTTCAGTTCTTCTCCGTTTTTTCTTTTTTTCCTAAAACCATTTCCACCTAAATCATGAAATAAAAACTCTCGTCCGTTGTCAGTGTATATGCTTCTAGGTACACCAAATTTTTCACAACCCTTTTTTAGTGCATATATTGTTGCGTCAGAACTAGGCGCATCTGTCACACACCAGCCCATCATTTTTCTGCTCCTTACGTCCATAAATGCCGTCAAATATACTCTCACAGGTTTGCCCTCTTTTTCCACCATAATATCAAATGTGTGGTTGTCTGCTACCCATATGTCATTACTTTCTAAATCCTCATACATTCTCTTGATGTATGGTGCACATTTGTCTATAAATACCTTTTCCCTTTCTCTAAAATATAATTTAATAGCTTTTGGTATTTTTTCAGCACTTCTTTTAAATGTAGTATAACAAGGCATTTCTATATTTTGCCCCTCAAAATAAAGTGCTGTTTCTCTCATACATTGCTTGATGCTAGGCTTGTTTTCATTCAGATAGTAATATTCAAATACATCAAATATTTCTTTTGTCATTTTTCTGTTGTGATTGCCGTGCTTTCCACGCCCGTCAGTAAGTGAAGCCTCTCCTTCCATTACAAAACTGTTCCACTTTCTGTAAAGCGTTCTCCTGCTCAAATGTAAACCCTCATTTTGCACATTCATAACTTGTATAAATGTGTTATCCGCTTTTTCTTTGTCCTCTTCTTTTTCCCTGTAACTTTGCCAGCTTTCCAATAACTTCCGCCAAAATATCGCATTTTCTTTCTCTTTTTCTGTCAAATCTGCTGTTGTTTTGCTTTCCTGTTCCTCTGTTTCTTGTTCTTGAACTTGTTTTTCTGTTTCCTTCCGTAGCTTCTTTAAATATCTTTTGTATTTCATTTGAATTTTTTCATCTAGCTTGGAAAGTGGTATTCTATACTCCATACCGCCTTGCCCTGTAGATAGGCCTGTTTTTTGTATTGCTTCAATTTTTCTCTTTGTAATGCAATTTCTGATATATCTTTCAGTGCAGCCTTTTATTTCTGCAAGCTGTTTTACTGTCAAATAAATTTCCTCCATATTATTTACCACCTTTTAAAAAATTTGTTTGCAAAAATATATTTTTTGTGGTATACTCTATCTAATTCAGATATTTTATTAGCGACTGAACGGAGTTCCCTTCTCCAACAGTCGCCTTTTTTATACCACTTTATTGTCTTTCTTTTTGTCTTTGTATTTCTTCTAAAGCATAAAGAATATTTTGTTTGCAGTGTTCTGCAACCATTTCCAGCGTAACAGAATCCGCCTTTTCATGATATAAAATATTGCAAAACGTTGATATTAATAAAGACATTGCTACATCTCTGCTGATATGTTTATTGCTTAAAATCGTTCCATTTTTGTCCTGGTTTTCTACAATCATTATCATATTGCGTTCTTCTATACAACTGTTATTTTTCTCTATAATTTTTTTAAATCCTGTATCAACTCATCTTGATAAAAATAATATTTTTTCATTTTTACTGCTCCATTTCTCTTTACTGTACCATTTTGACATTTTAATCAATCATTCCCATACTTTCCGCATAAAAACATATCGTTTTAGGAGATATTTCAAATCCCTCTGACTGCAATATTTTAGAAATTCCAGTATAACTATGTTTTCCAGAATAAAGTAGCCTTTCAATTCTTCTTTTTACTTTCATTTCCAGCTTTTCAAGTTCTCTTTCGGCATACTTTTCTCTTTCTGATTTATCTTCTAACTCTTGTATTATCATGGGTACTACTTGACATATCGTTTCTTTTACAATGTCTTGTATGCTGTATTGACTTGTCCCGTTTATGTAATTTCCCGTTTGCCTGATAGAAGGTAATACTTCATCAAATACCCATTTTTCAAATTCCTCTGCTTTAGGAAGTCTGGAACGAATAATTAACCTATAAACATCACCTTCAGGTATAAAATTAACTTCTTGTTCTCCACCTTCAGTAAGGTAGCGTTGTTTCATCGCCCCCTTACAATGTCTTGCTACAGCATCCTTTGGTATTGAATATCCTAATGCTTTTGCTACATCATTTGCCATAAAATACTGTTTTCCTTCAATAAAAATCATTCTCAGCTGTCCAAATTCTTGGTTCTCAAATAACATCACTTGCTGCATATTATTTCCCCTTTCGCTTTCTTATTTCTTTGTTGCGCCGTTTGGACATTGTGTACTGTATTTTTCAACAAGCTTTTTATTATATTGATAATTTTTCTTTCTTTTTCTGCTCTTCATTAACTTGCTGGCTAAAAAGTAAAGCTTGTATAGTATTTAATACATATGATTGATTTGATGGTGTTAACAGACTTGATAAAGAACTAATTTCAAGTACTGTTTTACAGGATATGTTTTTATTATTTTTCATAAAATCCCTCCTATATATTTGACTGTATCATTACATTTTTGAATTTATTTTGCTTGTTTAAATACAATATAGCATTTATATTTTATATTTGCTTGTGTCAATACTTATTTGCTGATTTTTTTGATTTTATATATACATTTTATATTGACACAAGCATTTGCTTTTGATATAATAAAAAAAAGGTGGTGAAACTAAAATGACATTTGCTAATAAATTAAAATTAATACGAAAAACCAATAATTTAACCCAATCTGAATTTGCTGAATCTATTGGTATTTCAAGAGGAAACTTATCTGGTCTTGAATTAGGTAAGGTATCTCCAACACCTCTTTTAATTAATTGTGTTTCTTTAATGTACAATGTTGATAAAAATTGGCTTATTGATGAAAACAATAATGATTTAAGTGCATTAAATGGCTCAATAAATATGGCAACATTAATTGGTGAAAAATATGGGCAACTTGATGATAAATACAAAAAGTTTGTAGAAAATCAAATATTGCAATTATTGGAGATGCAAAAAAGTAATTCTTAACAGTATTATGCCAACCATGAAGAATATGGCATATTAGAAAAAGAGTACACTCGTTTTTCTGCTCGTTTCCAGTCAAAACAATGTCCTTACTGCCAAAACATAATAGAAAAACTTTCTACTCGTAGTCGTGTTTGCCCTCACTGCAAAAAACAACTTTATATCAAACAAAATTTTCATTCAGATGAGTATATGTTACTTTCTTGGGAAGAATTTAGACCATTACAGCAAGAACGTCTTTCTTTTGATTGGGATAGATATACAGCAGAAGCAGAATTTCACTTAAAGCGTAGAGATTTCGGCTTATATCGTAATGCAAAATATGCTTTGTTGGAAACAGGCTTTGCACAACATAAATTTTCTCCTTATGGAATGCTTGTAAAATGCTTTGAAATCTATTATTTAGATTTTTCTGGACCGAATAACGTTCATGGGCTAAATTCTTCTATTTGTTCAGCATTTAAACAAGATACCTTTATTGCTCCCGCTGTATTGAGTTGGATAGAAGATGCTGTTAAAGATTATCCTCAAACTTTAGAACAGTACGAACAAATTTTTTTAACTGAAATGGAAAAAGTTCGACTTCCAGAACAAAAAACACTACCTAAAACTGCATGGAATAAACTAAAAAAACTTATAAAAGAATGTTTAGAATATTCTGATGAAGAAGGGATTGATTAATGCTTTCCCTTTTTTCTTTTGCTCTTATCTTTATATAGTCATTATCATTCTTTTTTTGTTACCATTTTTTTAATTTTTGTTTTTACTGTTTGCTGATGCACACTCAAAAGGCATAATTGCTCCACTTCTTCAATCATTTTAAACATTCTTATTTTTTAATATTAAATAACTTCTAATTTATCATCTTTCATAATTTCTACTATCATTTTGGCTATCATTTTTATTCTGTACTCTATTGGGAGAAATTTATAATGTTGTTCTAATATTCCACATATAGCATTTAATAATATCGCTATTTCTGTATAAGGTTTTATGTTTTCACTTGCTACTATTGTTGTCCTTTCTTTTTTGCTTGCCATCATTATGATATTGATTTCTTTATCATTACTGCATTCCGCTATGATTTCGTTAAATTTTTCTAATGTTTTATGTAGTTGTTTATCAGAATCAAATTCTTGCTTCATAACATTGTTACTCCCTTCTTTTTTTGAATTTCTTCTTTAAGTAAACTATTAAACTGCCTATTATAAATACTACGCATGAAAACAGTCCAATTACAACACTTGCTATAAATAAAACCATACTCACTATTGTAGTAAAAATAATTGTAATAATACTTACTATCCACTCTACTAAATTACTTGCGACCTCTACCATAAATATTGCAACTGCCATCATTGCTATTAATATCAAACATACCCCTATTGATTTGCTTGCATAAATTTCCCCTTTCTTTAATTTATTTTTATAGTACACTGAACTATTTTTCATTCTTTTTCATTTTTGTACTTTGCCATTCTTTTTGAGCCATTTTTTCGCTTTTCCTTTTCTTATTCTCTCAACTCCTTGATTTTACTAGCTTCTTCGGCTAAGGAACAAAAAGCCTTGTTCCTTAGTATTTGTTCCTTAGTATTTTCCTTTTTCCTTCAGCACTTTTCTTGTTTTTTTCCTTTTTGAAAAACTGTTAAACATTGATTTTACTAGCTTTTAAAAAAGTTAAAAAAAGAGTTAAAAAATCCCTCTCATTTTTTTAACTTCCTCCTTTCGCTTCTGTTTTTCCTTTTTTCCTCGTCCATAAAGAATGGCAATCAATTTTTATTTTTTCTCGCAATCCCTTGCTATTCCTGTATTTCTCGCCTTTTTAACATTTTTTCCACCCTCTTTTTTTTGCCATTCTTACTGCTACATTACACCATGCGTTGTACGCTGTCCTGTTTCGGGGCGTTTACGGTGGCTTTTGCCCTCTCTAAGCGGCTTCTGATACTGCGGGGGTATTCCTGTCTGGGTGTGGGCTTTTCGGCGGCTCTTGCGGCGTTCTGTGCGTTTTGGGTGAGTGCTTCCAGTACGGCGGTGCGGTCAAAATCATCACCCAGTTTCCGGGCGGTGATTGGCTTCGTCCTGTCCGGCGTGAGATACGATAACCTCCCC
>CAJUNT010000017.1 GCA_910587735.1 uncultured Clostridia bacterium
ACTTCTAACAAGGAGCTGTTGTCTATATCATTTTAACGTAACAGAACCAAATATATATAAAGGAGCATTTTGCTATGAATTATATTGTGATAGACTTAGAATTTAATCAACCATTTCATTTCAAAACGGGTTTTCAAACAACATTAAATCCAGATTGCCCTTTTGAAATTATACAAATTGGTGCAGTAAAATTAGATGAACAATTTCATATTTTAGATAAATTTAACGCTTTGATTAAACCAGTTATTTATCCTCGTATACATCCTTATGTAGAAAAAATTACAAATCTAAGCTATGAACAATTAAAATTTGGTGTATCATTTTTCGAGGCATATGAAAATTTTGTAAAATTTATAGGAAAAAAGGACACTATACTTTGTACATGGGGTAATGATGATATCAAATCTCTTTTTAAAAATATATTATTTTATGATTTAGATACAACAAAAATTTGTAATAGCTTCATCAATGTTCAAAAATTTGCTTCTATGTATTTAAAATATGAAGAAGGTAAATCAATTGGACTTAAAAACGCTGTAATAGAATTAAATATTAAAATGGAAGAACCTTTTCATAATGCTTTAAATGATGCCATTTATACAGCAAAGATATTTGAAATTGTACACCCAAACGAAAATAAAATCGAAGTATGTCAAATTGCTGAATTACTTCACAAAAATAAAAAAACAAGACTTCATGTAAAGGCACTACTAGAATATTTTGAAAAAATATTGAATAGAGAATTAAACAGAGAAGAAAAATTATTGATTAAAAAAGCATATAAATTAGGAAAAGTACACGCTTTTGATGTACCAAAAAAACAAAAATTATGTCATAAATAACACAAAAAAGACAATACACTTTTATATAATAAGTGATTGTCTTTTTATATTATTTTTTACCATAGTCTAACAGTAATAATTCCACTGCTAATTCTCCATTTAATTTTCCTGTTTTAATATCAATATCTGTTTGTAAGCAATATTCTAATGCTTGCTTTAATGTTGCTGTATGAAAATATTGCGACTGTTTTAAATATTCTCTTACAACAAAATCTCTTAATCCTAAATTTTGAACAATTTGACTTTGTGCTTGTCCTTGTTCAGAAAGAACTTTACATTGCAATATCATACGAAATTGCCTTATCATCATAGCTAGTACCATAAGAGGAGATTCTTTCATTAAAAGTAAATTATGATAAATTATAATTGCTTGTTTGGGATTTCTATTGATTACTGCATTTACTAAATCAAATATTTTCGTTTCTAATGATTTTGTGCATATCCTATCAATATCATGATATGCTGCATAGGCATTTTCAGGCAAAAATCCGCCTAACTTTTTAATTTCTTCCTCAAGTTGCGTCATTTCTCCGCCTACTGTACGTAATAAGTAGGCGGCTGTTTTTGTTTCTATTTGAAATTTATTTTTTTTACATTCTCTTGTAATCCAATATAATAATTCTTTTTCAGAAAGTCCATTCATTTCTGCAATATAACCATATTTTGAAACCGCCTTAAAAAGTTTTCCCCTTTTATCTACATCATTTTCTATAAAAAGAATACAGGTAGTAGATGGTATTGTTTTGATATAGTCTGCTATTTTTTCAGTATCATTTTTTCTTCCTTGTTGAAATAAACCACTTTCTTTTACAATAACGAGTCTTTTTTCACTTAAAAATGGAAGTGTTTCTGCACTATCTAATATGGAAGAAACAGATTGTTTATTTCCTTCAAATATATCCATATTCATTGTTTCTGCCGATGGCTCTAACAATGTCTTTTTTAACAAATTAGTATATATTGTTTTTAAATAATATTCTGTTCCATAATATAAATAGCAACTATAAATATGATTTTCTTTTAATTGTTTTTTTAATTCTTTCATTTTGAATATGTCCCTTCTATTGTATAACCCTGTTCTCCTATTAAAACAGTAATGATACCTTGTTCTGCTGTTTCGTATATCTCAATATTTTGATTTTGTAATTTATCCATTGTTTCTTTATGAGGATGTCCATAAGAATTATTTTTACCATAAGATAATACAGCAATTTCTGGATTTACTTCTTCCAAAAAGTCTTTTGTTGTGGAATATTTTGAACCATGATGACCTACTTTTAATATGTTGCTTTTTATATCAATCCCTTGCTGTAATAATATTTTTTCGTCTATTTCTCCTATATCACCTGTTAATAATATGGAAGTTTCACCAGAAGTAATGCGCAATACTAAAGAACCATGATTATCATTTGCATCAAAAAATGACATATTGTAATACGGATATAAAACATCTAATTGTATAGTATTGCCTAACTTTGCACTATCTCCTGCTTCGATAATAAATATAGGAATATCATTTTTATTGGCATTTTTTATAAATGTTTCATATAAAGTTGTTTTTTCAAAATCATAATTTGATATATAAATAGCATCAATATCTATAGTATCCATTAACTCTATCGCTCCATAACAATGGTCGCCGTCCATATGTGTTATAAATAAACCATCAATTTTTGATATATTTTCACTTTGCAGATAAGGCAATACTGTATAAATGCCTGTATTTTTTCCTAATGCTGTCCAAATTTTTCCTCCTGTATCTACAACATAATTGTGATTATCATATGTTTGTATTACAATAGAATCCCCTTGCCCAACATCTAAAAAAGAAACTTTATTCTTCTTAAAAATGTATTGATTTCCAAAAACGCTAATCAGTATCATTATCTCTACAAAAACTACTGCACATTTATAGTGTATATTATTTCTTTTGTAAAAATAAACAATAAGCATCAATAAATAACATAATATTACTGTAATTAGTAAAGGACGTCCACAAAATAAATAGCCATAAGGTACTCTCTTTGCTAAAATACATATATTTTCATAAAAACACAATATGTAATATACAATACCACTTAAAAATGTTGCTACTTGTATAGAAAATAGCCCTAAAATGCCTACTATCATACCTATACATAATAGTATACCTGTTAATGGCAATACAATAATATTTACTAAAATACCTATTATAGAAATAAAATGAAAATGATATGCTGCAATAGGGAAACTAACAGTAGAAGTCATTAATGATATTCCTAATGTGTTTTTTATATATTTTGGCAAATTGCAATTCTTTAAAATATCTAAACTAAGTATAATACCTATTACTAATATAAATGATAGCTGAAAACCAATATCCCATAAATATAATGGTTGTAATAGTAATATAAATATTGCTGCAATGGCGATGTTATTGATATAATCACTTTCATAGTAAAATATATTACCTATCAGCACAATGCTAATCATAGTGACTGCTCTGACAGCAGAAGGAGAAAAACCGGCAAAAACTAAATAAAACAATAAGCAGAATAATACTATAACAGAGCATCGTCTTTTATTCCATTTAAAAAGTATTTCAAAAATATAAAATATATACATACTAATAATGGAAATGTGTAAACCAGATATTGCTAAGATATGTGTGATTCCTGCTTGTGCATATAATTCTTTTGTAATTGTATCAATATCATATTTATCACCAGTTACCATTGCTTTTAATACACCACTTTTTTCTGGTGGTAAAACAGTGTCATATACTTTTTGTATACTTTGTTTCAAGTCATAAATAAAACTTAATACAGGTGTCCTTTTTTGACCTGTTATATTTTGCTCCTCTACATATATTTTGTAATGATATCCTCTTGTAGATAAATATAGTTTTTCATCATAACCACCTTTTAGAGTGCTTTTTTCTAATGGTAGTAATTCACCTTTTAATATCACAGTATCCCAAAGAGATGCGTTTTGGTATTCTGGTAATATAGCAAGTATTTTTAATGATTTTGTTTCTGTAACTGTTTCTGTTACTATGCTTTCTGTTTTAATTGTTAATTTTTGTCTATCAGAAGAAGTATAGTCAATATCTGTTACAGTTCCTATTATTGTTACATATTGATTCAGCATTTCTTCTGCTTTTTCTGAAACAATTTTTAAACTATTTGTAATCAGTACATTTCCTAACAGAAAAAATAATACAAATATAATAGGAATTTTACTCTTAAAATGCCATGCTATTACTACACATAATACTACTACGATAATAGCAAAAAGAGCAAAATGCATAACAGATGCACTTTGCCCAACAATGATACCTGCAATCATAAAAAATAATGTCCAAACAAATGGTCTAATCATAATTTTCCCCTTAAATATCGATACCCTCAAATGGTTTTGTATAATCTAAATGTCCCATTGTTTCCTCTATCTTTTCTCCTTCAATTAAAAACTGCACCTTTTCTACATTGTACAATGATACCATAGAATTTACAATAGAATAAATCGCAATTCGTTCATTGATATTACCATTTATAATTTTATTGATAGAATCACTACTTAAATCAACATAACAAATTCCCTCTTTTGTTGTAGTAACATCTCTTATTTTAATGTCTGAAGGAATAACTGAAATATGTCCTTGTTCTTTTGCTCCTATTATTAATTGCTCTACAACAGATTTTTCTCTTGTTTGAATTTGACTAATTTCAATTTCTCTTTCTTCTTTCACAAGTTTTTTACCTGTTTTATCTGCAAAATATAATGAAACAATTTCATATCGCTTGGATTCTGGTGATATGGTAGGGTTTATCAATGTATTTTCACGACTCATTAGTCCTATTGCTTCTCCAGATGTTTTCTTGACTTCTTTTCCTTCTATTTTTATATGAACATAATTTATAAAATCAAGACTTGTAACACTCCATACAATAGCACAACGACACATAATTTTTTCTCCAAGAGTTAAACTATGATAATCATTCGATATGTCAATGACTGCAATATCTTCTTCTACAACAGCCTGAAGTATTGTAACATCTTTTGGTACTGCAATTTTATTTCCTTCAATTTTAGAGCCTACTTTTAATTCATTTAATACAGAGTAAAGTAATTCATTTTCGCTATCTGCTTGTATCACTCGTTCTTCTGCATGCAATTTACCTTCGGCAGTATTATTAAAATATAACTCTACTACTTTTTCATGAATATTTGTTGATTCATTCTCTTTTTGTGTAAAAAAAGAAAGTGCTGTTACACTAAAAACAACAAATAATATCATAAAAATCCATATTATATTTTTATATCTTTTTTGTTCTAACAAAGGAAAACCTCCTTTTGTAGTAGATATATTGCAATATCATGTAGTTTGCCTTAGAGGAATACGTACTAAAAAAGTACTTCCTTCTTTTTCTTTACTAGTTACTTTTATACTGCCATTGTGCATTAAAATTGTGGAATGTGTAATAGAAAGCCCTAATCCCGTTCCACCTGTTTCACGGTTTCTTGTTTTATCAACTCTGTAAAATCTTTCAAATATTTTATTGATTTCTTCCTCTGCAATACCTATGCCTGTATCAGAAACAGAAAGAAATAAATTCTGATGGTCGCAATCAAGTGTTACTGTAATTTTTCCATATTCAGCAGTATATTTAATGGCATTTTCTACAAGATTAGAAATTGCTAATATAAATTTTGTTTTATCTATATCAGCAAATACTTCCTGTTTTAATAAAATATAATTTAATTGAATATCTTTTGCATTTGCTAAAGGTTTCATTCTTTTTATAATGTCTATAATAATTTGATTTAATTCTGCCTTTACAAATGTAATAGGAATTTCTTTTTGGTCTAGTTTTACTAATGTTAATAAGTCATTTATAATTTCTGTCATACGGTCAACTTCTGAAGTGATATCTTCTAAAAATTCTACATACATTTCTTTTGGAACATCTTCTTGCAATAATATAGATTCACTCAAAACTTTCATAGAACTCAGAGGTGTTTTTAATTCATGAGATACATTAGATACAAAATTTTGTCTTGATGTGTCAACTTGTTCCAATCTTTCTGCCATATTATTACAAGCAACAGCCAAATCCGCAATTTCATTATGCCGAATTCCTTTAATATCAATTCTTTGGTCAAAATGTCCTTCAGACATTTTAATAATAACTCCCAACACTTTTTTAAGCGGTTCTGTAAAAAACTTTGTAGCAAAATACATCAATATTGCTACCATAATAGCAATAATAGCAAGAAGCATATTTGACTGCTTTCTAATTTCTCCCACAGTGGCACTCATATCATTACTTAATGCAGAAATCAATACCACACCGATTTTATTGGAATGTTCATCTAATATAGAAACAGCAACATAAATTACACCATCTTCTTGTTGTCTGGAAACATCTTTATTATCTAATGCTTCTATTACTTCCTGTACAAGATAGGTTTTTCCAATATCTTGCCTACTAGAATCATTTACAACAATACCAGAAGAATCAATCACAATGATACGAAAATTTTCTTTATTACTCATCTGTCTAATTTCTTCATTAAACTGACTCCATTTTGTATTATCATATAAATAATGTGATGCTGAAATTTTTCCAGAAAGTATATTAGCCTGACTCAAAAGCTCCTTTTTTCTCTCTTGTACAAAATATTCGTCCATAGTGCGAAAAATAGTATTCGTAAAAAGAACAAGAGGAACAACACCTACCAGCATATATGTGAGAAGTAACATAAATTGCAAACTGTTCCAATTTTTTTTCAGTTTAGTTAAAATAATAACCAACTCCCCATTTTGTAAAAATGTATTTTGGGTCACTTGGATTTTCTTCTATTTTTTCCCTTAAACGACGAACATGAACATCAACTGTCCTAACATCTCCTGGATAATCATATCCCCAAACTGTGTCAAGCAATTTTTCTCTACTATATACTTTTCCTGGATTTTCCATAAATAATTCTAATAAATCAAATTCTTTTGCAGTTAAATTTGTTTCTTTTCCATCAATAAATACACGTCTGCTTTCAAATTCTAACTCTAAATTGCGAACTTGTAATGTATTTTGAGAATCTTTATAAACTCCTTTATGGCTATTACTTCTTCTTAAAATAGCCTTAATTCTTGCTTTTAATTCTAATATATTAAAGGGCTTTGTAATATAATCATCTGCACCATATTCTAAACCCATGATTTTGTCCATATCCTCTCCTTTTGCTGTTACCATAATAATAGGAATTTGTGAAAATTCTCTTGTTTGCTGGCAAACTTCTAATCCATCCATTTTAGGTAACATTACATCTAAAACAATTAAATCAAATTTTTCTTCTTTTATATAGCGGAGGGCTTCTTCTCCATCATAGGCTGGTGTCACTTTCATGCCATCTTGTTCCAAAGAAAATTTAATCCCTTTTACAATTAATTTTTCATCATCAACAACCAAAATATGGTACGCCATTTTATTTTCCTCCTGTATGTTATTGGGTTGTAATATAATTTTTTATTTTTTCAAAAATACTATTGCCAATTTTAGGCACATTTTTTATTTCTTCTATTGTCTGAAAAGAACCATGTTTTGTTCTATATGAAATAATGTTTTCTGATAGCTTTTCACCAATGCCTGGTAATAATGCCAATTCTTCGGCATTTGCAGTATTGATATTAATATATAATTTCTTTACTTCTATATCTTCTGATACATTTTCTTTTTGTTGTTCTGTTTCATTTTCTATTTCATTTTGCTGTATTTTTTGTTCTAAAAAGAAAGGACTATATTCTATTATAACATCTTCTTCTTTTTTTGGTATAATAATTTTCTGTCCATCAAATACATTCCAGTCTAATGAAACAGTGTCTGAAAATTCTGTTAACCCTCCTGCTTTCTCAATAACATCTTTTAAAGTATATCCTTTTGTAATAGTATAAATACCAGGATATTTTACCTCTCCTTCTATTTCAACTGTAATACTATCTAGTGTATCTAAATATTGTTGTGGTTCTGTAAATTCTTTTTCTATACCAAAATGTAATATTGTTTTTTTTCGTATTTTGCTATAAGATATGCCACAAATGGTTATGATTAATAGTAACAAAAAAAGTAACCATCTGTTATCTATCTCTTTTTTCTTTTCACTCATATTTTCACCTTCAAAAGGAAATTATATTAGATTGCAGTGATTTCTGTTATAATTAGCAGACAGTATATAAACTATATTGTCTAATAAACAAAATCATAATATCTTTAACACTATTGTATCACATATTTTAGTAAAGGAGTATAGAATGAAAAAAAATATTTTATTGATTTTTTTAAGTACATTGATTTTAGCTTATTCAAGCAGTATTGTATGGGCAGAACCATATGCTGAAACAATATTACATCATGATGAAAATGATATTTTGGAATTAAATGCAGAAGCAGCAATATTGATAGATGCGATGACAGGAGAAATTTTATATGAAAAAAACAGCAATAAAAAAGAATATCCTGCCAGTATCACAAAAATTATGACTGCTCTTTTAGCATTTGAATGTGGAAAAATGGATGAAATTATTACGTTTTCTCATAATGCTGTATTTGGTATAGAACCTGGTAGCAGTCATATCGCTTTACAAGAAAATGAACAAATTACCATGGAACAAGCTATGTATGCCCTACTTTTGCGTTCTGCAAATGAATCAGCACTTGGTATTGCTGAACAAATTGATAGTTCAGTAGAAAAATTTGCAGAACACATGACAGCACGTGCAAAAGAATTAGGTTGTAACAATACAAACTTTGTAAATCCAAATGGTCTT
This sequence comes from uncultured Clostridia bacterium, assembly GCA_910587735.1. Taxonomy (GTDB): domain Bacteria; phylum Bacillota; class Clostridia; order Lachnospirales; family Anaerotignaceae; genus Coprocola. The sequence goes on from CAJUNT010000017.1 coordinate 8,650, forward strand.
CACAACGAAAACCATTATACTACTGCATATGATATGGCACTCATTGCAAAAGAGGTATTAAAATTTGATGAATTTAAAAAAATGATTCAAACTACTTATTATGAAATTCCTCCTACTAATAAACAAGAAGAAACAAGATACCTTTATGCTCAACATCAAATGATAAAACCACCTTCTAAATATGTTTATGAAGGTTGTGAAGGAGGAAAAACAGGTTTTACCGATGAGGCACAAAATACATTAGTTACTTATGCCAAAAGGGATAACACAGAATTGATTGCTGTTGTATTGAAATGTAAAGGTGCACAACATTATGAAGATACTATAAAATTGTTTGATTATGGTTTTTCTAATTATAAAACAGTAGAACTTTATTCCATAGAACAAAGCTCTCAAAAAATACCAATTACAATACAGCAAAATCAAAAATCAGAAACAGATTTTATATTTGCAAAACCCAGTGAAACAGTTTATAAAACAGTGCCGATTGATTTTGATTTAAGCAAAGTAACAAAAAAAATAAATTCTATTGAAAATTTGAATATACCTATCTATAAAAATGATGTTGTTGCTACTGTCACGTTTTATTATGAACAAAAGCCTATTCAAACAATAGAGTTATTAGCACAAAATTCTATTGTCTCAGAACAACAATCTATAACAGCATCTACTCAAAATGATAAAAAAATAAATAATACAAAAACAAGTTTTTCTAATGATAAGATATGGTTTTTTGATAGTGTTTCCAGCTTATTCATTTTTGCTGTTTTTTGTAGCATAATATCATTTTTTGTAGCACTGATTATCAGTCGTTTGCTATATCGAAAAAAACAAAAAAAACATCGCTTTGCAAAACGTAAAAGATAATTCAAATAAACGGAAACAACATATAATTTGCTGTTTCCGTTTATATTATATTTTATATGGCATTGTTATAGTAAATATTGTTCCTATACCTTCCTTGCTTTCCACTTTCACTTTACCATTATAAAGCATCATAATATGTTTTACAATAGAAAGCCCCAGTCCTGTACCACCTGCTTTTCGAGAACGACTTTTATCTACTCTATAAAAACGCTCAAAAATACGTTCAATACTTTCCTGTGGAATACCAATGCCTGTATCTTTTACTTGTAATACAAAATATTCTCCTTGGTACTTGCAATGAACTGTAACACTTCCTTTTTCTGTATATTTAATAGCATTTTCAATTAAATTAATAAACATCTGAGAGATTTTATCTTTATTACAAAAATAAAGAGGTATTTCTTCACATTCTACAATTAACTGCAATCCTTTTTCTTCCGCCTGTGTACGCAAAAGTCCTTCTATATAATGTAATATTTCTTGTATGGATTCATATTGCATATTTGTGTCCTTTTTTCTTGTTTCAATTTCAGATAAAGATAATATATCTTGTATTAAACGATACAGTCGATGTGTCTCAATATCAATAATTTCTAAAAAATGCTTTGCCATATCTTGATTATTCATTGCTCCTGAACGTAATGTATCTGTAAACCCCATAATAGATGTTAATGGCGTTTTTAGTTCATGAGTAACATTTGATATAAAATTACTGCGCATCTCCTCTAATTTTTTTATTTGTGTGACATCTTGAAAAACTAGTAATGTTCCTAAACTATTATTTTGATTTTTTGTCGCAAAAATAGTGCTAATATATACACGCAATATTTTGTCTCCGTTAAATCTGGATTTTAATATGACAATTTCTACAATATTTCTTTTTTCTGAAATAGATGTTTCTAACAATGTTTTAATATCATCATTTTTGAAAATTTCATAAAAATCAATTCCCTTACAGTAATTATTTTTAATATCAAATAATTCACAGCATTGAGAATTTATCATTAATATTTTATTTTTTTTATCTATTGCAACAACACCGTTTATCATGCTATTTACAATGGCTTCCATTCTTTTATTTTCTGTTTCTAAAGCATTGATAGTCGTATTTAATTTTACACTCATATGATTAAATGTTTCTGCTAAATATCCAATTTGGTCATTTGTCGATACAGGTATTTTTTTAGTATATTTTCCTTGAGAAATTTCTGAAACTGCATTTGTTAACGTATTCAAAGGCTCTAATATTTTCTTAGATATGTAATATGAACAAAAAAATATAACAATTGTACTAATTATAATATATATTAATATATCACTTCTTAAAGCATTTAATCCTGTCAAAGATTTTGAAAATTGTAATGTCATTTTTTCATTATCTAATACAATAGGTCTATCAATACTATAAACTATGCTTTTTTTTGTATTTACCATATTTTGTAATGATAATGTATTTTCTGTTTTATCTAAATTATATTGATAGATATTATTGTCTGATTTGGAATTAGAATCACTAATAATATTTTTTTCTTTATCCATTAACATAATTTGTAATTCTAAATTATTTGCTGTTTGTTTTATAAAATCATCTAATACTTCAGATTTTCCAGTATTATAAAGCAACTCTAACTGTTCACAAACTATTTTTGCTTCTTTTTGAATATGTTGTATACATTCATTGATATAATATTCTTGACTAATATTAATAGCATGATAGCCAATGAAACAAACTATATTAAATATAAGTATTATATAAGATGAAAATAATTTTTTTTGCATAGTTTAATCCTCCCTAAATTTATATCCAAAACCTCTTACCGTTTTAATAAACATAGGGTTACTATCATCTTGTTCAATTTTTTTTCTAATGTGGCGAATATGCACATCTACTGTCCGTGTTTCTCCAATATATTCATAACTCCATATCTTTTCAAGTAAAACATCTCTGGAATAAACCTTTCCTGGACTTTCAGCTAATAATTTTAAAAGTTCAAATTCTTTTAATGACATTTCAATCAACACACCATCTTTTTTTACAATTTTATTCTCTAAACCAATTTCAAGCCCATGTGTAGAAATAAAATTTTGTTCTGATTGTATTGTTTCTTTTTCTGATATGCGACGAAGTACTGCTTTTACCCTTGCTTGCAATTCTCTAATACTAAAAGGTTTTGCAATATAATCATCTGCTCCTGTTTCTAATCCCAGTACCTTATCAAATTCATCACTTTTTGCAGTTAACAATATCACAGGTATTTTTTTTATTTTTTCAGTACTTCGTATACGGCGAAGTACTTCTAATCCATCAATTTGAGGTAACATGACATCTAACAAAACAGCATCTATTTTTTCATTTGACAATAAATCAAGTGCAGCCTCCCCCGTTTCCACAGTAATGACAGTATAACCATTCGTTTCCAAATTATATTTTAAAAGTTCTAATATATGCACTTCATCATCAACAGCTAATATTGTTTTCTTTTTCATGTATGTTCTCCTTATCTGTAATATACTTTTTTAATAAATTGTTATGATATAGAAAATAATTCCATTACTTTTATTAGTATAGCACATAGTGATAAAAAAAGCTGACTTTCAGAAAATTTTCTAAAAGTCAGCAATATGATTTACTGATTATTTTTCATTTGCTCTTTGTTCAATAATTTTTTTCTGCATTTCCATAGGTGCTTCTTCATAGCGTTCAAAGTAATATTCATAATAGCCTCTACCTTGTGTCATAGAACGCAAATCTGTTGCATATTTGTGCATTTCTGCAAGAGGTACCTCTGCAATAATGACTTTCTTTTCATTTTCAGGGTTCATACTTAATATACGTCCCCTTCTCTTATTGATATCGCCCATAATATCTCCCATATATCTTTCTGGTATGGTTACCTCTACATGAGCAATAGGCTCTAATATTGTTGGTTTTGCCTGTGGCAGACCATCTTTAAATGCTACTGAAGTTGCCATTTTGAATGCCATTTCTGAAGAATCTACGGGATGATAAGAACCGTCTACTAATGTTGCTTTTAATCCAACAACAGGATAACCTGCAAGCACACCATTATTTACACATTCTTGTAAACCTTTTTCTACGGCTGGGAAATATTGTTTTGGTACAGAACCACCAAATATTTTTTCCTCAAAAACATAAGGCTGAGATTGGTCACCTGATGGCTCAAATTCCATCCAAACATCACCATATTGTCCATGACCGCCAGATTGTTTTTTGTATTTTCCTTGTATTTTTACTTTAGATTTAATTGTTTCTCTATAAGGAATAATTGGGTCTGTTAAATCTACATCAATTTTATATTTTGTTTTTAATTTATTCACAACAACTTCCAGTTGCTGTTCGCCTTGTCCATAAATAATTGTTTGTTTTGTTTCTTTATTGATTTCCAAACGCAATGTTGGGTCTTCTTCTAATATTTTTGATAATGCTGCTGAGATTTTATCTTCATCGCCTTTTCCTTTTGGTGCAATACACATAGAAAGTCCTGGTTTTGGCAAATCAATTTTTTCCAATTCTACTGGGAAATATTTTGAGCAAAGTGTGTCTTGTGTAGATGTATTGGAAAGTTTTGCCAAAGCACCAATATCGCCAGCCTGCAATTCGTCTACTTCAATTTGCTCTTTTCCTCTTACAACATAAAGATGTGCTACTTTTTCATATGTGTCTTTTTCAGGATTATATACTGTTTTTGTATTATCAATCACACCAGAAAGCACACGGAATATATTTAAACGTCCAACATAAGGGTCAGATATTGTTTTAAATACAAAACAAGCTAAATGGTCTTTTTCAGAATTATAACGTTTCATACCCTCGCCTTCATTTTTTAAATCTTTACATAAAAAAGAAGGACGACATTCTATAGATGGAGGCATAAATTTTACAATGGTACTCATTAAAAGTCGAATACCATATCCCATTGTAGCAGAACCAAATATAACAGGTGCAATAGAATGGTTACGAATACCTTTTTTCAATCCTAAGTAAATTTCTTCTAATGTTAATTCTTCATCATTAAAGAATTTTTCAAGTAAATCGTCATCGCTTTCAGCAGCAACTTCTACAACCCATGCACGTAATGTTTCTACTTCTTCTTTTTTATCTTCTGGAATATCGCATTTTACCAATTTGCCATTACTATCTAACATTCTCGCATCTTTTTTTAATACATTAATAAAACCTAATATACCATTACTATCTCTAAAAGGTACTTGCAAAGGTGCTACAATTTTTCCGTATTTTTCTCTTAATTGATTGATAGTATTTTGGAAATCCGCACTTTCATCATCCATTTGATTGATAAATATCATTTTTGGAATACCAATTTCTTCCGCATATTCCCATGCTTTTTCTGTACCAACTTCTAAACCTGATTTTGCTGAAACAACAATCAGAGCAGTATCTGCTACGCTCATTGCCAATTTTACTTCTCCTACAAAGTCAAAATATCCTGGTGTATCTAAAAAATTGATTTTTGTGTCTTTCCATTCAACAGGTAATATAGATGTACTAATAGAAACCTGTCTTCGTATTTCCTCTGGGTCATAGTCGCTTACTGTATTTCCTTCTGATACTTTCCCAAATCTTTTTGTAGCACCAGAATAGTAAAGCAATGCTTCTGATAATGTGGTTTTTCCACAACCGCTATGACCCAATATAACAATATCTCGAACTTCATTTGCAGCATAATTTTTCATACTTATTTTACCTCCTCTTGTTGTTTTTATAACAGGTATATTATATCGTATTTTTAATATCTTTTTATTTTGCGAATATGCAAATGATATTATTATAATAATTCGACAATAATAATAAATATCCTTCTTTATTTATAAAAAATTATAAAATATATATCAATATCTATTATAAAAGTGAGAACTTATTACCTTACAAGTGAAAGAAATTCTCTCCTTATTATTTTACAAATCTTGGTGTATAGGACTTTTCTGTCAAAGGACGTATTTCATATCCTTGTGATTGTAGTCCTTCTATAATTTCAGGTAATGCTTCTGCTGTTGTTTGTTTTGGCTTTGTTTGGTGCATCAATATCACAACTTCATTTTTTCCATTTGTACCATTTAATACATTACTTACAATGGTATCTTTTGGTATATTATTTCCTCTTGCATCTCCAGAATCTACATTCCAATCTACATAAATATAACCATTTTGTTTTGCTTGCGTTGTAATATTACCCATAACACCATTTTTCATGCCAATAGAATTATTAGAACCACCTGGAAAACGCATAAAAGGAGATGTTGTTCCTAATATACTTTCTAAATACTGCTGTTCTTTGTTAAAATCAGCCCAAAAAGCATCAGAAGAAGAATAAAGTACTTCATATTTATGACTGTTTGTATGGTTTCCTATAATATGTCCTTCTGACTGCATTCTTTTTAACAATGATTCATCGCAACTTCCTGTTACAAAAAATGTTGCTTTAACATGATATTGTTTTAAAATATCCAGTATTTTTACAGTATTTTCAGATGTACCATCATCAAATGTTAAATACGCTCTTTTGGATGAAAATTTAGTATACTGCACAGGAAAATCAGGCGCAATTTCTAGCACATCATTTAATATTTCTGAAACTTCTCCTAATGTGATTACATCATCTGCACCAATCATACCATTACTTTGTATGTCCATCAATCCTCTTGAATAAGCAAATTGCAAAGGAATCATTGCGGATTTTGAAATGTCTTCCTCAAATACAATATTTTCTCCTCCAGAAAGTTCTGCATCAGCATATATTGTTTTGATTAGACGATAAAGCAATGTAGCAAAATCACCTCTGGATATTCCTTTCGATGGTGAAAAAGTATGATTCTCCGTTCCGCTGACAATACCTAAATTGTGAGCCTGCAATATAAATTGCTGTGAATTTGCATCTACATCAGTAAAGTAATTTTCTGAAACAGTTTTCGGTTTTTTACCTGTTAATATTTCATATGTATCCATAATATAACGACATGCCTCGCCTCTATCTAAAGAAAAACTTTGTCTTTCTAATAAATTCGGTATTACTAGTTCTGTTTTTTCTGACGATTGCTGTTGCGGTTCTTCTATTAAAACAAAATGTTCTTCTTGAGAAGCAGAAGATAACAAATTGATTTCACTTTTTGATTCAAAAGCTGGTACTGGCTGTGCAACAAGTGCCACAGATAAAAGTAATGACGGAAATGCCGCAGAAAAGAATAGGCACATTATAATATCGCTCCTTTTTTTTATTGTTTTTTATACAAATTTACCATATTTAGTATACATTTTTCGACAATAAAACACAATAAAAAATATCTTAAATTTTTAAAAAGAGTTTCGCTTTTTACTTTCATGCATAGTATAAAAATAAAGAAATAGAAAAGGAGAAAAAATATGCCTAGAATTTATTTGAGTCCTTCTTTACAAGAATATAACCAGTTCATAAATGGTGGTACAGAAGAAGAATATATGAATTTAATTGCAGATGCTATGGAACCTTATTTAATTGCAAGTGGTATTGAATTTACAAGAAATGACCCTTCTCAAACATTGTCAGAAGTTATTGATGAATCTAATGATGGAGAATATGATTTTCATTTAGCATTGCATTCTAATGCTGCTTCTCCTTCCTTAGCTGGACAAATGCAAGGAGCAGATGTATATTATTGGTATGACAGCAAATGGGGAAAAGCTGGCGCAGATATTATTGCAGAAAATTTTAAGGATGTTTATCCAAATCCGAATAAAGTTAAAACTGTTCCCACATCAACATTGAGAGAATTAAGAAGAACTTATGCACCTTCTGCTCTTATAGAAGTTGCTTATCACGATAACCCCACAGATGCTCAATGGATTAAAGATAATATTGATGAAATTGCTAGAAATTTGGTATTATCACTCACAGAATATTTTGGTATTCCTTTTGTAGAACCAGAAACAGAATAATATTAAAGGGAACTTTTTTATTTATAAAAAGTTCCCTTCTTATATATATTAAAATATTTTTTAATGATATTGATTTTCAGTATTGATATCATTTATAAATACTGGAGTATTCGGATTTGTTACAGTATACCATTTGTTATTATAATGTATGTAACAATTTTCATTGCTATTCATTATATAACTGAAATCAATATCATTTTGCTGTTCGGATTCATATACATGAAAAGAATAGCTTTCTCCTCCCTCTGTATCTGACGGCGTTTCATTTTCTGCAAAAGAAATTTCAATTAACATTAATTCATTCAGCCAATTTGCTATTTGATTGATAGTATCTGTATTTTCTATTGTTTTTGTGCTACTTATTCCGTTGATATAATGTGTACATTCTATTTTTGAAGCATTTGCAATTTCTTCAGTATGAATTATTTGCTCCTGCTGACAGCCTGTAAAAAGAAAAATACATAACATAATCAATATCAAACCATCTATTGCTTTTTTCATACTTTCACACCTTACTTTTTATGGATTATCCAAAATGGTCCTAGTCCTTCTCCTTTTGACTCTGATAATATTAAACCAAAAGGATATGTTTGCTGACTTCTTTGTTCGCTTTTTGGGTCTGCCACATATACTTCGCCTTTTTCTGTAATGCCTGTTAATACAATAAAATGACCACTAGATGTAAATGTTCCCTTTCCCATTAGTGCAATAACTAAATCTCCACTAGAAAGAGCATTTGCAATTTTTTGTCCTTGTAATCTATTCGCTTGTTCTACCTGCAATCCGAATGATACTAAAGCATTTTCTATCAGTGTGTGATAACTTCCACTACCTTCTGCACAATATCCATTTTGATATGACCAATCTGCCATTTGTTTTGGAGTGATTGTTGTGTTTGTGAATGTGGATATTATCATTGCTAAAGAAGTTGGTCCACAGCCTGTTTCTGATATGAAATCCGTTTTGCCATATGTTTCGTTTTTCCATCTAATATCTTCTTGACTATAATATACAACTTCTGTTTTTCCATAATCATATGTAATTCCTTTTGTCAATTCTTCTGCTGTTGCTTGATTTCCTACCTGCTGTGCAATCCATTGTACTACTCTACTTTCTGAAAATGACTTTTGTTTTTGTAATGTAAAAGAAAACAAAACAAAAAGAATGATAACAGCTATCAGAAAGGAATGTCTGACAGATTCTAATTTTATTGTAGGCAAAGTTTTGTTATCTGGTATGGTAATGGCTTTGTTATGATATGCTACTACTATGAAAAAAATACCACTAAATAATATAAATTGTAATGCCATTTCTAATGTCATATCATTCCCTCCGTTTCTTTTTATCATTTTTCTTTGTTACCATTATCATACAACAAAGAACTTAAGAAACACTCAACGTATCATTACAATATTCTTAAAATTTGGAAAAGAAAAAATGACAATTTAGAAATATACACACAATTTTAATCATTATGCTTTTAAACGAAATAATCTTTGATAAATAGGAATCAGCATACCTCCTATACTATTCCCTATTGTCATAACAATTAAAGCAATTATTGTATCAAAAGTCCATGTGTTTGCCATAGCAAAATAATACATATTCGCTATAACGTGCTCAAAACCGCTCAATATAAACACCATAACAGGTACAAATACAGCAATCACTTTAATTGTACTCCCTTGGCTCTCTTTAAAAGTATCTACTGCAATAAACATCAATATACCGCAAAATATAGATAGTATCAGTATGCTGAATAAACTATCATTTAATTTTAATTCTGCCATAGAAGTTACTTTATCTGTCATTGATACTGTAAATATTCTTGTATTCTGCACACATTTTGCTATCAGTACTGTACCGCAAAAATTTCCAATCCATGTAATAATCAATTCTAAAATATATTTTGGCTTTTCAAAAGGAACATAACCTATTTTACCTGTATATAACTGCAAACGAAATACTACAACAGTAAACAGCCCTACTCCAAACATACAAGCTCCTAATGCTTTATTCTCTTGAGAAAGAAAAACAGTTCCTCCCATACCAATCATAAAACCTGCTAATACCGCTGACACAAATTGTCTTAATTGCTCCATATAAAAACCCTCCTATTTATATATCACTTTGTGCAAAATAAAAAAAGCCGTGTCTGAACAATATCGCCCAGACGGTCGGCTAAAATAGTCATACTTCATGTGGTAATCCACTTCCGTCAGTTATATGACTTCTTTTTTACTATACAAAAAAAGTAATGACTTGTCAATGAAAATTAAATTAAAATAAAATTCTGTTTTCATTATTGTAAAATTTTTTTATGTTTATCCATAACCATATTGCTTTTTAAATGTTTTATAGCAGTAGATACTAATCAATATTGTACAGATTTCTGAAATTGGTACAACCAGCCAAATACCTATTACATTTAAAAATAGAGGTAATATCAATATAATTGGTACAAAAAATCCTAATGAGCGCATAAATGATATAAAAGCGGAAATTTTTCCATTTCCAAAAGCAGTAAATAAGGCAGATGAAAAAATATTGATACCATCAAACAAAAATGATATGGCAAATATACGAAAACCTGTAACTGTAATATGATATAATCTAGATGTTTTATCTGTAAATATGATTGTAATAAAAGGTGCAATCATTTCTGATAAACAAAATACTACAATGCAAAATACTACAATCATAAAGTAACCATATTTTACTAACTTTTTTAAATTTTGTTTTTCATTTTTACCATAATTATAACTAATCAGTGGAGCAATTCCAGAAGAAAAACCTAATATAATAGATGTTAATAAAAATTGAGAATATAAAACGATTGTAATAGCACCTATTCCATCTACTCCAATATATTGCAACATTTTGATATTAAATAAATATGTGGTAATACCTGTTGATATTTGTGTCACCATTTCAGAACTGCCATTTGCACACGCTTTGATAATGGTACGAAATTGAAATATTGGCTTTTCAAAATATAATACTCCTCTTTTTCTTGAAAAATAAACAAAATAACTTAGTGCAATCAATACAGGTATTACCATGCCCATTTGTGTAGCAAGTGCAGCTCCTTTTACTCCTAATCTGAGTGGAACAATAAAAACATAATCTAATACCATATTTGTGACGCCACCTATAATTCCACTTAGTAAACCTAACTCTGGCTTTCCTGCTGTAACAAGAAAATAATCAAAATATGTTTTTAATATTGCAATCGGTACAAAATATAATGTAAATGATAAATAGTCATAACAATCACTATATAATTCTTTTGTAGAACCAGCTAAATAAATAATATCCTTAATAAACAAATTACCTAATATAGAAATCAATATACCAATACAAAATACTACAATAGTAAGCGATGTAAATATACTTCTTGCTCGTTTTTCTTTCTTTTCTCCCAAAAGCATAGCAACAATCGCACTGCCTCCTGTTGATATCATGATAGATGTGCCTAATACTAAATTGATAACAGGATAGACAATATTTGTTGCAGATAAAGCATTTGCACCAACATAGCGGGATATAAAAACACCATCTACAATAGTATATAATGATAAAAATACCATTGTAGACATTGTGGGTAATGTAAAAGCAATAATGGATTTTAATGATATTTTTTTATCTAATCCTGCTGACATATTGTGACCTCTTTCTTACTGTATTTTATTAAAATTAGTAATCATTACTATTTTTAATATCTGATAACAATAATATGAAAAATACAGGCAATAATATCATACAACAAAATAATATAGCTCTTTGTTTTATCATATTAATAAAAAATGTGCCTGCACCTGCTCCTATTACAAAAAATAATATCATAGAAACATAATATATAGATTTGATTTTACTTTCACGACTTTTTTGTTCTATACCAGTACAAAAATGTATAACTGCTTGTCTTAAATTGTTTGTGCAAAATGTTGTTGCAAGCGGAATACCATTTGATTTACGAAATGTATTATATTGCATAGCACAAATAAATGATATGGGTACATTTGTTATACCATTTGGCAAATGAGTAGGCAGAAATCCTAATATAAACAATATCAATATTTCACACGCTACAAATATTGTTTCCCAATGCAATATACTTAATTTTGAAAGCCACTTCGGAATATATATTGTACAGCTAATACCTACCATATATGCTAATATGGGAAGTATGTAATAAGCAGCTTGACTATACTGCTTGTTAATAAAATAAATGGCAAGAAGTGCAAAGTTACCTGTTTGTGCATTACAAAATACTTCGCCTTTCAAAAGATATGTAAATGACTCTAAAAAACCTCCTACTGTTGCTAATGTAATACATACAAAAAAAGAAGCCCTTTTTGAAATTCTATTATCTTCATTTAGAGCTGTTTGTTCCATTTGTTACACTTCCTTTTCCTAATCTTTTCAAAGACTCTTTTATTCTTTTTTCAACACCATTTTCACTGGGATCATAATAAATTCTGTCCACTAATTCATCTGGAAGATACTGCTGTTGTATATAATGCCCCTCAAAATCATGAGGATATTGATAATGTAATCCTCTTTCTAACTCCCTTGCACCATTGTAATGACAATCTTTTAAATGATTTGGAACAGACTTTATTTGTATATTTATAACATCTTGTGTTGCCTTTTCAATTCCCATGTAACAAGCATTGCTTTTAGGTGCACAACTTAAATAGGTAGCTACTTGTGCTAATATAATACGACATTCTGGCATTCCAACAAAATTCACTGCTTGCGCTGCTGATACTGCAAATTGCAGTGCATGAGGGTCAGCATTTCCAATATCCTCCGATGCTGCTATAACCATACGCCTTGCAATTAGTTTTGGGTCTTCCCCTGCATAAAGCATTTTTGCCAAATAATATAATGCGGCATGAGGGTCTGAACCTCTTATACTTTTTATAAATGCAGATATGGTATCATAATGATTGTCACCGTTTTTATCATAATTTAAAGCTCTTTTTTGTATACATTCCTGTGCTATGTTTAAATCAATAGTAATGATTCCATATTCATCTTTTTCTGTTGTTAGTACTGCTAATTCTAATGCATTTAATGCTGTGCGTGCATCTCCATTTGATATATCAGCTAAAAAGTTCATTGCCTCTTGTGATAATTTTGTAGTATAATTTCCAAGTCCCTTTTCTTTATTTGTTAATGCATTTTGCAGTATATATTTAATATTTTCATTTGTTAACTGTTTTAACTCAAATATTACAGAACGAGAAACAAGTGCCTTATTCACTTCAAAATAAGGATTCTCTGTTGTGGCACCAATCAATATAATTGTACCATCTTCTACATGAGGTAATAAGGCATCTTGTTGTGTTTTATTAAATCTATGAATTTCGTCAATAAAAAGAATGGTTTTCTTTTGATACATACCTGACGTATTTTTTGCTTTATTAATGATTTCTTTAATGTCTTTTATACCTGAAGTAGTAGCATTTAACTGTTGAAAATTACTTTTTGTAGTATTTGCTATAATTTTTGCTAATGTTGTTTTACCCGTTCCAGGTGGTCCATATAATATAATAGAACTTAATCTATCACATTGTATTGCTCTATAAAGTAGTTTATCTTTTGCTATAATATGCTCTTGTCCCACAAACTCATCTAGTGTTACAGGACGCATACGAGAGGCAAGAGGCGCATTTTGTTCTTCCATTTTTTTATGATTATATTCAAATAAATCCATACTATTTCTTTCCTCACTTTTTCAAAAAAAATTTTTCTAATGCTAACGCTGCACCATTTTGCTCATTAGATGCTGTAACATAATCTGCTATTTTTTGAATATCTTCCTGCGCATTTCCCATGGCTACGCCAAGCCCAGCCTCTTCTAACATATCAATATCATTTCTATCATCTCCTATTGTAATTGTTTCAGACATACTAACACGAAAGTAGTCACATAGCCTTTTTACACCTGATGCTTTATTACCACCTTTTCTACTTATAAAAAGATATTTATCCCATAAATGTTCTCTAATATCAATATTATTACAATCACCTTGCTGTATAGTATGTTTTATTTCTGATATTGTATCTGTTTTTCCTGCAATAACAATTTGATAAATAGGTGATGTTATTGCTTTTAATTGCGGAAAACTTTTGATATAACGAACACCACCCATATAGCTTTTTATTCTTCCTATTGGTGTTCTTTTGTTAAATATATCATAACGATAGTCGTCTTCATTTTCTGCAAATTTATGATAAATATATCCTGTATTCAATTCTACAAATACCTGCTTTGATTGGGCAGCAGAAAGTATTAAATCAATTTCATATTGAGATAGTTCTAGCCCTTCCACAATATTTTTTGTTTCTGGCTCTATTAATATTGCACCATCAATGCATCCAATAGGTACTTTAATACCTGCTTTTTTTGCTATTGGTAATGCTTTTCTTATATTTCTCCCTGTACAAATTGTCACAATTCCTCCTGATTGCTGCACTTCTGAAATGGTTTGTATTGTTTTTTTTGAAATGTTTCCTTTATTATCAATCAATGTTCCATCAATATCTAACACTGCTAATTTATACATAGATTTCCTCCTAATACGATACATTATAATGACAGCAAAAAAGGATTTGATATAATCCTTTTTTGTTTTTTAATAAGTACAAAGTCCTGTTGTTTCTTGTATATAATACAATACCTGTTTTATAATACTATTTTGTTGATATGTTTCAAAAGCTACTGTATAATCTCCGTATTCATTATTCCATATTTTTTGAAAATAAGCATTGATTTCTTTTGAAAAATTGTTTTCTTTTTCTGTTACAATTTCTAAATCAGCCTCCAAATTATACCCCTTTATGTTTTTTCTAGTATAATTACTTGAACCAATTATTATAACATTTTGATTTTCAAAATCAAAATAAGACATTTTTGTATGGTATTGTTCTCCATGCGTATCATACCAACGTATATGTATATTTTCACTTTTTTTATTTAATTTTGTTAACACAGAACGATTGGGAGAACCATCTTTTTGTATACCAAAAGCATCTTTATTGGGGTCTGCTACAATATAAATGGAAACACCTCTATTTGCTGCGTTTTCTAATTCTTTTATCAAATCAAAATCTGTAATGTAAAAAATACCCATATAAATAGTATCTCCTTGTTTTGCTCGTTTTATATTATTGATTAAGCTGTTAAATATTCCTTTTTCTGTAATATATTTTACTTTTGTATTATCAATATGGTTTGTATTGATATTTTTATATTGTAATTCTGGTAATGTAATACTTGATTGCTTTGCAACCGCTCTCTCCCCTTCTAACATATATTGTATCACATCACTTTGAAAACGAACAGCTACATTGGAATGGTAACTACTTGCATCATGTGGATTCGCAGAAGCAATAAGTGCTTCTTTTTCTGTTATAATGAGTTTCCTATGATTTGCTTTGAAATTTGCTAATTTTAAAACGGAACGTATATTGATATTAGGTGCGGTTTTGTCTAAAGGATTATTTATAAAACCTTTTCCTGTATTTCCAAAAGGTTTTATAAATAAACGATAATATCCAGAATATAATGGATTGGAATCTTTTAATGCATCTAAATTTGTTTCAATAACAATAATATCATTTTTATTCATCAAATTCATATTTTTTTCTGTATAAGAACCATAAAAGCCATTGATAGGGTCTGTAATAAATATAATATCTATATTAGGGTTTTGTTTCTTTTTTGCAATTAAAGCATCCGTTATCATTTGCGTTGTATTAGGATAATGATATTGCTCTTTATTATAAGCATCATTATATAAAAATAAATCTAATACTATAAAATCTTCTGCTTTTTCAATTATATCTAATTCTGCTGAAAGTATAGACTGCTCCTTTACACTTTTTTGCTGTTTTTGATAAGTTAAATCATATAAAAATTCTAATGATGATATTGTTTCATAATTGCTTTCTATCGAAGTGCCAGCAGGATTTTTTGTACATAAACTCCAAATAATCGGAAGTAATAGCAATACAAAAAATATTTTTTTGCTTAGTTTGAAATGCATTTTTTATTTTCCTTTCCTGAATAATATCATATAAAAAGGAGTATCAAATGATTTCTGATACTCCTCTTTTATTATACTATATCATAAATAATATTTTTTTACTATATTTATTATACAAAAAAATACAAAATTTCTAATAATACTATATATTTATAAATTTAAGTAATATTTATGAATGAATTCTGACATCAATATTCTACGTTTTTGAAGAAAATCATCATAGTCTGATACAGTCATTTCATAAATATCATTTGGAATACAATTTTCTGCAAGATTCATTGTAAGCAATTCTTCGTTTGAAATATTTCCTAATATTATATTTTTTGTTTTGCATTGCTCTTTTACACTTGAAAAATATGTAGCTGGTGCGTCATCACTAATTTCTTTATTGATTTGTGTATCAATATAAATATAATTTGCAACTTGATTATATTTTATTTTATTTTTAATTCCATTTTTTTGCAAATAATTTTTAGGAAAAATATGGTGTACATCACCAGAAATTGTAATTAAATCTACTATTTTAATACCATTCATCAACATTGAGTTACAGTTTTGGTTAATTTGAGCAGCTAAAAATGTATTAAAAGCAGGGCTATTTATAGAAGATGTTTCCAAATTTTGTGGTAATGTTATTGTCCAAAATATTTCTGATAAATCAGAAGATTCTATCTCTGAAAGAAATTTTAAAAATCCCTTTTCGCTTATACTTCTCATATCCCTATCCATCTGCGTTTCTGGTGAACCAATATAACGAGATGTTAATGTAGAAAGAACAAACCATTTTTGTACATATCTTTTTATTTGTGATTTAGGAACTTCCGAATCATTTAATAATATTAAGTATAGTGTATATGCAAAATCCAATGTCATTTGTGAATTTAACAACTTACTTGCGACAAATCCAGCTCCTTTAATTGACAAAACAAATTGTGAAAAATGATATTGATTAATAAAATTTACAATACCTTTATCTAATTTTTTATAAGAATCCTCAATAATATCATCTCGAAATTCTTTTGTTATAAAATCTCTACCAGATAAAAGACTTACCAAATCAGCTAACTTACCTCGTCTGAACTGATGCATAAATGATACTCTAAGCATATCACCATATCCTGGGTTATATATATCGTCGTCATATCCATTTGCAAGCCATTTAATTTTATCAGCATATTTAGATTCCTGAAATTCTTTGTCTTTTATTAAATTAGAATAGAAATCTGGTTTTGCTGTCAAATGACAGAAATAGTCTACAACTTTTCTTATCAAATTTCCATTATGTACAGAATCTGCACCCATTTTTGACATAACAAAATCTGATTGACTTAAAGCAGTACCCTTTGAGTTAATACGAATAAATATTTCTGTTACCTCATCAATTTCCAATGAAGCATCTAGCTCTATTACACCAATTTGACGATTATTAATACCTCTTAACTCTGTAATTGCTTTATTTACGACATTTGGCTTTACTCCTTCGTTTACTTCACAGTAATGAATGGAAAATTCAAATGAATCAAACTCTCTTTCAAAAACAACTGCTATATCTGGTATCCATTTTTTATCTTTTAAATGGGATGCGTCTTGTACAGCAAACCGTTTTGTATTATCTTCAGCTAATGGATTAAAAGCAATTTTAATACGTTCTTTGTTAAAATCATTATCCAATACTTCTTTCCCAGATATAGCAGCCATTAAAGCAGTAACTCTCTGTTGACCATCTATCAATACTTTTTTTCCATTGGCTTTTCCACCATCTTTTGTTCTTACATCTGGGTTTTTCCATGTAATAATATATCCTGTTGGATATCCATTATATAATGAGTCAATTAAATCTCTCACCTGACTACGTTTCCATACAAAAGGACGCTGTATTTCGGGTATTACAAAATCTTCTGCATCAATCAGTCCCAATATAGCATGAACTGAATATTGCATTAAATTGAACTTTTCCACTATCATTTTTCCCTTCTTAATATTTATTTGTATTTTATCATTAAATAAAAATGTAGATATTTTCATTAAAATATTAACATTCTTTTTCATTTTCTGTCAAGATATAACAATCATATCATATTACTTGATTAAATTTTAAATTTAAAAAAACGGTTAAACAATTTTAACCGTTTCATCATAGAAAGCTGGAAACGTGACTTGAACACGCGACCTGCTGATTACGAATCAGCTGCTCTACCGACTGAGCTATTCCAGCAAATATAATCGTATTATAGCATTTTTAAATATACATTGCAATAACAAAATGAAAAAGTGGCGTAATATAACAAAGTCCTCTTTATATAATAAAGAGGACTCTTTAGGGGAGTATAAAAGCAAATAAAGGATTACATCATGCCGCCCATGCCGCCTCCCATACCTGCCATATCAGCGTGTGCATCATTTTTAGAAGGTAATTCTGCAACAACTGCTTCTGTTGTTAAGAATGTAGATGCAACAGATGTTGCATTTTGTAAAGCACTTCTTGTTACCTTTGTAGGGTCTAATATACCAGCATCTACCATTTCAATATATTCTTCTGTCAAAGCGTTAAAGCCCATACCCGTAGAGAGCTCTTTTACTTTATTTACAATAACAGAACCTTCTAAACCAGCGTTAATTGCAATTTGTTTCATAGGTGCTTCTAATGCTTTTAATACAATTTCTGCACCTGTTTTTTCATCTCCTGTTAATGATTCTGCTACTTTTTTCACTGCTTCAATCGCATGAATATACGCTGTACCACCACCAGCAACAATACCTTCTTCTACCGCAGCTCTTGTAGCAGCTAAAGCATCTTCCATTCTTAATTTCTTTTCTTTCATTTCTGTTTCTGTTGCAGCACCAACTTTAATTACTGCAACACCGCCAGATAATTTTGCTAATCTTTCCTGTAATTTTTCTTTATCAAAATCAGATGTTGTTTCTTCTAATTGTGCCTTAATTTGATTGATTCTAGCTTGAATATCATTTTTATCGCCTGCACCATCAGCAATAATTGTTAATTCTTTTTCTACTCTGACTGTTCTTGCGTGTCCAAGCATATCAATAGTAGCTTCTTTTAAATCAATACCTAACTCATCAGAAATTACTTGTGCGCCTGTTAAAGCAGCAATATCTGCTATTTGTGCTTTTCTTCTTTCACCATAACCTGGAGCTTTTACTGCAACACAGTTGATTGTACCTCTCAATTTATTTACAACTAATGTTGCAAGTGCTTCACCTTCTACATCATCAGCTATAATAAGCAATTTGCCTCCTACCTGCATAATTTGCTCCAATACAGGTAACAAATCTTGTATATTAGATATTTTTTTGTCTGTAATCAATATAAATGGGTCTTCCAATACAGCAATCATTTTTTCCATGTCTGTTGCCATGTAAGAAGAAAGATAGCCTTTATCAAACTGCATACCTTCTACTAATTCCAATTCTGTATTCATTGTTTTAGATTCTTCTACTGTGATAACACCATCATTTGTTACTTTTTCCATAGCGTCTGCAATCATTTCGCCCACTTCTTCGTCACCAGCAGAAATTGCAGCAACATTTGCAATGTGTTTTTTAGTAGAAACAACTTGACTCATTTTCTTAATTTCTTCTACTGTTGTTTCTGTTGCTTTTTGCATACCTTTTCTTAATATAATAGCGTTTGCACCAGCTGCAATGTTTTTTAAACCTTCTTGTATCATAGCCTGTGCTAATACAGTAGCTGTTGTTGTGCCATCTCCTGCAACATCATTTGTCTGTGTTGCAACTTCTTTTACAAGCTGTGCGCCCATGTTCTCATATGGGTCTTCTAATTCAATATCTCTTGCAATAGATACACCATCGTTTGTAATTAAAGGAGAAATGAATTTTCTATCTAATACAACATTTCTACCTTTTGGTCCTAATGTTACTTTTACTGTATTTGCTAATTTATTTACACCAGTTTCCATTGCTTTTCTTGCTTCAGTGCCATATTTAATTTCTTTTGCCATTATCGTTTTCCTCCTAAAAATATACTTTGTATATATACAATATTGATTAGTTTTCTACTTTTGCAAGAATATCATTTTGTTTAATTACAATATATGTTTCACCTTCAAATTTAATTTCTGTACCCGCATATTTAGAATAAACTACTCTGTCGCCTTCTTTTAATACCATTTTTACCTCTGTATCTCCAACTAATCCACCAGGACCAACAGCAATTACCATTGCTTCTTGTGGCTTTTCTTGTGATTGTGTTGTTAATATTAAACCAGATTTTGTTTTTTCTTCTGCTTCTAACTGTTTAATTACGACTTTATCTCCTAATGGTACAAGTTTCATAAATGATAGCCTCCTTAAAAATACATCTTTCAAATCTCTTAAATTTGTTAGCACTCATTTAAATCGAGTGCTAATTTCTAGTTATTATATTAGACATTGTTTTCCATTTATGCAAATATTATATTCAGCTATATTTTACTATATTACAAAAAAAATTATTGATTTTAAAACATTTTTTTCAAATATCTTTTATATACTTCTTTTTTCTTTTATTTTTGATATAACAATACTCTTGGGGTATATTTATAAAGCATTTATTAATAAATTTTCATAAACTCTTTATAAAATTAACAAAAATTTTATCAATATTTACAGTATACTATGCTATTTTGACATGATATAATTTTTTCATAATTTTACCAATAAGGAGGAGTTTATAAATGAGTGAAAAAATAAAAGTGGCAATTGCAGGTTATGGTAACATTGGTCGTGGTGTAGAAGCTGCGATTGCTCAAAATGAAGATATGGTCTTGACAACTGTTTTCACTAGGAGAAATCCTGAAAGTATCAAAATCAATACAACAAACGCAAAGGTAATGAATATGGCTGATGCTGCCTCTTTAAAAAATGATATAGATGTGGTAATACTTTGTGGAGGTTCTGCGACAGATTTGCCAGTGCAAGGTCCAGAACTTGCTGCACTTTTTAATACAGTAGATAGCTTTGATACCCATGCAAAAATACCAGAATATTTTAAAGCAGTAGATACTGCCGCATCTCAAAATGCTCACACTTCTATTATCTCTGTTGGTTGGGACCCAGGTTTGTTTTCTATCAACAGACTCTATGGAGATGCTATATTGCCAAATGGCGGATATTATACATTCTGGGGAAAAGGTGTAAGCCAAGGACATTCTGATGCCATTAGACGTGTAAAAGGCGTAAAAAATGGTATTCAATACACTGTACCTGTACTATCTGCTGTCGATGCCGCAAGAAGTGGTAGCTTACCAGAATTGACAACACGTCAGAAACATACTCGTGTTTGTTATGTTGTTGCTGAAGAAGGTGCTAATTTATCCGAAATTGAAAAAACAATTAAAGAAATGCCTAACTATTTTGCTGATTATGATACAACAATTCATTTTATATCTGAACAAGAATTAAAAGAAAATCACAGCAAAATGGCGCATGGTGGTTTTGTTATTCATAGCGGAAGTACAAACCATGGCGCAAATAATCATGTGATTGAATATTCATTGAAGTTGGATTCTAATCCAGAATTTACAGGTAGTGTATTAGTTGCTTATGCAAGAGCAGCTTATCACCTTGCTCAAAAAGGTGACCATGGTGCAAAAACAGTGTTTGATATTGCTCCTGCTATGCTTTCTCCAAAATCAGGAGATGTTTTGAGAAGTACATTGTTATAATATATTATAAAAGGTGCAGTAATATACAACTGCACCTTTTATTTTGAATGTAAAATAATTCCAACCAAATAAAAAAATATCATTTGGAGAAAGAATGGAATTTTAATGCTTTTTATTACTATGACAATTATCATGAAAAGGACAATGGCTGCATCCGCTTGCACAGCCATTTTGCTTTCTTTTCCGTTTTGTATATTGATAATGCATTACACACACAATTAAAAAAATAAGTATTGCTATAACAATCAAATTTGACAAATTGCTTCATCCTCTCGAACAGCAATGAACAATATTAAATATAATTATCCATATATTGATTTAAAAGTTTTTCAAATTGCTCTCCATCAGATACATTTTTTTCATATTGCTCTATAATATATTGATAGTGCATACTTAATTTATCAAGCATTGTCCAGTCCCCTGCAAATCCCATTCTTCGTGCAATTTGATATTTTCTTTGTGTTTTTCTAGGTAATGCTAAAAAGGTATTGATGTAATCTAACATAGCATTTTTATCTTTATCTAAATAGCCATTTACATTTTGAAGTAAATTGATGATATGGTCACTTGCTAAATATCCATTACAATTTTGTATATGCTCTAACATGATTTTAATTTCTAACAATTTTTCTATATCACTACATTCTGTAAATTCTCCTGATTTTACTATGTCATACATAAGAGAATCGCTTTTTACAACAAATGTTCTTAATCTCACAAAATCTGGATTAACAGCATTTATCACATTTGCGGTATCAATGGCATTTTTTTCAGTATATTGTTTTCCTCCAGCACCAGGCATAAAATAAATAGATAATTCAATGCCCGATTTTTTTACCTTTTGTCCGCCTTCAATTTGCTGTTTTTGTGTTGTTCCTTTTCCAATTAACTGTAATACCTCATCACAGCCCGTTTCAAATCCCGAATGTATTCTATTTAGTCCTGCTGATTTTAATTGTAAAAATTGTTCTTCTGTCATTCTACTTAATGTTTTCGCCCTACCATATGATGTAATACGTTTTATTTCAGGTAATTTTTGACGAATATATTTTATAATTTCTGTAAGCCATTATGTTTTTAACACAAGCGTATTGGCATCTTGCAAAAATATTGCCTCACAATTTCCCTCTGTTAGCCAATGAAAAACCATATAATAACATTCTTTTTCAGCATTGGTAGATAAATTATCAAATTCCTTTTGTATTTCTGGAATATTGAATGTACCACTATTATTATATTTTTGTATTTCATCTCTATAATATGCCATAGCATCAATATCTTTTTTAATTTCTTCTACTGTTCGTGTATGGAATTGTTTTGTTTTATATAACATACAAAATTTACATTTATTCCAAGGACAATTTTCTGTAACACGAAGTAATAAACTATTTGCCTCACTCGGTGGGCGAATTGGTCCTATTTGAAATTCCATAATGTCAATATCCTTTCTTTAAATAAAAAGAATGTAATATCAGTTGATTTCATTCATTTAGTATATTTATTTTATACTATTTATTCATAAACAAAAAATGTGCTTTTTGCCTCTGTACCATCTAATTCCCAAAGTGTATTGCTTGGTACAATTTCTATTGTACCGTTTGGTCTTTGTATTGTTACATTATTTTCCATGTTTTTATATTCTTCTACCAAAACATAAGGAGAAGCAGAAAAATCTTCTATCACAGCTACTTTTTCTCCTGTTGCTTTATCTTTTTTTTCAGAGAGTATAAACCTACTCCAGTCATCACTCCAATAATATGTTTGATTTATTACACGATTTTTTGCAGTGTGAAATGTGCTTTCATCTGGTATATTGTCTTTGTCTGTACTCTCTGAAATTTTGTATGCTTGATACTGTGTAAATTTTAATGTAGGGTCATTTTCATAGTTCTCATTGAATACAAATTCGGAACGTTCTTCAATTTTCTGCCAGCGTTCTTCTCCTGATGTGTCCCAACTGCCATTCCATGTAACCTCTATTCCCTCTGGTACACTTAAAACATTTTGAAACATTTGGTTTTTATCGTCCCATATATATCCCTTTAAAAAAGATGACCTTTCATAAGCACCTATGTTTTGATTTGCATACTCTCTTACAATCATAATATTTGTGCCTGGAGTGCTTAAAGGTAAAAATAAAACATCTCTTACATCAAAAAAATCTCCTACATCATCTATATATGTATAATTTTCTGTATTTTTATCATTTGTATA
Organism: uncultured Clostridia bacterium; assembly: GCA_910587735.1. Taxonomy (GTDB): domain Bacteria; phylum Bacillota; class Clostridia; order Lachnospirales; family Anaerotignaceae; genus Coprocola. The sequence goes on from CAJUNT010000017.1 coordinate 32,427, forward strand.
CACAGCTAAAACGGTATTTTTTAATCCAAATGAAACTGCAATAACAGCTTGCTGCTGTCCATTTCCTAATAAATCTCCTTGATATACTTTAATTTCTACTACTTCATCTGGAGAAAAAGCAGTATCTCTTCCAGTATCATTTAATACAATTCTAGCAATATCTTGTTTGTTTTTATCGCTATTTGGGTCTTGTAACATATCCGATGTAATTTGTTCTACTACACCATATGTTTTTATTGTAAAGAAACCTATTACTACAAAAGCAATCAATATTACAATACCCCATTTTTTTAGCAGTTTGCTCATGTGGTATACACCTCCTATACCACTATATATATGATTGCTTTTTTGAATACTTTCATATTTTTTACCAAACGGCAACTGTGCCATCTGCTCTTGGTTCTGTTGCACCAGCAAATACACCATCTTTTTGACGTAATATCATTTGTCCTCTACCAAAATCGATTGACTCGGGCTCAACAGAAATATCATGTCCTTTTCTTACTAACTCCTCTGTAATAGCATAAGAGAATGCTCTTTCTACAACAATTTTTTTGCCTCCTACCCATTGCCATCTTGGAGCGTCTAAAGCCTCTTGCGGATTCATATGAAAATCAATTAAATTCATAATGGTTTGCATATGTCCTTGTGGTTGCATAAAACCGCCCATTACGCCAAAAGCACCTACGGCGTCCCCATCTTTTGTTAAAAATCCAGGTATAATGGTGTGATAAGGTTTTTTACAAGGAGCAACACAATTTTCCATTGTTTCATCTAATGAAAAATTAGCACCTCTGTCATGTAATGCAATACCTGTATTGGGTATTACAATAGCAGAGCCAAAACCTTCATAATTACTTTGTATATAAGAAACCATATTGCCCTGTTCATCAGCAGTACAAAGGTATACTGTACCACCACAGTATGGATTACCATGTTTTGGTAACATTGCATTTTCTGTTATTTCTTTTCTTCTTTTTTTTGCATATTCTGATGAAAGAAGTTGTTGTGTTGTTACTTTCATAAATCGTTTATCACTGATATATCTTTTTCCATCTTCAAAAGCTAATTTCATAGCTTCTATTTGTTTATGATATGTATCAGTGCATTCTCTGCTTTTTATATCAAATCCATTTATAATATTTAATGCAAGCAATGCAACAATACCATGACCGTTTGGAGGAATTTCCCAAACATCATAGCCTTTATAATTAGTAGAAATAGGATTTACCCACTCTGGAGCATAATTTGCTAAATCTTCTTTTACAATATAGCCACCTGTTGCTTTTGAATAAGCATCTATTTTATCCGCTATTGCACCCTTATAAAAAGAAATACATTTTGTTTGTGCTAATTCTTGCAATGTTTCCGCATGGTTTGGAGAATTCCATATCTCACCTGCATATGGAGCACGTCCTTTTGGTGCAAATATACGAAACCATTCCTCAAATATATCTTGTTTACACTCTTTACTATAATTTTGAAAAGATTTTTCCCAAAGCCTAGCAATAGTAGGTGTGACTGCAAAACCTTCTTTTGCATAATAAATTGCTGGCTGTAATACCGTTTCAAAAGGCAATTTTCCATGTTTTTCTGAAAGTTCTGCCCATGCTCCTACTGCTCCTGGTACTGTAACAGGAATCCAACCTAAAAGAGGCATTTTTTGATATCCTTGTTTTTTTATTTTTTCTACTGTAAGCGCTTTTGGTGACATACCACTGGCATTTAATCCCAACAATTTTCCATCTTTCCATATTAACGCAAAAGCATCACTTCCTAAGCCATTTGATGTGGGCTCTACAACAGTTAAACAAGCTGCTGCCGCAATCGCTGCGTCAATGGCATTTCCTCCCTTTTTTAACATATCCAATCCTGCTTGCGCAGCAAGAGGTTGAGAAGTACAAACCATTCCTTTTTTACCATATACCACTTTTCTCATGGAAGTATAGCAATACTTTTGACTATCAAATTTTAAATACAAATATAGCCCTCCTTTGCAAATATCACATTTATTTCTATTGTATGTATTTTGCAGTCAGAAAGCAATATATTTTGTTGTTAATTGGATTTTAATTTTTGTCTGCCTTCATGATCCATTTCATAATTATCTCTTATAATGATTTCTGAAATCGGCACAATGTCATACCCCTTTTGTTTTAACCCTTTTATAATGGTATCTAAAACTTGAGGTGTATATTTTGCATCATTATGAAACAATATGATGGAACCATTTCCTAAATGTTTGTGATTTAATACTTGATTGATTTCGTGTTCTGTTCCTAATTCTTTCCAATCAAGACTATCACTATATGCTATAAAGTAAAACAAAGTATAAAAAAAGGAATCATTATTATGACTCCTTTTATCAATGTATTTAGTAAATATGATTATCAAGCATATGATATCGTGATAAAAATTTTGTTACTGTATATACCATCACTAAATTGATAGGATATTGTAATACAGCTTTATAAATACGAGGTATGGCAAACAAAGGCGAACCATACATCATAAAAAGCCATATTGGAGATAATATTAAACTAATTATAATAGTATATAATAATACCGTTCCTGCTACTCTTGCCAATGTAATTGGTTTACGATGTAATAATAAGCCAAATAAAAAACCAACAACAAAAGCACTAATTGTAAAACCAATAAAATAAAAGCCTATTGGTTTTGTAATAAATCCTATAACATCTCCAAGCGCTCCTGCAATTCCTCCAATAATAGGACCATATAACATACCACATACAGCAATAGGTAAAAAAGAAATACCTATTCTTAATGTACTACCAATCATAATATTAAAATAATTTAATATTACATTAAGAGCAACAAACATCGCAACACCAGTTAAAACCCTTGGTTGTCTTAAAGTTTCTATAACTGTTTCTTTTCTCATAAATAGCTCCTTTCTTTTTATATGTTTATATGTATTTTGCAAAAATATAGCATATATTGTTTAGAAAAGCAATGTATAATTTTAAATTTTTTAAATTTTTATAAAAGCATAATATATTACAATAGTTAAAATATGTTGAAAATACAATATATAATATGTAATAATACTATTATAATAATATGCTTTTATATTTAATTTTATATATTCACTTTTAATATATTTTAATATATATTATATTATTTTAAATAAATTTGTTCTGTTGTTACCTGTTTTAATAAATCAATATCATGACTTACTACAAGTAAACCAATTTTTCTTTTTTCAATTTCCTGCAATAAAAAATGCCATATTTGACTTTGTGTTATCAAATCTAACATGGTAGTAATTTCATCAGCTAATAAAAATTGTGTTCCCTTTCCTAATGCTCTTGCAATACAAAATCTTTGCAATTCTCCCCCCGAAAGTGTATTCGGAAAGCGATAGAGCCATTGTTGTTGTATCCCTAATGCTGATATGATTTCTTTTGAAATATCATTTCCTTCTGCTAATACTTCTTTCATAATCAATTTGGGATTGACAGCTAAATCTGGATGTTGCCATATCATTTGTACAGGACAATACCCTTTTTGGGACAAAGGCGTTCCATTTAATAATATACTACCTGATGTGGGTTTGATATATCCAGATAATAATTTACAAAGTGTTGTTTTACCAAATCCACTTGGAGCAATGATTCCAATACGTTGTGTATTGTCCATAGTAAAAGATATGTTTTCTAATATCCAACGTCCTTTTTTATCATATCGAAAAAAAACATTTTTTGCTTCTAATAACATTGTTTTTCTCCTCCTGCAAAAAGACATTTTATAATGCTTTCTTCTTTTTTAAAATAAGGAATTTCATCGGTTATACATTGCTTTTTTGATTTTTTACAATATTGTGCAAACGGGCAACCTTTTTCATTTGTTCGATAAATAGTAATGTTTTGAAATCCATTTTTAGGCATTGCTTTCCATAATGCTTTTGTGTAATAGTGATATAATGTATGTTCTGATTTAAAATTTTCTGCTTTTGTTACTTCCATAATTTCACCATTATATAATACAATAATTTTATCTGCTGTAGATATTGCTAGTTCTAAATCATGTGTAATCATCAATACTCCTGCACCCATATCCGCTATTTCTCTAAAATGACTCACTACTTTTTGTGCCATTTCTTTATGTAGTCCTGGTGTTGGCTCATCTGCAATGACTAGCTTAGGTGTTTCCATAAGCGCAGAACAAATAAATACTCTCCTTGTCATGCCTCCCGAAAGCATAAAGGGATATTGATTGATTACAGAATGTTCCATATTATATTTTTGAAAGAGTTCTTTTACTTTTTGTAAATGCTTTTTATCTTTTTTTCCTTTTGCAACTTGCATACCTACTTTCATTAAAGGGTCTAAATAGGAAGTATTTTGAGGAATCAATACAATTTCATTTCCTAGCAATTTTGATTTTATTTCTTCTGTTAAAATATTTCCCTTATATTTTATTACACCACTACATATAACAGATTCTGGTGTAATTCCTATAATACTATGTGCTAATATACTTTTACCCGAGCCACTCGCTCCTACTAATGCAACAAGCTCTTTTTCTTTTATATTTAAAAAGAAATTTTTTAATATATTTTTTTGCCCTGCTGTAATAGTAATATGTTCCATTTCTAATAGCATATTATACTCCTGATTTCTGTTCATAATATTTTTGAAAACATTTTCCGATATCATAAAAAAGCAATACAACAAATACTAATACACACCCTGGAAATACTGCAAGCCACCATCTACCTGTTACAATATATTGCATACTCTCTGAAAGTAATATACCGATTGCTGGCTGATTGCTTTTTAATCCAAAACCTAAAAATGTTATACTGGATTCGTGTAATATTGTATGAGGAAAAAGCAATATCCACCCTGTAATGCATTGAGGCAATATATGAGGTATCATATGTTTTTGAAATAAATAAAATTTGCTTTTCCCTAATTTTTCCGCAACTTGTATGTATGTACTTGCCTTTAATTGAAGCAATTCACTGCGTATTAAACGTGCTAATGATGTCCAATGTGTTAATGAAATACTCAATATCACACCTTTAATATCTCTTCCTGCTGCAATAGATACTACAATCAATAATAATATATGAGGTAATCCCATCATAAAATCAATTAGCCATACAATTATAGTATCTATTTCTTTATTTCCGAAGGCAGATACTGTGCCAAATAATATTGCAATCATTGTACTAATACTTGCTGATGTCACTCCTATTAAAATACTGATAGAAATTCCTCTTAATGTTCTAAAAAAAAGATTCCTTCCCATCCAGTCTGTTCCAAAAGGATAGCGAATACAAGGTGATATATTTTTATTTGTAAAATCAGTAACAAGTGCATATTCTTTACAAAAATATCCTGCTATGACAAATGCACATAATACAAATATTATCCATATGATTCTTTTTTTCATGTATTTTTCCCCTTTAGCTGTATACGTGGGTCAATAATATGATATATCATATCTGCTAAAAAATTGCCTCCACAAACAAAACAGGAACAAATTACAACAACAGCTAAAAGTAAAGGCATATCTCCCCCTAAACCTGCCGTTACTGCAATTTGCCCTAAACCTGGATAAGAAAAAACTTGCTCCGCTAATATAGAACCACTCACAATTTCACTGATAGACGCAAATTGTAATGTGATTGCTGGCAGTAAAACATTTCTAATACCATGTTGCAATATAATTTGTTTTTTTGTTTTACCTAATGCTTTAGCAAATAATATATAATCACTTTTTAGTATATCATTCATTTTTTCTCTTGTATGTAATATAATATTAGGCATACCTACAATACTTAATACAAATGTTGGCAATATGCCATGATGTATTTTATTTAATAATGTAACATCTTCTGTCATAACTCCTATTGGAATACTGAATCCAATAGGAAACCATTTTAACCATACAGAAAATATCATTAATACAATGAGTGCAAACCAAAAAACAGGTGTACTAGAAAATAGAATTGCTATACCTTTTATAACCTTGTCTAATATACTGCCCTCTTTTGTTGCTGAAATAATGCCAAGTGCTACACCAAATATACCTGACAACAACCAAGCAATACATAATATCCATATAGAATTTGTCAGCCTTTGTGTGATGACATGATATACAGGTTGACGGTATAGCAAAGATATACCCATATCACCAGAAATAAAGTCTGTTATCCACTCTATATACCTTTTTACAGCATTTTCATTTGTTCCCCAATAATTTTGTAATTTTTCTATTTGTTCCTGACTCATAATACCAAGTGCAGTTTGTCCGATATTTGTTTGTAATGGGTCTATAGGAGAAATTTCCATAATAAAAAATGCTGCTATGCTGATTGCTATTATCAGCAATATCATACGAATACCACTTTTTAACATATATTTTATCAATGTTATACTCCTTTTTTATTGCCATTCCCATGTATCTACATTATTTAAAAGTGACCAACCATGTCCATGAGGATGTATTTTCTGTTCAGATATGATAAGCCCCTGCTTTACAAAATATAAATGGTCAACATTACAAATCCATATCCATGGAATATCACCTTTTTGCGTAATGCCTGTTGCACCATTCCATTGCGCTTTTTGCCAAAGAGTATAAGCCGTTTCTATATCCGTACTTTTTAATGCTTCGTCCATATAGCTATCTACTGTTTCATTATAATATGGAGAATATCTTGCATATTCGCCATTTTGACTATGATAGATATTGTATAGTTCCATAGGAGTATGCGCACCCCAACCCCAAACGAGGGGCTGTGATTGTGCTAAATCATAAGCAATGTCCCACCCTACACATTCAGGTGTTACTTCCAATCCTATTTGTTTCATATTATTGCAAAACTCTTCTGCAATACCTTGTCTGATACTATCAGAAGGAGGATATAATATAGAAAAAGCTGCTCTTATGTCATTTTTATTTCTTATACCATCATCACCAATAGTCCAACCTGCATCATCTAATATGGTATTTGCTTGTTCTAAATTATATTGTACCTCAGAATCTTTTTGATACCATGGTGTATTATCACAAATACTATAAGCTGGTGATGCGTAACCATTTAATACATTTGAAATCATGCTTTCTCTATTTAAAGCAATGTTAATTGCTCTGCGAATAGCAATATCGCTCGTTACATCATTGCCATATACTATGCCATCTTTTTGCTCTGCTGGTTGTGTAGGCAAATTGATTCCTCTATTATCTAATGATATAACAGAATATAATTCATAATCTGCAACAGAAATATCTGCATATGTTGCTGATGTATAAGAAACATCAGATTGTTCAGATTGTGCTGCTGCAAGAGAAATTTCTTCCTCCATAAATAATACAATCACTGTTTTTATTTTTGGCGCATTATCATAATAATTAGCATTTGCCTCTAATATAACCTGCTGTCCCTTATCCCATTGTTTTAATATATATTTTCCAGAGCCAACAGGATTTTCTCCATAATCAGAAGTATATACGTGTTCTGGTACAATTCCAACTAGTGCCATGGTATAAGACCATACTGAAAATGGTCTTGTCATATGAAACACAACTGTTTTTTCATCAATCGCCTCTGCATAATCTAACATTGTAAAATCATTTACAGAACTATTTTGTTTGCAAGTATTATATGTAAATGCAACATCTTCTGCTGTCAGCTTTTCTCCATCTGTAAAATAAGCATCTTCTCTTATTGTAACAGTCCATGTCATGCCGTCCTCACTTACAAAATAATCTGTTGCTAAATCATAATCAATTTGCAAATCATTTGTTGTAATAAATAATGTACTTTGTATTAATGGTTCATGTGTATGTTCCCCTGCTCCCCAACCATAAACAGGATTAAAACCGTATTCTGGCTCAGAAGTAACAGGCATTGTTACAACAACAGTATCTTTTTTTGCTATGTTTTTTTTCGTTTCTACATTTGTTTTACACCCTACTAAAACAATCAGCAATATACAAACTAAACAGAATACATTTTTTCTCACAAAGTTTCCTCCTTAGTAATGTTTAAAATATATCATAGTTTCTATTATACTACTTAGAGTAAACTTGAAGTCAATAGAATTTACTTTTAATTTTTAACTTTCTATAACATTTTGAATATGTTCTATAAAAATTTTACGTATATAAGGATATTCTCCTAAACCTTTTAATATTGTGTGAACAGTATATCCCTTTGATGTTAATTTCATTTTCCAAGTATTTTCATCATCACCGCAAATATCATGATTAGCATGGTCACCCGCTACAATCATAAATGGTGCAATGTAAATTGTATTAGAATCTATTGTATTTAATTTTTTTATAATCGTTTCCATATCTGGATACCCTTCTACTGTGCCAACAAGTACATTTTGATAACCATTTGCACAAAATCTATAATTTAATGCTGCATAAGAGGCATCTGCAAAATGTTCTGTACCATGACCAATTAACAAAAGCACATCTTTTTGATTTAATTGCGTATTTTCTTCCATGACTGCATTGACCACTTTGTCATAATCTTCAGAAGATGATAACAAAGGTGTACCATATTTTATATTTGGTATGATTTTTTCATATGGCTTTATCATAGCAATCATTTTTTCATATTCTATACCATGCATAATATGTGTTGGTTGACAAATAACAGTATCATAGCCTTGTTGTACAATTTTGTCCATTGCCTTTTTTACAGTATCAATTTGAATATTATTTACTTTTTTTAATTTGTTTATAATGATTTGACTGGTAAAAGCACGATATATTGTATCATATTTATAAACATTTTGTATTTCATTTTCTATTGCTGTGATTGTTTTTTCCATAGTATCTATATAGCTTGTACCAAAACTGACAACAAGTATTGCTCTTTTATTTGTTTTCAAATTCATTCCTCCCTGTTAATTCTTTTTGTCAAAACTGCTTAAATCATGCCCTTTTAATGCAGCAGCTAATAATTCAGGTAATCTTTCTGGAATACAAGCAAAACAAGGTATTTCTAATTTTGCAATTTTTTGTGCCATGCTTGTACTATAATAAGGTTTTCCTCCATCTGCTATAGCAAGAAGACTAATCACTATTACACCTGACTGCTTCATATATTCTAATTTTTTTAATAGAGATGCTTGATTCCCACCTTCGTCTAAATCAGAAATTAAAAAAAATAGCGTTTTAGAAGGCGTTTCAATAAATTGCTGACAATATGCAACAGATTTATTGATGTCTGTACCACCTCCCATTTGTATGCCAAAAAGTAAATCTACTGGGTCATCTGTTTTTTCTGTTAAATCAATTACAGAAGTATCAAATGCTACAATTCTTGTTTTGATGGCGTTCATACTCGCTAATATACACGCCATAACAGAAGAATATAATATAGATTCTCCCATAGAGCCACTTTGGTCAATATCTAATATCACTGTCCAGTGATTTGTTTTATTTGCTCTGTCAAAAAAATAAACCCTTTCTGGTATAATTGTTTTTAAATCAGCATTATAATTTTTTAAATTTTTTGATATTGTATATTTAAAATCAATGGCAGATGCTAAAGGTAAAGGAGAATGAGAATGTTTATTTAATGCTGCAGTTACCGCTCTTTGCATATCATTTGCAAGCATAGCATTGATTTGCTCTACAATTTTTTTAATATATATTCTTGCACTTGCTTTGGAACGCTGTGGAATTTGGTCTTTTAATAAAAGCATTGTCGTCGCCATATTGATATCTGGTTCTAAATTTTCCAATATTTCTGGCTCCATAAGCAGTTGCTTTAAGCCTTTTCTTTCTATAGCATCATTTTGTATTACTGTTACAATATCTTTATCAAAAAGTGAACGAATATCTCCTAACCATTTTGACAATTTGGGAGCAGAAACAGTATTTCCTGCTCCTTTTGCTGACAATGCTTCTCCTGCTCCGCCACCATAAATGCTTGCTAGTGCTTCATCCATAATAAATTGTTGTTCTGAAAGCGTAAATTCATTCATATCTGAAAATTGTTTCTGTGTGTCTTGCCCTAATATCAATCTCCAACGTGCTAATTTTTGTTGTATTTGTTGCTCTGTTAAATTTTTCATTATATATCACCAAAATCAAATTCATCTAATTGTTGTAATGTGTCTTGTTCTATTTCTGTTAATGTATCGTTTAATACTTCACTTACTTGTTGTGTGTTAAATTGCCATATCTCTCCTAAATTTTCAGCAATATTATTTCTTTCTGATGCTGTAAAATAACAAAATGCTCGTCTTAAAAATACTAATGCTTTTTTAAATTCTTCATCATTTAATGTATCAATATAATCTGAAAGCTGTTCCCAAATACTCAAACGACTAATTAAAGCATATTTATTTTTTAATGCAAGTCCTTCAAACCATGCTGCACCTAAATCTGCTGGTATGCCATAGGAAAGTCTTCTTTTCATTTCCTCTGAAAGCATTTGCTGTGTCATTTCTCCCCTTTCTAGCAATATCGCAGCAGCAAAACCAGATGCCTTTGTATTTAAATCATCTCTATTTGATACTTCTGTTAATACTGCAAGCCATTGTTTATTATCTAGTGTATCATGATTGATAGATGCTAAATTAAGTAAATCTATAGCATTAATCATACCCTCTACTGCATGATTATCACAAATACAGCTTTTTACTAATATAAAACACGCTCTATAAAAAAGCTGTTCTAATATGGGAAACAGTGCTTTTGCATCAACATGGCGAATTGTTCCATACCGAATTACAACAGATAATTTATGTATGGTATTTGCAATATCAATTATAGAACTTTCCTCTACTGAAAGCCCTTGCAAAACAACAGATGCATTTTCTACAATTTGTGGCATACCACAAAGAGATGCCATTTCTAATATTTCCGCTGTTTCTGTAATAGAAGTTGCCTTTTCCAAATTTTCTTTAAACGAAAAAGCTGTCGCAATTTCTACTGTTTCCCCTTGTAATGCTGCTTCCACAATTTCAATTTCTGCTTCTGGCGTCCATTGTAATGACCATTTTTCTGCCCAAGTTGCTTTTTCTTGATAATGCTTTTGTTTTTGAGCAAAATGAATACCTAATACACAAATGCGATGTAGAAAAAAAGAACGCTCTAAATCCAAAAAAGCAGATTTTTGACTTTTTACTCTTGTATTTTCTCTTAAATCCAATTCCAATGTTTGCGTCTGCAAACTTTTATATTTTTCTAATTTTAAATCTTTCAATCTATAATAAAAATCAGATTGTATTGATGTTCTACTGACACCCTCTGGTAATGCTCCAATTTTTATACCGATTTCTGTATTTGCTACTGCTTGGGCAATTTCTGAAAAACTTCCATGCCCTAAACAAGTAATTGCTGCATCTCTTAAATCTTGCAATGTAGGAATATTGCTTTTTTTCATATTCGCTAATGTGACAGCAAGTCTGACAGCCTCTATTACTTCCGCTGAAGAACTCATATTTCCTGTTTTTCTTTGGAAATATGATATAGAAGAAAGATATTGATAACTTGCCTCTAGCAAATTATTTTTTTTCATTGCTTTCCAAAGTAATTCATAATAAGCTGGTGCTTTATTTCCTGCACCATAACCAGAACGAGCAGAAAGTCTATAATAAGAATATGGCATTAATGTATGTTGTGTGGGTATTTGAGGCAATGCTTTGATTTCTTCTTCTGTAAGTGGTTTACAATTTTGCAGTCCCTGCACATGGTACGCTCCTGTCACCACAACAATTTTATCTTCTGAAAATCCTTGTTTTATAGCATTATTAATTTGTTTTTTCATATAGGATTCTCTTAATATATTTTCTGCAGTTTCATATTCATCATATACAGAGAGTTCTCTCAATTCTTTGCCGAATAGATTTGTACACTGTTGGTAACTAATAGCATCTGTTCTATGCTCAAAATTTCTTTCCCAATAGATTTCTTGGTCCTGCTCTCCTGACTGTTCTGCAATTTTTTGATACACATCACTCATATTACTATATCGTTCTGTGCGATTTCTTTTTTGTTTTGTTATGGCAAGAAATACAGAAGAAGGTAAATCAATAAAGCGACATTCTACATTATGCTTTTTTGCCCATAGTATGGCTTGATATTCTGGAGAATATTCTGCAAAAGGATATAATATACTTTCTATGGGTACAGTTTCACTATATGCCATCATGGCAATAGGTGGAACAGATTTACTATGACAGATATCGTCCATCAACACTGTTAAATCAGAAGGTCCTTCTATCAATACTAACTCTGGCTTATTTTTTTTGAGTATCTGCAATATATGTTTTGCTCCAGCAGGTGACAGATGTCGTATTCCAAAATAAAGAGCCATTAGCGGTTCAACTCCTTACACTCTTTATATAATGTTCTATAACGCTCTCCTCTTTTTTTCATAACATTTTCTAAATACTCTTTCCATGCAATTTTATCCTTTTCTTCATCTTTTACAATTGCTCCTTGTAATGCTGCTGCTATATCATAATCTTCAATTTTACCATTTCCAAAACTTGCTGCTAATGCCATACTATTGGCTAGTAATGAAATCGCTTCCGCAGTAGATAACACACCCGTTGTTGTTTTTAATTTTTGTGTATTATCTAATGTTTTGCCATTTCGTAATTCTCTAAATATAGTAATCACATTTTCAATCAATTCATCATTTGGCATTTCTGCTCGCAATTCTAAAGAATTGGATAATTGAGAAATTCTACTACGAACAATATCAATTTCTGTCTGTATATTTGCAGGAGAAGGCAATACTACAATATTAAACCTCCTTTTTAAAGCCGCAGACATTTCATTGACTCCCTTATCTCTTGTATTTGCTGTTGCGATAATAGAAAATCCTTTTTTTGCTGGTAACTCAAATGCAAGTTCTGGAACAGAAAGCCTTTTTTCTGAAAGTATAGAAATTAAAGCATCTTGTACCTCTGATGCACAACGTGAAATTTCTTCTAGTCTTGCAATCGTTCCTGTTTCCATTGCCCTATAAATAGGGCTTTTTAACATTGCTTCTTTAGAAGGTCCTTTTGCAATTAACATAGCATAATTCCAAGAATAACGTATGTGTTCTTCTGTTGTTCCTGCTGTTCCTTGTACAACTTTTGTAGAATCACCATTTATTGCTGCTGCTAAATGTTCAGATAACCATGATTTTGCTGTACCTGGCTCTCCTATTAAAAGCAATGCCCTATCTGTTACAAGTGTCGCAATAGCAATTTCTACTAGTCTATCATTACCTATATACTTTGGTGTGATTTCAATGCCATTTACTTCTCCCCCTGTAATGTATTTTAATACAGAACGAGGTGACATTTTCCAGCCTGTTGGAATGGGTTCTTTCTCTGCTGCAATTAATGCGTCAATTTCTTTTTGAAATAATTCCTCTGCGGGTAATCTTTGAAACTCTGTGTTTTCCATATTTTATACTTCCTTTCCCTCTGCTATGATTTGCTGTAATTCCTCTTTAAAATCAATATATTGTGATTTTGTGATATGTATTTTTGTGATACGTGATTCTAATGTTCCTAATAACATTTTGGCTCCTTCTACTCTGTCTTTTGCTGTAAAAGGTAATTCTTTTAAAAGTTCAATAATTTTAGCTTGATAATCTGTGTATAGAATTTTTGGTTTTGCATATTCAAATACAAGCATTTTAAAATCTGTTTCTCCTAATTTTTGTAATACATCAAAACATTGTAAACGATATTTTACAAATTCTCTAAATTTGCTACGAAATAAAGGAATTGTTTTGGTATCGTTATAATTTACCCATTTTTCCAATATTTCATATAAATAATTATGATTTTGACCCATATCACTTCTTCTTTTTGTTCTCCACATATTATTTTGTAGTTGTGTGAGTGATTTTATCCAGCGAATATCCATCTCTTTCGCTATAAAACGACAAGCATTACTATCTTGTATATAAAAATATTCACAATAATTGTCATAATCAAAAATGACATTATTATAATAAAAAGCATCACTATGAGTATAAGCGAAATTACTATTTTGTATATAATAATATCCATCACCTTTATAAACAATATGACCTAATATTTTTCTGATTGTTAACATAGTGATAGGTGATTCATCATTCAAATATTCTGCACATATATCGTATGTTTTTTCTGGTTCTGTTAAAAATTCTGCTACAAGCATTGCAGCTAAATATGATTTTCCACAGGTTTTATATAGATGTTTTATCATAGCAATATAATTTTCATTTTCACTTGAAAGTATTGTATGTATCAGTCTGTAATTTATAAAATATAATATTTGATTTAGTATGGTACCATGATTTTGGATATAGTCATTGTATTCCCAATCATAAGTAGAATACACTCTATTATGGTAATCATCTTTATAATAAAAATTTTTTTGAATGCTATAAGGAATAAAGTGTCTAATTGCTTCAACTTTATTAAAAATTTTATTCTCATTACCATATCTTTCTAATACAGATATTAATTTATCAGAATATTTATAGTCAATGGCTGGTAGTATATTTTGTAATTTTTTTAATACTTTATCTGTAACTTCTTTACCATCTATTTGTAATAATTCATCTAATAGCTTTTCTAGTTCATAGGCAAAAATATCTGACGCTTCTTTTGTATTGCAATTTTTTAAATAGATTAAATAGATTTGTGGTTTCTTTTTTGCTTTTTCAATCATATAGTCAATGCTTTTTTTCTCATTTAACATAGATAATGCTGTTAATGCTGCTGTTTTATATTTCCCTTTTTCTGTTTCTGCTAAATGGATAAGCAAATCTATATTTTGACTAGAATATCCTAACAATATCATTGCTTTTTCTCTTATAGACGGAGAACTATTCTCTAAAAGACTGATATAAAAATCATTTTCACTATCCTTTGCTAGTTTTTCCAAAATATTTAAACGTCTTATCATATCTTTGCTGCCCATAGCATCAAAATCATTTTTACAAAATAATACTACATTTTCTCCAATTTCTATCAATATTCTTTCTATTAAATCTGCTAATTCACTATAACTATCATTTAGTCCTTTTACTAAAAGAGGTAATATCCTAAAATCTTTAAAAAGTTCTTTTTTGTTTCGATAAACATTTCGTATGATTTCATATCTTCCAGAACCTTTTGTTGTTAATGCTGTTATAATAGGTTCTAATTCACTATATTTTATATTTGTAATGCTACCGCCTTCTAATACAGTAATTTGTTGCTGTTCTTCCTTTTTTACAGTATAATTCGCTTGTGTACATACTACTGCATTTACTAATGTGATAGCATCCATAAGTGTTATTTCTTTTTCTTTATTATTTTCATCAAATAAACATTGTATCATTTGCTCTATTTTAGACAATACAGGAGAAGATAACGCAATGGCATGAAATTGTTCCGTTGTCTTTTTTAATCTGAAATCTTCTGATAATAAATTTGTACCTGCAATAGCAAGCATATGTAATCTGTCCTGCAATTCATTTAATATTGCAATGCCCATGTTTTTCCCTCCCTATTAATATAATAATTTTAATATCGTTTTATCTGTTATAATGGTATGAGGTATAGCAAAAATTCTGTTGTTTTCATTATCATACATAAATTCACAAACAAGAGATTGTTGTTTTAAGTAAGAATTGTCTGGTAAATAATGCAATGTGTTTAAAATATCTCTATTCTGTTGCTTATTTCTTAATTCTATGACATCACCAGCAACATCCTCTAATATATATTGCTCTCCTACTTTACTAATATTTTCAAAAGCAATTAAATACACAACAGATTTTTCAGAAAGTACATTTTTTAATTGATTTTTGACCTCTTTTACAACAGCTGCTATTGTAGTTTTTGATTTTTGTTTGATTGTTTTGTAGTCTTGTTCTGTTATGGCACGATATAACGCATTTTCCCATTTAATTCTTTTGTTGATTTCTCCAGGATAATAATATAGTTTTTCAATTTGAGCACATTCTTTTTCTGTATCATCTTGTTTAATATGTTTGATTGCTTTTATAGGACGAATATTTTCTTTTTTGGAAATTTCACCACTTTCTAAATCAATCCAATAACCTATATCTATATATTCTTTTTTTATTTCATTATAGTTTACATCAAAACTAAGCTGTATGAGTTCTGCATTTTGTTTGTATAATCCTATTTCTTCTAACTGACTAAGCTGCCAAATATATCCTATCCTATCATATAATGTAGAATCTTCCATATTAACTTGTTCTGTTTCTATTTTTGTTTTTAAAAATACTCGTGCTTTTTTAATTGTATTGTGTAATTCCACAAGTACTTGCAGTATTTTTTGATAATATTGCTTCTCCTGTTCTGCATTTTTTTGCAGTTCTTCCATAGTAAATAATATTTGCTGCATAAGTGCTTGCGGAGCTGGTAAATAATAATCCCCCATTTGTTTCGCTAAATCTGCATATGTTTTTAAACCTTTCCCTGAAAGAGAAGCAATACCTGTTTGTAAAACCTCTTTTAAAAATCTTTCTGCTAATCCTAAACCTTCTAATTGCTTTTTCATTTTTTTGGTGAGTGCAGACTTATTTACATTCTTCATTTTTTTAGGTTTTTCCGCATTTTCTTTTTTCTTATCTATTTTTTCTCTTTTTGAAATAATATCTTCTGGTATTTCACATGATGTAAATGTTTTTTGTGCCATATAATCAAATAGTAATGCTAATGCGTGCTTGCAGGGAAATTGCCTGCTTGGACAACTGCATCGAAAAACTGGCGCAGAAGGGTCTATAAAATCAGCCGATGTAATATATGGCTTTTTGCCACTGCCTTTACATTCTCCATAAAGCAATGTTTCATCTTCTGATTTGCTTAATACTACAAATCCATTTTTTTGTGATATTCTTTTAGCATTTGCTATGGCGGAAGCATTGGGTGCAATTCTTTCAATCAATTCTGTTGTAATAGATAACATAGCAAAATCCTCCTTTTGTTATTTCATATAATTACAATATACCACGTTTATTTATAAAAATCATAAATTTTATATTTTCTTTACAATTTGTTCGTATAAAACTATTTATTTACTATAATTATATTATGTCAATTATTTTGATGCATAACATTAGTAATTACTAAATGAAGTAAACTATACCAATGTTATTATATAAATTATATTTTCCAATAAAATTCTGCCTTTTCGGCAAATACATTTATTTTTTCTATCATTTGCTTTGCTATATACTTTTGATTTTCTAAACTAATAGAATGAAAATCATTTACTTTTTCACAAAATATATTGTTTTGTTTTTTTAATATATCATTTTTTTGTTGCTGTAATTTTTCAATTTCTATGTTAATGTATTTTATAGAAATTTCATTGCTTTCTGATATCGCTTTTATCAATCGGTTGATTTTTTCATCAATTATATTGATTTCATAATCTTTTTGGGTAATAGTATTATTTTGTATCATATTGTATAATTCTTGTTGAAATGCTTGTTCTAATTTGTCTAATGAAATATATTCACTACTATGTTTGATGTAATGATTGGTTCTTCCTGTGCAAACGAAGTACCTTTTCCCTTTTGATGATATTACTTTTAAACTGTATCCACATATACCACATTTTAAAAGTCCTGACAAAAAAGTATATTTTCCTTTTCCTGAATTTTTTAATTGCTTATTATTTTCTAATTTATATTGGCATTCTAAAAATAATTCTGATGGAACAAACCCCTCATGACAAGCTAATAAAAAATATTTTGTTTCATTAGAGTGTTTTTTTATAATCATGCCACCATTTTTTCCATTGAATTGCTCTATATCATTTTGCATAATATAATTTTTATATTGATAATAATGATAAATGTCTTGATTGCATTGCACATAAACAGGATTATGCAATATACGTGAAATGGTTACACTATCCCATATTTTATTTTTATATATCTCTGTCATTTCTTTTGCAATACTGCCTAAACTAGATTCTTTTTTTTGATAATTTTCAAATATCTGTAATACTATATTACTATATTCATTGCGGGAAAGATAAGAAACTTTTTTACTATTATGTATCTTTTTCTGTATGGAAAATCCAAAAGGTGCTGGTCCTCCTGTCCATGCACCGCTTTTTGCTCTCATATAATAATTGTCTGTAATGCGTTCTGATATAGTTTCCCTTTCTAACTGCGCAAAAACCATGATAATATGTAACATAGCCCTTCCCATAGGAGAAGCAGTGTCAAATTTTTCATTGATAGAAACAAAATCAACATGATATTGACAAAGTATTTCCCATATTTTACTGAAATCTGTGATAGAACGACTAAATCTATCCAAACGATATACCACTATTTTACTAATTTTATATCGCTCTACATCTTGCAACATTTTTAAAAAAGCTGGACGTTTTATATTTTTTCCTGAAAAGCCTTTATCCTGATATATTTCATACTCCCCTTCTATTTCTGTTAGGCATTTCTCAATTTGTCCTTCTATTGATATGCTGTCTTTTTTTTCCACTGACTGACGAACATATATCGCTGTCATTTGTATCTGTCCCCCTTTCTAATTGTTGGTAAACAGATAATAATGATACTGTATGATTATGATTTGCATGAATATGTATTATTTTTTCCAATGGATTACTTCCTTTTCGATTTGCTATAATATTATTTATGCTATAAATCATTATAATATGTAGGTTTTACATACTTTCAAGTGTTTCCACGTCCCATTGGACAGTATAATATCCTAATTCTTGTGCTGCTTCTATCGTTTTGTTGTCATATTCTCCAAAAGGTGGACGGAATAACTCCATATTTACACCTGTTAAATCTTTTACTTTTTGATGTGCTGCTTGTAGTTCCTGTTTAATTTGTTCTTTTGAAAGCTGACTCATATGAGGGTGCGTTGCAGAATGATTTCCTAAATCATGACCTGCCTCCGCAATTTTCTTGACTTCTTCAGGATAATCGTCTACCCAATAGCCACACATAAAAAATGTTGTTTTTACGTCATTTTCGTCTAATATTCTTAAAAGTTCATCTGTATCGTCTGCACCCCAGTGTGCATATTGATAAGTACAGAAAATCAAATAATACATTCTATAAATATTTTTTCACATAGTAGAATATCTTTTTTATTATAATAATCAATATTCGCTTTATTGAACATCATATCAGTGTAAAAATTACCTGCTTCAAAATCAATCCAGTAATAACCATTTGATTCATATAACACAATATTGCCAATACCATTTTTAGTATGAACATTGATATGATATTGATGTCCAAATTCACTCATCTTTGCATTATCAACTAATATACCAATTTTTTCCCATTCACTTTTTCTTTTTAAATACCATTTTTCAAACTGTTTGAAATTTTTGTCCATATTTTTTTCACATCCATATTTATGTTATAGTTTACTATCATAACATAAAATATGTAAATTGACAAAAATTTAATATGATATTATAATTGTGATATGATATATTTTCTTCAAAAATGGGAATCCTACCGGCGGTTATAGCCCGCAAGCATTTTATGCAGAATTCGATTAATCCGAAGCCGACAGTAAAGTCTGGATGGGAGAAGAAAAAATTGTATGATGTTTTATGTATTATTTTCTTCTCTTAAAGTAAAATATGTTATAACAGTTGATACTTTCATAATAAATATACTCTACAGACTTTTTAAATTAGAAAAGATATTATAATACCTATTAAAACATCGTGCAATTTGAAAGCGATGTTTTTTTATGTGAAAAAAGGAGTGTTTTTATGGAGTCAAAAACAAATATTTTAGCAACAGAAAGTATACCAAAATTATTATTAAAGTTTTCTGTCCCTACTATGCTTACACTTATGGTGAATTATTTATATAATATCGTTGACCAGATATTTGTAGGGCAAGGTGTGGGAATTATGGGCATTGCAGCTACAAATGTTTCCTTTCCATTTTCTATTATATGTACTGCATTAGCACTTTTAATAGGTGATGGTTGTGCTGCTCGTATTAGTTTATGTTTAGGCAGAAAAGAACAACAACAAGCAAATAAATGCTTTGGAAATGCATTTTTCATTTTAATATTATGTGGTGTATTTATTGTTTTATTTGGTAACTTATTTCTAAAAACATTATTGCTACTTTTCGGTGCAACAGAAACTATACTCCCTTCTGCAATACAATATGCAAGAATTATATTATTTGGATTACCTTTTATGATATTTAATGTGGCTTTTACTGCTATTATTCGCTCTGACGGAAATCCACAATATACCATGAAAGCAATGATGATTGGTGCAGTTATTAATATTATATTAGACCCTATATTTATATTTTATTTTGATATGGGCGTGCAAGGTGCTGCGATTGCTACAATATTAGGTCAAATTGTATCAGGTATCATTTGCATTTGTTATATTACTCGTTTTCAAAATATTACATTTCAAAAAAATAATATGATATTAGATTTTCATACTACTACAAGTATATTATCTCTTGGTATCCCTAGTTTTATTACTCAAATTGCAACTGCTTGTACTCAAATCGTTATGAATAATATGATGCGGTATTATGGAGCAAATACAATATACGGAAGTGATATAGCACTTTCTTGTTACGGCACTATGATGAAAGTATATCAAATTGCTCATGCTATGTTTGTAGGTGTTTCTTCTGGTACACAGCCTATTAACGGATTTAATTACGGAGCAAAGCAATATAAAAGAGTAAAACAAACCTATTATACAGCTATTACAATAGCATTGATAATATCATTTGTTTGGTGGTTAATATATCAAACTTTTCCAGCACAAATTGCAAGTCTTTTTGTAAGTACAGAACAGACAGACTATATTGCATTTGCAGTTTATTGCTATCGTTTTTATATGCTTGCCTTTTTTGTTTATGGTTTTCCTATGGTAACAGCCTCCTTTTTCCAAGCAATCGGAAAACCTATTAACGCACTTGCTATTTCTGTTTCTCGTCAAATACTATTTTTAATACCTCTTGCGATAATACTTTCTCCACAATATGGTATAAAAGGTTCTTTGATTTCTGCACCTATTGCAGATATTTCAACATTTCTGCTTGCAGTTGTATTGATATTATATGAGTTAAATCAATGGAATAAAAAAGGATTATTTCAATCATAACAAAATCCCCTTTTATGAGGGGATTTTTGTTTTTTAATCCATTTATTTTTGATGCATTTGCTCAATTTTATAACTGGATACGTTTTTTAATGTAGTTAAATATGTAGTATATAATGCTTTTGTTTTTTCTTGTGACATAGGTTCTTGAACAAGATAACACATCTCGAATACTTGACGTACCCAATTATAATAGGTATAAGAAATATTTTTAATTGCTTCTTGAGAAGAAACTGCTTTTAATTCTAATTCCATTTGTTCTACTTGTGCATCACAAATGATTTTGATAGTATCTTCTGTAACTTCATTTTTTGCCTTTTTCTTAATTAGTTTCCAAATTCTTTGATAAATCGGATTGATTTGACTGCCATATCCTCTGCAAATTCTTTCCCAGTCATTCCACATTTTTTCCATATTTTGACGAGGTACTAAATCATTGATTTCTTTACACATACGATTTAATTGTGTAATACACATTACAGCAACATCATCTAATTTACTCTTTATTTGATGTTCTTCCTTTTTTTGCTCTGTTTGCGCTGTTGCTTTATTGGATATCGATGGTTCTGTTTCTTTTCCATCTAGTTTTGCTAATTCTCTTTCTAACTCTTCTAATGTAGGTTCTGTATCCCCTTTCCAAATGGTTTCATGCTGTCTTACTTTAGGCTCTGTATTGACTTCATTCTTTTGTATATCCTCTATTTCTTCTATATCCTCTATTTCTTGCTGTTCAGTTTCTTTTATGATTTCGTTCTGTTGCTCCTCTATATCATTATTTGCAATCAGTTCTTCTAATTCTTCCCATGCAGGTTCTTCTATTTCATCTGTTTCTTCTTTTAAAAAGGAATCTTCATGATAAAATTCTGTGTTATCTTTTTCCATAATATATTGCTTTAACTCATTTACAGATGCTAAAATTTCAGCAAGTGTAATGGCAATATCCTCTAGTATACTTTTTTCACTAGAATGACTTTTTGAACTTTCTTTAATATTTAACACACTATGTATATCAATGTTTTGATATTTTTTAATGAGTTCTTCCTCTTTTTCTTTTGTAATACTTTCTCTAAAATCTGCTATGACACGAAACAAACTAGACTCCGAAAGGTTTAAACATTCTGCGGCTTGTGCAGCTGTTAACACACGATTGCCAGCCAGACTATAATAATAAAATATTTTTTCTAGTGTTTCATCATCATATTTTTTTCTCACTGCATTTTCCTCCTTACAGAAAAGCACAAAGAATATTCTTTGTGCTGTTGGACATTAGTTTAATGTAACTGTCATTGTTTCACTATTCCACTGAATTTTATTTTCGCTGATGCCTAAAATATATGCTAAATCTTGTACTGGAATAAAAATTCTGCCATTTTTGATTTCTGGTGCTGCTGTCATAGGTGTGATAACGCCATTTACATTTACAACATTATCGCCTATTTTCATACTACAAATACGCTGTCCTAAACGAACTACTACCGATTTTGTTTCATCGTCCCATTGCACTACTGCATCTGTGTTATATGAATTCTGTACTACCGCCCGTAAAGGTATCATAATAATTTCATTTTGTAAATATCCACTATTTTCTTGAGGATATTGTTCTGTTATAGTAATAGATACTGCATTTCTATCTATTACTGGTGTTTGTTGTTTATCTCTTGGTGTTGTACTGATAGTCACAAAATCTTTTATCAATGTAATAGAATCTGCTACATGGTTTCCTTTTTGTGTGCTTTGTTCATAAAAACCACCAAATACATTGTTTGCATATTCTTCACTTTCTTCTGTAATTAAATCTAAATCATAAGTACCATCTGCTAAACTGCCATCTAAATAAAATTTTATATTAGAAATTTTTATTTCAGATGCTTCAGAACTTGCCTTCTCAATGGTTAATTTTAATATATCTCTATCTGCTTCTATTTCTTTGATACGAATATTACCTTTTGTAACTTCTACTGTCGCACCATATTCAAAATCTAAACGGTCTGCTTTTAAATAAATTGTTTTGTTTTTTTCAAACAATCCTGCTGCTGGTTCTGTTATTACAATGTCTTTTACTTCAGCATAACGGTTTGCTGTATGCAGTCCATTTATTGTTGTCTTATCAATAGTATAGTTTGTATGGGCATAAGCTGTATTCCCCATAACCCCTGTTAGTAATGCGATGGATAAGACAATTGCTGTTTTTTTCATGTCTTTTCCCTCCTTATATTATCTGTGGTTCTGTTACGTTAAAATGATATAGACAACAGCTCCTTATTGAAAGTACAATAA
>CAJUNT010000018.1 GCA_910587735.1 uncultured Clostridia bacterium
TTCGTTTTCCTAATCGCGAACGGATTACTAATTACAAATAAGATTTTATAATATTGTTCTGTTAAGACCTTGAGAGCGTTGCTCTCAAACTCTCACCAACTTTTGAAAAAGTTGGACAAAACTTTAAAAGGAAAACTTCGTTTTCCTAATCGCGAACGGATTACTAATTACAAATAAGATTTTATAATATTATTCTGTTAAGACCTTGAGAGCGTTGCTCTCAAACTCTCACCAACTTCCCCAAAAGTTGGGCAAAACTTTAAAAGGAAAACTTCGTTTTCCTAATCGTAAACGGAATTTAATCATATTTTTAAATCAAAATACAAGCAGTAACAAATGTAAAACCAAATCCAATACAAACAGGCACAATATTTTTACGAGCCAATTCCAGAGGGTCTACATTACAAATAGCAGCAACGGGAATAATACCCCAAGGCACAACAGTACCGCCCCCCACGAACACAGCACCTATTTGTCCCAATGCCGCAAGTATAGGCACAGAACCATTTACAGCAGAGCCAAATGTCTGAGCAAGTGAACCAGTCAAAGGTAATCCAGAAAATCCAGAGCCATCTAATCCTGTAAGTGCTCCTATCACAAGCTGTATAAAAGCAGTAATATATTTATTTAATGGTGTATTATTTGCCAGCCAAATCGCCCAATCATTTAGTATACCAGATTGATATTGTTCTCCTAATATGGAAGTGACGCCTTCTCCTCCCAAAAAGAAAAATGCACCAATAATAATAACAGGAGCGAATATTTTAATAGCAAATAAAAAACCATCTGTAACATATTCTGTTACTTTTTCAAGTGACTGCTTTTTAAATGAAATCACAGCACCAAAACACATAAGTAATACTGCTGTACCAGCTACAATACTGGTAGCATCTCCACCTTTTAAATCAAATAAAAGCATAAAACAAATGTCTAATATAAATGCAATAGGTGTGATAATAGCAAGTATTAAAGCAGTTTTACTATACTGCTGTTTTTGAGCTTGTGCTATGGTATGAGAGGAGCGTGCGCTTACTGTTGATGTCATTGTTGTAAACTGTTTTCTATTTAACAGAAAAGCGGATAATACTGTTGTAATGCCCATTACAATAAATAACGGACGTCCCACTGTAAGCAGTTCTCCCGTTGTGATGCCCGCAGAACTTGCAGAAATAGCAGGCGCACCTTGTATTACAAAGTCATAGCTTAAACCTATACCATGACCAAATAAATTGATTGCCATAGCAGCAGCAAGAGGTTTCAGCCCTGCTTTTACAGCAAAAGGTAGCATGATAGTACCTAAAAGCGCAACAGATGGCGAAGGCCACAAAAATAACGAACAAATTAACATACTAATACCCAATATCCACCATGTGATAGAAGGTGTTTTCATAATTTTCGCCATAGGTGTCATAAGTAGTTTATCACTGCCCAAATCCATAAGACATTTTGAAAATGCTGTAACAAGTGCTATTGTTGCTATGATTTCCATAAATTGTATACCTGCGTATAGTATTGCTTTAAATATGGTTTGTATACCTCCTATCATACTGCTTGTTCCTACCATTCCCAATAGGAAAAGAAATGCAATACATACTATGGGTGTGTCTTTTCTGAGTATCATTACAAATAATATGCAAATGACACCAATTAAATAAATATAATGCAAAGGGGTTAAAGATATGGCTGATTGTAACATAATAAAACTCCTTAAAATGTGATTCTTACATTATATGAATGATGTAAAAAAGCGGTTACAATCTGTTGTAAAAATTACGAGATAATTCCGAACGCATAATATAAAGTTTTTGCCAAGCTTTTTTCAAAAAGCGGGTGAGAGTTTGAGAGCAACGCTCTCAAGGTCTTAACAAAATAATATTGTAAAATTCCATTCACAATTATAAAAATTACGAGACAATTCCAAACGCATAATGTAAAGTTTTTGCCAAGCTTTTTTCAAAAAGCTTGCGAGAGTTTGAGAGCAGAGCTCTCAAGGTCTTAACAAAACAGAATGAATTTTATTATAAAAAATTGTAATGTTTTGGTGAAAAGATTTAAGAGTTTTATAAAGAATATCTTTGATTTGTGGACGCTGTCCACACCTGCCAACTTTCCCCCTAGAAAGTTGGACAAAGAACTTTCACTTTTGCGAACACAATTACAACTTTCACTTTTGTGAAGGCAATCATAACGTACAATCACAACAGTGTTGTACTTTCTATAAAAACATGATAATATGAGATTTAACAGAGTATATTGTATGATATATTGTCTATATTTATCATTTTTTAACAATAAGGGGGAGAAAGTATTATGATGTTCAAGCATTTAGAGGAAGAAAAACAATCAGAATTGAATTACAGCTTAGAACTCACAAAACAGTTGGAAGAACCAACAAAGACATTAGTAGAAAACACATTTAAAAAAAATATTATTGCTATGGCAAAAAATGAAAAAAACTATTATATGACAAGAATTGTAGAATTGATATTGACATCTGTTGTCATTGGTGTCAATATTGTACCTCTTGATTTTTTTACAGTGTTTAAAATACCCATTATATTATTGGACGCCAGAATATGGACAATATTATTTTCGGTATGTGTTTTGGTATGCATTGCATTAGATAGCTTGTTCCAATTCCGTGATACATGGCAGAAACAAAAGGAATTGGTGCAGGAATTGAAAAATGAGTGTTTAAAATATACGTGTAAATTGGGTATTTATACAGAAGACATTAGCGAAACAGAAACAAAAACGATATTTTTACAGCGTTTTTTGGAATTGACAGGAGAAAGATATTCTTTGTTTGAGTATCAAAAAAAACAACAGGAAAAAGTAGATAGTAAAATACAGGAAATCGAAAATATGAAAAAAGAAAAACAAGAGGTTGCATAAATAATGAGATGATTGCGTTAGCAAAAATGAAAGTTTTTTGTCAAACTTTTTTTCAAAAAAGTTTGTGGGTGTAGGTGAAACCCGCAAATAAAAAATATATTTTTTTATCCCTCAAACCTTTTCACTAAAACATTATAATATAATAAAATTCATTATGTTTTGTTAAGACATTGAGGCGTGGCAAAAAACTCCACCAACTTCCCACAAAGTTGGGCAAAACTTTTAAAGGAAAACTTCGTTTTCCTAATTGTGAACGGATTTTAGAGATTATTCAAAGGAGCATAGCATTATGAAAGTAATGATAGCAATTGATTCATTTAAAGGAAGTTTAACTTCATTAGAAGCAGGAAATGCCATTGCAGAAGGTATCAAATTAGCAAATGCAAATATAAAAACAGAAGTATGTCCATTAGCAGACGGTGGAGAAGGCACAGTAGAAGCATTAACGTGGGGTATGGGGGGAGAAATACAGACAATTACTGCTAGTAACCCTTTAGGTGAAAAAATAGAATGTCAATATGGCATTGCAGGGCAAACGGCAATAATAGAAATTGCGTCAACGGCAGGGCTTCCATTAATTGAGCAACAAAAAAGGAATCCCCTTTATACTACAACATATGGTGTGGGAGAAATGATAAAACACGCCATACAAAAAGGTTGCAGACGTTTTATAATAGGGATTGGGGGAAGTGCAACAAATGATGGCGGTATTGGTATGTTACAGGCATTGGGATATGGTATGTTAAACAAGCATGGAAAACAAGTTTGTTATGGTGCATTGGGTTTAGAGGAACTATATAAAATTACAACAGAAAATGTATTACCAGAATTGAAACAATGCACATTTTATATTGCTTGTGATGTAAACAATCCACTTTGTGGTGAAAAAGGTTGCAGTGCAGTATTTGCTCCTCAAAAGGGTGCTACAGAACAAATGGTAAAAGATATGGATAAATGGCTTGAAAAATATGCTTTATTATCAAAAAGTGTTTCCCAAAATGCATATGCCAATGTTGCTGGCACAGGAGCGGCAGGAGGTTTAGGATTTGCATTTTTAGCATATACAAATGCTGTATTGCAGTCAGGTATTGAAATTGTATTAAAAGAAATTGATTTAGAAAGCAAAATCAAAACAGCAGATATTGTTGTAACAGGTGAGGGAAAGCTGGATAAACAAACGGTAATGGGAAAAGCACCTATAGGCGTTGCAAAATTGGCAAAAAAATATAATAAGCCAGTTATTGCATTTGCAGGAAGTGTAACAAGTGAGTCCAGAATATGTAATCAACATGGCATAGATGCCTATTTTAGTATACTGCATACTGTTACGACATTGGAGCAGGCAATGCAAAAAGAGCTTGCAAGACAAAATATAATAGAAACATCAGAACAAGTATTTCGATTATACACATTAAAATAAACAATTATATTACAGTAATAAAATAGATATTAAAATATATTTGAATAGAATACAACATATATAAAAGTAGAAATATGCTATTTGAGATTTTATACAATGTATAAATAATTTTATCAATAGTTTATTTCTATTTTTTATATTCCATAAAAAAAATTACATAGAAATGATATAAAAATACAACAATAAAAATAACAAAATGAAAGATTTATATTATACAAAAACAGGTTTTATTATATTAACATAAAACTATAATATATATAAAATTCATTTTGAAATTATACTATACTAAAAAAAGAAATTTTATTATTTATAATGTATAATAAATGATATAAAAATAAATATAACATGGTATATTTGTATATAATAGAAATAAAAATACCATAATATGGAATAAAAAATTGGTAATATCAAAATAAAGTATACAATATTAAAATAAATACTATACAATGTATATAAATAAATGAGAATAAAAAGCCTTGTTTTACAAATATTGTATTTTTTAAATACATTTTATGTTGTATCATATTATAAAAAGTGGCATCACATCAGTTTTTGTAATTATTTATGAATGAAATCATGGCAATATTTTGGTGATTTTATACAATTTATACTAAATATAAAAAATTAAAATTTATAAAAAATGTATCTTTATCATAATGATACAAAAAATAATCACAATGAAATATGTTTATTACAGTAAAAACATTTACAATATTATAAAAAAATTCACAAAAATTTAAAAAATATTAGACATTTTAAACAATATATGTTACACTGAATACACATAAATTTATAATATTTTTATTTTGACAGCGATATAGTGATATTTGCCAATAAAAACAATTTAAAATATTCAGTTTTTATAAGGTATAAAAAAATTTAATTATATTACAAAAATGTTTTTGAATGATGTAATAAAATTTTAAGTGTACACTGCAAAATACTATGTAATCATAATAAAAGCAAATAACAATCTTTTCATCAATAAAAATTGTAGGGTAAATGATAAAAGATATTGGCGAAATATCTCAAAAAAGAATGATTGAAAAAGATTGTTATGATAAAAAAATAAAACTGTAAATCAAGTGTTTATTGTTTAGTTTGTTGATAAACATTGAGACTTCGTCTCAAACTCTACTTCTTTCTTGAAAGAAAGAAGCAAAGAACTTTGAAGCGGAAACTTCGTTTCCTTAAAATCTATCAATTTTATAATGAAAAATGTTAGTTTTTACAGAAGCGTTTTTTGTCAGATTTTATTAACAGGCTGAACGATAAATCAAATGTTTACAGTGACAGAAATCATAATTATTTTAATATTGAATGAGGAGGGAAAGATATGTTAAAAAGAAAAATTGCTTCTATATTAGCAGCAACAATGATAATAGGATTATTTGGTTGCAGTTCTGATAAAGAAAGCAATGGAGAGGACGCACAACAAAACAATACAACAGCACAGGGATTTGTAGAAAAAAAAGTAGAACCTGTTGATTTTGATTCTGGGGTAGAATTAAAAGATGACTGTTATAGATTCATTTATGCTTTGGGTAATGCACCGGCAACAATAGACGCTGCAAAATTTTTCAAAATGCGTTTGGAACAGGAAAGCGGAGGCACATTAAGCTGTGACATTTATACAGATAATGTGTTAGGAAGTGAAAGGGAGTTGTTGGAAGGTTGCCAGTTTGGTAACTATGATATCGTTTTAGCAACAAATGCAACAGTAGCATCTTTCAGCCATGATATTTTCTGTATTGATATTCCTTGGTTGTTTGATAACAAACAACAGGTATATGAAGTGTTAGATGGTCCTTTAGGTGACAGACTGGGAAAGGGTTTGGAAGATGTTGGATTTAAAATGTTACAATGGCAGGAAAATGCATTTCGTACACTTTCCACAACAAACAGAGAAGTTAAAACAGTAGACGATTTAAAAGGTTTAAAAATCCGTATTATGGAAAATGAATTACAGTTAACACAATGGAAAAACTATGGTGCGAATCCAACACCTATGGCATTTACAGAATTGTTTACAGCATTGCAACAGGGTACTGTTGATGGACAGGATAATGGTGCAGAATTAACATGGCAAACAAAATTCTGTGAAGTACAAAAATGCTATACATATACAAAACATATTTATTCTCCATATTTGATACTCATGAGTAAAGAAAAATTTGACGGTTTAACTCCAGAACAACAAGAAATTGTGTTACGTGTTTCTGATGAGGCAGTTGCTTATGAAAGAGAAAGATGTTCAGAATATGAAGCAGTTGCATTAGAAAATATCAAAAACTATCCTGGTATGATATACAATGAATTGACACCAGAGGCTGTGGAAGAATTTAAAGCAGCTTGTTCTAATTTGAAAGACCTTGCTTATGAAAAAGTAGATGATAAATCTGTAGTAGATTTATTATATACAGAAGTAGAAAAGGCAAAACAAAAATATCCAGCTGAATAATAAGAGTAAAGGGGAGGAAAAGGGTATGAAATTTCTAAATGAACATTTGGAAGAATTCTTCATTATTCCATTAATGTTTGCAATGAGTATTATCATATTTATACAGGTTGTTATGAGATATGCTTTTCAAAATTCTTTAACATGGTCAGAAGAATTGGCAAGATATTTATTTGTATGGTTGGTTTATTTTGCAGTAAGCTATACAGCACGTAGAGAAAAACATATTAGAATTGATGCTGCAATCAATATTTATCCTAAAGCAATACGCCCTTATATTGAAATATTGAGCGAAATTATTGTATTTGGATTTGCTGTATTCATTGCTATTACAGGTATTACAGTATATCAAAAAATCACATGGAGCGGACAGCTTTCACCAGCAATAGGATTACCTATGCAATTTGTTTATGCTGCGCCTCTTGTGGGTTTTGTATTAACAGCAATCCGTCAATTACAATGTATAGTAAGAAGAATCAAAAAATTGGGTAATGTTGAGGAGGAGGATAAAGCATGACAGGTAGTATCGCATTAGTCGTATTTGCAACATTGATTATTTGTCTTGTGCTGACAGTGCCTATTGGTTTTTCATTGGGTATTGCGTCACTTGCATACATATTATATACAAAACAGTTAACATTTGGATTTATAGCACAAAACCTAGTAACAGGTTGTGACTCTTTCCCTATTATGGCAATACCATTTTTTGTATTTGCAGGTGAGTTAATGGGCGGGGGCGGTATTTCTCGTCGTTTGTTAAATGTAGCAAATGTATTTTTTGGAAGAATAAGAGGCGGACTTGCCATTGTAACCGTTGTAGTATGTATGTTTTTTGCAGCGATTTCTGGTTCTGGTCCTGCAACAGTTGCCGCAGTTGGTGGTATGGTTGTGCCAACAATGTTACAAAAGGGATATGATAGAAAATTTGTGCTTGCATTGATTGCCGCAGCGGGTTCAATAGGTGTTATCATTCCTCCAAGTATTCCTATGGTTGTTTATAGTGTTACAACAAATAGTTCTGTTAGTAAATTGTTTTTAGCTGGTTTTGTTCCAGGGCTTTTAATTGGTTTGGTATTGATAGGTTATTCTTATTTCTTTGCAGTAAGTCATGGATATAAAGGTGATGAAGAACCTTTCAGTGCAAAAAAAGCATTGAAAGAAGTAAAAGATAGTATATTTGCCTTGCTTTCCCCTGTTATTATATTGGGTGGTATTTATGGTGGTATATTTACACCAACAGAGGCGGCAGCCGTATCCGTTATATATAGTTTGGTAATTGGTTGTTTGGTATATAAAGAATTGGATTTAAAACAGCTTATGACTGTTACAAAAAATGCTTGTGAAACAACAGCAACAATATTGATTGTTATTGGTTGTGCGGCTGGTTTCTCAAAAGTGTTGACATTGGGACGTATTCCTACAACAGTTGCAACATTCTTGACAACAATGACAGATAGTAAAATATTGATATTATTGCTCATAAATATATTGCTTTTGATTGTAGGTTGCTTTATGGAAACATTATGCGCAATTATGATATTAGCACCTATATTATTCCCTGTTGTGACTGCTTTGGGTGTAGATGTCACACATTTTGGTATCATTATGGTTGTAAACTTGGCTATTGGATTTATTACACCTCCTTTGGGCGTAAACTTGTTTGTCGCCTCCCGTGTGGGCGAAACTACTCTGGACGATGTCATAAAGGGTATTATACCATTCTTGATAGTGATGATAGTGGTATTGTTGTTCATTACATATGTTCCTGCAATATCTATGTTATTGCCTGATTTGTTGGGATAATAATATATCATTGCGTTCGCGAAAGTTAAAGTTCTTTGTCAAACTTTCTAGGGGGAAAGTTTGTAGGTGCGGACAACGTCCGCAAAAACAAAATAAAAAGTATCATACTAAAAGGAAGAATTTTTTCTATTTGCAAAAAGTTCTTCCTTTTAATGTTAATTATATTTTTTTAATATTTAAAAGCATTTAGAACATTGAGGCTTCGCCTCAAACTCCACCAACTTCCCACAAAGTTGGACAAAACTTTTAAAGTAAAACTTCGTTTTGCTAATCGTGAACGGATTTATTGTGAAACAGGTATCACAAAATGCTTTACCATATTATCATAACAATTTTCACACAAATCAAAATTATCTTGTCTACCATCTTTTTCAGAAAAATATCCCCATTGTTTTTCAATATGCAAATGGTCAGAAAAATATCCTTGTTGTATTGCAATTTCTTTTCCACAACAGTTACAAAGGACTTTTTGCACTTTTTTATCATTTTCAATTACATTTTCATACACTCTCATTACACAGTCCCCCTTATATGTTCTGCTGTTTTATTTTATTGTAGTGTAACATAGTTATTTTATTTTTGCACTATTAAAACACTGCCACATTTGTTAAAATAAACATAGTAATTGTGAAAGGAAATGATATCATGATGGATAGTATGAAACACTGCACAATATGTCCTAGAAATTGTGGTGTGAATCGTTATGAAGGGGAAAAAGGATATTGTCATGCAGGTTTATTGCCAAAATGCGCACTTGCCTCTATTCATGAGTGGGAAGAACCCCCTATCAGTGGTACAAAAGGCTCTGGCACTGTATTTTTTTCTCACTGTAATTTAAATTGTATTTTTTGCCAAAATAATACAATCAGTGCAGAAGGTTTTGGAAAAACATTGACAATAGAAAATTTAGCAGATGTATTTTTATCACAGCAAAAAAAATGTGTGCATAACATCAATTTGGTTTCTCCCACACATTTTATACCACAAGTCAGACAAGCTATATTATTAGCAAAAAGTAAGGGGCTGTCTATCCCTATTGTGTATAATACAAATGCTTATGAAAAAGTGGAAAGTTTGAAATTGCTTGAGGGATTGATTGATGTGTATTTGCCCGATTTAAAATATGTTTCTG
Organism: uncultured Clostridia bacterium; assembly: GCA_910587735.1. Taxonomy (GTDB): domain Bacteria; phylum Bacillota; class Clostridia; order Lachnospirales; family Anaerotignaceae; genus Coprocola. Next base: position 9,709 of record CAJUNT010000018.1, read on the forward strand.
CTTCATATAGTAATGAATTTTCTCATGCTGCTGATTATTTTGAATATGCGAAATATGCCATATTAGAAATGAAAAGACAACAGCCTAATGATATATTTGATGAAAATGGTATATTGCAAAAGGGTGTTATCATACGACATTTGGTTTTGCCAGGATGTTATAAAGATAGTTTTGCTGTGTTGCATTGGATAAAACAGAATATGGGAAAGGATACTTATGTATCGCTTTTGAATCAATATACCCCTATGTATAAGGCATTAGAATATAAACAGATTGCGAGAAAATTAACTACATTGGAATATCAAAATGTGGTAAAATATTTTTTTGATGTTGGCTTGAAAAATGGTTTTGTGCAAAATAAATGCTCTGCTACTTCTGATTATATACCTTTGTTTGATTTGTCGGGATTGCCATAAATAATGATATCATTCCGAACGCAAAAAATAAAGTTTCGTGAAATTGCGTTCGCAAAAATTAAAGTTCTTTGTCCAACTTTCTTTCAAGAAAGTTGGTAGGTGTGGGCAACGCCCACAAATATAAATATATTCTTTTCAACCCTTCAAACCTTTTCACTAAAACATTACAATTTTTAAATGTAAAATTTATTCTGTTTTGTTAAGACATTGAGAGCATTGGTCTACGCTTCGCTCCGGTCGGTGCAAAACGTCCAGTGGACGTTTTGCACATCGAACTCTCACCAACTTTTAAAAAAGTTGGACAAAACTTTTATGGAAAACTTCGTTTTACTATTGTAAACAGAAATAAAAATTATTTTGAAAAAGGCTCTATTAACATACTGTTAATAAAGCCTTTTGTGTGAATATTATTTTACTTCCTCATTAATAACAAGTGCCATAATTTCTAATTCTTCGTCTGTATTGTTTTCTAATGAATGCCAATCACCTACATTGATTACACAAACATCGCCAGCTTTTACAACGGTTTTAGAGCGGTCATTGTCTATGAAAACACCTTCCCCTTTTAATATTAAATAAGGCTCTGTATCACCTATATGTTGATGCCAGCCTATACTGCTGTGAGGACGTAATATTACACGAGCATACATTTTTCCATGTCCCATGAGTTCCTCTTTGCTTAATATGTGATGTACTTCCGCAGAACCTTTACCCCCACGTAAACCTTGTATTTCTGCAATGTTTTCTTTTCTTACCATAATATATCGCCCTCCATATGTATGTAATAAAATAATATTAAAGTATTTTTATTATACAATAGTATGACATTTTTATCAATATTAAAGTAATATATGAATCCGTTCGCAATTAGGAAAACGAAGTTTTCCATAAAAGTTTTTGCTAAGCTTTTTTTAAAAAGCTTGCGAGAGTTTGAGAGCAGAGCTCTCAAGATGTTAACAAAACAGAATAAATTTTATTATAAAGAATTGTAAAGTTTTAGTGAAAGGCTTAAATGATAAAAAGAATATATTTTATTTTTGTGGGCGTTGCCCACACCTACAAACTTTCTTGAAAGAAAGTTTGACAAAGAACTTTAACTTTTGTGAACACAATTATGTCATTATTTAGAAAGCAACGCTCTCATTCAATCACTTCTCTTTTTTTATATAGAAAAGCACCTTTTGTCCTTTCATACAATATAATAGATTAAATGGAAAAAGGGAGGTATACAATAATGTCTTCTATGGTAGAATTAAAAAATATCAGCATTCATTATCATAGCATATCTGGCGAAACAAAAGCCGTTTCTGATTTAAGTTTTTCTGTGGAACAGGGAGAATTTGTATGTATTGTAGGTCCAAGCGGTTGCGGGAAATCTTCTATATTGTCCATGCTTGCCGGATTGATAAAGCCCTCTGAGGGGAGTTTTTACATTCATTCCAAAACAAATATAGGCTATATGTTACAAAAAGATTATTTATTAGAATGGCGCAATATTCACAGCAATGCTTGTTTAGGGCTTGAAATTCAAAATAAACTCACAACCGAAAATATAAAAAGAGTAGATGAATTATTAGAACTTTACGGATTAGGTGATTTTAAATATCATATGCCTTCACAGCTTTCGGGAGGTATGAGGCAAAGAGTGGCACTCATACGCACACTTGCCATACAGCCTGATGTGCTTTTACTAGATGAGCCTTTTTCTGCACTGGATTATCAAACAAGGCTTTATGTTTCTGATGAAATTGGTACAATTATCAGAAAAGAGAAAAAAACAGCAATATTAGTTTCTCATGATATTTCGGAGGCTATCAGCCTTTCTGACAGAGTGATTGTACTTTCTCACCGTCCTGCTACATTAAAATCCATATACAATATTGATTTGACATTAGAAGAAAGAACACCTATGAAAGCAAGAGAAGCACCTGAGTTTAAAGACTATTTCAATAAAATATGGAAGGAGTTGGACGTTCATGTATCATAAAGAATACATTTCACAAAAGCAATTAGAGTATTTAAAAAAAATGAAAAAAAGGAAATGCCTTGTAAGAAGTACACAAGTGTTGATATTGATTGTTTTTTTTGTGATATGGGAAATTTCTGCACAACAAAATATAATAGACCCATTTTTATTTAGCCAACCTAGCAGAATGATAAGCGCTATGACAGATATGGCTACAAGTGGTATACTTTTTAAACATATTGGCATCACATTATATGAAACAGTATTAGGTTTTTTATTGGGTACAATATTTGGTACGCTAATTGCTATATTACTTTGGTGGAATGATTTTATATCAGATGTAACAGAGCCTTATTTAGTGGTATTGAATTCTCTACCCAAAACCGCATTAGCACCCATTATTATTGTATGGCTGGGCAATAATATGACTTCTATTATTGCCACTGCGCTTATGACGTCCATTGTTGTTACCATTATGACAGTATTAAATGGTTTTCTGCATATTGACAGCGATAAAATAAAATTGATACAAACATTCGGTGGTACAAAAAAACAGGTTTTAACAAAAGTGATATTACCCGCAAGTGTTCCTACTATTATCAGTGCATTAAAAATAAATGTCGGACTTTCTTTTGTAGGTGTTATAGTAGGAGAATTTTTAGTGGCACAATATGGATTAGGCTATTTAATTGTATATGGTTCTCAAATATTTAAACTGGATTGGGTAATGCTTTCTGTTATATTGCTTGCAATTATGGCTGCAATTATGTATCAGTTGATTGTACTGCTTGAAAAGAAATTTTTAAAATGGCGACTATAAAAAATGACAATACTATACAATAATAGCATATTTTTAAGGGAAACTTTTTACAAATGAAAAAAAGTTTCCCTTTATTTTTTTATTTTTTATATTTTTTGGTAAAATTTACTTTTTATTTATTTTCATATTTACTTTATTGATTAATTCTGTGCATAGTTGTATAATGAAAACAGTATAATAAAGTTTTATTTTCAATAATATAATTATCAGCAATATAGTTCTAAATAGTAAAAGTCTATAAAAAACTACTAAAATATAAATATTTTTGTAAATTTTTTAGGGGGAAAGTCTGTACATCATAAATTATAAATTGATTTCATGTTTTTATTGCGATTTAAAATGATAATAGATAATTTATTTATAATGCTTTGAAATAGACACTTTATTATTGAAAATATTTTGTATATTGTTGATAGAATTAGGAGGAGAAATATAAGATGTTAAAAAAATTAAAACTTTCATCTAAACTTGCAGTCACTATAGGGGGAATATTAACAGTTGTATTTGCGATATTAATTATATGTACTGTTTCTATGTCAAAACGTGCCATTTCCTCATCTATTGGCGGAGAATTAACTGCAATATCTGAATTAAATGCTACACAGATTCAGCAAACATTTAATGAAGCACAAACAGTTGCAACAGACATAAAAAATTATATAGAAAGAACAAATGAAACATATGCATCTGATATTGTGCAAAATACCATACCCACAGACCCTGCTGCAATTGCGCTGTCTATGAGTGCAATTTATACTGGTACAATATTAACACCTATGAATTATGACATAGAAACATATCTGCGTGAAACAGCTCGTAATACTGCATTAACAAATGAAGATATTACTGGTGTGGGCGTTATGTTTGAGCCTTATGCATTCCAACAGGATATGAAAAGCTATTCATTTTATATTAACAAAAAAACAGCAGAAGCAAATGTCACACCTTTTGCAGAATATGAGAGCTATTCACAAGAAGCATATTATAAAGATGCTGTTACTGCAAAATCAGCAGTTGTAACAGACCCTTATGAATATGAGGGAGAAACATTGATTACATATGCAAGCCCAATTATGTTAAACAATGAAGTCATTGGTGTAGTTATGGCAGATATTGATATTTCAAAATTTGACCAGATTCAAACAACAAATGAAAGTTATCCTAGTATGTATTGTACAATATATGATAATAAAGAAACAGTAGTATATGATAGCGAAACAAGAAACGATATTGGTAGAAAAGTTTCTGACTTTACACCAGACCCACAAGAATATCAAAGTATTATTGATAATATGCAAAAAGGGCAGGCATTTAATTTGGTAGCAACAAGAGAAGATGGTAGAAAAGTAAGTCGTTTTTATACACCAATACAAGCTGGTTCAGAAACATGGTGGTCATTAACAGCAATTAGTTCTACTGATGTAAATGCATCTGTGCAAATAACTGCTTGGGTTATGGTAATATTATCTATAATTGCTTTAGTTGTAATTATATTGACAATTATTGCACTGTTAAGACGTATACTTCGTCCAATGCAGGGCATTGTTACTGCAGCACAAAATATTGCACATGGACATTTAAATGCAGAACTTCCAGAAGTAACATCAAATGATGAAATTGGTATACTGACAAATTCATTTATGGGAATGACTGCAAATTTATCTACTATTGTAGAAGATATTGATTTTCTTTTAGGAGAAATGGGAGAAGGAAATTTTAATGTAAAAACAAGAGCAGAACAGAATTATATTGGCGATTTTGAAAATATATTGATTTCTGTAAGAAAATTGCACAAAAAATTGAGTGTTGCATTAGGACAAATCAATACTTCTGCTGACCAGGTTTCTGCTGGAAGTGAACAGGTTTCAGCAGGTGCGCAAGCACTTTCACAAGGTTCTACAGAACAAGCTAGTGCTGTGCAAGAATTAGCAGCAACAATAAACAATATTTCTTTCCAGGTGCAGGATACTGCAAATAATGCAAAATCTGCAAGCGAAAAAGCAGAAGTTGCAGGCACACAAATGGTAGAAAGCAATCAGCAAATGGAACAAATGATTGATTCTATACATGAAATTAGCCAAAGTTCCAGTGAAATTGGTAAAATTATTAAAACAATAGAAGATATTGCTTTCCAGACAAATATTTTAGCTTTAAATGCAGCAGTAGAGGCAGCACGTGCAGGAACAGCAGGAAAAGGGTTTGCTGTTGTTGCAGATGAAGTTAGAAATCTTGCATCTAAAAGTGCAGAGGCAAGTAAAAATACAGCAGCATTGATTGAACGTTCTATCAGTTTGGTAAATAAAGGAACAAAAATTGCAGATACTACTGCACAATATCTTTCAGAAGCTGTAAATGCTGTAAATGAAGTAGTGGGATTAGTTGGAAAAATTACAGAGGCTACAGTAGAACAGGCTGACTCTATATCACAAGTTACAACAGGTATGGACCAAATTGCAAGCGTTGTACAAACAAACAGTGCAACAGCAGAACAAAGTGCCGCAGCTAGTGAAGAACTCTCTGGACAGGCACAAATGATGAAACAAATGGTTGGTCAGTTTAAATTGAAGGATTTAAGTGAAGTAAATTATTATGATGAAAACGAAGTATATTAAAAATAATATGATTTGAAATAAGTAAAGGCGATATGTTGCTACATATCGCCTTTTTGTTTTAATGAAATAATAAAATCACGTTTGCAATTATAAAAAATTTCGTAACAATTCCAAACACAATTATGTCTGTTACATTTTATATTTTCTATCCAAACTCCTATACTGTATCACTTCAGCAATATGTTTTGTATTGATATCCTTACAGCCTTCTAAATCTGCGACAGTACGTGCTATTTTTAATATTTTATGATATGCCCTAGCACTTAAATCCATATGTGTAAATGCAGATTGCAACAATTCCTTTTCTTTTTGCCCCAAAATACAATAATGTTCTATTTGTGCCGCACCTAATTGAGAATTAAAAAAGAAATCCTCATATTGATATCTTTCTAATTGTATTTGTTGCGCTTGTAATACTCTTTTTTTGATTTCACTGGAACTATCTGAATGAGAAGAACTTTCTAATGATTCATAAGAAAGCGCAGGCAGTTCTACCATCAAATCAATGCGGTCAAGTAAAGGACCACTAATTTTATTATGATATTTTGTAATTTCATGCAAAGAACAGTGGCAACGGTTGGCATCTCCCAAATAGCCACAGGGGCAGGGATTCATTGCAGCAACTAGCATAAAATTAGCAGGATAAGTTAATGTTCCGCTTACACGGGCAATAGTTACTTTACGGTCTTCTAAAGGTTGCCTCATAATTTCCAATGCACTTCTTTGAAATTCGGGTAATTCATCTAAAAACAACACACCATTATGCGCTAATGATATTTCACCAGGGTGTGGTATTCTTCCGCCACCTGTCAATGCAGATGAGGATATGGTATGATGAGGAGAGCGAAAAGGTCTTTCTCTAATCAATGTATTTTTAGACGCAAGCAATCCCACAACACTATATATTTTTGTAATTTCAATGCTTTCTTCAAATGTCAAATCAGGCAATATTGTAGGAACTCTTTTTGCAAGCATTGTTTTGCCTGTTCCTGGTGGTCCTATTAACAATATATTGTGCATACCACTTGCAGAAATTTCTAATGCTCTTTTGGCATTTTGCTGTCCTTTCACGTCAGAAAAATCTAACAAAGTATTTTGTTCTGTTTGCTTTGAAAAAAGTGTATCAAAATCCACAGTAAAAGGAGTAATATGGTTGTTGCCCTGTAAAAATGAAAGTGCTTGTTTTAAATGGCAAACAGGGTATACTGTCATACCTTTTACAAGTGCCGCTTCCTCTGCATTTTCGGCTGGAACAATACAATAGTGTATACCATGTTGTTTTGCATGATACACCATAGGCAATACACCATTTACAGAACGTACAGAACCATCTAAAGATAATTCCCCTAATATCAATATATTTTTGCTTGCAGTTGCGTCAAAAAGTCCCATGCAACACAATATACCCAATGCAATGGGTAAATCAAAAGCTGCTCCTTCTTTTTTCATGTGAGCAGGTGCCAAATTGACTGTAATTCTTTTTTTGGGAAATACAAAATCAGAATTATTTATAGCTGTTTTGACACGTTCTCTAGATTCTTTTACAGCAGAATCAGGTAGCCCTACTAAATCAAAACTGGGCATAGCATCGCTTAAATCTACCTCCACATCTATCATATAGCCCTCAATACCTAATATACCACTACTTATCATTTTAGAAAGCATAATTTTCCCCCTTTTTATTTACTACTCTTTTCATGATAACAGTAATTTTGTAATTTTTCAACAAAAATAATGTATATGTATGGTACTTTTTAACAGAATGTGATATGATATGACAATGAGAAATATACAAATGTAGGAGGCAATATATGAAAAAATTTTTAATTTTATTACATTGTATTATATCATTATTTTTAATAGGGGGCTGTTCTTACACAAAAGAACAATCCACACAACAACAAACACAACAACAAACACAACAACAAACACAACAACAAGAACAACAGACACAACAACAAACACAACAAACACAACAAACACAACCAACTGTATTTGAACAACAAAAAATGTTTGGAACATATGATGTATATGAGGATTGGGTTTTAGTAGAAGATAACTCCAATGAACAAAGTGCTTATTATTGCAAAAAGGGAGAGGAAATCACAAATAAAACAACAAATATTTTTGTAGAATATCGTCAAAATCAATATAAAAAAGAAGAATATAACGTGTTAACATCTGCAATATTGTATCAATTAAAATTGGAATTAAAACAAGAATTGTATCAAAATTTGATTTCAGAATCATTTATATCTCAAAATGGTTATTCTGTATTTCGTGTTGAAGTAAATGATAAACAAAGTGATACGCCTGTTAGAACAGTACAATATTATATTGCAGGAGAGAAGGCACATATATTGGTACAAATAACAGATTTTGGAGAGCAGGATATGGAAAATGTAGAAAAAGTAGCAAAAAATATTGTAGATAGTTTTGTATGGAGAGAAATTACAATATAATTTATTGTTTACTATTAAAAAAACAAAGTTTTCTATAAAAGTTTGCAGGCTTAAACGAAATCCATAAAAAAATTTACTGACAAACTAAAGACTGTTAAAGACTGTTAAAAAAACAGTCTTTTACTATTAGAAAAAACAATAATTTATATAAAAAAATATGAATCGCTTTATAAGAAAATATCAAAAAATACAATTTTTAAAAAATTTATATTGAATTTATTTGAAAAAGGATTTATGATAGGATAGATTTCATTATGAAGCATGATGAGAGAGGGGAAGATAGTATGGAAGAGTATTATATGATGTGGCTTTCACGTGTCACAAATGTAGGGATTCATAAAGTAAATGCTTTGTTAAATTATTTTGGGACAGCAGAAGCAATATGGAATGCATCTGAATATGAAATACAAAAAGTAAAAGGAATTGGCACACAATGTAGTCAATCCATACAAAAAGCAAAAAATGAGGAACAACTGCAAAATTGGATAGATGAAATGGAACAAAAAGACATTCAATATGTTTCTATCAAAAACGAACGATATCCAAATTTATTAAAACAAATTTTTGACCCACCTATTGGATTGTATGTAAAAGGATTTCTCCCTGATGAGAATATACAAAAAGTTAGTATGGTAGGAGCAAGAAAATGTTCTAGTTATGGTTCCTATGTTACCCATAAATTTGCACAAGAATTAGCACAAACAAATATTGTTATAGTAAGCGGTATGGCGACAGGTATTGATGGTATGGCACATAAAGGAGCATTAGATGGTGGAGGACAAACTATTGCTGTATTGGGTACAGGAGTAGATATTTGTTACCCTGTGGAACATAAAGCATTGATGGAGCGTATTATACAAAATGGCTGTGTTGTGTCAGAATATCCTCCAGGTTCAAAGCCTTATCCTAAAAATTTTGTAAAAAGAAATCGTATTATAAGTGGTTTATCTTCTATTACTGTTGTGGTAGAGGCAGGTAAAAAAAGTGGAACATTTATTACAGCAGACCAAGCTCTGGAAAATGGCAGAGAGGTTTTTGTTGTGCCTGGAAATATTACAAGTAAATTTAGTGAAGGCACAAATGCCTTAATCAAACAAGGCTGTCCTATTATTACAGGAACTGATGATATATTACAAGCATTGGGTATAGCATACAGTAAAACAGAAAAACAAATATTAAAACAAAATATGTCGAATAATATAGCAAAAGAAGAACAAGAAGTCTATGATTGTATTGGGCAAGAGGCTATTAATGCAGAAACCATTAGCAGAATACTAAAGAGAGAAATACAAGAAGTACAATATTCTTTGACATTATTAGAAATTATGGGAAAAATTAAAAAATTGCCTCAAACAGGCTATATTAGAGAATAGTAAGAGGTGTGATTTATGGCAGAGAAAAAACAAAAGGAAAAACCCAAAAAGGCAAAGGCATACAAAAAACATCTTGTGATTGTGGAATCGCCTGCAAAAGCAAAAACAATTAAAAAATTTTTGGGTAATACCTATAAAGTTGAGGCATCTATGGGTCATGTAAGAGATTTACCTAAAAGTCAGCTTGGTATTGATATGGAAAATGATTACGAGCCAAGATATATTACAATAAGGGGAAAAGGGGAGCTATTAAGCAAATTAAGAAAGGAAGCAAAATCAGCAGATAAAGTATATCTTGCAACTGACCCCGACAGAGAGGGTGAAGCAATTAGCTGGCATTTACTTCATGCTTTAAATTTAAAAGAAAAGCCCATTAGCCGTATTACATTTAATGAAATTACAAAAAATGCAGTAAAAAAGTCTATTTCAGAAGCAAGAGAAATTGATATGGATTTAGTAAATGCACAACAGGCAAGAAGAATGCTTGATAGAATGGTAGGATATACCATAAGTGATTTGCTTTGGCAAAAAGTAAAAAGAGGATTGAGTGCAGGACGTGTGCAGTCTGTTGCATTAAGAATTATTTGTGATAGAGAAGAAGAAATCAATAGTTTTATACCAGAAGAATATTGGACAATTACAGCAAATTTGACAGATGAAAATAAAAATGATATACAGGCAAAATTTTATGGTACAGAAGGGGAAAAAATAGAACTCCATAATAAACAGCAAACAGATGAAATATTGCAAAATATGGAGGGGAAAAATTTTGTTGTAACAGATGTAAAAGAAGGAACAAGAATAAAAAAACCAGTTGCACCTTTTACAACAAGTACATTACAACAGGAAGCAAGTAAACACCTGAATATGACAGCACAAAAAACAATGATGATAGCACAACAGTTATATGAGGGTATTGACATAAAGGGAGAGGGTACCGTCGGACTGGTGTCTTATATTAGAACGGATTCTTTTCGTATTTCTGATGAAGCATACGAAATGTGTGTAAGATTTATTGATAAAACATATGGCAAGGAGTATGTTAACGCAGAAAGAATAGTATATAAATCAAAAGGCAAAACACAGGATGCCCATGAGGCGATTAGACCTACAAATGTCTATTATACACCAGAATATATAAAAGAATCTTTGACAAAAGACCAGTTTAGATTGTATCAACTTATATGGAAGCGATTTGTTGCGAGTCAAATGAGTCCAGCTATTTATAATACATTGTCTGTTAAAATAAAATGTCATGACTATCAGTTTAGAACAAATGGCTCTGTATTAAAATTTGACGGATTTTTGAAAGTGTATGATTATAAAGAAAAAGAAGAAACAGAAAAAATTGTTAGTATGGTAAAACACCAAGTATTGTATCAAAAAGAGATTGATGCACAACAGCATTTTACACAACCACCACCAAGATTTACAGATGCATCACTTGTAAAAACATTGGAAGAAATAGGGGTAGGGCGTCCCAGTACGTATGCCTCTACATTGGGTGTGATACAAGCAAGAAATTATGTCACAAAAGAGGCGAAAAGCCTTTTCCCAACAGAATTGGGTGAAGTGGTAAATGATATTATGAAACAGTATTTTACCGATATTGTGGATATCCATTTTACGGCAGAAATGGAAAATAAATTAGATGAGGTGGAAGAAGGCAAAGGAGAATGGAAGCAAATTATAAGAGAATTTTATCCTCCTTTTGAAAAAGAAGTACTTGACGCAATAGAAAAACTCAAAAAAGTAGATATCAAAGATGAAGTAACAGATATTATATGTGAAAAATGTGGTAGAAATATGGTAATTAAATATGGGCGTTATGGTAAATTTATTGCCTGTCCTGGATTCCCAGAATGTCATAATTCAAAAACATATTATGAATATGCTGGTGTTAGCTGTCCAAAATGTGGAGGTAAAATACTGATTAAAAAAACAAAAAAAGGTAGAAAGTATTTTGGCTGTGAACATCATCCAGAATGTGATTTTATGTCATGGAATAAACCTTCAGAAAAAAAATGTCCTCAGTGTGGTAGTTATATGGAGGAAAAAGGAAAGAAAAATGTAAAAATTGTTTGCTCTAATATGCAGTGTGGCTATGTGGAAGATAAAAAAGAGGAAGATGAAATATAAAGTTTGTAGTGTGCTGAAGCGTAGACCAGACAGCATACACAAATAAAACCATGTTGTTTTATATTAAAAGGTAGTGGTGATATATGAGTCAAAATCAATTTAAAATTATGCAAGCTGTTATTTATATTACACTTTTTATGATTTATATAAAATGGTTTAGTGAATTTTCAATGATAATGAAATGCTTTATATTATTGCTTATGACAACATCACTTTCATTAGATAAAATAATAAAATATATCACACAATGGAAAACAAAAAAATGTATTGAAAATAAAAAAGAATTTGTATTGGATATACTTTTTGCAATATTTCTCTTTTTTGCACTGATATTACCACTATTATAATATTACAACACCCTCTTGCTTTATTTGTGAGAGAGTGTTGTATTTTATTTTACAATGTGCTACTTTTATTTTTTATTCATGAAAACAGAGAAGGTAGTGTTCAAAGGCTTAATATAGGCTCTTTTTTTCAATCAAAATATTTTTTTAAATATTCTTCCGCAATTTCAGAAGTTACATGATATAATTTTATAATTTTGATTGCTATTTTCTCTCTATTAAAATCATCTTCTTTATAACTAATGATTAAATTCTTAATGCTATATTCTCTCTCTCTTTCCATACCTTCTTCTATGCCTTCTTTTATACCTTCTTTTATACCTTCTTTTATACCTTCTTTTATGCCTTCTTTTATACCTTCTTCCATACCTTCTTCTAAAGCCTGCTTTCTAATATTTTCTGCCTGCTTTTTCATATCTTCTTTTAAAGATGCAATATAATCAGCCATGGTGTATTCTTTTTCCAACATAACTTTAAACTCCTTTCTATCCAAATAATCTAATAAATAACCTACATTTCTACAATCTTCTATTGCCATCAACATTGCCTTGTTTTTTCTAACATTGTCATCACTGATACTATTTTTTAATTCTTTTTCGTGTATATCATATTGCTGTATGATGTAGCTATATCCTGCAAGTGTATGAGATGCTCTTTTTTGAGTTTCTGTTAATTTATTATAATGAATATCTATGTTTTTGACACGTATTTGCAAAAATATATCATTTGTAAATCCATTTATATTTTCATATCCTGCATTATGTTCTGTAAATAATTCTTCACATTTTATTTTTTCTTTTCCAATATATAAAATATAAAATTCAGGTTTTGGTACTTTTAGTATAGTAGAGCGATAGAGTTTATCTTTAAAACCATCTCTATTTTCTTCATACAATTTACGAATCAAATTTGTATAATATACAAGACATCTTAATGTCATATTACTGCATTTTGTAGATTGTTGTTCACACAAAATAATGACATGATTATCTTTTGTTTTAAAAGAGACATCATTATACCAATCTGATATGACCAATGAATCTAAATTTTCTAATTCTATATTTTCAGGAGGAATATATTTTCCAGTGATTGCTTGATATAGTTTAGATGCTTCCTGTTCTTCATTGCATAAATATCGAAACAAAGCATCTTTATATTTTTCATTATGTTTTATTTCTTCACTTTGATTAAAGTGTTTATTGTTCATATACAAAATTCCTCTCTATCATTTCTATATATAGTATAGCAGTTTTTACTATGTAATACAATTCCTATTTTGTAGTGTAGCTAAAATATGGCTTCTTTATTAATGAAATAATATTGTGATAAATATTGACAGAATGTAATATATTGTAATATTATTGTTGTAATAAATGGAAAAGGAATGTTTTTTTAATGAAATTTTAAAAAAGAATAACAGCTTTAAGTATTGTAGTTTGTTTATCATAAACAGGAGTGAACATAGTAAGACCGAAAGGTAGCGATGATATGTGACTAAAAATCAATTTAAAATCATGCAAACTGTTGGTATTGTGATAATTTATATCATAATGTGGAGTTATAATTTTTCAAAAATTGCACAATGTTTATTCGTATTGCTCATTGTATTCGTAATTACATTAGATACAACACTGAAATATATCACACAATGGAAAACAAAAAAATGCATTGAAAATAAAAAAGAATTTGCAAAAGATATATTTTTTGAAGCATTTATGTGCGTTATCATGATAACACCTGTCATATTAAAATGAATATAGCACCTCATTCACTTTTTGGTGAGTGAGGTGCTATTTTTTATGTTTCATTGTATTGTAATTTCTCTAATAGGGCATTTTTAACCATGTCAAAATATTGTTCATTTTGTAGTAATAAAAAAACAGAATGGTTAAAATCTTTTTGACAGTCCGAAAGAATTTTGTAGAGGAAATCATCTATATCCATATCATATTTTTGATGAGCTTGCATTTCTTTTACAGTAAAATAAATCATTTTCATTAAAATATAATCTGAAACATTAGGAGAAATGTTATTTTCTTTCAATTTTGTATGTAATTTTGTATACCATTCTCTTTCTTCTGTATATTTTATATCGGAATTTCCAACCAAATAATCAATAGATACATTTAATGTATTTGCTAGTTTTGTCAAATCTCCTATATTAGGTTGATTTCTTCCACTTTCATAATTTGCTATTGCGGTGTAGCCGTAATGCAATTCGTGTGCTAAATTTACTTGTGTTATTTTTTTTTCTGTTCTTAATGCTTTTAATCTCTTAGGAAATTCCAATCAAAACACACTCCAATCTTTGTAGTTTTTTTTGTAAATATAAAATTTTATAGTTCATTGTTTTATTATACACAAGTATATTGTGTATGTAAATAATAAAAATACACAATATTATTGTGTATTGTTTTGTTGTATCACTTCGTTTGATAAACTCAAAAACGAAAGAGGTGAACGAAATGGATGGAGAAAGATTGAGCGAACTTAGAAAAGATAAAGGATTAACACAAAAAGATTTAGCGAAAATACTTTCTGTTTCAGAAAATTCTATTTCATTATATGAAAGAAACATCATTACACCAGATGATGATATGAAAATAAAAATAGCAAAATATTTTAATGTATCATTGGATTATCTTCTTGGAATTACAGATACACCTTCACCTATCAAAAGTAAACCCAAAATAATTTATTTTAATCATTTACCAGAAAAAGCAAATGAGGAATTAGAAAGATTTTTAAAATATTTTAAAAGTAAATATTTCAAAAAATGAATATCAATGCTTATTTTATCATTAAAATGTTATACTGATTTTTCTGATATGATAACACTTCTACGCAATGCTGATATGAAACAAGTTCGTTATGTTTGTGATTTATTATTATAGTTACTTTCAAAAATGAATGAATAAAAAAGAATAATATAAAATTGCGGGACGCTGGTCTACGCTTCGCTCCGGTCGGCGCTAAGCGAACGTCCACTGGACATTCTGCACCCCGCACCCTACCAACTTTTGAAAAAGTTAGACAAAACTTTTATGGGAAAACTTCGTTTTCCCTTTTACGAATGAGATTTTTTTCATTATTTTAAGTAGATTATAAAACGACATTCACTAGATGTCATTTTTATTTATACTGTATCATATAATTTTTAAAAAAGCAATACTAATTTTTAAAAATTAAGGTGATATTGTAATGTATAAAAATAAAACACCATCTGGACGGAATAATATTTGTGGTACAAAAATTAAGTTTTTCAGAACAAAACTGATTCCCAAAACTTCACAGAAAAAGTTAGCAGATATGCTACAAATTGCAGGTTTAGATGTTGACAAAAATGCAATACAAAGAATTGAAGATGGTAAAAGATTTGTCACAGATATTGAATTAAAGATATTTGCAAAAGTGTTAAATGTTTCGTATGAGGATTTACTGGATTGAACTAATTTTAATAATTTGGGGGAGCTTTTTGTATTTGTGAAAAGTTCCCTCATGTCTTTTTTAAAAAATGCTTAGAACATTTAAGACCTTGAGGACGTTGTCCTCAAACTCCTACCCGCTTTTGAAAAAGCGGGGCAAAACTTTAATGGGAAAACTTCGTTTTCCCTTTTGCAAACGCTATAAAGCAAAAATTTAATTTTTTTACAAATTTTACTTTAAAATGGTTGTAATATTTTGAAAGCTATGATATAATGCACAAGGTAAATTGACAACTCACCTATTTTCACGTGCCAAGCTGGTGCTTTTTATAAAGTCGTTTGGAAAAATGGAAAATGGGGCGGACTAACCAAGGAGGTAAAAATATGAGCGTAATTTCTATGAAACAATTATTAGAGGCTGGTGTACATTTCGGACATCAGACAAGAAGATGGAATCCTAAAATGGCAGAATACATTTTCGCTGAAAGAAATGGTATTTATATCATTGACTTACAAAAAACAGTGAAAAAAGTAGATGACGCATACACAGCAGTAAGCGACATTATTAAAGATGGCGGAGAAATCCTTTTCGTTGGTACAAAAAAACAAGCACAGGATTCTATAAAAGAAGAAGCTGAAAGATGTGGTATGTACTATGTTAACCAAAGATGGTTGGGTGGTATGTTGACAAACTTCAGCACAATTAAAACAAGAATTGCAAGATTAAAAGAATTGGAAGAAATGCAGGCAGATGGTACATTTGATGTATTGACAAAAAAAGAAGTTGCAGCATTATTGCATGAAAAAGAAAAACTCGAAAACAATTTAGGTGGCATTAAAGAAATGACAAAAGTGCCAGATGTTATGTTTATTGTTGACCCAAGAAAAGAAAGAATTGCAATACAAGAAGCACATACATTAGGTATTCCTATTGTTGCGATTGTTGATACAAACTGTGACCCTGAAGAAGTGGATTACGTTATTCCAGGTAATGACGATGCAATTAGAGCAGTAAAATTGATTGCGTCTAAAATAGCTGATGCTGTTATAGAATCCAAACAAGGCGAAGAAATGGCTGGTATGGAACAAGAAGAAACAGAAATGGAAACAGCAGAGTAATCATTATAAATATATGCCCAAGCCTCAGCCTGCTAAATGGGTTGAGGCTTTTTTTTAAAAGGGTATTCACATACAATATAATATGGAGGTTTGAAAATCATGGCAGCAGATATGAAAAAAGTAAAAGAACTTAGAGAAATGACAGGCGCAGGTATGCTCGACTGTAAAAAAGCATTGGAAGAAACAAACAACGATATGGATAAAGCAGTAGAACTTTTAAGAGAAAAAGGTCTTGCAGCATCTGCTAAAAAAGCTGGAAGAATTGCTGCAGAAGGTATTGTTGCAATCCATTTATCTGATGACAATAAAGTAGGTGCGATTGTAGAAGTAAATTCTGAAACAGACTTCGTTGCAAAAAATCAAAAATTCCGTGACTATGTTTCTGCTGTTGCAAAACAAGTTACAAATTCCAGTGCAGCAGATATGGACGCTTTTTTTGCTGAAACATGGGCAGATGACCCTCAATTTACAGTAAAAGAAGAATTGAGCCAACAAGTTGCAGTAATTGGCGAAAACTTAAACATCAGACGTTTTGAAAGATATACAAAAGAAAATGCTGGTAAATTGGTTTCCTATATTCATGGTGGCGGAAGAATTGGCGTTATGATTGAATTGGCTTGTGAAAAAGAATCTGATGCTTTAGAAGAATTGGGCAAAAACATCGCTATGCAGATTGCAGCATTAAATCCACAATTTATTGCAACAAAAGATGTTCCTCAGGAATTTATTGATAAAGAAACAGAAATTTTGACAGTACAAGCAAAAGAAGACCCTAAAAATGCGTCAAAACCTGATAATATTATTGCAAAAATGATTGAAGGTAGATTGAAAAAAGAATTGAAAGAAATTTGTTTAGTAGAACAGGCTTATGTAAAAGATGGCGATATGACAGTACAACAGTATATTAATTCTGTTGCAAAAGAAGTAGGCTCTGATATTTCTATTACTCGTTATGTTCGTTTTGAAACAGGCGAAGGACTTGCTAAAAAAGAAGAAGATTTTGCTGCTGAAGTAGCGAAACAAATTCAGTAAAAAGTATGATAAAATTCCGTTAGCAATTAGGAAAACGAAGTTTTCCTATAAAAGTTGGTAGGAGTTTGAGGGCAAAGCCCTCAATGTTCTAACAGAATAAAATTATTTTATTTGTGGACGCTGTCCACACCTGCAAACTTTTTTGAAAAAAAGTTTGACAAAAAACTTTATTTTTGCGAACGGAATGATAATGGAATATTTTACTGACACAATACGAAAGGAAACATGATACAAGCGTGTTTCCTTTTTTTAGGATATTTTATGAGAAATTTGACAGAATATGAAAAAAATATAGCATTTTAAATAGTTGTGTGGTACATTAGTAAAGAAGGGAGCTGTTGCAATGTATAAGAGAATCGTATTAAAAATCAGTGGAGAGGCATTAGCAGGAGAACAAGAGGGCGTTGCATTTTTTGAGCCCGTAGTGGACGAACTTGTAAGACAAGTAAAAGCGGTTTTGGAAAAAGGTACACAAGTTAGCCTTGTAATTGGTGGGGGCAATTTTTGGCGTGGAAGAAGTGCAAACTCTCAAATGGACAGAACAAAAGCAGACCAAATTGGTATGCTTGCCACAGTGATGAATGCGATTTATGTAGCAGATGCACTCCGTCAAAAGGGTATTGGTGCAGTTGTGCAAACTCCTTTTGTAGTTGGTACAATGACAGAATTATTTTCAAAAGAAAGTGCTTTATCACATTTGCAAAATGGTGATGTAGTGATATTTGCTGGCGGTTTAGGACATCCATTTTTTTCCACTGATACTATCACAGCATTGAGAGGTGCAGAATTAGATGCAGATGGACTGTTTTTTGCTAAAAATGTGGACGGGGTATACGACAGTGACCCTGCTGTGAATGCAAATGCTAAAAAAATTGACTGTATCAAATCAGAAGATATTGTGAAAAATAATTTAAATGTAATTGATATGGCGGCGGCAAATCTTTGTTTTGAAAGAAAAATTACTGTTGTAATATTTGGATTGAATGAAAAAGATAGTATTATTCGTGCAGTTAGTGGTGAAAAAATTGGTACAGTTGTAACAGCGTAAATAATAAAAAAAGTAGGAGGAATGATATTATGGCAACAGACACAGCTGTTTATGAGGACAAAATGAAAAAAACATTAGCATCACTTGAGGGAGAATATATTACCATTAGAGCAGGACGTGCGAATCCTCATGTATTGGATAAAATTACAGTGGATTATTATGGCACTCCAACACCTATCAATCAAGTAGGAAATATTACTATACCAGAAGCAAGATTGATACAGATTCAACCTTGGGACGCATCTATGTTGAAAGCAATTTCAAAAGCGATTTCTGCATCTGATTTAGGTATCAATCCAAACAATGACGGGAAAGTAATTCGTTTGGTATTCCCAGAATTGACAGAGGAACGCAGAAAAGATTTAACAAAAGATGTGAAAAAGAAAGCAGAAAATGCTAAAGTTGCATTACGTAATATTCGTAGAGATGCGATTGATACATTTAAAAAAATGGAAAAGAAAAAAGAAATTCCAGAGGACGAATTGAAAGATTTAGAGGAAAAAATACAAAAAATGACAGATAAATATGTTTCTGAAATTGACTCAAAATGTGAAGCAAAATGTAAAGATATATTATCTGTATAATTGTATTGTAATGAAGGACAGGAAGCATATGCCTTCCTGTCCTTACTGTATTTCGTTATAATTGCGTTCACAAAAGATAAAGTTCTTTGTCAAACTTTTTAGGGGGAAAGTTTGTAGGTGTGGACAACTAATGTTCTGTTAAGACCTTAAGGGTTTTGTCCTTAAAATCCTACCTGCTTTTTGAAAAAAGCGGGGCAAAAACTTTATATTATGTATTCGGGATTATTTCGCAAATTTTATAATGAAAAATAGGGGGGAATATTATGTTTCATTTTGTGAATAATAACAAACAGGAATTACAATTAAATGAACAAAATATGCCAAAACATATTGCCATTATTATGGACGGCAATGGAAGATGGGCAGCAAAAAGAGCATTACCCAAAAAAGCAGGACACAGAGCAGGGGCAAAAACACTTGAAAATATTTCACAATCTGCAATCGATTTGGGTATAGAGCATTTAACGGTATATGCTTTTTCTACTGAAAATTGGAAGCGTTCTGATGAAGAAGTAAAAGGTATTATGGATTTATTGAGGGAATATTTAAAAAATTATATTGACAGAGCAAAAAAGGATAATGTTCGTGTGCATATTATAGGAGATGTTACACGTTTAGATGAAGATATACAACAGCAAATTGTGGAATTGGAACAACTTACAAAACATAAAACAGGTATGAGTCTTCATATTGCATTAAATTATGGTGGCAGAGATGAATTATTGAGAGCAATTAGAAAAGTAAGTGAAGATGTGGCAAATGGAAAATATCAGCCAGAAGAAATTGGAGAGGAACAACTGGAGCAGTATCTTGATACAAAAGAAATACCAGACCCTGAACTTTTGATTCGAACAAGTGGTGAAGAACGTATTAGCAATTTTTTGCTTTGGCAGATTGCTTATACAGAATTGAGTTTTACAGAAAAATTATGGCCAGATTTTACAGAACAGGATTTAAAACAAGCAATTTATCAGTATCAAAATAGAGAAAGACGTTTCGGTGGAAGATAAAATAATGAGTAAATTGCGTTCGCAAAAGATAAAGTTCTTTGTCAAACTTTCTTTTAATAAAGTTTGTAGGTGTGGACAACGTCCACAAAAATAATAATATTTTATTAAAACATTGAAAGCGTTGGTCTACGCTTCGCTCCGGTCGGTGCAGAACAAACGTCCACTGGACGTTTTGCACCTCAAACTCTCACCCGCTTTTTGAAAAAAGCGGGGCAAAAACTTTTAAAAGGAAAACTTCGTTTTCCTAATTACAAACAATATTGAAATTTTTCATTACAAACAAGCAACACAAAAACAGCAACAGAAGGGGGAACGATATGGCAATTAGAATTCTTTCGAGTGTGATAGGTTTACCTATATTGATTTTTTTTGTAATATATGGAGGAATACCATTACAATCCGTAATATTACTTGCGGGTTTAATTGGTATGCATGAATTTTACAGTGCTTTTCATTTAAAAAGCAAAGGCGTACAATACATTGCATATTTTTTTGCAGTTATATATATGATATGGATAGATAAAATTATCAATATGCAAAATATGTTTAATGTATTTGTTTCATTATTTTTGCTGATACTACTTATTTATACTGTTCTTTTTCATGATAAAACAAATGCAGAAGAAAGTATGCTCAGTTTTTTTGGCTTTTTTTATGTGATGTTTTTGCTCTCTCATGTATTTTTAATTCGTTATTATACTTATGGTAATGTTTTTATATGGCTTGCATTTATTTCAGCATGGGGTTGCGATACAGGTGCATATTTTACAGGTGTTGCGATTGGCAAACATAAATTGATACCCACATTAAGCCCCAAAAAAACGATAGAGGGAGCAGTTGGAGGTGTTGTAACTGCAACGCTTTTAGCATTATTATATGGCTGGTTTATAGAAAAAAAATTCCCATTAGAACAAGTAAATGTATTTTTGTTGTGCGGATTAACGGGAGTATTTGGTTCTATATTATCACAAATTGGAGATTTGGCAGCATCAGCAATGAAAAGATATACCAATATTAAAGATTTTGGCAAATTGATACCTGGACATGGCGGTATATTAGACAGATTTGACAGTGTACTTTTAACAGCTCCTGTTGTATACTATATTATGATGTTTTTGATACGTGTAGAATTGTAATATTTTTTAGAGGTGATATTTTGAGAACCATAAGTATATTAGGGTCTACTGGCTCTATTGGAACACAAACGTTAGATGTTGTTAAACATTTGGGTAATATTAAAGTTGCAGGTTTAACAGGAAATCAAAATGTAAAATTGATGGAAGAACAATATTATACATATCGTCCTTCTAAAATTGCCATGATGGATATGGGAAGGGCATTACAATTAAGAGAAAAATTAGCAGCAGAACCAGTTACAGTACTTTGGGGCATGGAAGGACTTATGGAAATCGCTTCCATGAAAGAAGTTAACATGGTAGTGACATCTGTTGTGGGCAATGTAGGCATAGCACCCACATTTGAGGCAATCAGACATGGAAAAGATATTGCACTTGCAAATAAGGAAACACTTGTTTCAGCAGGACAACTTGTTATGGATGAAATCAAAAAGAAAAATGTAACATTTTATCCTGTAGATAGTGAACATTCTGCAATATTCCAGTGTTTGCAGGGAAATCAAAACAATGCTATTAGAAGAATATTATTAACTGCATCAGGCGGTCCTTTTAGGGGGAAAACAAAACAATATTTACAAAATGTAACAGTAGAAGATGCTTTAAAACATCCTAATTGGAATATGGGCAAAAAAATAACAATAGACTCTGCTACACTGATGAATAAAGGTTTAGAAGTGATGGAAGCAAAATGGCTTTTTGATGTAGATACAAGTCAAATTGAGGTATTGATACATCCTCAAAGTATTGTGCATTCTGCTGTGGAATATGAGGACGGTGCAGTCATCGCACAAATGGGCGAGCCAGATATGAAAGTACCAATACAATATGCTTTGACTTATCCCAAAAGAGAAAAAAATGATTATACAAAAATGGATTTTGGAATAAGAAATACTTTAACATTTGAAAAGCCGGATTTTGAAACATTTCAATGCTTATCACTAGCATATAAAGCATTGGAAATAGGTGGCACTATGCCCGCAGTATTAAATAGTGCAAATGAGGTTGCTGTATCAAAATTTATAAATAAAAAAATTGGATTTTTGGATATTCCTTTACTAATAGAAAAAACAATGAATGCATATACTGTAAAAAAAGATTATACATTAGAAGATTTGCTTGCAGCAGATAGATGGGCAAGAAATTTCGCAGAGGAAAACGATAAATTATAAGAAAGGCGGAATAAAAATATGATGTCGATATTGATTTCTATTATTGTATTAAGTATTATCGTTATCATACATGAATTTGGTCATTTTATTGTAGCAAAAAAAAGCGGCATATTAGTAGAAGAATTTGCTGTCGGTATGGGTCCTATGATTGCATCAAAACAAATAGGAGAAACATTGTACTCATTGAGAGCATTTCCAATAGGTGGCTTTTGTCGTATGATGGGAGAAGATGCCACAGGAGAAATTGCAGAAAGAAGTTTTTCACAAAAAGGTGTTTGGACGAGAATTGCGGTCATATTTGCAGGTCCTTTTATGAATTTTGTATTAGCAATGATATTAGTGATATGCATTGTTTCTACTACTGTTGTGATACAGCCGGAAATCACTGCACTTTCTGAGGGTTATCCAGCAGAACAAGCAGGATTACAAATAGGCGATGTGATTACTAAAATTGATAATAAAGGTATTTATATTTATGACGATTTGCAAATGATTATGTCAGAAAATAGGGGCGAGGCGATAGAATTAGAAGTCAATAGAAATGGCGAAAAAATAAAAACAACGCTGATACCTCAACAAGATGAAACAGGTAGATATTTGATAGGTTTTTCTCCTCTGATTAAAAATGGTATTTTTTCAAAACAAATAACAGAATATCAAAAAGCAAGTATATGGGATACCATAACATATAGTTTTGATACTATGGTGTTTTATATCAGATATACCGCTATGGGATTAGCAAAAGTGTTTACATTCCATGCGACAAAAGAAGAAATTTCAGGACCAATAGGCATATTTCAAATTGTAGGGGATAGCTATGAGGCAGGTATACAGCATAGTATTTATGCAGCAGTGCAAAATATTATGTATATTGGCGCGGTATTAAGTGCTAATTTGGGTGTATTAAATTTATTCCCTATACCCGCAATGGACGGTGGACGATTATTATTTTTGTTGTTGGAGGCAATACGTAGAAAACCTATCAATCCAGAAATGGAAGGTAGAGTGCATTTTGCAGGATTTGTGTGTTTAATGCTTTTTATGGTGTTTATAGTATATAATGATATTACTAAAATTTTTATAGGATAATATTAAAAAAAACGCTTGCACGTGATATAATGTTTGCAAGTGTTTTTTTGTGAAAAAGGGAGTGTATATTGATGGAAGAAATCAGAAGAAAACAAACCAGAGCAGTGAATATAGGTAATTTGACAATAGGAGGCAATCACGATATTGTGATACAATCCATGTGTAATACAGATACAAGAGATGTCAAAAGTACAGTGAATCAAATATTAGAATTGGAAAAAGCAGGCTGTGAAATGGTAAGGGTTGCTGTACCAGATATGATTGCAGCGGAGGCAGTAGGAGAAATTAAAAAAAATATTCCTATACCACTTGTTGCGGATATTCATTTTGATTATCAATTAGCATTAAAAGTAATGGATTTAGGCATTGATAAAGTACGTATCAATCCGGGGAATATTGGAGAAGAAAAAAGAATACAAGCTGTAGTGGAAAAGGCAAAACAAAAACAAATACCTATACGTATTGGTGTAAATAGTGGTTCTTTGGAAAAGGATTTGATACAAAAATATGGTGGTGTGACACCAGAGGGACTTGTAGAAAGTGCATTGCGTCATGTGAGTATATTAGAGAAATATCACTTTTATGATATTGTCATATCCATTAAAGCATCAAATGTGCCTTTTAGCGTGAAGGCATATACATTGCTTTCTGAAAAAGTGGATTATCCTTTACATTTAGGCATTACAGAAGCAGGTACAATTTATAGTGGTTCTATAAAATCCGCTGTGGGTATTGGTGCAATACTTTTAAATGGTATAGGGGACACCATAAGGGTTTCGTTAACAGGGAATCCCGTAGAAGAAATTAGAGCAGCAAAAGAAATATTGAAAAGTGTTGGTATGCTGAAAAATGGTATAGAATTTATTTCTTGTCCAACTTGTGGTAGAACGCAAATTGATTTGATTTCCATAGCCAATGAAGTGGAAAAAAGATGTCAGAATATCAATAAAAATTTAAAAGTGGCTGTTATGGGCTGTGCTGTGAATGGTCCAGGAGAGGCAAGAGATGCCGATATTGGTATTGCTGGGGGAAAGGGAGAATGTTTGCTATTTAAAAAAGGTGAAATTGTGAAAAAAGTCCCTGAATACCAAGCAGTAGAATTGCTCGTGAAAGAAATTGAAATGATGTAATATAAAAATTATGAAACAATTCCGAACGCATAATGTAAAGTTTTTGTCTCGCTTTTTTCAAAAAGCGAGTAGGAGTTTGAGGGTGCTGAATGTCCAGTGGACATTCGTCCAGCACCGACCGGAGCGAAGCGTAGACCAACGTCCTCAAGGTTCTAACAAAACATAATAACAGTATTATTGTGAAAAATTGTAATGTTTTAGTGAAAAGATTTGAGGGAGTTAAAAAGAATATATTTATATTTGTGGACGTTGTCCACACCTACCAACTTTTTTGAAAAAAAGTTGGACAAAAAACTTTATCATTTGCGAACGCAGTCTATACGAAAAATGACTTACACAAGGAGGGATTTTGTGTCAGCAAAAACATTTCCTATTGTTTTTGAAAAAATATCATTTTCCAAAACAATACAAAGCGCTTTTTGCAACAGCATAGTAGAGAACATTATTATACACAAAAAGCAAAAAAATGTAGAAATACATTTAACATCAGATGAAATATTAGAACACGACATGATACAGCAATTACAGCAGGAATTATTAAAACAACTTCCTGGTGTAAAAGAGGTAAATGTCACA
The DNA here is from genome assembly GCA_910587735.1 of uncultured Clostridia bacterium. Taxonomy (GTDB): domain Bacteria; phylum Bacillota; class Clostridia; order Lachnospirales; family Anaerotignaceae; genus Coprocola. The sequence goes on from CAJUNT010000018.1 coordinate 35,159, forward strand.
CCATTTTTTAACATACAACAGAAATTTTCAGAAAAAGAAATCATTGAAAAATGTTGGGAAAATGTGGTTTATGAAATTTCATCAGAAAGTCCCATATGCAAGGGCATTATAAAAGAGGCATATTGGGAACTGGAACAAAAAAAATTATTGATTTATGTAAAAAATAATACAGCATATTATATGTACAAAAAAGGAATAGAACAAAAAATACAAAAATATTTACAACAACAAACAGGTTTAGATATTCGTGTAGTGTTTCAAGACATCAGGCTTTCTGAAGAACAAAAACAAGAATTATCACAAAAGCATATTTTAAAAGAAAAAGAAATCATAAACAGTATCAACACAAAACAAGCAGAAGCAGAGCAAATGCGTTCTGCACAGCAAATACAGCAAGTAAGTGAAAGTGTTTCAAAAGGCATACTTTTTGGCAAAGAATGTAATGGTACTGTTTCAAAAATATATGACAGTAAAATAGAGGGCGAAAAGGTTATTATAGAAGGAAATATATTTCATGTGGAAACAAGAGAAATCAAAGGAGAAAAATATATTGTTTCATTTGATATTACAGATTTATCTGACTCTACTACAGTAAAATTTTTTGTCAAAAAAAATATATTTGACAAAGAATTGAAATCATTTATAAAAGAAGATGCTTATTTACGTGTGCAGGGTGATGTACAATTTGACAAATATGCCAAAGAAATTAATGTTATGGCGAAAAATATTGTATTGGCACAAGCTCCCCCAAAAAGAAAAGACAATGCAGAACAAAAAAGAGTAGAATTACATTTACACACACAAATGAGCAGTATGGATGGTGTAACGAATGTCAAAACATACATTAAAAGAGCAATAGAATGGGGACATAAAGCCATTGCTATTACTGACCATGGTGTTGTACAGGCTTTCCCTGATGCCATGAATGCTTCAAATGGTAGCGATTTAAAAGTGATTTATGGTATAGAGGCATATTTAATAGATGACTTGGGTAATGTTGTAATGTGTCCAAGGGGACAAAGTTTAAAAGATACATTTGTTGTATTTGATATTGAAACAACAGGGCTTTCTAAAGAAAATGATAAAATTACTGAAATTGGTGCAGTAAAAGTGGAAAATGGTTGTATTACAGAGCGTTTTAGTACATTTGTGAATCCTCAAAGACGTTTAAGTGACGAAATTGTAAAATTGACAAATATTACTGATGATATGTTAAAAAATGCACCTTTGATAGAGGAAGTGTTGCCTAAATTTTTAAAATTTTGTGGCAACAGTGTTATAGTGGCACATAATGCAGGTTTTGATATGGGTTTTATCAGAAACAATGCAGAAGCATTGCATATGCCTTCTGTGGACAACACTGTACTGGACACAGTAGAATTATCCAGAACACTTTTACCAGAATTAAAAAGGCATAAATTGGATATTGTTGCAGAACATTTAGGTATTTCATTGGAAGGACATCACAGAGCAGTAAATGACGCAGAGGCAACAGCAGAAATATTTATCAAATTATGCCATATGCTTTATGAAAAGGGTATTGAAAATGTGGATAACATAAATGTTTTAGCAAGCAGAACAGTCAATTATAATAAATTAAAATCACATCATGCTATTATATTGGTAAAAAATTATGTTGGATTGAGAAATTTATATGAATTGGTATCAAAAGCACATATTGATTATTATTTTAGACGTCCTCGTATACCAAAAAGCGAATATTTAAAATTAAAAGAAGGATTGATAATAGGAAGTGCTTGCGAGGCAGGAGAATTATACAGAGCATTGCTTGACAACAAGCCTCAAGAATATATTGAAGAAATTGTGAATTTTTATGATTATTTAGAAATACAGCCTCTGGCAAACAACCATTTTATGGTTGCATCACAAAAAATAGATTCTGTAAATAGTGTGGAGGATATTAAAAATTTTAATAGAAAAATAATACAGTTGGGAGAACAACACAATAAATTAGTTGTGGCAACTTGTGACGCACATTTTATAGACCCTGAAGATGCTGTATACAGAAAAATAATTATGACAGCAGAAGGCTTTACAGATGCAGATAATCAACCCCCTTTATATTACAGAACAACAGAAGAAATGTTATCAGAATTTGAATATTTGGGTAGTGAAAAAGCAAAAGAGATAGTGATTACAAATACAAATAAGATTGCAGACAGTATTGAAAAAATAAAACCAATACCAGACGAAACATTTCCACCCAAAATTGACGGTGCAGAACAAGAATTAAAACAGATTACTATGGAAAAAGCAATATCAATATATGGTGACCCTCTGCCTGATATTGTGCAGCAAAGACTGGACAAAGAATTAAATTCTATTATCAAAAATGGTTTTGCTGTATTGTATATCATTGCGCAAAAATTGGTTTGGAAATCTGTTGCTGATGGCTATTTAGTAGGTTCTCGTGGTTCAGTAGGTTCTTCATTTGCGGCGAATATGGCAGGTATTACAGAAGTGAATTCATTACCTCCTCATTATGTTTGTCCGCAATGTAAATATTCTGATTTTGATTCTGATGTGGTAAAAGCGGCAGCTATGGAAGAAAGTTGCGGTTGTGATATGCCTGACAAAAAATGTCCTGTTTGTGGTACATTGCTTAACAAAGAAGGGCATGATATTCCTTTTGAAACATTTTTAGGATTTGACGGTGATAAAGAGCCTGATATTGATTTGAATTTTTCGGGAGAATATCAGCAAACAGCACATACTTATACAGAGGAATTATTTGGTAAGGGACACGTTTTTAAAGCAGGTACAATAGGCACATTAGCAGACAAAACTGCATACGGATTTGTAAAAAAATATTTTGATGGTAAACAAATTACAGCTCATAATGCAGAGATTAACAGATTAGTGAAGGGCTGTACTGGTATTAAAAGAACAACAGGACAGCACCCTGGAGGGCTTATGGTTGTACCAAGCGACCACAATATATATGAATTTTGTCCAATACAAAGACCCGCAAATGATATGAATTCTACCATTACCACAACACATTTTGACTATCATTCTATAAGCGGACGTTTATTAAAATTAGACTTACTTGGACACGACGACCCTACTGTTATCAGAATGTTATATGATTTGACAGGTGTCAATCCTCAAAGTGTTTCATTAGGTGACAAAGATACCATGTCATTATTTGAATCGCCCAATGTGTTGGGCGTAACACCAGAACAAATTGGCTGTGAGACAGGTACACTAGGTATACCAGAATTTGGAACAAAATTTGTAAGACAAATGTTATTAGATACCAAGCCTAAAACATTTGCAGATTTATTAAGAATATCAGGGCTTTCTCATGGAACAGATGTTTGGATAGGCAATGCGCAAACATTGATAGAAAATAATGTGATAACATTAAAAGAAACAATATCTACTCGTGACAGTATTATGATTTATTTAATTAACAAAGGTGTGGAAAAAAAGAAATCATTTAAAATTATGGAGAAAGTCAGAAAAGGGAAAGGATTAGATGAAAATGATATTGCGGATATGAAGGCAAATAATGTGCCAGATTGGTATATAGAATCCTGCCAAAAAATTAAATATATGTTTCCTAAGGCACACGCAGCCGCATATGTTATGATGGCGTTTCGTATTGCATATTTTAAAGTAAATTATCCTCTAGCATATTATGCATCTTATTTTACTGTAAGAGCGTGTGATGATTTTGATTATACTTCTATGTGTTTGGGAGAAGAAACGGCAAAACAGGCAATACATGACATCAATACCAAAGGTATGGAGGCAACTACAAAAGATAAAAATAAATTGATAGTATTGGAAATTGTTGTGGAGTTTTATGCAAGAGGATTTCACTTTTTGCCTATTGATTTGTATGAGTCAGATGCAAGAAAATTTATTATAAAAGACAATGGCTTGATACCACCTTTTAACTCTTTGCAAGGATTGGGCATAACAGCAGCACAAAGTATTGTAGAAGGCAGAGAGCAGGGAGGAGAATTTAAAACAATAGAGGAATTTAAGTCAAGAACTTCTGTGGGTAAAACATTGATAGAATTGTTAAAAGAAAATGGTGTGTTGAAGGGTATACCAGAAACAAACCAGTTGTCATTGTTTATGGATTAAAAGAGTAATAGGGAAAACGACGTTTTCCCTATTACAAATGGATATGCTTATTATATTTTAGGCATTTTTATAATAATTTTTAATAAAGTCTATGACACTTTTTTGATTACCACATCTAGGGCAGGTATAAGTACCATAATAATAACACAATGTTTTTACAGCATTTTCATCACCCAACATAGAAAGCACACTACTTAGCCACAAAAAAGTATCATCAAAAGAAGCCTTGTCCCATTGTTCTATTTTTGGCTCTGCTGGAGTAATTTGCTTTAATTCACTTTTGTTTGAAAAAGAATAAGATAATTCTTCATTACAATATTCACAGTTGCTACATAATATATAAAATGTATCCCATGAGGATAATGTTAAAATATAAGCAAGATATCTATCTCCCAATATAGCAAGTATAGATGTGCAAAATTCTGATATTTCATAATGTGCAAGTTGTTTTAGTATATTGATATTTTTAAAAAGAAATTCTTTTGTTTTTTGCTGTAATATGGTAATGCTTTCTGTATAGTTGTCTAATATACTTTGTTCTACGACATCATGTATAGTATGATTTTCAGGAATATCTGTTGCAATACAAAAACCTACTTTTGAAATAATATAGTATTGCTCCCAAAAATGATTTTGATACTCTTCCAAAAGCTTTATAATATAAGGTAATGCAATATATGTTGCATTGTAAAAACTCATTTGATGACTTAAATTTTCAAATAAATTATCGAAAGCAATATGATATTCTGAACATTCATTCTTTTTATAAAAAAGCTGTTTTTTATTTGTAAGTATAACAATATCATCTTTTACATTCCCATAAGCACCTCTATAAGTTTCCCACAAATGAGAATGAAAATCTATTAAATTCATTAATTTATTTCGCCCTTTCTATACTATCTGTTTTAAATGGCTATTATTTTGATTGTACTTTTTTTATGATTTCATTCATTGAAATTGGAGTATAATTAATTCTTTCTGCGGATACACAATAATGCTGATTGCTATATGTTTTAAATATTGGTGAATTGTGAATATGCCCAAATATATTTGCATAAGGCATATTGCTGTTTACATACATTGGTTTATGTGACAATATCCAAAATTCATTTAATATAATAGGGTAATCATATACTTCATAAAAACCTGCACAACGATAATATTCATTGCTATAACTATCATGATTTCCTTTTATAAGATATTTTTTTCCATTTAGTTGGTTTAATATAGTATGCTCGTTTTTATCTGCACCGAAATCACCTAATATATAAATAATATCATCATTTTTTACAACACCATTCCATTTATGAATCATTTCAGTATTCATATCACTGGCATATTGAAATGGTCTGTTTTCATATCTAATAATATTTTCATCTGAAAAATGAGTATCTGCAATAAAATATATAGTAGCCATAACATCACCTGATATTTGTTATTCGTTTAAATATGCCTCATCATCTACATTTAAGGCTTCCACTAATACAATTTCTTTATTTTTTTCCATAAATGTATTCATGGTATATTGGTTTGCAAAAAGGAAAAGAGGTCTTTCAAATCTGTCATAAACCAGTGTAGAACGTGCAGAAACATAATTTTTTAAATCAATATCTTTTGGAATTTCGGCAACCCACATTGCTACACTATAATCTAAATCCTCCATACGTACTTCTGAATTGTATTCATTTTTTAAACGATATTCAAATACTTCAAATTGGAGTTCTCCTACTGCACCAAGTATGACATCATTATATTCATTGTGATATACTTGTATTGCGCCCTCCTGAGCAAGCTGTGAAACACCTTTTTGAAATTGTTTTGCTTTTAAAGAATTGACAGGGTGTACTCTTTTAAAATATTCTGGAGGGAATGTAGGCAAAGGCTCAAAAAATATTTTTTGTTTGCTTGTAGTGAGTGTATCACCTATTTGATAATTACCTGTATCATATATACCAATCACATCGCCTGCATATGCCTTTTCTACTGTTTCCCTTTCATTTGCCATAAGCTGTGTAGATTGGCTTAATTTGAACTGTTTGCCTGTGCGGGAAAGTGTAACATTCATACCTCTTTCAAATGTACCTGAACATATTCTTAAAAATGCAAGTCTATCTCTATGCGCTGGATTCATATTTGCTTGTATTTTAAATATAAAACCGCTGAAAAATTCATCTGTGGGCTGTATTTCTCCTGTTGTTGTTTTTCTTGCACATGGGGCAGGTGACCAGTCTAAAAAGTGATTTAAAAATGGTATGATACCAAAATCCACTAATGCAGAACCGAAAAATACAGGGGAAAGTTTTCCCTGTTTGATTGCTTGTAAATCGAAGGCATTGCCTGCACCGTCAAGCAATTCAATTTCATTGCGTAGTATATCAATATTTGCTTCGCTTATAATACCATCTAATTTATCACCATATACACCATTTGCACCTAAATCGATTACATCATTTTTTCTGTATACATATACTTTGTTTTCTAATCTGTCGTAAATACCTTCAAATGTTAAGCCATTTCCTATAGGCCATGTAACAGCAGTAGAAGGCAATCCTAAAGCGTCCTCTAAATCTGACATACAATCAAGAGGGTCTTTTGATTGACGGTCTAATTTATTTATAAATGTAAATATGGGAATTTGACGCATACTACAAACTTTAAATAATTTTTTTGTTTGTGCCTCTACACCTTTTGCTGCATCTATTACCATTACAGCACTGTCTACAGATGTTAATATACGATATGTGTCCTCACCAAAATCATTGTGTCCTGGTGTGTCCATAATAGAAACTACTTTATCATGATATTCAAATTGCATAACAGAAGATGTAACAGAAATTCCTCTTTGCTTTTCAATTTCCATCCAGTCAGATTTTGCAAATTTTTGATTTCTTCTTGCTTTTACAGTACCTGCTTCTCTGATGGCACCACCATGAAGAAGTAATTTTTCTGTTAATGTTGTTTTGCCAGCGTCTGGGTGAGAAATTACACCAAAAATACGCCTTTTTTGTATCATTTCTTGATTAGCCATTTGTGTTAATTTCCTTTCTTTCTCTTTTTTGCCATTCTATTATTGTAACCGAATTTTTGTAAAAAAGAAATAGAAAAATAATATAAAAATAAAGTTGTCGTGAAATTGCGTTCGCAAAAATTAAAGTTTTTTGTACAACTTTTTTTCAAAAAAGTTGGTGGGTGCGGGTGAAACCCGCAATAAAACAATATCGTTTTATTAAAATGTTGAAATACTGTTCTATACATGAGAGTAAATAAACGAGCGTTTTTATTAAAAAAGGGAATTTTTTCGCTTATAAAGAAAATTTTTACTAAAAAAGATATATTTAAGATATTATTTTGCTTGCGGGGCATTGCCCCTGCACCCTACAAACTTTCTTGAAAGAAAGTTTGACAAAGAACTTTAATCTTTTCAAACGGAATTTTACAAATAACAAAATGCCCCAAAATAATACTTTTAGGGCATTTTATAAATTATGCTACGTCTTCCATAGCATCCATAATATTGATGATATTACCAGATGGCTGAGAAATTGCTTTTTGTTCTGTTGGCTCCATAGTCATACCACAATTAAATACCATATTTAATACATCAGGTACATTCAAATTGAATACTACAGTAGCATCTGTATTATTTTGTGATGCATTTAATGTGATAAAGTTTGTACCAGAAATACCAGCAGATATATTCATATCATATCCAATAACGGACTCGCCAGATGACAGAACTTTAAATGTAAAATGAACATCTACACCATTTTCGTTAAAATCAAATTGTGAAACATAACCATCTGATTGCTGCTCAAAAGCATTGTCGCTAAATAAATCAACAAAAGTAGCTATTGATGTTTGAAAATCGTTATAATCATTTACACTTGTTAATGGTACAGAAGCAAATGCACTTTTGATATAATCTTCAAATGTCATATCATTGCCTATTACCATATCCATCAATTCAGTGAAATTCATACCAACATCCATAGAAGAATAAATCTCATTCAAATCCATGTAATACCAAGCATCTCCGTCCATGCCTGCAAGCGCAAACATTGGGCATTGTAAATACATTTTTCCAGTAGAAATATCTGTAATGTAATTGATTTTCACATCTTCCAATGCACTTACTACACTGTTAGCAATTTCTGCTGTTTCTTCGTCAGGAGCTTCTGTGGAAATGTATTTTTTGAGTGCTTCTGTATCTAATTGCATTGCCATAGACATATTTTGTTTGTCTTGTTCTGAAATGCCCTCAAATGTACCACTACCCTTTATTGGCATCAATTCTCTTACTGTTTCATCATAAGGCATATTTAATTCAAATGAAAATGTACCTTTAAAAACATAAGGCTGTTTTGTAAATTGATTGTTATATTCCATATAACGATTCATGATTGAAAAAGAACCTGCATCAGTAAGCAGTTTATCTGTATCAATCAATAAAGCAGTTTTTTGACTGTCGTCCCAACCAACAGGATAGTCAAATGCCTCTCCTAAAAAACGTACTGGTATGTAAGTGTTTCCAGAAGAAATTACCATTGATGTTTCTAAATTTTTTGTTGTACCATTTTTTGTAACAGTGACAGATGTTTCACCAGGGTGAAAAGCAATTACAGTGTCGCCTCTTTTTGCTGTTGTTAAATGTTCTGCATCATTGTAGTATACTTCTGCACCCATTTGCTGCAATGTGTCACGGAATGGAACAAAAACACGGTTTTGACGATTGATAGGTTTTAAATTATCAAAAGCAACATTTTCGCCATTAATTTGCAGATGAATATCGTTATTCTCTGCGGCATACGTTACAGAAGATATGCCCGCTATCATTGTGATAGTACTTACCACAGCGATAAACTTTTTCAATATGTGTTTCATATTGTATTACCTCCTCTAAATGTGATAATAGTATAAATACAAATAATGTATCATAATTAGTATAGCATGATAACATCATAAACACAATATCTATATAGCTTTTATTATAAAAAACAATAAAAAAATGTAAAAATATAGTATAATTTGTATAAAAAATGGTATAAAATTGTTTTTTATAAAGTCATAAAAATAATAAAAAAATTCAGCGAAATACATTCGTTTTCGCTGAATGATACAATGAAATAAATACTATTTTAATATACCATTTCTATCTACAATACGTGTGATAGCGGAAAAAATACTGTCATACAAATAATCATAACCTCTTTCACTTAAATGTACACCATCTTGTTGAAAAAGAGTAGAGAATTCTTCTTCAGCATCATATTTTAATACAGAAAAAAAGTCTATGAGAGGACATTGATATTGTTCTGCAACTTTTTTAACAATATCACCATATTTTTTTATTCTGTCTGTTGTGTTAAAAGGTAAAAAATCAGTGTCTATAACAGGTGGTGGCGTAATCAATACAGCAATAGGATGACAATGATGTAATCCAGTATGATTATTATGGCATTGTATTTGCTCCACAATAGAGCATAAATTTTTTTCATATTCGTAAGGTGTTCTATATTGATATTCTGATAACGAACTATCATTTGAGCCAAAAAGTATAAAAACAATATTGGGGTGATAGTTGAAAACATCTTTTTGTATGCGCTGTAATGCTTCTCTTGTGGTATCCCCATTTACACCACTGTTTTCTATTTTCCAATTTACAGAAGGATAACATTGAGGTAAAAAGGACTCCAGTCGCCTTGTATAAGTAACTTTTTTACTGACACCATAACCAAATGTAATGCTGTCACCAAAACCAACAATCGTTGTTTGTATCATATGTGTATCCTCCTTTAATAAAGTAAAGTTGTTGTGATAATTGCGTTCGCAAAAATTAAAGTTATTGTGAAATTGCGTTCGCAAAAAGTAAAGTTTTTTGTCAAACTTTTTTTCAAAAAAGTTTGTGGGTGCGGGCGACGCCCGCAAATAAAAGATATACTTTTAAAATATTTAAAACCTTTTCACTAAAACAGTATCATTTTTTATAATAATGTTATTATGGTTTGTTAAGACATTGAGGCTTGGCAAAAAACTCCACTCGCTTTTGAAAAAGCGGGACAAAACTTTAATAAGGAAAACTTCGTTTTCCTAACTGCGAGCGGAATTGAAAATTTTTATTATAATTGCGTTCGCAAAAAGTAAAGTTTTTTGTCAAACTTTTTAAGGGAAAAGTTTGCAGGGTGCTGAATGTCCAGTGGACATTCGTCCAGCACCGACCGGAGCGAAGCGTAGACTGGACAGCGTCCACAAATAAAAGATATACTTTTTAAAGCTCTGAAACCTTTTTACTAAAACAGTATCATTTTTTATAATAATATTATTATGGTTTGTTAAGACATTGAGGCTTGGCAAAAAACTCCACCCGCTTTTGAAAAAGTTGGACAAAACTTTTATGGAAAACTTCGTTTTACTAATTACGAACGGAATTTTATTAGCAAATTATATTGCTGTAACAATATCATAAAAATTAGGGAAAGAAATATTAACACATTCTGCATCTACAATAGTCGTTTCACCCAATGCGCAAGCACCTGCAATACTCATGGCAAGAGCAATACGATGGTCATTATGACTTTCTACTGTGCAGCCTTTTAAATGTTCTACACCATTTATTATCATACCGTCTTCTGTTTCTGTAATATCTGCACCGAATTTTTTTAATTCTGTTATAATTGTTTGAATACGATTAGATTCTTTTACTTTTAATTCCTGTGCGTCTTTTATAATTGTAGTACCTTTAGCAAAACAAGCCGCAACAGCTATTACTGGAATTTCATCAATCAAACGGGGAATATCTGCACCACCTATTGTTGTGCCGTGAAGTGCAGAATATTTTACACGAATATTAGCTATTTTTTCACCATTTATAATGCTTTCATTTTCTATTGCAATATTACCGCCCATAGCTTTCAGTGCATCAATGATACCAGTTCTTGTTTGATTTATGCCTACATTTTTTAATAATATTTCGCTATTTTCACAAATACAAGCCATTACCATAAAATATGCCGCAGAAGAAATATCAGCAGGTACAACGATTTTTTTAGCATAAAGCTGTTCGGCTGGTTTACAATGAATTTCATTACCTATTTTTTGTATATCTGCTCCCATATATTGCAACATAATTTCAGTATGGTCACGTGTAGGTTGTGGCTCTATTACAACTGTTTCACATTCTGCAAATATACCAGCTAACAATATAGCACTTTTTACTTGCGCACTTGCTACAGGTAATGCATATGTAATACCTTTTAACTGTCTGCCCTCTATTGTGAAGGGAGCAAACAGTTTATTATCATCATTCCCTTTTAATACAGCACCCATATTGCGTAATGGTACAGCAATACGATTCATGGGGCGTTTTTGTATAGAGCTATCTCCTGTTAATTGACTGCAAAATGGCTGTGCAGACAATATACCACTGATTAAACGTAATGTTGTGCCACTATTTCCTACATCTAATATTTCAGTAGGTGCCGTTAATCCATGTAGTCCCTTTCCATGAACAAGTATTTTATTTTGATATTGTTCTATATTAATACCTAATTTTTGAAAACAGTTTATTGTAGAAAGGCAGTCCTCTCCCATAAGAAAACCCTCTATTTCTGTGATACCTTTTGACAATGCACCAAACATAATACTTCTATGTGATATGGATTTATCACCAGGTACAGTAATGGTGGCATGAATATTTTTTTTAGGTGTTATAATTTGATTCATATCATTATCAATCCTTTACAAAAACATCATAATTCATTTCACGAAGCAGAGCAATACTTTTTTGTCTGTCTTCTTCTGTATCAAAAGCAAAATATAAAGCGCCTTGCTGTTGTTCTCTATTGTTTACAATACTCATATTTTTAATATTGATACCATGACTGGAAAAAAGTACTGCAATAATGGCAATACTACCAGGACGATCTATCACATCAACAGTAATTTCATATCGTTTTACAAAACTCTTAGGCGTAATAGAACAAAAAGAATCTCTGTATATTCTTGCCTCATCAAAATAGTCGTATACAGATTGATATTGCTCTTCTGAAATATTTTGACGAATATTTTGTATGACATTTTCAAAACAACAAAGTACATTTAATATCTGCTCTTTATTTTCCATACAAATACCTTTCCACATATCAGGGCTGGAGGAAGCAATTCTTGTAATATCTTTGAATCCTCCTGCTGCAAGCAAATGCATATATTGATTTGGTGTATCCAAATTTTTTACATTATGCACAAGTGCAGATGCAATAATATGAGGCACATGACTAATAGAGGCAACAACATAATCATGTTCTTTAGGGGAAAGCGTTACAACAATCGCACCTATACTACGAATCAGTTCTGAAAAATCATGTATGGTTTGTTTGGGTATGGTTTCATCTGGTGTTATTATATAGTAGGCATTTTCAAAAAGATGTTCTTTTGAAGCATTATAACGAAAACGCTCCGAGCCTGTCATAGGGTGTCCGCCTATATACATAAATTTATCAGTGTACTGTTTCATTTTTTGATATAATTCCCATTTTGTACTACCCACATCTGAAATAATACAATTTTTTGATACAAAAGGTATCAATTTTACTGCATATTCTATAATATTTTGAACAGGCGTACAGATAAAAATAATGTCGCAATTTGAAAATATATTTGTGATTTCAGTAGCATATTCATCAATAATACATTGTTTTTTTGCCTCTATTAAAACATCTTCATGACGATTGTATGCTACAATGGTTTTGACAGATGTTCTGTTGCGGAATGCCTTTGCAAGAGAACCTCCTATTAAACCAAGCCCCACAATGCCTATTTTAGAAAACATATTTAAAACTTCCTTCCTACGAGTTGTATATATGGTTTCAATTCATCACAAAGTTTTTTGAAATCTTCTGGATTTAATGATTGTGAGCCGTCAGACATTGCCATAGAAGGATTTGGGTGTACTTCAATTTCAAGTCCGTCTGCACCAACTGCAACAGCCGCACGGCTTAAAGGAGCAATATAGTCACGTACACCAGAAGCATGGCTTGGGTCTACAATAATAGGCAAATGTGTTTTACTTCTTAATACAGGTATAGCACTAATATCCAATGTATTTCTTGTGCTTGTTTCGTATGTGCGGATACCTCTTTCACAAAGTATTACATTTTCATTTCCTTCACTCATAATATACTCTGCTGCATTCAACCATTCATCTATTGTAGCAGAAAGTCCTCTTTTTAATAATATTGGTAATTTGGTTTTGCCGACTTCTTTCAGCAATTCAAAGTTTTGCATATTTCTTGCACCTATTTGCAGTATATCCACATAGTTTACTGCAATTTCTGCTGCCTTACAGCTTGTTACTTCTGTAATAGTAGCAAGTCCAGTTTGTTTTTTGATTTCTTTCATATAGCGAAGTCCTTCTTCTTCCAATCCCTGGAAAGAGTAAGGAGAAGTACGAGGCTTATATGCGCCACCTCTTAATATTTGAGCACCTGCATTTTTTGCTGCAATAGCAGAAGCCATTAACTGGTCATAACTTTCTATGGCACAAGGTCCAGCCATAATTACAAAATTGTCACCACCTATTTTAATACCATTTATATCAATAATGGTAGGCTCTGGGTGAAATTTAATGTTTGCTACTTTATAAGATTCACTTATATGAACCAGTTTTTCTACACCTTCCATAAGCTGAGGATTTTCTGATACAAATTTTGCTTTATCCCCTACAACGCCTATTATAGTAATAGATTCTCCTCTGGAAAGATGTGCGTCTAATCCCAGGCTGTGTAATTTTTGAATAATGTATTGTATATTTTCCTCTGTTGCAGATTGTTTCATTACTACTATCATAATATTGCTCCTCCTTTGTAAATCATAAATTTAAGTAAATGATGAAATCATTGCGTTCGCAAAAATTAAAGTTTTTTGTCAAACTTTTTTTCAAAAAAGTTTGTAGGTGTGGACAAAGTCCACAAAAAAGACTTTATTGACAAACTGAAACATTGAGACTTTGTCTCAAACGCTACTTCTTTTTTTAAAAGAAGAGAAGCGAAAGAATTTTTAATCGGAAACTGCGTTTCATTAAAAATATAAATTTGATAATGAAAAACGCTAGTTTTTCAGTAAAGTTTTTTGTCAAACTTTTTAAGGGAAAAGTTTGCAGGGTGCTGAATGTCCAGTGGACATTCGTCCAGCACCGACCGGAGCGAAGCGTAGACTGGACAGCGTCCACAAAAAGAACTTTATTGACAAACTGAAATATTGAGAGCGTTGCTCTCAAACTCTTACTTCTTTCTTGAAAGAAAGAAGCAAAGAACTTTTAAGCGGAAACTTCGTTTCCTTGAAAATATTTTACAATTTCAAACAATATCAATAGACTGAAAAAACTTTACTTTGCATTACAGCAAAATGACATCAATTTACAAATATCTTTGACGTCTATTTTACTATTGGAAATAATACATGTCAATCATAGGATAACATTCTGTATTATTTGATTTACAAATATGTATGAATACAATATCTAATGTTGCTTGTCTGTAAGCACGACTGATAAATGCCTTTTTATTTGTGTTATAAAAACTTGCTGTCCAATGTTTTGCGCCTTTATCTATTCTGGAAACGTTGCAAGGATTGATGATAAAAGAACGATGTGACTGTATTAAAGTATTTTCTGGTATTTGTTCTAAAAGATGATGAAATGTAATGGGAATCTCAATAGAGGAGTCATCTTTTGTGCGGATTAATACTTTTCTGTTTTTTGCTTCTGCGAAAAGAATGTCATCTATTTGAAATCGATAAAAGCAAGAACTAAAATCAAATTCCAATACTTTTTTATAGCTTGTTTGATACATTTTATAATAAAAATCTATATATTCCATTAAATTCGCATTATTTTTTTTACTAATAGGAAGTAAAACAGGCTGAAAAGGTTTTAATTCAAAAAATGCGTGATATAAATATTCTTTTTTGTAAGAGAACAACGCCATAGGATGATTGGAATATTTGGCATCATTTTGTAGTTTTTTAATAAATTGTATAATGTCATGTGGCTGATTATCTAAAAAAAATAAAAATAGATGAATGTTTTCAGTGTGAAAGTAATTGATTTCAGTATGAAAATCGTCATATGAAAAAATTTGAGTATCTTTTTTGTTTTTCAGTAATGCTACATCGCACATAGATGATATTTGGTTGTTAAAAAAGCACTGCATGATAGTAAATGGATAAATAAAAAACACCCCCAATAATATAATTTTTACAATAAGTGACATTATTATTCAAATGATATTTATAAGAGATTTTATCACAATTTATTGTGGTTGTATAGTAGTGATTTTTAAAATATAGCATATATTGTAATTGTTGTGCATAAACATAATGAAATAGAGTACAGGTACAAGCCTATGATATTTAAGGGAGGAAAATGTATGAATATCAAAAATTTATTACTACAAACATTTAGCGAAAATTTAAAACAAATCATACAGGCAATGGAAGAGGATTTTTTAAATAAAGCGGAAGAAATACGTATTAGAGTACAAAAACCACTTTTGATATTCAGTAGACAAAAAGAATATTTTATAAAGCAAGATGGGAGTATGACGCAATATGCAGAATGTGCCTATATTGTCAAAAAGGAGGATATTCGTTGTATATTGGAAAAAGCAAGTCGATATTCATTGTATGCTTTTTCAGAAGAATTGAAAAACGGTTTTTTGACAATAGAAGGCGGACATAGAATAGGTGTTGTAGGGAAAGCAGTTGTAGAAAATGGAAGTATTAAAACAATACAAAATATTAGCGCATTAAATATTAGGATTTCTCATGAGATAAAAGGGTGTAGTGATATGGTATTGCAATATGCTGTAAAACAAGGAAGTTTTTATCATACACTTTTGATTTCACCTCCAGCGTGTGGTAAAACAACGCTTTTAAGGGATATGGTAAGACAGCTTAGCAATGGCAAAAAAGGGCTTTTTATGGGACAAACTGTAGGCGTGGTAGATGAAAGAGGAGAAATTGCAGGTTGTTATAAAGGAATTGCGCAAAATGATGTAGGAATCAGAACTGATGTTCTGGATTGCTGTCCTAAAGCTGAGGCTATGCTTATGCTTGTGAGAAGTATGTCACCTCGTATTATTGCCGTGGACGAAATTGGTAAAAAAGAGGATTTTGTCGCCATAGAAAGTATTGTGAATGCAGGTGTGCAATTACTTTGTACGGTGCATGGTAATGATTTGGAGGATATTAAAAAAAGAATGATATTGGGTGATATGCTGAAACAAGGCGTTTTTCATACTGTTGTTGTGCTTTCAGGAGGGAAAAAAGTGGGGGAAGTGAAAACAATTTATAATAGGAAGTTGGAAGTTGTTTATAAAAATAACGAAATAATTCCAAACGCATAATATAAAGTTTTTGCCTCGCTTTTTTCAAAAAGCAGGCGAGAGTTTGAGAGCAGAGCTCTCAAGAACTTAACGAAATAATATTATAAAAATTGCGAAACAATACCGTTTACAATAAGGAAAACGAAGTTTTCCTGTAAAAGTTTTGTCCAACTTTTTCAAAAGTTGGCGAGAGTTTGAGAGCAGAGCTCTCAAGGTCTTAACGAAAAATTATATAACATAATGTTTGTAATAAGGAAAACGAAGTTTTCCTATAAAAGTTTTGCTCCGCTTTTTCAAAAGCGGGCGAGAGTTTGAGAGCAGAGCTCTCAAGGTTTTAACGAAAAATTATATAATATAATATTTGTAGTAAATAAAGTAAAATTTTATATAAATATTTTTAAAAGTTGTTGGAGTTTGTTGTTGTACTTTAATATTTTAATAAAACAATATTATTTTATTTGCGGGTTTCACCCGCACCCACAAACTTTTTTGAAAAAAAGTTTGACAAAAAACTTTAATTTTTGCGAACACAGTTTTAATAATAGTTTTTATGAAGGGAGGGCAATTATGTTTTTATTTTTACAATTAGCTGGTGCTTTTATAGTAATACTCACTTGTGCCATTACAGGTATTTGCTGGGGAGCAAAAACAACATATCGCATAGAAGAATTAGAGCATATACAAAGGGCAATGACAATGCTTCAAAGCGACATTGATTTTTTAGCAATGCCTTTACCAGATGCATTAGAAGAAATAGGAAAAAAATCCTACTATATTATAGCGAATTTATTTTTAAAAGTAGCGAATGAAATGGAAAAAAGAAAACAAGAAGGTGGAGAAGAAATATGGAAACAAGAGGTATTACGGTGGGAAAATACGACTTATTTAGAAAAACAGGATATTGATGCAATGATTCACTTTGGTACATCAATAGGCTATTTGGATATAGAACAGCAAAAAGCAAGTATCGCATTACTTTTACACTATATTGAAACAACATTAACACAATTACAGCAAAAAAATAAACAACAGCAAAAATTATATACAAGTATGGGTATATTAGGAGGAATGTTTATTGTGGTGATACTACTGTAATAAAACTATATATTATAAATGTGAGGTGGAGTATATGGAGATAAATATTGTATTTCAAATTGCAGCAGTAGGGATATTGGTAGCGGTATTAAATCAGGTTTTAGTGAGGGCAGGCAGAGAAGAACAAGCCATGATGACAACATTAGCAGGGCTGGTTGTAGTACTTTTTTGGGTAATACAATACATAAGCACATTGTTTGATACCGTGCAAACACTTTTTCAGATTTAAAAGAGGGTGATACATATGAGTATGGCACAAATTGTAGCAATAGCATTAGTAGCTACTGTACTTTGTATTATGATAAAAGAACAACGTCCAGAAATCAGTCTTTTAATTGCCATTGTAACAGGCGTATTGATATTTATGTCGATATGTGACAGATTGTCAATATTGCTTTCACTTTTGGAGGAAACTGCACAAAAGGCAGGTGTAGGAGAAGGCTATTTTGCTATTGTATTAAAAGTAACGGGTATCGCCTATTTGGCGCAATTTGGTATGCAGTTATGTGCAGATGCAGGACAAACAAGCATTGCATCGAAAATTGAACTTGCTGGAAAAGTAATAATAATGGTAATTTCTGCGCCGGTATTGCTTTCATTGCTTGATGTAGTAATGGGTTTGGTGTGATGGGGAGGAATACAAATGAAAAAAACAGTCATATTGTTTTTGATATTGTTGCAATGTTTTTTTTTCACAGCGATAGCAAAAGCAGAACAAACAGAATATACAGAAGAAATTGTAATACAGCAAATTGATAAACTGCCTTTAAATGATATTGATGAGCAAATACAAAAAATTTGGCAAAAACAAGAACTACCTTCATTTGGAGAATGTATTAAAAAATCCATATTAGAAGGGAAAGGCATTGATATTGCTGATTTACTCACAATATTATATAGGAAATTAGCAGGAGAAATTACAACACAAATTGCTATGGTAAAAAAAATGCTTTTTATTATATTGCTGAGTGCTATGTTAAAAAATATCAATCAATCTTTTTATAATAAATCTGTAGGGGAATTAGGATTTTATGTGTGTTATATGGTATTGATTGTTGTGATAACAGCAACGTTTTATAGTCAAACAGATATGGTTCGTGACACAATTAGAAATATTGAGGTGTTTTTTAAAGCAATGATGCCTGTTTTTATGACATTATCTTTTGCATCAGGGGGATACGGAGAATTTGCATTGACAGCACCAACAATGATTGCAGGCGCAGCAATATTAACAAATATCGTTTGTTATGGCATATTACCAGCGATAGTTATGGCGACATCATTAGAAATGATAAACAATATATCCGAAAAACCTATGTTAAATCATTTTACAAAACTGTTGCAGGGGGGAATAGGCTGGAGTATGAAAGGCACAGCATTTTTGTTTATCGCATTGCTTTCATTGCAGAAATTAGGAGGAAGTATATTTAATAAGGGACTGGGAAAAACAGCAAAGGCAGTTGTAACATCAATACCTATTGTGGGGGATATTATGGGGGGAGCAGTGGATACAGCGGCAGCGTTAACAAGTATGATAAGAGGAGGCACACTGCTTACAGCAATTATATTTTTAGCATTATTTTGTGCTGTACCTTTGATACGTTTAGCAATTATGATATTGATTTATAAAGTGACAGCAGCAGTATCAGAGCCGATTTGTGAAAGTCGTATTGTAAAATGTATCAATGCCGCAGGTGATTTTTCTGTATTACTTTTTGGAGCATTGTTTTTAGTAGAATGTATGTTTTTATTTTCAGCAATATTGTTGTTAACATTTTTTTGAGAAAGAGAGGCGCAATAGGAATGTTAGGAGCTTTTTCAGCATATATAAAAAACATAGCAGTATTTACATTGTTTGCGGCATTTGCGGAATTGATTATGCCAGAAAATAATTTTAAAAAGTATATCAGTATGGTAATGGGATTGCTTTTGATTACTGCGGTATTAAAACCAATGCTTTTGATATTTCAAAAAGGTACAGATTTGGAGTGGCAGACAATACAAAAAACAGTATCTCTTTGGACACAACAATATCATATTGAAAATGGTATACAAGAGCAATGGGAACATGAAATGATAATAGATATTTATCAAAAAGAATTAGAACAAAAATGGACAGAAGAATTAAAAAATACATTTCACACGGATACTGTTTCGGTGTATACGGAAATTTCTAAACAGTCGGAAAATTATGGCGATGTGCTGAGCGTCAACATAGTGGGAGCGTGTGGAAAAGGGGAGGAGATGAAACAATATTTGAAAAAGAATTATACTGTTGGTGATGTTTTTGTAAATGATGAATAATAGAACAAATATTAATTCAATAAAAAAATTATATAAAATTCCGTTTGCAATTAGGAAAACGAAGTTTTCATTTAAAAGTTTTGCCCCGCTTTTTCAAAAGCAGGTGAGAGTTTGAGAGCAATGCTCTCAAGGCTTTAACAAAACAATATTATTTTTAATAATTTTAGTAAAAGATTTTAATAATTTTA
>CAJUNT010000019.1 GCA_910587735.1 uncultured Clostridia bacterium
CTCACGTGTTCAGCTTGGAAGGCTGACGTTCTACCATTGAACTACACCCGCAAAATATATTATATAATCAACGAAAACTATTATGCCATATTTTTATTATAAAGTCAATACTTTTTTAAAAAAATTTAAAAAATATAGTATAAAATGAAAAAGGTATATGAAAATGTAGATTGTATTTAGTAAGCTATCTAGTGTATTGACAAATTCTAATGTATCGTATAAAATAGTTATTGACTAATAGTCAATAACTATTTTATTTATAGATTGATAATGAAGGAGGAGTATAAATTGGCGAGACCAGTAAAAAAAACACAACAGCAATGGAAAAATGAAATATTAAATGCAGCGCAAAATTTATTTATAACAAAAGGATATCAAAAAACATCAATTTCAGACATTATGAAAGAGGTGGAAGGAGCAAAAGGAATGTTTTATCGTTGTTTTCAAAGTAAAGAGGAGGTAATGCAAGAATTAGGTAATCAAATGTTTTTTCACAATAATCCCTTTGAAGAAATTAAAAAACGTACTGATTTAAATGGCTTACAAAAAATAAAAGAATTACTTCTATTGAATCAATCAGATACCAAAAGAAATGATATCAATATGCAAGCAATTTCTATATTGAAAGACCCTCATATTTTAGCGTCGGCAATAGAATCTAATAGAAAGGTATTAACACCTTTATGGTATGAATTGTTAGAGGAGGGAAAAAATGATGGCTCTATACAAACAGAATATACAAAAGAACTTTCTGAATTGTTACCACTTATCAATTTTTGGCTTTTACCATCAGTTTATCATGCAACAGCAGATGAAATTTATCATAAATATTGTTTTATTATGGAGGTGCTTTGTCATATGGGACTGCCTATTATAGATGATAGTATGCTATTATCTGATAAAAAGATTTTTACAGATGCTGTTGAGAAATAGGAGGAAAGCTATGACAGAACAAAAATTATTTACTAAAAATTTTATATTTTTGATATTAGGACAGGCTATTTCGTTGTTTGGTAATTTTATATTAAAACTTGCTTTATCTATGTATATTTTAGAACAAAGTGGTTCAGCAGGCATATTTGCAACAATATTATCTATTGCAACGATTCCTACTATATTATTGTCACCGTTAGGTGGCATTATTGCAGACAGAGCAAACAAAAGAAATGTTATGGTAATATTAGATGGATTGACAGGTATATTGATTTTATGTGCGTCATTTTTTTTATATAAAGGAAATGATATTACTGTCATTAGTATATTGCTTGTATTGCTTTCTATATTGGGTGCTTTTGAAACGCCTACTGTACAAGCGTGTATTCCTTCTATTATGATGGGTGATAATATTACAAAAGGAAATGCTGTTGTAAATCAAATTGCTTCCATATCTTATTTGATTGCGCCAATAATAGGTGCAATAGTATATAGTGCGTTTGATCTGAAAATAGTAATCTATGTAAGCATATTTTGTTTTTTTGCTACTGCTTTATTAGAATGTTTTATTGCTATTCCATACAAACGATTACAAAGAAATGAAACAATTTTTAATGTTATAAAAAATGATTTTTGTCAAAGCATGAGTTTTATATTTCGAAAACAAAGAAATATATTTCATATACTGCTTTTTACTGCATTTTGTAGAATTTTTGTGATGGGTGTTGTTATAGTTGGATTACCTTATATTGTGCGTACTGTACTTTTGTTAAATGCAAAATATTATGGTATAGCAGAAAGCACATTAGCGGTTGCTACTATTATTGGAAGTATGATAGCTGGAGTAATAGCAGAAAATTTTAAAATGAAAAATTTGTCATTTGTTATTATGGTGATGGGTTTATTTATGATGAGTGTTGGTATGGCATTTATCATACCTAGTGATACAATGATAATATACCTCATTAATGTAATATCTTTTTGTGGTATACAAATTGCTATCAGTATATTTTCTATATTTGCAGTTTCTTTTATACAGCAAAAAACGCCAAATGATATGATAGGTAAAATAATGGCTTATACTTCTATGATTGCGTTATGCATGCAACCAGTAGGACAAATGTTGTATGGTTTTTTGTTTGATACGTTTTATCATACGATTTCTGTTGTATTGATTGGTACAGGTTTGGTTGTTTGTATCATTGCATGGTATACAAAAAAATTTTTTATACTTTTGGAAAAATAATAAATAAATGATACTGTTGTTTATAGGGATATATTTCCATAATCAGATTTTCATAGTTGTATTTTATATCATTTTTTATTTTACTGATGTTTTTGTAATATATCCCTTTCAATAACAAATATAAATCAAAATTTTCTTAAGAATGTTTGAGAGTTAATATATTCCATAATAGAACCATATACTCCTTTTTCTGTAATCTCTAATATACCAAATGTAGGCTGAGGCACACCTCTTGGTAATGAGATACTACCAGGATTGAATAACATAACACGTCCAGTATTATCATTTACAGGGCTGTGTGTGTGCCCAAAAAGTACGATATCTGCACCCTCTTGTTCTGCCCAATAAGAAATGGTATCATAATTCCAATAAACTTGATGAGTATGTCCATGTGTTAAAAGTAGTTTTTTACCGTGTATTGTGAGCATCAATTTATTTGGAGTTTTACTTCCAAAATCATTATTTCCTCTTACGATGTAAAAAGGTAAATCAGGGTATTCTGTTTGTAAATCTTCTGCATCATAGGCATGGTCTCCTAAATGTATTACAGAATTCATATATTTGCCTATACGATTTAATATATCTCTTGCATTTGATAAATAGCCATGTGTGTCACTGAGAACTAAAATCTTCAATGTGATATTTCCCCCTCTTTTGCTAATAATTCTTTCATCTTTTTAAGCGCTTTTCCTCTATGACTAATCGCATTTTTTTCTTCGGGAGATAATTCTGCTGTTGTTTTTCCTTTTTCGGGAACAAAAAATATAGGGTCATATCCAAAACCATTTTCTCCTTTTATTTCATGAGCTATCAAACCTTCTATTGTAGATTGTGTTGTTACTATTTTGCCATTAGGAAAAGCAGTTGCAATGGCACATACAAATCTTGCACTTCTTTTTTGTTCAGGTACATTTTCCATTAAATGTAATATATGATTATTTTTTTCAATATAAGGAGTATTTTCTCCTAAATATCTTGCAGAATAAACACCAGGCTTTTTATCTAAAAAATCAATTTCTAAACCGGAATCATCTGCCATTGTTATTTTACCTGTTATTTTTGAAATTTCTGTTGCTTTTTTGATTGCATTTTCTGTAAATGTTTTGCCATCTTCTATTACTTCCACTGCAACACAGGCTTCTTCCATAGAAATGATTTCAAATTCGTGTAATATAGATTTTACTTCTTTTATTTTTCCTTTATTTTTGGTTGCAAATATTATCTGTTCCATATTCCTTCTCCTCTACATTCCATACATTTTTTACATCATTTATTATACAATGAAAATTACAAATTGAACAGATTGTATTTTCAAAAGCTTGTACTTTTCTTGGAATACACATTAATATCATTGCTACTACAATGCCAATGCGAAATAATCTCATAAAATCACCTCATATTTATTTTAGAGGAGTATAAAAAATGGAACAATGTTTTTAGAAAGCAAATTTTTACAATATTTGTTAGTATGTTTTAAAATATGATTGAAATTCTGTTTGATTGACTGCAAATTTAATAGCTTGACTTTATTCTTTAAAATGATATAATAAGTTGCAAATAATACCATTCAATATATGCAAAATAACAACTATAAAAATACTATAAATAGCTTCGTATAGATTACACTTTTTCCATAATTCATTATTTTCACTATTTTAAAAAATTTTTTAGTAAAATAATACCTTTCAATATATATTTTATCATCAATCAATAGGGTAAATATACTTTATGATTATCCTTTCTATACTATTATATAAAATCATTTTTTCGTGAAATATATGGATTTATATAGCATAACATTTGTATAATAGGATTATCTGTACTTCATAATACGAAAACACATATTTTTTGTATGATAGTGTTATTTTTTTTAAATTGGTAGTTTAGGAAAAAGTGTACTTTTTACAAAACAATAAATATCCATAATAATGGGATAATATTTATTTGTAAAAAGATAGAAATTCTATAAAAATAGATGTTATTTTTAGTAAAATATGTATAGAAAGGGCTTGTAATTATTTATATTATTTGTTATAGTAGAAAATGGAATTATGAAAGACCCAATATTATAGTTTAATAAAAAATGATATCTAATTAGTATCATACTTAATATAAAATGCACAAATTTTATCATTTATTAATATATTAAGTATATAGAAATGAAAATAAAGATGTTTATATTTTCTATTATAAAATAATATTTTAACAAATTTGTTGAAAATATATAATATATTTTTATTTTTTTATTCAATATTATATTAATGTATCATATATAATATAACTAAATATAATATAGTATTAAAATATGCTGTGATGGGGGAGATAAAATTGTTTAACAAGTCGAAAGACGAAAATATGGAAAATGTAGAAAATGCAGAACTAGAAAGTAAAAAGGGTACTAAAAAAGGAACGACAAAATATCAAATATTAAAGGGGTATTTGATGATAACGTCTATAACAATACTTGTTGTTGTGGTGTTATTTGCATTTCAAGCCTTAATATATGGCAAATATAAAATTGTTTCAGGAAGTTATACAGCAGAAAATGTGTCAAGAGATATGGTTTCTGCGCATTATGATTGGATATTAAAGCTGACAAACAGTTTGCATACAGGAGAACAATTTAAAGGTAATCTTGACCCTAATACTTGTTCTTTTGGTAAATGGCTTTCACAAAATGAATCCAGCATTACAGACAGTGAAATTGCTACTAGAATTAAACAAATTAAAAATGTCCATTCTGAGATTCACGCTTTTGCTGGTGATGTAAATCAATTAGATGAAGCACAAAGAGCAGCAAAATATGATGAATTTATAACGAATTATGAACCAAAAGTAAATTCTTTAATTGAAAATTTATCGGGAATTGCGAACAGATATACTACAATTGCACAAAAAGCAGCAAATGATTTAAGTGCATTACTTATGGTTTCTATTATATGTATTATTATATTGACAATTATTGCGATTATAGTGAGTGCTTATCTTGCAAATAAGACTTCTACAAAAATATCTGCTCCTATGACTTCTATAGCAGCATGGTCAAGAGAACTGTCAGAAGGTGCAGATACGTTAGATTTTAATTTTGATTATGGAGATATCGACCAAAATAGCGAAATTGCAATTATGATTGATTCTTTTAAACAATTAGCAAACAGTATACAGGAAAATGTAAGAGTTGTAAAACGTGTTGCAGATGGTGACATGACAGTTTTTGTTGATATTCGTTCCAGCAAAGATACATTAGGAAAAAATTTGTATAGGATGGTACAAAGCAATGATGTTCTTTTTTCAGAAATATTGAAAGTAGCACACAAAGTAGCAGAAGGTTCTACATACATTGCAAATGTAAGCCATGAACTTGCCGATAGTGCTCATGTGCAGGCACAGACAGTAAATGAATTATCTTCTGCAATTAATGATGCAGCTGATTTGATAAGCAAAAGTTCCGCACATATGGCAGAGGCTTCTTCTATTTCAGATATTATTAAAACAAATGCTCAAAGAAGTAATGAAAAAATGAATGTACTTGCGGAATCTGTGGAAGAAATGAAAATCGCATCACAAAAAGTTTCACAAGTTATTAAAACCATTGATGATATTGCTTTTCAAACAGGTATACTTGCATTGAATGCTTCTGTTGAGGCAGCAAGAGCAGGAGAAGCAGGAAAAGGATTTGCTGTTGTTGCAAATGAAGTAAGAGAACTCGCATTAAAGAGTACTGCGGCGGCAGATGAAAGTAAAGCATTAATTGAAAATACAATAAACAAAGCAGTGGTAGGTAGTGAGGTTTCTGTTGAAGCATTAGATATGTTTAAAACAATAGTAGAAGAAATTAATAATATTACTTCTATTATACAAGAAGAGTCTACTTCTTCTGCTACACAATTAGATTGTATAGAAGGTATTCGCTCTAATATTTCTGGAATTATGAGAGAAACATCAAATAATGTGGATATTAGTAAAAATTCTGCAAACTCTAGTAAAGAAATGCAGAAAAATGCTGACAGATTAAGAGCAGAAATGGAAAAATTCAATTTAAGACAGCGTCAGCCTGGTAAAGCATATATTCCACCAGAAAAAGCAAATGATAGAGAATTTATTAAAATGGCAGAAGAAAACTATAAACATACACAAGAAACAGGTCAATTTAATTATGACTATGATAATTAAATAAAATTTTTGTAATTTATAAGACTTTAAAATGATAAATTTTAAAGTCTTATTTTTGTATAGTATTCAATAATGATATATGATATGATTAAAAAAGATTGTTGTTACTGTTTGAAAAAAGGGAAGAAGGAAAAATTATGATAAAAGTATTTTTAGTAGAAGATGAGGTTATCATTCGACATGGTATTAGAGATAATATAAACTGGGAAGAAAATGGTTTTTTATTTGTAGGAGAAGCAGGTGACGGAGAATATGCCTATCCTATGATATTAAAAACAGAACCAGATATATTGATTACAGATGTTAAAATGCCATTTATGGATGGATTGGAATTAAGTCGTATTGTAAAAAAGGCATTGCCTGAAACAAAAATTGTAATATTGAGCGGATATAATGAATTTGATTATGCAAAAGAAGCAATTAAAATTGGTATCAGTGATTATTTGTTAAAGCCCATTACTTCTGAACATTTGATTGAAGCATTAAAAAAAGTAGCAGACATTATAAAAGAAGAAAGAGAAAAAAGCAAATTGCTAGAAAGATATTTTGTAAGTTACGAAAAATATACAGAATTTTTGGATAAAACAGATTATAGTGGTGTAGATAGGAAATTGATAGAGGACTTTTTAAAATTAGGTTCCGTAGAAGAGTGTAATACATTTATAGAAGAATATTTTTCTGCAATGGGTGAAAATAATTATAAATCTCTTTTGCTTAGACAGTATATGACAATGGATATATTTTATTGTGTGCAAGAATTTTTAAAAAGTTTAAAAATAAAATCGGAGGATATCCCTGAAGAAAAAAAAGATATTAAATTGATACCAAAAAGTATTAATAGTATAGAAACCACAAAAGAATATTTGAAAGAACTTTTTACATTTGCATTAACAATGAGAGATAATATTTCAAATGATAGATATAGTGATTTGATAGAAAAAGCAAAGGAATATATATTACAACATTTTCAGGAAAGTGATTTTTCATTAAATAAAATTGCTGTTCATATAGGCATTAGCGCAAGTTATTTTAGTTCTATATTTAAACAAAAAACAGGACAGTCTTTTGTGGAATATTTAACCAAAACACGTATGGAAAAAGCATGTGAATTATTAAAGTGTACTACACTCAGAACCGCAGAAATAGGGGAACAGGTAGGCTACCATGACCCTCATTATTTTAGCGCAACATTTAAAAGAGTAATAGGACAATCTCCTAAAGACTTTAAAAATGATACTGGAAATCAGCAGGTGAAATAAAAACATGATAAAAAACAAATTAACATTAAAAATGAGATTAATCATAATGTTTTTAGTAACTGCATTACCTTTGACATCTATTGTATTAAGCATATTAGGTATGATAAATAATTATTCTGATTCTTATAATAAAATTATGGCAAATTTAAAAGTGGCAAATGATTATAACACTATATTTAAAGAACAGATGGAATATTCTATGTATAGAGTGATGATAGGATTAATTGATGCTGATAAATTTCAGTCGGGTGATATTAAAGAAGGACAAACAGAATATGCTACTGTTTTAAAAAATCCTTTAGATTTAATTGAAAAAGCAAAAATGGACTTTCGTTATGTCATTAAAAGAGAGCCAGATAGTTATAGTGATATTAAAATAAATGGTATATTATCTTGTTTAGATTCTTTGGAAACAGCTGTCAATAAAATGATTGAAAATTCAAAACAGCCTGGAAAATATGATGAAAATAATGCAATATGGGAAAATGATATACAAGGACTTTGTTCTATGATACAAGATTACATCAATCAATATATACATTATGAAATATTAAATATGGAAGAACTGCAAAATGAATTAGAAATCTACATGAAAAGAATTGTAAAAATATTTATGACATTATTAAGTGGCATTGTAATAGCGGGTATTGGTATATCCATTATGATTACAAAATCCGTTACAAAGCCTATTGATGATATAAAAAAAACAGCCGAAAGATTAGGACGAGGAGAATTAGAAGCAAGAGCAACATTAGGTAATTTAGAAGAAATCAATATATTGTCAAGAACATTTAATAAAATGAGTGATGAGATTTCAGCACTTATGGAGAAAACGAAACAAGAACAAAAAAATTTGCGTATTGCAGAATTAAAATTACATCAAGAACAAATTAATCCTCACTTTTTATATAATACATTAGATTCTATTGTGTGGATGGCAGAAGGGGGAAAAAATAAGCAAGTTGTAGAAATGACAACGGATTTAAGTGATTTTTTTAGAACAATACTTTCTAATGGAAATGATTTTATTACCATTGAAGAAGAAGAAAGTCATATCAGAAGTTATTTAAAAATACAAAAAATAAGATATGAAGATGTGTTAGATTATGAAATATTGATATCACCAGAAATAAAAGAAAAAATTGTATTAAAAATGATATTACAGCCTGTTGTAGAAAATGCATTATATCATGGTATTAAAAATAAAAGAGGTGGCGGAACGATTATTGTAAAGGGATATATGGAGAAAAGTAATATTGTATTTGAGGTAAAAGATGATGGCATTGGTATGGATGAACAGACACTTGAAAAACTGCACAAAAAATTAAAAGGAGAAAGTATAATGGAAATCAAACAAAAAGGCGGTTTTGGTATGAATAATGTAGCAAAAAGAATATATATGTATTATGGTGCAGAATCTGATATTAGTGTGATATCTGAAAAAAATAAGGGTACTTGTATAAAAATAATATTAGGAGATAGAAAATAGCATATTATTTTAGTAAAATATAATAATAAAAAGTATTCTATATGAAATAAAGTAATATATTTACAACAAGTGAATGAGTGAAATTTTTTTATTTTTGTAATAAAATCAAAAAACATCAATGCGAATGATAAAGCAAAATCTAAAAAAATTTAACGTTTTTTGAAAAAAAACAAACTTTTTTAAAAAGATAATAAAATATTACATTGTTTTTTTATAAAAACATATAAAAAAAATGAACTTTTTTTAAAAGATGGTCTGTTTCAAAATTGCTTTTCGTATATTATAATAGATATATAAATAAACATGAATATTAATTTTTTTTAAGGGGGAAAAAACATGAAAAAAAGAGTGCTATCTATTATTGCTATGCTTGCTATGACAGTGTCTATGGCTGCTTGTAGTTCTCCAAGTGCTCCAACACCAGAAGATGGAGAAGGTGACGATACAAATGTTTCTAGTGAAGCAGGAGATTTGATTACAGTTGGTTATGCGCAGGTTGGTGCAGAATCTGACTGGAGAACAGCAAATACAGAATCCTTCAAATCTACATTCACAGAAGAAAATGGATACAAATTGATTTTTGACGATGCACAACAAAAACAAGAAAATCAAATTAAAGCTATTCGTTCTTTTATACAACAAGATGTTGACTACATAGTTGTTGCACCTGTTGTTGAAACAGGTTGGGAAACTGTTTTGGAAGAAGCAAAAGAGGCAGGTATTCCTGTAATACTTTCTGACCGTATGATGCAAGTATCTGATGATGAATTGTATGTTGCATGGGTTGGCGGTAACTTTGTAAAAGAAGGCGAAACTTGTGGCGAATGGTTAGCAAAATATTTAGAAGAAAATGGTCGTGGTAGTGAAGAAATCAACATGGTAACAATACAAGGTACTATCGGTGCTTCTGCTCAGGTTGGACGTACAGAAGGATTCAATAATATTTTAACACAACATGACAACTGGAAAATGCTTGATATGCAGTCTGGTGAATTTACACAGGCAAAAGGACAAGAAGTTATGGAATCTTTCTTAAAGAGCTATGACGATATTGATGTAGTTATATGCGAAAACGATAACGAAGCATTTGGTGCAATCGATGCGATTAAAGCAGCAGGTAAAACTTGTGGTCCTGATGGCGACATTATCGTAGTTGGATTTGACTCCGTAAAAGCAGCATTTGAATCTATGATAGCAGGCGACTTAAATGCGACATTTGAATGTAACCCACTTCATGGTCCTCGTGTAGCAGAAATCATTCAAAAATTGGAAGCTGGAGAATCTGTTGATAAAATACAATATGTAGATGAATCCTATTTTGATACAAGCATGGATTTAGAAACAATTTTACCAGAAAGAGCATACTAATTTATAGTAGCAGCCCAGTGTTGATTTAGAAAATCAGAAAGTGTGGGGTCGGAGTTTGACTCCATCTCTACACTTTCTTTTTGTTTACCAAAAAATCAGTAAAAAAATGTAAAAAAAGTAAGAAAAAGGGGAGACGCTTTATGGAACAAAATTCAGTTTTAGAAATGAGAGGCATTTATAAAACATTTCCTGGTGTAAAAGCATTACAAAATGTAGATTTTACTCTGAAAAAGGGAGAAATACATGCGTTAATGGGTGAAAATGGCGCAGGAAAATCTACACTGATTAAAGTTTTAACAGGTGTAGAGGAATTTGAAACAGGTCAAATTTGTATTGATGGACGTGAAGGCACTATTATCAATCATAGCCCTCAAGAAGCACAAAATAATGGTATTAGTACAGTTTATCAAGAAGTCAATCTTTGTCCGAATCTTTCTGTTGCGGAAAATCTTTTTATAGGTAGAGAGCCTAAAAAGGGCGGTTTGATTGACTGGAAAACAATGAATCAAAGAGCAAGCGATTTATTGAGTAGTTTGGATATACACGCAGATGTTACAAAAACAATAGATAATTATTCTATTGCTATACAACAAATGATTGCCATAGCAAGAGCTGTAGATATGTCTGCAAAAGTGTTAATATTGGACGAACCAACATCATCATTGGACGACAGCGAAGTGGAAAAGTTATTTCAGCTCATGACAAAACTCAAAAATGAGGGTGTTGGTATTATATTTGTTACACACTTTTTGGAACAAGTGTATGCAGTTTGTGATAAAATTACAGTGTTAAGAAACGGACAACTTGTCGGAGAATTTACAACAGCAGAGTTACCACGTGTACAGTTAGTAGCGAAAATGATGGGAAAAGATTTTGATGATTTGGCATCTATAAAAGGAGATACAGCAAAAGAGTTTAGCGAAAATCCAGAAGATATTACTATCAAAGCGGTAGGACTTGGAAAGAACGGCTATATTAAACCATTTGATTTAGTAATACACAAAGGAGAAGTAGTAGGATTTACAGGACTTTTGGGTTCTGGACGTTCTGAAACAGTTCGTCTTTTGTATGGAGCAGAAAAAGCAGATACAGGTGAACTTTTGGTAAAAGGACAGAAAGTAGTGGCAAAACACCCTTTGACATCTATGAATGCAGGTATGGCATATTTACCTGAAGACCGTAAAAATGAAGGTATTATTGCAGACCTTTCTGTTAGAGAGAATTTAATATTAGCATTACAGGCAAAAAGAGGTATATTCCATTTGCTTAGCAAAAAACAACAGGAAGAATATACAGATAAATATATACAAATGCTCCAAGTAAAAACAGCAAGCAGAGAAACAACAATAAAATCTCTTTCTGGTGGTAACCAGCAAAAGGTAATTATAGGAAGATGGCTTTTAACAAATCCAGATTTTTTAATATTAGATGAACCAACAAGAGGTATTGACATTGGTACAAAAACAGAAATACAAAAATTAGTACTGCAATTAGCAGAGGAAGGTATGGCAGTGGTATTTATATCCTCCGAAATTGAGGAAATGCTTAGAACTTGCGACCGTATGGTTGTTATGAGAGATGGTGCAAAAGTTGGCGAGTTAAGCGGTGAGGACATGAATCAATCCACAATTATGTCTACCATAGCAGGGGGGCATTGATTATGAATAATGAAACGATTAAAAAAATAACATCACAAAGATTATTTTTACCTATATTCTGTTTGATATTGGTGCTTTTAGTCAATGTCATTACAACACCAAACTTTTTTTCAATATCCATTCGAGATGGCGTACTTTATGGCTATATTATAGATATTATAAACAGAGCATCTGAACTGGTAATATTAGCAATCGGTATGACACTTGTTGTATCTGCTTCTGCTGGAACAGATATTTCAGTAGGTGCAATTATGGCGGTAAGTGCCGCGGTTTGCTGTAATATATTAAGTGGTGGAGAAAGAGCAGTAACAGAATATGCAAGTCCATTGATAGTAGGATTTTTAGCTGCAATTATTGTAGGTGTTTTAATTGGTTGCTTTAATGGTTTTTTAGTAGCAAAATTAAATATACAGCCTATGGTAGCAACATTGATAATGTTTACGGCTGGACGTGGTATAGCGCAGTTGATTACAGATGGACAAATTACATATGTTCGTGTAGATAGTTATAGATTATTGGGAGCATCTTTTGATGGAATACCAATACCAACGCCATTTATTGTAGCTGTAGTTATGGTAGCATTTACGGCGTTGCTGTTAAGTAAAACAGCATTGGGTATGTATATACAATCAGTTGGTATTAATAAAAAAGCATCTAGTTTTATAGGTATCAAATCTATATTTATTATATTTTTAACTTATGCATATTGTGGTTTTTGTTCTGGGCTTTCTGGTTTAATTGCGTCTAGTCGTATTTATTCCGCAGATGCAAATAATATCGGTTTAAATATGGAATTAGATGCCATATTAGCAGTAGCAATAGGTGGTAACTCATTAGCAGGTGGTAAATTTTCAATAGCAGGTTCTGTAATAGGTGCTTATACCATACAGGCATTAACTACAACACTTTATGCTATGCACGTTTCATCTGACCAGGTACCAGTATATAAAGCAATCGTTGTTGTAATCATTGTAGCATTGCAATCACCTGGTTTTGCAAGATGGAGAAAAAGTTTAGCAAAAAAGAAAAGTATGAACATTACTCAAAAGGAGGCGGCTTAATATGAAAAATAAAAAACAATTAAATCAAACGACCTTCCTTTTAATGATTACAATCGTATTATTTTTTGTAATGTATGGTATTGGTTGTATATTATTTAATGCGCAGGGCTTTTCTAAAACACAAAACTTTTTAAATTTGTTTATATCAAATGCAGGTTTAATCGTAATTGGTATTGGTATGACAGTAGTTATGATTACAGGTGGTATTGATATTAGTGTTGGTTCTTTTGTTGCCATGGGCTGTATGATGCTTGCATGGATGATGGAAAAGGGCAATATTGGTGCAGTTCCAGCCGTATTGATTGTATTAGTAACGGGTATAGTATTTGGATTGGTGCAAGGATTTTTGGTTGCTTATATGGATATACAACCATTTATTGTAACACTTGCAGGTATGTTTTTTGCAAGAGGTATGACAGCAATTATATCAAAAGATATGATTAGTATTACAAATGAAACATTTATGGCATGGGCAAAATTAAGAATTTATTTACCATTTGGCGGTTATTACAATAAAAAAGGTGTATTGATACAGCCATATATTTATCCAACAGTAGTAATTGCCATAGTACTTTTAATAGCAGCATTTATTATGTTAAAGTATACAAAATTTGGTAGAAGTATCTATGCGATAGGTGGTAATGAACAGTCAGCATTGATGTTGGGCTTAAATGTTAGACGAGTAAAATTAAAAGCATATGTATTAGATGGATTTTTGTGTGGAGTAGGAAGTATATTATTTTGTTTAAATACATTAGGCGGTTTCGTAGAACAGGCGAAAGGTTTTGAAATGGACGCTATTGCATCGTCTGTTATAGGTGGTACATTGCTAACAGGTGGTGTTGGTAATGTAATTGGTACATTATTTGGTGTATTGATTAAAGCTACTATTGAGGCATTCATTACATTCCAAGGTACATTGTCATCATGGTGGACACGTATTACGATTGCGGCATTGCTTTGTTTCTTTATTGTATTGCAGTCTATACTTTCCATGATGAAAACAAAAAAACAATAAAATAATCATTTCTTAATATATAGGAGGTATAAATATATGAAAAAATATCAATTTTGGTTTTGCACTGGTTCACAAGATTTATATGGCGATGAGTGTTTAGAACACGTAGCACAACATTCTAAAGTTATTGTAGAAGAATTAAATAAAAGTGGAAATTTACCTTTTGAAGTAATTTGGAAACCTACTTTAATTACAAATGAAGTAATTAGAAAAACATTTAATGAAGCAAATGCAGACGAAAATTGTGCAGGTGTGATTACATGGATGCATACATTTTCAC
Source organism: uncultured Clostridia bacterium (assembly GCA_910587735.1). GTDB lineage: Bacteria > Bacillota > Clostridia > Lachnospirales > Anaerotignaceae > Coprocola. Next base: position 14,486 of record CAJUNT010000019.1, read on the forward strand.
CTGCAAAAAGTTGGATATTAGGTTTACAGGAATACAAAAAACCTCTTTGTCATTTACATACACAATTTAATAAAGAAATCCCTTACGATGATATTGACATGGATTTTATGAATGAAAATCAGTCTGCACATGGTGGCAGAGAATATGGACATATTGTAAGCCGTATGGGTATTGAAAGAAAAGTAATTGTGGGACATTGGGACGATGAACAAATACAAAAACAATTAGCAAGCTGGATGAGAACAGCAATCGGTGTCATGGAATCTTCTCATATTAGAGTGATGAGAATAGCCGACAATATGAGAAATGTTGCTGTTACAGAAGGCGACAAAGTAGAAGCACAAATTAAATTTGGCTGGGAAGTAGATGCTTATCCTGTAAATGAAATTGTAGAAGCGGTAAATGCTGTATCAAAAGGGGATACAGACACATTGGTAGAAGAATATTATGATAAATATGATATTCTTTTAGAAGGCAGAGATGAAAAAGAATTTAGAGAACATACAGCAGTACAGGCGCAGATTGAAATTGGTTTTGAAAGATTTTTAAAAGAAAAAGATTATCATGCTATTGTGACACATTTTGGTGATTTGGGTGGATTGAAACAACTTCCAGGTTTAGCAATACAAAGACTGATGGAAAAAGGCTATGGCTTTGGTGCAGAAGGCGACTGGAAAACAGCAGCAATGGTACGTCTTATGAAAATTATGACAGAAGGCACAAAGGATGCAAAAGGTACAACATTCTTTGAAGATTATACATATAATTTGGTAAAAGGAAAAGAAGGTATATTACAAGCACATATGTTGGAAATTTGCCCTTCTATTGCAGATGGCAAAATTGCTATAAAAGAATGTCCTCTTAGTATGGGAAATAGAGAAGACCCTGCAAGATTGGTATTCACAGCAAAAGAAGGACATGGCATTGCAACATCATTGATTGATTTAGGTGACAGATTCCGTTTGATTATTAATGATGTAAATGTGAAAAAGGCAGAAAAACATATGCCAAAATTACCAGTTGCAACAGCATTCTGGACACCAGAACCAAATCTTGAAATTGGTGCAACAGCATGGATTTATGCAGGAGGAGCGCATCATACAGCATTTTCTTATGACTTAACAGCGGAACAAATGGGAGATTGGGCAGCTTGTATGGGTATTGAAGCTGTTTATATTGATAAAGATACCAACATCCGTCAATTTAGAAATGAATTAAAATGGAACGATATGTATTATAAATTCCGCTGATAAGGGGGAAATAGTATGAAAAAAGAAAGTATATTGCAAGCAAATACTGCATTAGGTATTGAATTTGGTTCAACAAGAATAAAAGCAGTATTGATAGATGAAACTAAAGAACCTATTGCGCAAGGCAGTTATGAATGGGAAAACCGCCTTGAAAATAATATCTGGACATATAGTATGGAAGATATTATGACAGGTTTAAAAGAATGTTATAGTGATTTAGCAAAAGATGTTAAACAAAAATATGATGTAGTATTAAAAAAAGTAGGCAGTATAGGTATTAGTGCTATGATGCATGGCTATATGGCTTTTGATGAGAAAGGCGAGTTATTAGTGCCTTTTAGAACATGGCGAAATACTATGACACAACAGGCAGCAGAAAAATTAACAGAATTATTTCAATATAATATTCCTCAAAGATGGAGTATTGCACATTTGTATCAAGCGATATTAAATGAAGAAAAACATTTACCACAAATTAACTTTTTAACAACATTAGCTGGTTTTATACATTTTAAATTGACAGGTGAAAAAGTATTAGGTGTAGGCGATGCATCTGGTATGTTCCCTATTGATTGTACAACAGGTACTTATTATGAAAGTATGATAAATCAATTTAATCATTTGATAGCAGAAAAGCATTTTAAGTGGAAATTAAATGATATATTGCCAAAAGTATTATCAGCTGGAGAAAACGCAGGAACATTGACAGAACAGGGTGCAAAATTGCTTGACCCTTCTGGAAATTTAGAGTCTGGTATTCCGCTTTGCCCTCCAGAAGGAGATGCAGGAACAGGTATGACAGCTACAAATAGTGTTGCAGTTAGAACAGGTAATGTTTCCGCTGGTACATCTGTATTTGCTATGGTTGTTTTAGAAAAAGAATTATCAAAGGTATATCCAGAAATTGATTTAGTAACCACACCAACAGGCAATTTAGTGGGTATGGTGCATTGTAATAACTGTACATCTGATTTGAATGCTTGGGTGAATTTGTTCCAAGAATATGGTGAAGCAATGGGATTAAAAGCAGATAAAAATGATATATTTGCTACATTGTATCATAAGGCATTAGAAGGAGATGCAGATTGTGGAGGATTGCTTTCTTACTGCTATTTGTCAGGAGAACCAATTACAAATTTTGAACAAGGCAGACCGCTTTTTGCAAGAATGGCAGACAGTAAATTCAATTTGTCAAACTTTATGAGAACACATTTATATAGCTCACTTTCTACATTAAAAATAGGATTAGATATATTATTTAAACAAGAAGGTGTAACGCTTGATAATCTCATGGGACATGGTGGATTGTTTAAAACAAAGGGTGTTGGACAAAAAATAATGGCAGCAGCGGCGTCAGTACCAGTTTCCGTTATGGAAACAGCCGGAGAAGGCGGTGCTTGGGGTATTGCTGTATTAGCAGACTATATGAAACAAAAACAAAATGGCGAAACATTGGAACAATACTTAAATAATAAAGTATTTGCTAATAGTGAGGCTGTAACAATCGTACCTTCTCAAAAAGATAGCGAAGGCTTTGATAAATTCATAGAGTTATATCAAAAATGCTTACCAATAGAAAAGGTGGCAGTAGAAACAATGAAATAATTTTTGACATTTAGCAAAAAATATATTTTAGTGAATATATAGTGGTAAATACCCTCGACACAATATGGGCGAGGGTTTACTGCTGTATGATAACATATTTAATTGGGGTGATATTATGTTAGAGGAATTAAAACAAGAAGTTTATGAGGCGAATATGCTTTTACCAAAATATGGACTTGTAACATTTACATGGGGTAATGTTTCTGGTATTGACAGAGAAAAAGGATTGTTTGTGATAAAACCTTCTGGTGTAGATTATGATAAAATGACAGCAGATGATATGGTTGTTATGGATTTAAAAGGAAATCAAATAGAAGGAAAATTGAATCCTTCTTCTGATACTAAAACACATTTAGTATTATATAATAGATTTTCTAATATTGGTGGTATTGTGCATACACATAGTGCATGGGCAACATCATGGGCGCAGTCTGGTAAATCCATTCCTTGCTATGGTACAACACACGCAGACTATATTTATGGAGAAATTCCTTGTGCCAGAAATTTAACGACTAGAGAAATTGAAGAAGATTACGAATATAATACAGGTGTATTGATAGCAGATTTATTTGATAAAAGAAAACTAGATACCAAAGCAGTACCTTGTGTACTTTGTAAAAATCATGGTCCTTTTGCTTGGGGAAAAAATGCAGGGGATGCTGTACACAATGCTGTTGTGTTGGAAGAAGTGGCAAAAATGGCAGCACAATGTGAATGGATAAACAAAAAAGTAAAACCAGCACCACACTATTTACAACAAAAACATTATATGAGAAAGCATGGTCCAAATGCATACTATGGACAGTAAGGAAATATCCAAAAAGAGTAGTTTTAAAAATAATTTTTATTTCTGTTTGTCATCAGGAAAACGAAGTTTTCCAGTAAAGTTTTTGCCCCGCTTTTTTTAAAAAGTGGGTGAGGTTTGGAGCAACGCTCCAAGGTTTTAACAGAAAAATATTGTTTCATTTGCAGATGCTGTCCACACCTGCAAACTTTTTTGAAAAAAAGTTTGAAAAAAACTTTATCTTTTGCGAACACAATGATATCATTATTTAGAAAACAACATCCTCAAAGTTTTAAATGTTTGTTTACCCACTCCCACAGTGAGAAAAATAATTGCATAATTGTCAAAATATAGTATAATATATTATATTACTGAAACAAAGGGAACTTTCTGTAAGTAAAGAAAGTTCCCTTTGTTTTAGTATAAATTTGATTTTAATAAAAGAGAATGAAATAGAAGGAGGATGCATATGACAATAGCATTGTTGGGTTATGAGGAAGATATTCCTTTTGTGCAAAAAACAATAAAAGACAGTAATGTCATTAAAAAAATCATTGTATGGACGGATTATAGTGGTCCAGAGGAATTAATTCATTTAAAGCAGTCTGAATATGACTACATAATACTTGCAGTAAAAAATCAACAAATGAAAAATCAAATATATTCTTTGCTAATATATGGATATCATATAAAACAAAAGAAAATATTAGACTTTTATGGATATTATAGAAATTCTGTTCCTTTAATGGTTGCTGAAAGAAGAATGGAATACCCTTTGATTGATAAATATAAAGGAATGATATTAGGCATTTCTCATGCAGAAACAGGAATTATTGCAAGAATGTTTGAACAGCCATTTTGTAATATTGCGGTTTCTTCTCAGGATATTTAATATAATTTAAAAGCGTTAGAGTATTGTTATCAAAAATATAGAAGTAAAATAGAAGATTTGGAATATATGGTATTTGATATGTTCGATTATCACTATTTTAATTTTGATACATCAATGTCACGTAATGCGCACGTATATTACACGTGGGGGGGGGGTAATTTTTGACCCTCACAATTTCGCACAAAATAAAAATAGATATTCTATTTCATTCAATCAATATATTAATCATATATTAACAAGTCGCCATGATAAATTGAGTGAAGAAAAAATAAATATACTAAATAATTTATTTGGAGATTTGCATAAACATAATCAATATAGTGCATATTATGATTTGATAGGTATAGAAAATAGAGTGAATACATTAAAAGGTGATGAACCAGATGCAACAAAAAATACTCGTACATTAAATAAAATGTTTGATGAAACGATTAAACAAAATATTATACATTTTTATCAACTTTTAGACCTTATCTATCGTATCAATCCTAATATGAAATTGACATTGCTTTTGATACCTCGTTATTATGAAGCACAACAAAGTACAAAAAAATTATATGAACCATGGAAAGCGTTTTTTTATTCCATTATAAATAATGCAAATAAAGAGTATCCTTTTCAATTTTTGGATTTAAAAGATTGCGAAGTTTCAAGAGATAAGTTATGTTTTCAGGATACTTCTCACTTAAATTATTATGGTGCTGTTAGATTTACAAATTTATTAAAATCACATTTATTTAAAACAATATGAGTGTATGCCCTGCCATTTATTGACAGGGCTTTTTATTTCATAAAATAATTTGAAGAATATAAAATAATGAATCTATTATACAATAAAATATGTTGTTTATATGCTATAATGTTTGAGAAGGGGAGGCTATTTATGAATCAAAGAATATTTTATTATGACAAAACATTAGATATAGAAGTATATTCCTTTCAAGGTATTTTGCAATCTTTCCCGAATCATTTTCATGAACATTATGTCATTGGACTTTTGGAGCAAGGAAAAAGAATACTGTATTGCAAAAATAATATATACAATATGGAAAAAGGAGCTTTTTTTCTTTTAAATCCTAATGAAAATCATAGCTGTGTTTCTGATGACAACAATCCATTTTATTATATAGGACTAAATATAAAAAAAGAAAGTATGAAAAAACATATTAAAGAAATTACTAAAAAACAACAATTATTTTATTTTCAAACAACAATTTGTTATGATAAGCAATTACAAATTTGTTTTCAAAAACTACATAAGCAATTATTAGAAAAACAAACTGCTTTTCAAAAAGAGAAATTATTTTATATTTTTTTTACAATGTTATTAGAATGTTATAGCAATACTAATTTAAAAAATATATCAGAATATAATAAAGAAGTTGAAAAAGTTTGTCAATTTATTCATAACAATTATAACCAAGCAATTACATTAGAAAAACTTTGTGATATTGCTCATCTAAGTAAATCTACATTATTAAGGGCATTTACAAAAACAAAGGGTATTACACCATATCGTTATTTGGAAACAGTCAGAATTAATAAAGCAAAGGCAATGCTTGAAAAAGGTATTTCTCCTCTACAAACAGCAATGGAAACAGGATTTTCTGACCAAAGTCATTTTAATCATTTTTTTATGAAATTGATAGGTATTCCCCCAGCAACATATAAAGCAATTTGGCAAACAAATCAATATCAGTAAAAAAATGTGGCAAAAGAATCATAAAAGTATTATACTATACAAAAGGAGGCGAAATATATGGTAAAAGAAATATTACTTTTAGGAAACAAAGAATTATATCAAAAAAGTCAAATGGTACAAAAAGGAGAAGATTTAACTGATTTGATACAAAATTTGCATGATACTTTAATGGATTATCGTTGTAAGCATCATGCAGGACGAGCAATTGCAGCACCACAAATTGGAGTAAAAAAAAGGGTAATATATTATGATACAGACCAAGCTATTGTATTTATCAATCCTGTTTTGACATTTCCAGATGATGAAAAAATTGAAATATTAGATGATTGTATGTCTTTCCCTAATTTGTTAGTAAAAGTTATGAGATATAAAAGATGTGTGATTACCTATATGACACCAGAATGGAAAGAACGCAGAATGGAGTTAGAAGGAGGGTTATCAGAGTTGGTCCAGCATGAATATGACCATTTAGATGGTATATTAGCAACTATGAGAGCAATAAATAATCAATCATTTGTATATAAAAAGGAATTATAATAATAAGTCTGTGTGAATTTATGTTTAAAAGGGGTTGATGCTGTGCATGGAGATGCTAAATATTTGGTGCGTTTTTTGGGAGGAGCAGACAAGCGTTTTATGATTCCTGTATATCAAAGGAATTATGCATGGAAAATACCACAGTGCAAAAAACTTTATGATGATTTAATAAAAGTAATCAAAATGAATAGAGAAAATCATTTTTTGGGCAGTATTGTTTCTGTTTATAATCCTGATAGTTATGCACAAGAATATCTGATTATTGATGGACAGCAAAGACTTACAACAATATCACTTCTTTTACTTGCGTTATATCATTCAATAAAACAAGGTGTTGTGAAATCAAACAATAATCAATTAGCACAAAAAATTTATGAGGAATATTTAATTGATAAATATCAATCTGATGAAACAAAAATTAAATTAAAACCTATTCGACAAGATAATTATGCCTTCCAAACATTATTTGAAACAAATAAAGAACATATTGAAAGTTCAGATATTACCATGAATTATGAATATTTTAAAACAAGAATACAATGGGGAGAAATAGCTCCTGATGATTTGTTTGACAGCATCTGTCGTATTATTATTGTTGATATTACTTTAAATCATGAAGATAATCCACAATTAATATTTGAAAGTTTAAATTCTACTGGTTTGGATTTAGAGGAAGGCGATAAAATACGAAATTATATTTTTATGGGAATTACTCCTAAAAAACAAACATTATATTATAAAAAATATTGGAGTGTAATTGAACAGTATACAAGATATCATGTAAGCGACTTTTTACGTCATTATCTGAGTGTAAAGCAACAAAAAATACCTGCCATAAGAAAAGTATATACTGCATTTAAAGAATATGCAGAACTAGAATCAGATACAGAAATGATATTAAAAGATATGGAACAATATGCGAAATGGTATGAAAAAATACTTTTTGCAAAAACACATTCCAAAAAAATAAATGATGCATTAACAAGGTGGAAAAAATTAGATTTTAGTGTAAGCATACCATTTCTTTTAGAAATATTCGATATTTGGACACAAAATATTTTAACAGATAAAGAAGTAATTGAGATATTAGAATATATAGAAAGTTATTTATTTCGTAGAATGATATGTGATTTACCAACGAATGCTTTAAATAAAATATTTATTTCTTTAGATAAGGAGATTGTGCGATTAGATGGTACAAGAAAACAATATGTGAAAAAATTAAAATATATTTTTGAAAATAAAAAAGAAAAAATGCAATTTCCTTCTGATACTATGTTTTTGGAATGTTTGACTACAAAGAATATATATGCTATGTCTAGTAAAGCAAAACAATATATATTGGAAAGACTGGAAAATGGAAATAATATGGAATGTAAAAATATATATGATATGCTGGAAAAGGGAATCTGCTCCATAGAGCATGTTATGCCCCAACAGTTGACACCTGCATGGAAAATTGCTTTAGGTCAAAATTGGAAAGAGATACATGATATATGGCTACATAGATTAGCAAATTTAACGTTGACAGCATATAATGGCTATTATAGCAATAAAACATTTTCCGAAAAAAGAGATATGGAGAAAATTGGATTAAAAGAAAGTGGCTTTCGTATCAATCAAATGATTGCACAAAAACAACAATGGACATTGAAAGAAATGGAAGAACGAAATGAAGAATTGAAAAAAACAGCTTTACAGCTTTGGACATTTACAAAATCAAATTATGAACCTACTAAAAAGGTGCTTACTTATTATACTTTAGAAGATGAGCATTGTTTTACTGGAAAAAATATAATAAAATTTCAATTTCAAGGTGTAGAACAAACAGTAAAAACATGGGCAGATTTTTTTCAAAAAGTACTTGTAATGCTTCATGAAACGGATAAAACAGTATTAAATCAATTGACAGAAAGCAATAATAAAGAAGAACTTTCTGCCTATGTAGCTAGAAATAAAGAATACTTTCAAAAACGACATTGTTGTGCGATAAGTGAAAATATTTATGTTTCTACAAACACTAGCACACAACATAAAATCAATATTTTAAAACGGTTTTTTCATTTATATCATATTGAAATTAATGAACTGATATTTTATTTAAAAGAAGATTAATATATTATTTTGGTCAGGCATTTTGGGTGCTTGACCAAAATTTTTATAAAAAATTATCGTAATAAAGGTATGCTTCCTGTTAATTTATTGATTTTATTTTTGTTTCCATATATTGCCAAACCAATATATTTTAAATCTTTTTCTTGTGTATGGTTCATTCTTTCTATAAATTCATCATATGTTTTACAACTTTGTGCTAAATCAGTAAAATCTACTGTTGTTAAATCATAAAAATCATGTTCATAAAGTTTTTTATGAATAGCTTTTATTGTTTCAGTAGTTGCTTTTAATATAGGTATAGGTATTTTGATAATACCTAAATGACTGTTTCCTGTTTTATCCATTACATTATCACCAACAATTTCTTCTACTTTTGCACCTAAAGTTATTCCTAAAATAGCGGAAGCATTTGCTATAATACCGATAGGAAGCGTTTCATCAATTACTATAACACATTTTTGATTTTTTTCATGCATATATCATATCACCCTTTCTATATAATGTGTAAAAATATGATAAGTTTTAAAACTTATTACTATTATTGTATCATGTGAATAATTAAAAAACTTGTAATATATAGTCATATTTTTATATTACAAAAATAGCTGAAATGATTGTTGAATTTGTGGTTTACCATTCTGATAAAGTACTATAATATTTTTTAGGGGGTAAACCTAAACAATTGATGGAAATTTTGGTATTGTAATTAAAACTACAGCAAGTTGTACTAATGATAAAAATGAAAATAGTAGTTTATCATATCTTGTTGCTATTCTTCTAAATTGTTTTAATCGGTTGAAAAAACGTTCTATTTGATTTCGGTTTTTATAAATATTTTTATTATATTCTCTTTGTTCTTTTTGGTTTTTTCGTGATGGTATTACACAAATACCTTTATTTTTTTCAATATACTTTACTATCCGTTCTGAATCAAATGTCTTATCTCCAATAACATATACTCCTTCATGAATCGTATCGTGTAATAACTTTTCAGCTTGTGTACTATCATGTATATTTCCTACTGTTATGAAAATATCTATTACTTTTCCGTTTTCATCTGTTGCTGCATGAATTTTACTGGTAAATCCCCCGATTTTCCTATTCCCTCCCCCAATCCCCCTTTTTTTAGCTCCAGCACTATACTGATGTGCTTTGACATAAGTAGAATCTATTTATATTTGAGAAGATTGTTCTGCATTTATACAAAAATGATTAAAAATTTTCTCCATAACACATTGTTGTGACTATTTTCTGAAATTGTTATAAACTGTGTGCCAATAACCATATTTTTCAGGAAGAACACACCAAGGAAAACATGTTCTTAATACCCAGATAATTGCATTGAGTAACTCTCTTGGATCATGTCTTGCTCTACCATATTTGAAGTTTTAGGAGGAAAAAAATTGTTTGATTTGTTTGATAATCACTTAATTCCCATTTTTGCATCATAACAACCTGTCTTTTTATATTTTTTATTGCTTAGTATACCCTATTTTTTTAGTTGTTATTTCCTGTAAAATTTGTTTAAGTATACCACATAGTTAGTAATATATAAAATACATTATATATGCCGAAAATGCCGAAAGATTTTTTCAAAAATAATGGCACTAACGACATTATGTGAAATGAAATCATATCCTTTTGAAAACTATATTGTCTAATTGAATATAGAGGAAAGAAATTTTTTTATTATGCGTGAATTAAAAAAGCAGTAATTTATGCTCGTTATTCCAGTACAAATCAAAGAGAAGAAAGCATAGAAGCACAAGTTAGAGCATATAACAAATATGCAAAGGATAACAATTATACGATAGTTAATATTTACAAGGATTCTGCAAAATCAGCTACCACAGCAAACCGCCCAGCATTTCAACAGATGATAGCAGACAGCAGCAAAAAAGAGTTTGCATATGTTATTGTACATAAGTTAGATAGATTTTCAAGAGATAGATATGATTCTGTCACACAAAAAAGAAAGTTAAAGCAAAATGGTGTTACATTGTTATCTGTTACAGAAAATATTAACGATTCCCCAGAAAGTATTATGATGGAATCGGTATTAGAAGGTATGGCAGAATATTACTCTAAAAATCTAGCTAGGGAAATAATGAAAGGGCAAAATGGAACATTCCAGAGAATTTATCATGACAAAAAATTTACCTATCTGCAAGAATATTTTAAAAGAATATATCAATAAAGTTGTAGTATATATGGATAAAGTAGAAATATACTTCAAATTGAATATCATAGAACAGCAAGAATTATCAGTAATTTCATTACCAATGACAGCAGAAGAAGATATGGATACCATAAAAAGAGAATACAAGTCACTGTTAAAGTAATAGAAATATCACAATTACTATTTGCTAATAATAAAAGCAGTATACAAAAAGAGCCATTTCTCTAAAAGAAAGAAAAGGCTCTTTTGTTGTTTTTCCTTGCCGTTGCAACGTTAAAACCTTATAAAATCAAGACTTTACAGCGTTGTCGAGGATACTAATATATGGAGATGAACCACGATGTGGAGATATCCTCGCTCTAAATTAATTAGGAAAAAAATATTTCTTTTTTGTAACACCTACATCAGTTTCTTGATTTCTTCTACAGATAAACCGGTTTTTTTAGATATAGTTTCAATGTCTAATACATCAAGCAAGTTTTTAGCGATTTCAATCTTTTCTTCTTTTTTCCAAATTTCAATAGCGGTATCCATATCAAATTCAGTAAATAACATATTTATCACCTCACTTGAATTTTTTTCTAAAAATTCTTTCATTACATTTTTATCAATACAAATTTTGACTGCATGAACAATAGCTTCATTTAATTCTAAGCCTTTTTCCAAATAAGCTCTTACCACAGATATAAAATAGCTATACTCTTTTAAGTATTGACATTGCTGTACAATACTATGATTTTCCTCATAGTTAATATTGATAACTTTAACAGTCAATTCTAATTCTGGGGGATTTTGTTGTACTAGAAAAGCGTCTGAAAGTTTCAATATCTTTTCTTTAGGATAATTTCTAACACCATTATATAATACATAGCAGTGTGGTGTTGGGATTTTCTGTAATGTACTTTTATAAACGATATTTTTGTCAATGAGTTTTTCATATTCTCTAGCAATATAGAGTAAACACCTCAAAGGCATATTATTGTTAATGGTACTTTGATGTTCTATGAGTATAATAAATTTATTATCTATAGTAAAGCAAATATCATTCTTCAAATTCATAAAAAGTACATCTTCTAATGTAATGATATTCACTTTCGTTTCTTCCCCATAATTTGTACCCTCTAGGGCATTATAAAGCAATCTTAGTTTCTGCTCATCTGAAAAATATCTTGTAAAAACAGAGTCCTTATATTTTTTATTGGTATTCATTGTTTCACCTCTTGCTATTATTATATAAAAAAAGTGCTATCATTACAATGATAGCACAATAAAAATTTTCTGTTTTTATATCAATAAAGGAAAATATTAATTTCTAATATTATTATCATATTCTAAATTCACATTTTTTAATACAGAAGAAGCAGCATTTGGATTTTCTTGTAAAAAATCAAGTATTTTAGGAACCAACATCTTAGTAATGGCACATAAATTTCCTAAAGATTCTTTACTATTTCTAACTTTTTTAACTGGGCATCCTCCACGGCAAACAAGCTGGTAGTTACATTTTATACATTGAGAGTCTGAATTTTCTATATTTTTCAAATCTACTATTTTATCTTTAAATAAATCAATTTTGCCATCTTTTATTTGTCCTACAATAAATGCTTCAGCAGTTTTATCTTCTGAGCTAACCACTTCATAACAGGAAGAAATATAATTATCTGTAGTTAATGCTATATTAAAACCGCTTAAAGCTCCACAATAATGATATCCTGGGAAACGAAAAGAATTGGAGGTTAGTCTGATTCCATTTTCATATGCGTATTTTATTGCTTTCATATAATTTTCAGAATATATTTGTGGGTCAGGAACTAAATTGCTATCATCACTTCTTCCAAAGTTATAACAAGGAGAAAAAACTAGATATTTTACACCTAATTCTGCAAAATATTTTGTGATTTTATATAGTTTTGCAGCCCCTTCTTTTGTAATAGTACTTCTAACGGTATATACATAATGATGTTCTTGAAAGAAACGAATCGTTTCTTCTATTTCTGTGGAAGAACCTTTTCCATCTACATGGGGTCTGTTTTTATTTTGAAGTTCAGGATAACCATCGCATGATAATGCCATAACATCAACATTGTCTACTATCCACTGAAGAATTTCTGCTTTATTACCTACGATTACTCCATTCGATATTAAAACTGTACGATAAAGTTTTCCTGTTGCTTTTGCATATTCTACTAAATGACGTATGATGTCAAAATATAATAAGGGTTCTCCCCCACCATGAAAATCTAAAATAATGCGGTCTGCTTTTTCAGCTACATAATCTATCAATATTTTTGCATTTTCAACAGATACAACAGAATTTTTATCTCCAGCACTAGCGTAGCAATAGATACAGCGAAGATTACAATTTGAGGATAAATAAATCACTACTTTCGCCAATTTTTCTCTTTTTTCACGTTCTATTGGAAGTTCTGGACGACGTTTTTTTGAAATTTCTGCTGTATATTTTGCTATATCATCATTTTTATCTAAAAAATATAATCCTGATTCATGAAGAATAGCATATCCTTTTTTTGTTTTTAATACGACTGGTTCAATATAATTAGTCATAATAACCTCCTCAAATGATAAAAGCTACATGGAACCATGCAGCTTTTATATGCTTAAATCATGTCATAAAGATTTATTGTATTAAAGACAGGAACTCGGTCCATTCCATACTCACAACAATTATCTTCATCTCCACAAGCATCTGAACAACGAGAATCAATTCCGTCAACTGTTAATAATTTACTTTTTTCTTCAACGATTGCAACCATATTAAAACCTCCTTATGTAATTTAAAAACTCTATAAACTTTAAAAATATATAGAAAACAATTTTACATTAAAATATAATTTATTTTAATAATAAAAATGTCGCTATAACAATAATATTTTAAAATAAGTTAGAAGTTGTCATTATTTCAATATTCATCCCAATCATCCCATCTATCAAATCTATCAAACCTGGAAGAAAGACTGGAATGAAACGGTTGTAACAAATCTCTTTCCATACGCTCCATTCGTTTTTCCGTACGCTCCATTTCACGCACAGATTCATATACTTCTGGGGGAAGCGAGTATAGATAGTCTAGATATTCCTTTCTCTTAGCTATGGAGTCTTCATCACTATGTATAGATAAAATAATAAGTATTGGAGCAACTATAAAAACCATGACAATTAGAACACTTAGAACAATATTACCTATTAAAGACATTGAAATCACCTCATTGAAATTTTTAGAAATATTTTGTATAAAAATGAAATTTACACTATTTTTAAACCTATATCATAATATTGAAATGACAAATTTATAAATTACTTTGTAAAATCATATCATTTTTTGCAATAAAAGTAAACTAGTTTGGACTGGTCTAAAAGTAGTTAATTTTATGATAAATACGCTACTTTTAGACCAGTTTTATTTTTACTTCTAAATATTATAATATTATGACAGAGGTGTTTTAAATGAATCTTATAGAACTTGGAGAAAAGATTAAAAAAATTAGAAAAAAGAGAGAACAAACACAAGCAGAGTTTGCAAAAGAATTACACATTGATTTGTCTTATTTAGGTAAATTAGAAAGGGGAGAAAGGGTGGCTTCTCTTGACGTATTAGAAAAAATAGCTAAAAAAGGTAATATTTCTGTTGGAACTCTTTTAACTTTTGAAGAAAATGAATTATTTCAAGTTTGGGAATCAGAAACGAAAGATTTAGCATTAGAAGAAAAAGAAGTATTAGCAGAGGTTTTTAAACAACAAATAATTGCTTTAAAACCTATTCTAAAGAAAAATAAATAAAACCTATTCTTAAATACATATTACAATAGTAAAGCCTATAGGACAAATTGTTCTATAGGCTTTTTTATGCCCAAAATTGAAACAAAAGAAGTTTGAAAGATATATCATAATAAAAATCTATAGTATAGATAATTCATATTAGAAAGGAGTACAAAATTATGAAGAAAATTTGTAAAATGCGACAAATTGAAAATCTAAAAAAACAAGGGGTGATTGGTGAGGAGCTTGCGAAACATCTGAAAGAGCAGTTTTTACATTTGCTGAAAAGTATCAACACAAGCATAGCAATCTATGACTTTGATATGGAAGCATATGGAAATATTGTGTTATTTGAAAATAATGACAATCTTTTTGACTTAACAGAAATAGGATTTGAAAACAGAGCCATTACTACACTATTTCCGGAATATGTAGAAGTCAAAACATATGACAGTAAAGAATATTACGAAGGTATTGTAGTGTGTAACAATGAATATGCTATCACATTTATCGCACCAAAAGGAATATACGTAGAAGAAATAGAACAATGGTTTTTATCAGAAGTTTAAAAGAGGTGAAAAAATGGATTTAGAACGACTGATTACAAAAGGGATACAACGAGAAATACCGATTGAAATACAAATATTACTTTGGAATATGCAGAGCAGATTAAGAAAACAGCAGAAAGAAATAGACTATCTGCAAGTATATCGTTTACAGGCATTACAAAAAGATTTACAGTTGATAGAGCATACAGCAGAACAGCCATTTTATCAAATGTCCTATTATTGTGTTGTAGAAAATGCTGTTACACAAAAAATTTACATCATTGAAACAGATTATGGTACAAAATTGGTTGAAACAATGCTGTTAGCAAAGGAATATTGAGGAGAGAATAACATGGAAAAGGAAACTTACACATTTACAACAAAAGGAATTATCGAAACAATAGAACGAGATTTTGCAATAGAGTACAAGCCATTTGCTAAGTATCAGTTAGAAAAGTTACCATTGTATGTTGCTTGTATAGACTTTATCAACAACACTGATATCATGAATAAAATGATATTTGCAAATGATTATTTAGAAGTACCACCAGTGAAAACATTCTTATGTTATAAAAAGGAAATTTCTAAAACGATATCTGACTATGACAAAAAATTTCTAGGTGCATTTTGGGGCTTTCTGTTCCGCTGTCTTGGATATGAAGATAGCAGAAAGGTATCACTGGGCAAAAATTCATTATTAAAAACAGGTCTATTCTTTAGAAATAATGCCGAAAATATCGTCATAGCAGACAGTCAAGCGGTAACTACTGAATCAAAAACAGAAAAAGCAGACAAAAAGAATGTTGTTGAAGAAAAGAAAAATCCAGCAGAGGAAAAGAAAACAGAAGAATCCAAAAAATGATAACAAATGATGGAAGGGAAACAGCCAATGCCTTTTAGGGGGCATTGGCGATTTCCTTCTTTTTTCAGTTCAACAGAAATTTTTTTCCTTTGCAAATACACAGCCATAGGCAGTGTGTTCGTGCTGGGCTGATACAAGGGGATTACAGCAGGTAAAACAGACAGGCTCTTGGGCAATCTCAGCCACAAAACAGTAATTTTTCTGTGAGCCGTTGTCTGTGCGACGACAGCAGAAAATGTTTCAAACAAATAAAAAAATAAGAAGATATTATAATAATACATACATAATGTATGTTTGATATTAGCTAGTAATATACAAAATACATATGTAAAACAGTAGTGTCGTCACAGTGTCGTTAAATAGTAAAAAACTATTCTAGCAATAGAAAAGGGCAAAAAGACAATAAAAAAAGTTTTTTTTAAAATCATATGTCCCTGATGTCCCTTTTTTATATAGAAAATAAATATATATATATGTCTAATATTAGTTAGTAATCTATAAAATACATTATAAAAGGTTTAAATAATATGCCGAAAATGCTGAAAATGCCAAAAGAATTTTTTTCAAAAATGATGACACTAACGACACTATATAAAATGAAATCAAATTTCTTTGAAGTCTATATTATCTATTTGAATATAGACGAAAGGAGTTTTTATAAGTATGAAAGAATTAAAAAAAGCAGTTATCTATGCCCGTTATTCCAGTACAAACCAAAGAGAGGAAAGCATAGAAGCACAAGTTAGAGCATGTAACAAATATGCAAAGGATAACAATTATACGATAGTCAATATTTACAAGGATTCTGCAAAATCAGCTACAACAGCAAATCGTCCAGCGTTTCAAGAAATGATAGCAGACAGCAGCAAAAAAGAGTTTGCATATGTTATTGTACATAAGTTAGACAGATTTTCAAGAGATAGATATGATTCTGTCACACAAAAAAGAAAGTTAAAACAAAATGGTGTTACATTATTATCTGTTACAGAAAATATTAATGATTCTCCAGAAAGTATTATGATGGAATCTGTATTAGAAGGTATGGCAGAATATTACTCTAAAAATCTGGCAAGAGAAGTCATGAAGGGACAAAAGGAAACCGCATATCAATGTAAACATTGTGGAGGCAAGCCACCGCTTGGTTATGATGTAGACAAACAGACACAAAAATATATTATCAATGAAAAAGAAGCAGTTACTATTAAAATGATATTTCAAATGTATATAGAAGGCAATGGCTTTCAACAAATATTAAAATACTTAAATGAAAATGGTTATAGAACGAAAAACCAAAAGCAATTTACACAATCCAGTTTGAACTGCATACTAAAAAATGAAAAATATAATGGTACGTTCGTATTCAATAAGAAAAAAGAGAAAGACGCTTTAGGAAAAAGAAATCCTAAAGCAAAACCAGAAGAAGAAGTGATAAGAATTGAAAACGGTATCCCAGCTATCATTGACAAAGAAATATTTGAAAAAGTGCAGCAAAAGATGATAGAAAACAAAAAAAGAGCAGGAGCATTTAAAGCAAAGCATATGTATGTATTATCAGGAATGATATTTTGTGGAGAATGTGGAGAGCCTATGTTTGGAAACTTTCGCAAGGGTGGACGCCATAAACTCCCGTACGCGTCTTATCGCTGTGGAAATAGAAAAAGTCATAGAGGTTGCTGTAACAAAGAAATACGTAGAGAATACATAGAGGACTTTGTATTAGAATCTTTACAAAAAGTATTATTTGCACCAAAAGCAAGTAAACAGATAGTAAAACTAATGAAAGAATATCATAAAACAACATTAAAGCAACAGCAACAAGAATTAAAACAACTGAAAACCGCTTTAGAAAAAACAGAAAAAGGATTAAATAATATCATAGATACCATTGCAATAGCAGGCATACCATCAGATACATTAATGGACAAGCTAAAACAGCTAGAATACAGTAAAACACAGCAAAAAGAGCGGATTGTAGAGTTAGAAAAGAGCATCAAAAACATCAATATTGATGAATCTACCATACAAAATATGATAGAACATTCCAGAGAATTTATCATGACAAAAAACTTACCTATCTGCAAGAATATTTTAAAAGAATATATCAATAAAGTTGTAGTATATATGGATAAAGTAGAAATATACTTCAAATTGAATATCATAGAACAGCAAGAATTATCAGTAATTTCATTACCAATGACAGCAGAAGAAGATATGGATACCATAAAAAGAGAATACAAGTCACTGTTAAAGTAATAGAAATATCACAATTACTATTTGCTAATAATAAAAGCAGTATACAAAAAGAGCCATTTCTCTAAAAGAAAGAAAAGGCTCTTTTGTTATTTTTTCTTGCCGTTGCAACGTTAAAACCTTATAAAATCAAGGCTTTACAGCGTTGTCGAGGATACCAATATATGGAGATGAGGGGAATTGAACCCCTGTCCGAAAACCTCTCCATAAGGACTTCTCCCATCACAGCTTTTCTTTTGGCATTCCCTCAGAGTATCGCCGAAAAGCAGGCTATATCCCTCAGTAGCTTCATGAATCTTTTCTACTGGCAAAGCTTACAGCAGAAAGTGCATCACCTGTCGACGCCAGATTCTCTAGCAGTGATCGACTAGAGACTGACGGGCAGCGCTTAGGCTGCCATTAAAGAATAATCTTCGTCGTTTCTTTTTAAAGTTTTCGGTTTGATATGCAGTTACCGAGACTGCAGATGGCTATCCCTACTTTCAAAGCTCCCGTCGAAACCATTACATCCCCTTATTATGATGTAATGAAATAATTGATTTGTATTATAAATATTGTTATAATGTCAAATTTCTAATTTTAAAGTCTTTTTCAGCTTGACGTCTTTGGTCATTTTTAGCAATGGTTTGTCTTTTGTCATAAAGCTTTTTACCTTTTGCAATAGCAATATCTACTTTTACAAGACTTCTATCAAAATACACTTTTAAAGGTACAACTGTATATCCAGTAGCTTGTATTGCACCAGCAATTTTTCTGATTTGGCTTTTATGCAAAAGCAATTTTCTAGTACGCAAAGAATTTTTGTTGAATACATTTCCTTGTTCATAAGGACTAATATGCATACTGTAAAGAAATGCTTCTATATTTTCAATACGTATAAAGCTTTCTTTTAAACTGCATTTTCCTTGACGTAAAGATTTTACTTCTGTGCCAGCCAGAGAAATACCAGCTTGAAAAGTTTCTTCGATAAAATAGTCATGATATGCTTTTTTATTTTGAGCAATCAATCTTTTACTTTTTTCTTTTGCCATAATATAACACCTTTTTCTGCATACAAATCAATATCGTTTATCTATTATATCACACTTTTAAAAAAAAGCAAGTAACAAAACTGTTACAAAATATGTAATATTTTCAAAAAATGATAAAAAGCGTATTATATTGATAATACGCTTTTTAGATATACTTATGCATTAACATCTACACGAGTACCACTAGGAATTGCATTTATTTTTTCATAAGCACTTTGTGCTTCTTCGGTAGTATGTTCTATTTCAATTTCTTCTGTTTGGAATAAGTGTAGTTTGATATTCTGTATACATTGTGCTACATCCCATCGCTGACGAACTTCCTCTATTGTTTCTTCATCATTTGTATATTGTTGTTCATTTAGCACATTTTCGTCATTTGGCGTCATAAAATCCTCCCAAAAATATAAATTTTAAATAATAGAAATGAAAAAACAGGAATCATAATAAAAAAGCCATGAGCAGAAATAAAGACCATAAATTTGCAATACAACATAATATTATCAAAAAAATAAAAACATTTTATGAACAAAAGATAAAAATTATATGAAAAGTATATCATAAAATGATTAAATTTACAAATGAATATAAAAATAAATAAATATTGTTTTATTTTTTATTGTAATCATAAAAAACAAAAAAGACTGCTGAAAAAATCAACAGTCTTTTTTAGCAATTACATTTCTTTTTCTTTTATCATACCACTTCTATAAGCAAAAAGAAGTTTTTGCAAATCATTGATTCTTCTTTGTATATCTTTTCCTATATCCGTATCTTTTACACGTATTCTTTCCTTAGAATATTGCAATGCTACTGTAGAAGAAAAGATATCTCTTTCCTGCAATATAGCATTTTCTGTGGATTCAAAAGGTTCATGAGAAACAAGTAAAAGCCCATGAGAATTATAGATTAATGTATATCCTGCAATACCAGTTTCTTTTTGATATGCTTTTGCAAAACCGCCATCAATTACAATTAAACGTCCATTTGCTTTAATAGGACTTTCACCTTTTTTTACTTTTACAGGAACATGACCATTTATGATATGAGAATCTTTTGGCACTAGACCGAAATCAGATAATATGGTTTCACAGACACTTTCGTCATTTCTTAAATTATAATAAGGATTTTTGACTTCTAAGTGTGCTGCTTTATCATCAATAAAATATCTTTCAAATGTAGTCATTTTCTTTTTGCCGAAAAGAGGAGAATCCTCACCGCACCAAAGATACCATGTTAAATCCATACCTTCTCTTTTTGCTTCTGTGTGTGCTTTATTAAAGTATCCTTCCCTGATGGAACGCTCCACAGCATCTAAATAACTTTTACCTATATAATGTCTACCTTCTAATGTTACTGTTTTTAAAGTGCCATCTTCATTCATAGGAATACAGCCATGAAACAACAAATTAGAATTAAATATTTTATACATACTTCCTTTTGAAAAAAGTAGTCTGGTATGTACCTGTAACTTTTCACTATTTACAAAAGAAGACTTTATTTTTGCCATAACTTCTTCCTCTTCTTTTGTAAAAGCATAAGGGTCTTGAGGGTCTATTGTAGGGAAATTCATATCATTCATTTTATATGTTGTACCCTCTATATTAATGGTGCCTTTTTCAAAATCAATTTTATCTAAAAGCAATCTATTTTCCATATGAAATTCAGGATGTCTTTTTATAATTTTTGCTTCTGCTTTAAATTGCATTATGGCAATAGCTTTATGCATTTTAGCAATCATATTAAAATCTTTATCTGAAAGAACACCTTCAATAGTTTTTGGTTCAAAATGGATACAAGGGTCATTTGCATATTGCTCCATGGCGAATGTAGCGAGAGGAATTAAATTGATACCATAATCTTCTTCTATGGTATCTAAATTGGCATATCTTGCTTGTATGCGCAGTACATTACAAATCAATGCTTGACATCCTGCTGCTGCACCCATCCAAGAAACATCATGATTTCCCCATTGTATATCCACAGAATGATAATCAGATAAAATATCCATTATTTTTGCTGCTTTTGGACCTCTGTCATAAATATCTCCTATTACATGAAGTTGGTCAATAGATAGTCTTTGTATTAGATGTGCAAGAGCAATAATAAATCTATCAGCTTGATATAGTTCGATAATAGTATTTATGATTTCAGAATAATACATCTGTTTGTCACTACCAATACTATCTTCATGGAGCAATTCTTCTATAATATAAGCAAAATCGTGGGGTAATGCTTTTCTTACTTTAGAGCGTGTATATTTAGAAGAAACGACTTTACAAATATGTATTAGTCTATGTAATGTAATTTTATACCAGTCTTTCATATCTGGCTCTACTTTAGCGATTTGTTCTAGTTTTTGTTCAGGATAATAAATTAATGTAGCAAGTGATTTTTTTTCTGAACCTCTTAATGTTGCACCAAAAATTTCATCAATATGATTTTTAATAACACCAGAGGCATTTTTTAATACATGACGAAAAGATTCTAATTCGCCATGAATATCAGAAACAAAATGCTCTGTTCCTTTTGGTAAATTTAATATTGCTTTTAAGTTTACGATTTCAGAGCTTGCCCGATTGATATTACTGTAATTTTGTGAAAGTAGTTGCAGATATTTCATTTCATCAGCAGTAAATGTTTTTCCATTAGAATACAAAATGGTTCCCCCTTAGTTAGCAATGCTATATATTTTTTATATGGATATTTTTAAATGAATTGACAGAAACTTTTTAAAATTTTAATTGATAAGCACAATGAAGTTAGAATATAAAAAAAACTGAGTGATATTTTTTAGTATATCAGACTCAGTTGTTTTTTTATAGTATGTTTTTGCACAAAAATTACTTATTATTTTTGACTAAAAATATATTGATATTTTTATTATTTTTCGTTATCATTTTCATATTTTTGTTCTATTTGCTGTTGTTGTTCTGTTGTTTTTTCTAAATCAATAGTATTTTGCTGTTCTATTTTTGGTGTTTTTTCTAAATTGATTTTATTTTGTTTTTCGCTTTCATTTTCACTTTTAGATGTATTGATTATTTTATTATGATTAGAGCATATTGTGATGTTTTCTGTTGGTCCCCAAATGCGATTTAAAAATAATACTGTCATAAATACAATATAAAAGCCATTGATTGTGATAAAAATAATAAAATTCCAAACAGCATAACAAAAAATATATGTGCTATAAGAACCATTATAATAAATATTATCTAAAATTTTATCTACTGATAAATTTAGACAGAAAGAAAGTACACCAAAAAATAAAATATATAAAAATGTTTCTCTGAAGCGGTTTTGTACTACTTTTTTGCTTGCTACTAATGCTTTAATACCACTCATATCTTGTATTGTTACAACATGGTCTGAAAAAGTCCATATTGTAGTAAAATAAGCTACAATGATTAAACAAATAATAAATACAATAGAAAGAAACATAATGGCTATTGATTTAGATGGTATAGTAAAGCAAGTGATAATTGTAACAAGTGAAAAAAGAAAAACAACAAATAAAAAAACAATTTGCAGAAAATTTGTCCATATGGAATGGGGTGCCTTTATAAAGGCATATAAAAAATTGCCTTTTATAGTATTTTTTTGTTCTTTTATAATATTCACTGTACCCCATATAATAGCAATATTTGCCAATGGCTGTACTACTATTTGTACTAATGAAGATATCACATTATAAAGAGAAATGCTTGAAAGAGCGTCCATTTCTGCTGTCATATCTATATCCACCATATTATTATATAAATAGTTTAAATTTGTGACATATTTTGATTGTACCCATTGCGTAAATAAAAACAAGGGAATGATAATAAAAATACTGACAAAAGCAATGGTTTTGATATTTTTTTTATAAATTTCTGTTGTAATAGAAAACAGTTCTGAATAATTTAATCGTTTTGATTTGATACGACTTTCCATAATATATTTCCTCCTTTGCTGAATGATACGATGAAATGTTAAAAAAGGTTTATAATTTAAAAGTGTATATTGCATAATTGCATCATTTGATTATTGTAATTCTGACAATTCTTCTGGTAATTCTAATGTGATTTTGCCTAGTTTTCCTCCTCTATATTCATCTAAAAGTATTTTTGAAGTTCTATCAATATCAGGCTGACCACCTTTTTGTTTAAATCCTCTTGCAAATGCAATTTTTTCCAATATGATATGAGGTTCTTCTATTGTATCAAATGAAATTTGATATCTTTGTTTTAATCGTTCACTGTGTCTAATTAAAAGATGGTTAATTAATTCTGTTGCTAATGTTGTTAAATCTAATATATCATCATTTACCGCACCTGTAAAAGCCAATTTTAAGCCAACTGCTTTATCATCAAATTTAGGCCATAATATACCTGGTGTATCTAAAAGTTCAAAATCTTTTTTTAATTTTATCCACTGTTTTCCTCTTGTTACACCAGGTTTATCTCCTGTTTTTGCTGTTGTTTTTCCTACATATTTGTTTATAAATGTGGATTTTCCTACATTAGGTATTCCTACAATCATACTGCGTATTGGTATAAAAAGTCTACCTCTTGCTTTTTGTTTTTCAATTTTTTCTTTCATCAATGCTCTTGCTGTATTGGTAACATCTGCCATACCTATACCCTTTAAAGCATTTAATTGTATTACAGAAAATCCTTTTTGTTTATAATACTGCTCCCAAAGTGAAGTAGCGTATTCTTCTGCTAAATCGCATTTATTTAGTAGTATCATTCTATATTTATTTTTTGCTAAATCATCAATATCAGGGTTTTTACTACTGTAGGGTATTCTTGCATCTACCAATTCTATTACAATATCTACTAAAGATATATTTTCTGCCATCATTCTTTTTGTTTTTGTCATATGCCCAGGATACCATTGTATATTCATATATTATCACCTTTCTTCTGTATTTTTGATAATGCCCATATTTTCAAATGGATATAATCTAAAAAAAACTTTGCCTTTTATATTCTCTTTGGGAATAGCACCAACAGACGCCTCACGACTATCTGTGCTAGCATTTCTGTTATCTCCCATAACAAAATAACAATTTTGTTTTACTTCAAAAGGGTATTCTATTGTTCCAGCTTGTTGCATGATTTCAGATATATAATTTTCATGCTGTTCTTCTCCATTGATATAAAGTACATATTCCCAGTCCCAACCGTCTTCTTTTAATTTCATATCAACTTCATCTCCTGGTAATGCTATAATTCTTTTAATAATATTTTCGTTTCTGTTTCCAGAATCCAAGCGACATATTACAACATCACCTTTTTGAGGAGTGCCTATGTGATAAGCTAATTTGTTTACAATAACAAAATCTCCATGATGAAAATTAGGTTCCATAGAAGAACCTTTTACAGTAATTGTTCCAAATAGAAATGTTCTAAAAAAGAAAACACATATCATAATAATTGTAATTTGTGTGATATAGTGTATTCCCTTTTTCATATATTTTCCCTCCTTAATTAAAGTAATAAAAAACTATATTTACAAAACATATGAAAAAAGCCTTGATGATTTCCCCATCAAGGCTTTATTATCATTATCTTAATACTTCTTTTACTTTTGCAGCTTTTCCGACTTTATCTCTTAAATAGAATAATTTTGCACGTCTTACAATACCGCGTCTTACTACTTCAATACGGTCAACTCTTGGGGAGTGTAAAGGCCATGTTCTTTCTACGCCTACACCAGAAGCAATTCTTCTTACTGTAAATGTTTCTCTAATACCGCCGTTTTGTCTTTTAATAACAACTCCTTCAAACATTTGCAGTCTTTCTCTAGAACCTTCCACAACTTTTGCATAAACACGAATTGTATCACCTACATTAAAAGGTGTGATATCACTTTTCAGTTGTTCTTTTTCTAATTCTCTGATAATATCCATTAATGTTTCCTCCCTTCCTCATAGACATTCTTATTATACACTTGTATAACAGCGGACTGCCAGTACTCACAGTGATTTATTATATCATTTCATATCAAAAAAAGCAATCATTTTTTTAAAAAAATACCAAAATTTTTAAAATATGAAGTAGATAACACAAAAACAAAAAACGGTCACGTTTTTATTTATGAATATATGATATAATAACAATCAATATAAGTTTAAATATTATTTGAATGACTGTTACAAAAATTTAAAATAATCAACAGGATATTTATGGTATACTAAAAAAGCAAATTTGTTATGCTATGTTTCAAAAAAATATTAGTAATAAAAAATGAGGTATTTATATTATGAATGAAAAGGCATTAAAAAAATTAGAATATGATAAAATAATAAAAAAATTAGCATATTTTGCCGCATCTCCTATGGCAAAACAAAAAGCTGAAAAACTTCGTCCTTATACTGCAATGATGGATATTACAGCAGCACAGCAGGAAACATCAGAAGCAGTTTCTATGGTGTTGAGAAAGGGGACACTTGCATTAGGTGGATTAAAAGAAATCAGACCACAAATAAAAAGAGCCTATATGGGTGGCACACTTTCTATGGAGGAATTGATGAATATAGGTAGTTTTTTGTATGTTTGTAGACGAGCAAAAGATTATGCTAAAAATGAAAACAAAGCAGAAGTTTATGAAAAGTTAGATGATTTATTTGATATGATTGTAACAATTCCAGCTTTAGAAAATAAAATTACAACATGCATTTTGTCTGAAACAGAAATAGCAGATACAGCAAGCAGTGCTTTGCATAAAATACGACGTGAAATTAAATTGTATCATGATAAAGTGAGAGAACAGTTAAATAGTATTATTGCATCGTCGGCATATAGAAATATGCTGCAAGACCCTGTTATTACTATTCGTAATGACAGATATTGTGTACCTGTAAAAAATGAATATCGTTCTGTATTTCAAGGTATGATTCATGACCAATCTAATACAGGCTCTACTGTTTTTATAGAGCCTTTAAGTGTTGTACAGTTAAATAATAAAATAAAAGAATTGCAGTCAGACGAGAAAAAAGAAATAGAAAAAATATTAGCAGAACTTTCTGCATTGGTTGCAGAACAAAAAGAAGTATTGGAAGCAGACATAGAAATATTGATACATTTAGATTTTGTATTTGCAAAGGCAAATTTATCTCTTTCTATGAATGGAACACAACCTTTATTTAATATAAGAGGATATATCAATATACAAAAAGCAAGACATCCATTACTAGATGATAAAACAGTTGTACCAATTAATATTTATTTAGGTAAAGATTTTACTACATTGTTAATTACTGGACCGAATACAGGAGGAAAAACAGTTGCTTTAAAAACATTAGGACTATTTACACTAATGGGACAATCTGGACTGCATATACCTGCATTCGACCATTCTCAACTTGCTGTATTTGATAATGTATTTGCAGATATTGGAGATGAACAAAGTATTGAGCAAAGTTTAAGCACATTTTCTGCTCATATGAGTCATATTGTTTCCATATTGCAAGAAGTAACACCATATTCATTGGTATTATTTGATGAATTAGGTGCAGGAACAGACCCCACAGAAGGAGCAGCACTTGCAATGTCTATTATAGATTGTTTGCACAAAAGAAAAATCAGAACAGCAGTTACAACACATTATAGCGAATTAAAAGTATATGCTTTATCTACAGAAGGCATAGAAAATGCTTGTTGTGAATTTGATATTGAAACATTACGTCCAACATATCGTTTATTGATAGGAATACCAGGAAAAAGTAATGCTTTTGCTATATCAAAACGTTTAGGACTTTCTGATGATATTATAGAAGGAGCAAGAGAATTTATAAGTCATGATGAGGCAAGGTTTGAAGATGTTATTACAGATTTAGAAATTAGTAAAAAGTCTGTTGTATATGAACAAGAAAGAGCAGAACAATATAGAAAAGAGGCAGAACGATTAAAGCAAGAAGTAGAATATCAAAAAAATAAAACAAGAGAGCAGAAAGAAAAAATTATTATGCGAGCAAGAGAAGAAGCAAAACAAATTTATCAGCAGGCAAAAGAAGAAGCTGACCGCATTATAAAAGAAATGAATAAAGAAGCAAAAAATGTTGCAAATAAACAAAAATTAACAGAACAACGTTCACAATTAAAATCAAAATTGTCTACTATGCAAGAGGCATTTTTGAAGTCACCTAAAAAGAAACATACGCATAAAGCACCAGAAAATTTGCAGTCTGGTGATAGAGTATATGTGATATCATTTGACCAAAATGGTACTGCATTATCTTCACCAGATAAAAATAAAGAGGTTATGGTACAAATGGGAAGTATGAAAATGAAAGTACCTTTATCAGAGTTAATGTTAGATGATACACCACAACAGAAAAATCAAACAGCACAAAAGAATATTTCTACAAAAGTAAAAGCAGGAAAAAGTCAATATATTTCTGCAGAAATTGATTGTCGTGGTCAGTTGGTAGAGGAGGCACTTGGAAATATTGACAAATATTTAGACGATGCCTATTTATCAGGATTGAAACAAGTTATGATAATACATGGAAAAGGTACAGGAGCCTTAAGAAGTGCAGTACAAAGCTATTTGAAAACAAATCCTCATGTTAAAAGTTATAGGGCAGGCGTTTATGGCGAGGGGGAAATGGGGGTCACTGTGGTAGAATTAAAATAGTATTTTAGGACAGGCAACAAAATGATAACAACAAAAGGGAGGTAAGAGGTATGGAAGAAAGAAAAAAAATAATGGTAGTAGATGATGACCAACACATTGCAGAACTTGTTTCATTATATTTAATGAAAGAAGGTTATAAAACAATGGAGATATATGATGGCAGAGAGGCACTTGAAAAAGTAGATTCTTTTCAGCCAGATATGATGCTTTTAGATTTAATGCTACCAGGTATGGATGGGTATAAAGTTTGTACAGAAGTCAGAAAAAAAAGTGATATTCCTATTATTATGCTGACTGCAAAAGGAGAAACATTTGATAAGGTATTAGGATTGGAATTAGGTGCCGATGATTATATTGTAAAACCTTTTGAATCAAAAGAACTGCTTGCTCGTGTGAAGGCAGTACTGAGAAGATATGAACAAAAACCAGAGAAAAAACAAAATAATGTAAAAAAATTAGTATTTCCAAATTTAGAAATTAATATTTCTAACTATACAGTAGAATATTATGGAGAAAGTATTGATTTTCCACCTAAAGAATTTGAATTACTCCATTATTTAGCAGAAAATCCAAATCAAGTATTTACAAGAGAACAACTTCTTGACAGAATATGGGGATATGAATATATTGGAGATACTCGTACTGTTGATGTGCATATTAAAAGAATACGTGAAAAACTAAATAAACAAGAAGAAAGCTGGAGTATTAAAACCGTTTGGGGAGTAGGATATAAATTTGAATTGAAATAATGGTGAAAAATGCCCTATGATAATGAAAAAGTATTTATTTCATAGGGCAATATTTTATATTGCTGTGTCATATTATGACTTTGTTTGTTCTTCTGAATGTTGTTCAGATTGTTGTTCAGAAGACGTATTTTGTCTTTCTTTTTCTACAATTTCCTTTCGCTTTATTTTCATAATATTGCCTATACGCAGTGTTATACAGAGCGCATACATTAACAAAAGTAATTGTGAAAATTTATCTACATTTGACCAATTTGTAGTAAAAAGTAAATAAACAGCAAAAGCAAATAATATGACATCAATAAAATTTTTTCTTTGTATTTTTTTCATAAAATTGATATAAAGAAACTTGTTGTTTCTTTTCTCCTTTCTTTGTAATGATAACGATATTATCTGTTTCAGTTATCACTATGTAATGGTATGGGTGTTTATATATATTGTTAAATGTTATCTATTAGTATACTATTTTTTTTCAGAAAAGCAAATGAAGTTTTTTGGAGGTAATATCAATATGAAAATAAAATCAATATTTACAAAACAGCTTTTACTTTATGTAGGTACACTTCTTGCTGTATTTATATTAGTAGGTATTATACTTTCTATGGTATATACACAGCATTATATGGACGAAACAAAAGAGGATTTAATCAATCAAGGTATGAAAATTTCAAAGGAATATAAAAAAGCATATTATTTTACAGGGGATTTAAGTAATTTAGAATATGAATTGCAAATACTGGAAGGATATATGGCAGCAAGTATATTTTTTATTGATAAAAATGGCGTTGTAGTGCTAACTTCTCCAGGTATTAATGATGCATGGATTGGACAAGCGATTGCAAATGAGGGTGTAATTAAAAGTGTTTTAGAAGGAAATGTTGTAACATTGCAAGGAAAAATCAATGGTATGTTTGATGAGCCAGTGTTAACAGTAGGTTATCCTTTGCAAACAGACCAAATTGCAGGCATATTTATGTGTACATCTATGACAGAAATTGAGCACTCTTTACAGGGAATGTATAAAATGGGATTTAGTATATTGACTGCTGTAATGAGCATAGGTATTGTGTTGGTGTATATATTTAGCAAAAAAATTACAAAGCCTCTTTTACAGATGAATGAAGCAACAAAAGTGATTGCAGGAGGGAATTTTGAGCAAAGAATAGAAATAAAAAGTGAAGATGAAATTGGACAGCTTGCAGAGAGTTTTAACCATATGGCAGAAAGTCTTGACAAATATGAAAAAGTAAGAAGGGATTTTATTGCAAATGTTTCTCATGATTTACGTTCTCCATTAACATCTATACAAGGCTTTTTAGGAGCAATATTAGATGGAACAATACCACAAGAAAAACAATTCCATTATTTGAATATTGTTTTAGAAGAAACAAAAAGACTGACAAAATTAACAAATGATATTGTAGAATTAAGTAGAGCACAGACAAGTAATATTACATTAGAAAAAACACGTTTTGATATCAATACATTGATAAGAGAAAGTATAGAACGATTAGAGCCACGTTTACAGCAAAAAGATATAAAAATTGATGCGATATTTGCAGAAAAAGAAACATATGTGTGTGCTGATGAAGATAAAATTGCTCGTGTCATTTATAATTTAGTGGATAATGCAATTAAGTTTTCTGATATTGACAAAAAAATAGAAATTGAAACGATATTGAAGGAAAATAAAAAATTGCTGATTAGTGTAAAAGACTATGGAAAAGGAATTGATGAAGAAGATTTGAAATATATTTTTGACCGATTTTATAAAGAGGATAGTTCACGTGGAAAAGATAAAACGGGAAGCGGTTTAGGACTTTGTATTGTAAGAGAATTTTTATTAGCACATGGAGAAAATATAGCTGTGAAAAGTGAGAAAGAGAAAGGTACTACATTTATATTTTCATTAAAGTTAGCAGAAAAAGAAAATAAAAAGCAATAAAAAATATGTTTATAACTGGGAAAATAAAGTTTTTCCTTAAAAATATTGATTTTATAAGGAAAAGCAATATTTTTCCAGTAAATTTTGTAGTTGTAAGCAAAAAAATAAATTTAATTAATTATTTTTTGCATGGTATTCTGCTACCAAATCTGACAGTGTAGTATTATCTACAACATTATCCAGTGCCTCTTTCATTTTTTGCCATAATGAAAGAGAGGCACAAATATCAGCACGTTTACATTGTGTATGCTCCAAGCAATCTACTGGAGAAAGAGAACCCTCTAAAATACGAAGAACTGTGCCGACTGTAATTTCTGAGGGACTTTTTACAAGACAATATCCCCCTTGTGCTCCTCTAAAACTTTGTACTAAACCCGCTTTTGTAAGGGGATTAATAATTTGTTCCAAATATTTTTCGGAAATTTCTTGCTGCTGTGCAATCATTTTTAAAGGCATATGCCCCGATTTTTCATATTGTAATGCCAGACAAAGCATAAGACGAATACCATATCGTCCTTTTGTGGATATTTTCATGTCATTTCTCCATTTCCTATTATAATTTTTTGGACATTTCTGATTGATAAAGTGATAGAAGATATTATTCTGTTTCTTCCCAGCCTTTGCAAACATCAATCCATTTTTCACATCTACCATATTGGAACAATTCATCACAAGTTAATTCAATAGCTGAATTACTGCTACCAGCAGCAGGAAATACTGTTTCAAAACGCTTTAAAGAAACATCTACATAAGTTTTTACTGTTTCAGGCACAGCAAAAGGGCAAACACCACCAATAGCATGTCCTGTGAGAGAAAGTGTTTCTTCAGGAGAAAGCATTTTTGCTTTCATAGAAAATTCAGCTTTAAATTTTTTGTTATCAATTTTAGCATCACCAGCTGTAGCAATCAATATACAGCTATCACCAGATTGAAAAGCAAGTGTTTTTGTAATACGTGCAGGTATAACGTGTGCAGCTTCTGCCGCCAGTTCTACGGTAGCAGAAGATGTTTCAAATTCCAATACATCTTTTGCTCTGCCAAATTGTTCCAAGTATGCTTTTACTTTTTCAATAGACATAATATAATACTCCCTTCGTATATAAAAGTTTTATTTTATAAATGAGTGCATTGTTTTTTTAATGCTTCCCAATAGTAATAAGGTATTTTAAAATTATTTTTTAATGTACCAAGTTGTACATTTTCTCTGTTTGCACCATGAAAATCGCTTCCGCCACTATATAATAAACATAACTTGTCTGCTAATTTCATCAATTTTTTTTGCTGTTGTGATGTATAAGAATGGTATGCTATTTCCATAGCATTTAAACCATAACTTTTTAATTCTTGAGCAAGAAATTCTATTTGCATATCGTTCATATGATAAAGTGTAGGGTGTGCTAATACAGCAACACCACCAGATTTTTGTATCGTTTCGATACAATTTGCAGGTGTTAATGTTTGTCTTTCTACATAAGCAGGTTTGTTAACAGAAAGATATTTTTCAAATGCTTCTTTTGTTGTTTTTACAATTTTTTTATGAACTAAAACATTTGCAAAATGTGCTCTTGTAATAATATTTCCTCCGGCATTTTGTTTGATATCATCATAACAAATAGCAAAGCCTAATTTATTGAGAGCAGAAATCATTTTTTCATTACGCATTTCACGAGCATCTGCAATTTCTTTTATTTGTTTTTTAAAATATTCTGATGAAGGAGAAAATCCTAATCCCACAATATGGATTTCTTGTAGTTGAAAACGATTATATTGTACTGCAAATTCAATGCCTGTAATGGTTTCCAAATCATATTTTTGACCAGCTTGTTGAAATAATTCTAAACCATCAATAGTATCATGGTCTGTTAAGGCAAGAGCATATAATCCTCTTTGCTTTGCCTCTATTACAAGTCCTTCTGGTGAAAAAGTACCATCAGAATAATAGGAGTGACAATGAAGGTCTATTATTTTTTGTGTCATGATATACCTTCTTTCTAAATAGACGATTTTTGTGCAATCTGTTTTATGATAATGTTATCAATTTCAATAAGTGTAACATTTTTTAATTGCTTTTTCAACATAGCATAATCTTTTTTTATATATCATAGAATAATAAAAAAGTAGGAGGAAAAGCAGTGAGTAAAAAAGAAAATAAACAGACTATTAAAAAAAGGGAGAACGTAAAACCTAAAAAAGAAATAGCGAATGGTACAATTTTATGTATGATCAAGGGTATGATGATTGCTTATGCTGTAACGTGTATTATATTTATTACATATGGTATTCTTTTGACTTATACAGATATAACAGAGGAAAAAATACCTTTGACAGCACTTTGCTGTACTGTGATATCAGCAGGTATTGCAGGGTTTGACTGGGCAAGATGTGCAAAAGCAAGAGGAATATTGTGGGGGATATTTGCAGGGCTTGTATATGGTGTAATATTGTTTGTATTAGATGGTATTGCAGGAAGTGGATTTAATGTAGTAGGTTCAAAAGGACTTATGATGCTTTTAGCAGCAGCAGGTGGAGGAGTAGGAGGTATATTGGGAATTAATATGAAAAAGTAGTTTAATAGTAAGCATAAATTTTTTATCAATATAAAAAATTTATGCTTTTCTTTTTTACTTTTATATAGACGTTTTATAAAAAATAAAAAATCTATTTTCAAACAGTATATTTCATGTTATAATGATACAGAATTTACAAATTTTTTGCTGAGGGAGGTTATACATAATGAAACATATAAAAACATTGAATACAAAAATGTTGAAAAAGACAGTAGCAACTGGTGGCTGCGGAGAATGTCAAACATCTTGTCAGTCCGCTTGCAAAACATCTTGTACCGTAGCAAATCAGTCCTGTGAACAGAAATAAATGTTTTATAACAGTATGCTATACTGTTACGAGTAAATGAAGGACGCAAGAAGGCTGTTTTCAATGATAGAAAATAGCCTTTCTTTTTTGTGTGATTTGGGAGGAAAACAAATTATGATACATAAATTTCGTCAAAATGGTGTCAATATTGTAATGGATGTAAATAGTGGTGCGATTCATGTAGTAGATGATGTAGTATATGATTTAGCAGATATATGGAAAGAGACACCTAAGAATGCTTTACAATTAAAATTTCCGCAATATGATATGGAACAAATTGAGGAAGCAGTACAAGAATTGGGTATATTAGAAAAAGAAGGTATGCTTTATACAGAAGATGATTATGAAAAAGTATTACCTATAATAGAAAATCATAGCACTGTTGTAAAAGCACTCTGCCTTCATGTAGCACATGACTGTAATTTGAAATGTCAGTATTGTTTTGCAGAAGAAGGAGAATATCATGGAAAAAGGGAATTGATGAGTGTAGAGGTAGGAAAAAAGGCGCTTGATTTTTTAGTGGCAAATTCTGGTTCTCGTAAAAATTTGGAAGTGGACTTTTTTGGAGGCGAGCCACTTATGAATTTTGATGTAGTAAAAGAATTGGTTGCTTATGGCAGAGAAATTGAAAAACAGCATAATAAACAATTTCGTTTTACGATTACTACAAATGGTATATTATTAGATGATGAAAAACAGCAATTTATCAATGAAAATATGCATAATATGGTATTAAGTTTGGACGGAAGAAAAGAAGTCAATGACAAAATGCGCCCTCGTGCTGGAGGACAAGGAAGTTATGATGTGATTGTGCCAAAATTCCAAAAAGCAGCAGAAAGTAGAAACCAAACAGATTATTATATTAGAGGCACTTTTACAAAATATAATATTGATTTTTATGAAGATGTCATTCATATGGCGGACTTAGGGTTTAAACAGATTTCTGTAGAGCCTGTTGTAGCTGATGAAAATATGCCTTATGCCATTACAGAAAAAGAATTGCCTGCTATATTTGCAGAATATGAAAAATTAGCGAATGAAATTTATAAGAGAAGAAAACAAGGAAATGATTTTAATTTCTTCCATTTTAATATTGATTTAAGTGGTGGTCCTTGTGTGATGAAACGCTTAGCTGGCTGTGGTTCTGGTACAGAATATTTAGCGGTAACACCAACAGGGGACTTATATCCTTGCCATCAATTTGTGGGCATACCAGAGTTTAAAATGGGCACAGTGTATGAAGGTGTTACAAATACAGAACAAAGAGCTGTTTTTTCAAAATGCAATGTATATGCAAAACAGCAATGCAGAGATTGTTGGGCAAAATTTTATTGCAGTGGAGGGTGTGCTGCAAATGCTTATCAACAAAATGGTGATATTTTAAAACCATATGATATTGGCTGTAAAATGCAACAAAAAAGAATTGAATGTGCTATTATGATAAAAGCAAAAGAATTGTTGGAAGAAGAATAAAAGCAATAATATTTTTTCATAAATATAAATAGTGTTTTGTGTTATGGTTTTTGTTCAGATTTTTTGTATAAAAATTGTTTTGTTATATCAATAAATTAAGGGAGTATCCAAAGTTTGTTATCAGAAAAACGAAGTTTTTTATAAAAGTTTTTGACTCACTTTTTTAAAAAGCGAGTAAGAGCTTGTGAACGAAGTTCGCAAGATTTTGAATGCTTGTTTAACTACTCCCTAAAATTCAGGAAAATCAATTTTTAAAAAATTTTAATATTTTATGAAGTTTTTTATTTAAAATGATTATTGGGTGCTACTCAAACTCGCAAGCTTTTTTGAAAAAAAGCTTGGCAAAAAACTTTAAATCGCCTACGGCGAACAAAAATTGATTTCTGTGCCTAAAATTAGTATGTTCTATAAAATGAATATGAAAAATAGTAAAATATAATGTTATAGAAAATATTGTTTTATTCATAATGTTAATCATACTAATATGACAAATCAAAAGGTTCTGTTAACTTAACATGAAAATAAAAATACGAAAAAGACTTTTAAAAATAC
>CAJUNT010000020.1 GCA_910587735.1 uncultured Clostridia bacterium
AATCGGTTCTACTGGTGTTACTGGTCCTGCTGGTATAGCTGGTGTTGCTGGTGCAACTGGTCCTACTGGTCCAATCGGTTCTACTGGTGCAACTGGTCCTACTGGTGCAACTGGTCCTACTGGTCCAATCGGTTCTACTGGTGCGACTGGTCCTGCTGGTGTTACTGGTCCTGCTGGTGCAACCGGTCCTACTGGTCCAACTGGTGTAATTGCAACGAATGTATTAAATGCTGTTAATGCACCAAGTCAAACACCTGCAACAGCAAATGCAGCATTAACATTTGCAACAAATCAAACTGCAATCGGTACAGCAATAGAGCATACTGCTGGTACTGGAAATTTCATAATAAATGAAACAGGAATATATGCAATTCGTTATGATAGTATAACAAGTAACGCAGTTGGTTCTACATTGCCAGTAATTGCTACACTTTCATTAGCAAATGGTGAAATACCCATAATTGCAACAACATCTTCTGCTACCATTGTTGCAACAGGAGATAATGCAACATTATCTGGAAATACAATACTTTCTGTAGTAGCACCACCAGAAACTATTACATTAGTGGCTGGAAATACAAGTGCTGACTTTTCTAGCACAAGTATAAGCATTATAAAATTGGATTAAAGTATAAAAATAGTCAAGCAATCACCCATATAAATAAAATGCACTCAAATTCGTTAAAGACCTCCTATTAAAATAAATATGCATTACAAAAAGGCACAATAAAACTTGTGCCTTTTTATCAATATTTCATATTGCTTTGTATAAAAATAAATTATATTCTTGTTTTTTAATAATACTAAAAATCTATTTTTATTTTAATTTATGCAAATATTTTTCTTTTGTAGCTAAACCACCTCTGATATGTCTTTCCGCTTTATTGATTTCTAATACACGACGTACATCTTTTGCTAAATCAGGGTTAATTTTTTCTACTCTATCCGTAATATCTTTGTGTACTGTACTTTTACTAATACCAAATTTTTTCGCTGTTTCTCGTACAGTAGCATTAGAATGTATCATAAAATTTGCAATTTCAACAGCCCTTTCTTCTATATATGTTTTCAAGAATCAGCACTCCTCTATACTTTATCATATTTATGTATATGCTATACCACAACATAATATGAAAGCGGTATACAATGCTTTTTACAATTATCATTGAAAATAATAAAAAAATATGTTTTAATACAAAAGGTTAATCATTTATTATTTTATTCTGTTAGATTAATATGAATAGTAGAATTGTACAAAAAATAATTGTTTTTGTTTAATGACATAAAACAAAATCATATTACCAACAGAATTCATTATTTTTAAGGAGGGAATGTTAATGAAAAAGAGAATAGGGGGACTATTGCTTACAGCATTGCTTGTTGTTTCAAGCAGTGTTTCTGCACTTGCTTGTACAGCTACTATTGTTGGCAAAAATATGTCTGAAGATGGTACAACATTTATAGCAAGAACAGAAGACATTGGAGGAGGACATACAAAACGATATTTAGTACAACCTGCTGTGCAATATGCAAAAGGAGCAACTTTTTTAGACAGAAATACAGGATTTACTTATCCACAACCTGAAAATGCCTACAAATATACTTATGTACCTGATGCTGATGTAGAAGGCGATGGTATTTATGGTGAAATAGGATTTAATGAATTTGGTGTATTTGTAGATGCCACTGTTTCTGCTCAGCCAAATGAATCCGCTGAAACAGCAGACCCTTTTGTTACCGACGGATTTAGAGAGGCAAATATTGTTTCTATATTATTGCCAAGGGTAAAAACTGCAAGAGAAGGTGTAGAACTACTTGCGTCTATTGTGGAGGAAAAAGGTTCTGCTGAAGGAAATATTCTCGTAATTGGTGACAGTAATGAAACATGGTATATTGAAATTTATACTGGTCATAGATATGCTGCTATAAAAGTACCTGATGACGCTTGTATGCTATTTCCAAACTGTTTTATGTTGGGAGATGTAAATTTAGAAGATACAGAAAATGTAATTGCTTCCAAAGATTTGATTACATTTGCGCAACAAAATCAATTTTATAAAGAACATGAAGGAAAATTTCATGCTGCACTTTCTTATGCAGAAGAATTATCAGAAGGAAACAGACAAAGATTATGGGGAGGACAAAACTTTTTAGCTCCTAGTCAAAAAGTTTCTTATAATAAAAAAGTATTTGATTTATTTATCACACCAGATGAAAAGGTATCTTTAGAAGATATTATGGAATTACAAAAATATCGTTATGAAGGTACAGAACTAGATGCTAATTTACCAGAAAATGCAGATGTGCGTGAAATTGGTACAGAAAGGCAAGCTGAATGTCATATACTTCAAATAAAACCTGAATATCCTTCAGAATTAGGTGGCATTATGTGGCTTGCTATGGGAAATGCAGAACATTCTGTATATCTTCCAACATATGGAAATATTACAAATACACACCCGGCATATCAAAATACTTCATTAAATTATAGTCCAGATTCTGCATATTGGGTATTTCGTAGTGTTGCTACATTGGCAGAATTAAACAGAGAAAAATTTGGTGCTTCTGTTAGAGAATACTGGACAGAATATCAAAATGAATTGATAGCAAATCAAAAAGAAATAGACAAAAAAGTATTAGAATTATATGCACAAGACCCTCAAAAGGCAGCAGAATATACTACAAAACAAGGTATTGATATAGCAGATACTGCTATTAAAAATGCAAAAATATTATATGAAGAATTAATGACATATGTTGCAACAGAAGGTGGTAGACCAAATAAACAACCATTTATACCTTCTATTGCCCAAAATTAAAATAAATAAAGAATTTTCATTTAAGTATATTTAAACTGGGAAAACTTTTTTCAACTATAAAAAAGTTTTCCCAGTTAATTTTTTATATATTCATTTTGAAGTAATGTTCACCATACCATCTGCACTTTTTACAATATTATACTCTTTTATATTAGAAAATCCATTTTCTCCCTTTATTTCTACTTTTAAGCTGTGTGTTCCTACGCTTAAAGAATCAGAAGAAATACTACAAGGAAATGGTATTGTTTTTGGAGAGGCAATATTTTTGCCATCTAAATAATAGTTTGTCCATGCAATAATATTCCCTGGTAATACGCAATAAGTATACAAATTGATTTCTGCTAAATTATCTTTGTAACTTCCTGCTTTTACATAAGCATATTCTGCTTTATCATTTGAAATAAATGCTTTATTGTTTTCACCAGAAGTAATATATTGCTGTTTTACTGTAGCATTATGATTTAAAGCATAGTCATATTTTGAATCATTCATATCTTGGTCAAAATAAATGATACCTTTTACTTGAGGATATACCATATTGACATAAGTATAAAGTATATTCATTCTGTTTTTTGCAAAATCTGTTAAATTTTCGCCTCCTTTTATAGTATGTCCTGAAGCACCTTCTGTAATGATAATAGGCTTTTTATGTCCATATAATGTTACTATTTCTTTTAATTTTGCAATAGGATTAGAATATGCTCCATTACCATAAAACATTTCGCTAAAATCTTCATTTGCTTTTGGGTTGTTTGCATTTTGATATTTATTAGTATAAAGAGAAACTCCAACCCAATCTACATAAGCATCACCTGGATAATAGCGTTGTATATCTGTATTCCAGTTTGAAATATCATTTGGTGAAAATACGAGTGCTACATTTGGTGCGGTATTTCTTGCAATATTTGCAATTTTAATATATGCTTGCTGAAATGTTTGAGGGTCAGCAATATTTGTCCAGACATTCATTTCTCCGCCAATTCTTAGCAATACAGGACTTTTTAATGTAGATAAATATTCCATAGTACTCTTTAAATATGCATCAGAAGAAGATTGCAATACACTATTTAATGTGGCATTTTCATTAGGCATATTGAATGCAATATGTATCATACGTTTTCCATCATCATATGGTCTAATCAAATAATCATAATCTTTTATATTTTCTTGCAAACATTCCACATAAAAACTCATTGCACTTTCTGTTGCAATCGGTTCATCCGATACTTGAGAATGTACTCTGCCCCAATATGTACCACTTTTTGGTTCATTTTTCATGCCATAATAAGGTGTTTTTGATGTATCTTTCGTTAAAGCATATACTTCAACCATAGGGTCTATTTTTTCTATTCTTTTTGTACCAATTTTTACTGCATCTGCAAAATGAAGATATTCCCCATATTTCACATATTCCTTTAGACATTCTATTGCTTTATTATATTGTCCCATACTCTCATACACAGGATATAATGCCTCATAAGCAATAAATAATATTCCTGCTTTATCATTATCCACAGGCAAATCTTTAAAAATATCAATAATTGCATTTGATGTGCTTAATATTTCCTGTTTATTATTTGATGCTACTGCATTTTGAAATGGTACTTGATATTGCCAATATGATTGTGGTATCTGTGCATAAACTGGTATACTTGCAAGCATAGAAAATGCAAGTACAAAAGTTATCCCCTTTTTCATTATTTTATTGTCCCCCTTTAATATTGAAAAATATTTACAGCATATTACTATATTATCATAAAATAAAGAAATATCAATGTAATTTTTATACTATATTTTGTGATTTTTTTTATCATTTCATATTAAACAACTATTTTCTTTTTTGCAGTCTATTATCCTCACGAAAAAATTTTACTTTAGGATTTCCTTCTGCACGATAAATTTTATGTTCTGTCAAATCATATATAGATGACCATATAGTATCTATCCCTTCACTTTTATCATACTGACATAAAAAGCCTTTTTTCCCTGAAAGTAAATCTATAACAAATTGCAATGAAATATCATAATTATTTTCAAAAGCATATGATAATGTTTCATATCTTTTACGAGAATAACAATCATCTTCTCCATGATACTGATAAACTTTCATAGTATCAGAGATAAAATGATTTGTTGCAAAAACAACATTTTTGTTCTGTTGTGGTATTATCACATTTACTTTTTGACAATTACATTCTACAAGTGCAATATCTCCAGTTTTATCAGCTAATATAATTGTTTGCGCAGAGGCAATAGGAAACTCTTGTAATACTTTTATAGCTTGCTGTGTTGTTTTACATTTTTCCAAAATATATCTTACAAGTATACCAGCATTCAGACCTGGCATAATTTGAGTAGGATATATAAATGTTAAAGCTGCTGCAAGCCCATGTTCATTCATACCATCTTCTATTTCTGTCCATGCAGTAGTATTGCCAACAAAGCGATACCCTCCTTCTATACTATAATAAGGACTATCGCATAATTTTTTTACAAATGTTAAAAAATCACTGTTTTTAGCTAATATTGTTTTACCATTACTGCAAAAAGCAAAACTTGAACACCTATTTTGAGGTACAAAACAATACATAGTAAACAAAAATTCTGCAACCGTTTCCCATTGCATATGCAATCCCTCAGATATACCTTTTATTTCCTTTAATATTTCAGCATAATATTTTTGATATAATGGTATACATTTTTGAGTAAATGCTGTTTTTTCAGCACTCCTTTCAAAATGTGACAATGGATTCACTGTAAACATACTGCCATAACGTAAACCTGCTTGATAATGACTCTTTTTCCATACTGAATGATACATAATATATTTCCTCCTTAATTTTAATGTATTATTTTCATATTGTTTCAAAAGCTATGCGATTAAAAATTTTTTGTCAAGTAGTTTTTTCAAAAAATATTCATAATGATCACCAATATTTTTAATGTTTCATATTTATTATTGACAGCACTTTTTAGCAGTGTTATAATATGACTCAAATAAATATAGAAAAACTGTTGATACGGAGATAAAAACAAAATATGCACTTACAGAGAGTTTGGGATGCTGAAAGCCAAATAGTATGCAGCTTGTTAAATGGACCGTTGAGGGTGCAGTCAAAAACAGTGTATACTGTTGAGTATTCTGTAACGTAAGACATACGTTAGTTGTCGGAAATATTATTGTATTTCGCAGAGTGTGCAGTTTTATCTACTGTAAAACAAGGTGGTACCACGGGAAATTAACCCGCCCTTGACAATATTTATTGTCATGGGCGTTTTTTTATTTTCAATAATTTATATTAAATGAATAACTTTTTACAAGTGAAAAAATATAGTTTTTTAAACTATACTAAAATATATTAAGAGGTGATATATATGGAAAATATATTAGAAGTTATTGTAAAAGCAACAAGAACAAGAATTACAGAGGCGCAAAGAGTTCACCCTCTTGCAGAATTAAAACAAAAAGCACAAGCAATGGACGCAAACACAGGATTTCCATTTTACAAAGCATTACAATCAAAAGATGTGTCATTTATTTGTGAAGTAAAAAGAGCATCTCCTTCCAAAGGTGTCATTGCAGAAGAATTTGATTATTTAGATATTGCAAAACAATATGAAAAAGCTGGTGCAAATGCTATATCTTGCTTAACAGAACCTTATTATTTTTTGGGCAAAGATGAATATTTAAAACAAATTGCTGAAAATGTTTCTATACCTGTATTAAGAAAAGATTTTACTGTTTCAGAATATATGATTTATGAATCAAAATTATTAGGCGCATCTGCTATATTATTAATCTGCTCCATATTAAAAGAAGGACAGCTTGAGGAATATTTAGAATTAGCACATAGCTTAGGACTTTCTGCATTAGTAGAAGCACGCACAGAAGAAGAAGTAAAAAAGGCAGTAGATGTAGGAGCAAAAATAATAGGCATCAATAACAGAGATTTAGAATCTTTTCATATTGACATGAATCAAAGTCAAAAATTAAGAAATATCGTACCAGAAAGCTGTATATTTGTTTCTGAAAGCGGTATACAAACACCAGAAGATGTTATTCAATTAAAAGAAATCGGTACAAATGCAGTATTAGTAGGAGAAACACTCATGAGAGCAGAAAACAAAGCACAAACATTAAAAATGCTCCGTGGATATTAAAAAATACATATCATAAGTATTTTATTTATACTGTTAAAACAATGAAACATATTAAGAAGGAGAGAAAAACAATGTCTAAGGGACGCTTTGGTGTGCATGGTGGTCAGTATATCACTGAAACACTTATGAACGCTATTATAGAATTAGAGGAGGCTTATAATCATTATAAAAATGATACACAATTTCAAAAAGAATTATCAGAATTGTTTCAAAATTATACTGGCAGACCTTCCCGTTTATATTATGCAGAACATCTTACAAAAAAACTGGGCGGAGCAAAAATATATTTAAAAAGAGAAGACTTAAATCATACAGGTTCTCATAAAATCAATAATGTATTAGGACAAACACTTTTGGCAAAAAAAATGGGTAAAACACGCATTATTGCAGAAACAGGTGCAGGACAACATGGTGTTGCCACAGCGACAGCAGCCGCTCTTATGGGTATGGAATGTGAAGTATTTATGGGTAAAGAAGATACAGAGCGTCAAGCATTAAATGTATATAAAATGCGTCTTTTAGGTGCAAAAGTACACCCTGTTACATCTGGTACAGCAACATTAAAAGATGCTGTTTCAGAGACAATGAGAGAATGGGCAAACCGCATTGATGATACTTATTATGTATTAGGTTCTGTTATGGGTCCTCATCCTTTTCCTACTATTGTAAGAGATTTTCAGTCCGTGATTTCAAAAGAAATTAAACAGCAAATGCTTGAAAAAGAAAATAGACTACCTGATGTTGTATTAGCTTGTGTAGGCGGTGGCTCTAATGCTATGGGTGCTTTTTATCATTTTATAGAAGATACATCTGTAAAATTAA
This sequence comes from uncultured Clostridia bacterium, assembly GCA_910587735.1. Classification (GTDB taxonomy): domain Bacteria; phylum Bacillota; class Clostridia; order Lachnospirales; family Anaerotignaceae; genus Coprocola. The sequence continues at coordinate 7,803 of CAJUNT010000020.1, forward strand.
TAGGCTGTGAAGCGGCAGGTAAAGGCGTTCATACTGCCGAAACAGCTGCAACAATCGCAACAGGTAGGCTTGGTATATTTCATGGTATGAAATCTTATTTCTGTCAAGATAATTATGGTCAAATTGCTCCTGTATATTCTATATCTGCTGGATTGGATTACCCTGGCATTGGTCCAGAACACGCTTGGCTATATGATACAGGTAGAGCAGAATATGTGCCTATTACAGATGAAGAAGCAGTAGAAGCATTTGAATATCTATCTTGTGTAGAGGGCATTATTCCTGCTTTAGAAAGTGCTCATGCTGTTGCTCATGCTATGAAAATTGCACCAAATATGGATAAAAACAAAATTATTGTAATCAATCTTTCTGGACGTGGAGATAAAGATTGTGTATCTGTTGCAAAATATAGGGGGGAAAATATTAATGAGTAATATAAAAAAAGTATTTGAAAAAGGGAAAACACTGATACCATTTATTACTTGTGGCGACCCCTCTATTGCTATTACAGAAGAACTGATATATACCATGCAAAAAACAGGCACAGATTTTATTATATTAGGTATTCCTTTTTCCGACCCTACTGCGGAAAGTGATGTAGTGCAGTCAGCAAATTTAAGGGCATTAACAAATGGTATTACAACAGATAAAATATTTGATATGGTTTCAAAAATCAGACAAAATACAAATATTACTATTGCTTTTATGACATATGCTAATGTTGTATTTAGTTATGGTTCTGAAAAATTTATATCTAAATCAGCAGAATTAGGTATTGATGGTTTGATAATAACAGATTTACCTTTTGAGGAAAAAATAGAATTTTTGCCTCTTTGTAAAGAATATGATATCAATTTAATTTCATTAATTGCACCTACTGATTCACAAAGAATATCTATGATTGCAAAACAAGCAGATGGTTTTATATATTGCGTTTCTTCTTCTGGTGTGATGGGAACAAACTCTCATATTATCACAGATATTTCGGATATTATAGCACTGATAAAGGAATCACAAAATATTCCTTGTGTTATAGCTTCTGGCACTGCTACACCACAACAGGCAGCAGAAATAGCAAAACAAGCAGACGGTATGATTATAGATTCTGCTATTGTTGAAATTTGTGAAAAATACGGAAATGATTGTGTAAAATATGTTCAAGAATATATACAAGAAATGAAACAATCTATTTCAAAATAATTAATTATAAAAAAATGTATTTGTAAATTTGTTTTATCAATTTACAAATACATTTTTGCCTTTATTTTATATAATTTAAATCATTTTTAATTCTTCTGTTACTTCAGCTATTTTTTGAAGTATTTCTTTTCTGCCTTGCTGAAACAAAAGAGACTGATTATAGTAATAGTACTTTTCAGAACCATTTTCATTTATAAATTTTATACTATAATAATTGCTTGTTAATTCTGTAATAAATATTACAATTTCTTGATTTTCCCCAAATGCTTTTTCTAAAAATAAAAACGCATTGTTTAAATATTCTGTTGTTTGTGTGATTTCCTTTTCTCTTTTTTGAAGTAGTACATTAAAATGCTGTTTGATATATTCAAATGCCTCATTACCATTTTTGATTATTTTTTGCTCTATTTCCTTTTGATAATTTTGTAATATATCTAGTACAATAATGCTGCTTTGTATTTCTAATGTATCCAATAAATTAGCTGTTTTTTGTTTTTGAAATATCTGCTTTTGTATTTCTATTGTTTTCGATAGTATTTCATAAGGCAGTTCTTTACTTTCTATCATATCATTTTTTAATTCTTTTAATATATTATGCAGTGATGTAATAAATAAATTAGTGCAATATATATTTTTAAAATTTTCTCCCAATCGACTGAGTAAAAGCCCTATTACACTCAATCGCTCATCAAAATAAGCATTAGACAACTTTTCTAAAGCATTTTTAGTAATATTTCCCTGTAAAATTTCATTGATGTGATAATCATTTTTGTATTTATAATATAAATCTAAATAATTAGCAAAATCTTTTGCAATTTCCTTATGTTGCACATATTGATATATTACATCTTCATCTATTGTCATATTTAATTCTTCATAAACTTCCATAATACGAGATAGGTCTTCCCAACCTCTTGCCGTTACAAAATATTTTCCGTCAACAGTTGTTTCAACAGTATAAAAATTATCCTTTTTGATTTCTAAATAAGACAATATTGCACCATGAATAGACTCTTTATAAGCATATTCTTTCCATACTTCAAAATTTTGTTTTACTTCTATCTTTTTCACTCTATCTAGTGTTACAATATCAAATTCTCTTACTGATTTATTATATTCTGGAGGATTCCCTGCTGCAACAATTATCCAACCTTTTGGTATAGCATGTGTACCAAATGTTTTATTTTGTAAAAATTGAAGCATTGCTGGTGCTAATGTTTCAGAAACACAATTAATTTCATCAATAAAAAGAATACCTTCTGTTAATGTTGTTTGTTCCATTTTTTCATATACTGATGCAATAATTTCACTCATAGTATACTCTGTAACAGAATATTGTTTACCGCCATATATTTTCTGTTTTATAAAAGGTAAGCCTATTGCGCTTTGTCTAGTATGGTGTGTAATGGTATAAGAAACAATAGCTATATTACACTCTCTTGCAATTTGCTCCATAATAGCAGTTTTACCAATACCTGAAGCTCCTATGAGCAATATAGGTCTTTGCTTTACAATAGGTATTTTATAGTTACCATAACTATCTTTTTTTAAATAGGCTCTTATTGTATTTTTAATTTCTTGTTTTGCTTTTTTAATGTCCATATTGTTCCTCCTGTATTATAAACTTTTTGGTAGTGTCCAAAAAGAGTAATTTTAAAAATAATTTTTATTTCTGTTTGTTATCAAGAAAACGAAGTTCTCCATAAAAGTTTTTTCCTCGCTTTTTTCATATATTATAAATACATTTTATTATTATATAGTTTAAATTCTTTGTTATATATTTTTCATACTCAGATTTTGTAATATTAGTTAATATTTTGATATGGTTTATGAATATCTAATAAATCATACTCTGTCAATATTATTTTAATCGCCCATGGCGGAACAGTAACAACATTATCTCCTTTTGTAACAAACACAAATGCTGTATCATAACAAGGAGGTTTTTTAGGAAATATACCATAACCATCTGTAAAATATATCATACCTTTTAAATGTCGAAATGTTTTCTGTTCTATTAAATTATCAACATACTGGAATACTGGACGAAAATCTGTTCCTCCTGACCCTTTTACAACAAATTGCTCCATATATTGCTTTAATTCTGTCTGGTCTGTTACTACAATATCTGACTGTACTTTTGCATCACATTGTATAATGTGTATATGAAATTTTCTAAAAAAATTTTGTTTATTTTGCAATATACTATATGTTTCTTCTAAAAAACGCTTTACAATGTCATCTGAACAAGACTCTGATGTATCAATAGCAATCACCAATTCTTCTATTTTTTCCACTTCTTTATACTCTAGTGCTTCAATAAATGGCATATTACCATACATTTGTAATCCATAAGTATAAAATACCATGTCAAAAGCATCTTCATCAATTTGTATTTCTTCTCGGCGTGTTACAAATTTTTGTAAAAAACGGCTATAATCATATTTTTGACTATTTTTTATATTCAAATAACGAAGCATTTCTCCTGCCTGTTCCCCCATATCTTTTTGAAATGTTTCTAAATTTGTTTTCATTTTTTGACTAATATCCTGCCATTGTTCCAATAATTGTTGTTGTTTTGTCATAGTATGATTTCGGTCATTTCGTTGTGTATTTTGCTGTTCATTTTGTTGTTGTTCTTCATTTTCATTTTGTTCTTCATCTTGTTGCCAAAAACTATGGTCATCTACCCAAAATTCTTTTTTCAATTCTAATAACTGTAATTCTGAAACAGACATATATAATAATTGTATATAAACTCCTTCTGCTGTAATAACTTTTAATTTTTTATGAAGTAAATTATATAATTCCTGTCTTTTATCTGATATTGTCATAGAAAGAGCAGAAACTTTAAACTGGTCTACCATAGATTCCACAGCAATATCACAAGCTAAATTCCAATATTGTTCTTCTCTTTTATTTCTATGAAACATATGTTGAAATACACAATGCAAAAGCATATGCATATATGCTCTGTTTACAAGTATTCTATCACTTTGATAAAGTTGCATTAAATAGCGAGTATTAAATAATATTTTTCTGCCATCTGTACCTAAATATAATGTACTTAAATTCATTTCATATTGTAATGCACTAAGTGCAATATCTAAAAAACGCATAGATAGATATAATTCATTTCTGGAATATTGTAATATCGTTTTGCCAATAGCAATTAACTTTTGTTTTGTATCGTTCATAAAAACCTCCTTTTATACATTTTATTTTTTATTCATTTCATATAAAAAAATATAGTAATCAAACAAATATATTATAAATCAAATGACTTTTTATTAATGCCAAAATGTTTCATTTTATAATCTGTTAAAAAGCTAATTGCTTGTACATTCTTTTGCTGTATTGCAATATCAATAATATTATCTATGTTTTCAGATGTAAAAATACCATTCAATTTTGATAAGAAATATAATTTTTCTATTTCCTGTAAATATGATTTTACTGCAAATAATATATTTTGTTTTAAAAATGCCATATATTCCATTTCATTTTTTTCTCTTAATTTGTAAGGATATTGCAAACGGTTAAAGGCAATTTCCAATGCAATATATTTTGTTTCTTCTCTTTTTGCCATAGAAAATAAATCATCATAACGAATAAAATCAATACCAGAATTGTGTATACATTGATGATATAAATAGCCTGAGCCATAATTCATCTGTTTAAATTGTCTTGCTGGATAATTTTCCATATATTCATATTCAAAGTCAGGAAAAAACAATTTTGCCTCTGTACATCCTTTCTGTTCTCTTGGCATATTAATAATATGCATTTCCACTTCCTGCTCCAAATCAGCAAATACATCTAAAAATGCTGTATTTCCTTGTAACATTACTTTTTTTAAACTTTTACAATTTTTAAATGCACCCATACCCACAAAAATATTTTCTGGCAACACAATTTCGTACAAACAATAATTATTATAGAAAACATAATCTCCCAATACAGAAATACTATTTGGCAAATAAATACGTTCTAGCTTTATACAATCATGAAAAGCATATTTCTGAATATCTGTTACAGATTCTGGTATTTTAATTTCTTTTAAAGCTATACAATGTGAAAAACATCGCTCTGGTATTATCTTAATGTATTTTGGTAAATCAATTTGTGTTAATGCACTACAATAAGAAAAAGCTGACTTTCCTATTTTTTGTATACTATTAGGTAATATAACTTTTTGTAAAGCATTTGTTTTTTCTATTTTAATATCCTCTTGCCATTCTATAAAACAATATTGCTGTTCAGAATATGTGATTTCTTCTAAATGGTTTGTATGTTTTATATTTTCTTCTGAAAAAGCATTTTCTGCTATTTCTGTTACTGGAATACCTTTTATATTGTCTGGTATTATCAATGTACTTGCTCCATCATAAGCAACAATTATAATGCCATGTTCTCCCTTTTTATAATATATTTTTTGACACAATATCATTCTCTCCTTAATATTTTACTTGATTTTATTTTATAAATTTATACCTTTATTAAAAATAATTTTGGCTTTATTTTATCACAATTTTTAGTATTACAACAATTTTTTTAAATAGAAAAACACAGTTGAACAAAACTGCTCAACTGTGTTTTATATTAAATCATTAAATTACACTTTATAAAATGATTAGAGTGCATCAATACCTCTTTCTCCCGTACGAATACGAACCACCTCACAAACATCATATACATATATTCTACCATCGCCAGGGTGTCCTGTACGCGCCAAATCCATAACTATCTGTATAATTGGTCCTACTTGTTCATCTTTTACTACCATTTCTAATTTTATTTTTTGCACAGTTTGAAATTTACACTCTTTTCCTCGGTATCTTTGTACATATCCTTCGTCCTGCCCATATCCTGCAATATTAGAAAGCATAATACCTGTAGCACCCATTTCATATAACTTTTTTTTCACCTCATCTACTTTTTCTCGACGAATAATAATTTCTATTTTTTTCATACCTCATATCCTCCGTCATTTGTAACTGGTGATTTTTTATTCTTTTTCTTTCGCTCTTTTTCTTTTTTGTATTTTTCATCTCTTGTGTCTGGTCTTACTTTATCCTCTGGTATTTTTACAGAAGTATTAAACTTACTATAATCTTGTTCTTCTCCATTATACATATCTTTAGGAGGTTTTTTTCTTCTCAATTTATTTCTAAAATTTGTAACTCCCAAATATAATATAGGTATCAAAATCAATGTAACGATTGTGGATATTGCCATACCAAATATAATAGTAATTGCCATAGATTTTTGTGTTTCTGTACCTTCTCCTGTTCCTAATGCCATAGGAAGCATACCAATGATTGTTGTCAATGTTGTCATAAGTATTGGTCTTAAACGGCTCGGACCTGCCTCTACCAATGCATCAAAACATTTCATACCCCTTTCTCTTAACTGATTTGTATAGTCAACTAATACAATAGCATTATTAACAACCATACCAATCAACATAATAAATCCCATAAATGATGTAACAGTAATTGTATTTCCTGTTATCAAAAGTCCTAATATACCACCTGTAATTGCTAAAGGCATAGAAAACATAACAATAGTAGGATATATCAATGACTCAAATTGCGATGCCATAATCATATATACCAATACAATAGCTACAATCAACACAAGTGCTAATTTTGTAAATGCTTCTTGCATTTGCTCTGTTGTACCACCATACTCATACTCATATCCCTCTGGGAAAGGATAACTCGACAATTTTTCATCAATGAGTTTTTGTGCTGTACTGGTATCAATATCTTTTGTATTTGCACTAACACTTACATAATTCTTCTGATTTTCTCTATTAATTTGTAATGCACCATCTGTAATTTCTACATTTGCTACTTCTGTCAATGGTATAGAAGCACCTGTGTTAGAACGTATTGTAATATTTGTCAAATCTGTTATGTAATTCATTCTATTTTGGTCATATCGTATTCTAACATCAATTTCATCATCATTCACTTTATATTGTGTTGCAACAGAGCCTGAAACAGCTGTATTTAGTGTATTTGCAAGTGAAGATGTAGTAATGCCATATTGTGATGCTTTTTTTCTATCTAATACAACACGTGCTTCTGGTACAACATCTTCTGAAGAACCTTCTACATCTACTAATCCTGGTATTGTAGCAAGTAAATCAACTACTTCATTTTCTACCTGACGTAATGTATCAGAATCATAACCTGTTATATTAAATGAAATATCTGAGCCACCAAAAGAACCCATAGCACTACTAGAAGCACTAATTGTAATATCTGCCCCTGCAATATTAGAAAGTAATTCTTTCATTTCGTCACAAACTTCATTTGTACTTCTAGTTCTTTGTTCTAATTCTACCAAACTAATCATAACTGTTGAGGAGTCTGTACCACTTGAAACCATACCAGAACCTACCATACCATAATAATAATCAATTTCTGGTATATCTTTTATTCTTTCTACTACTTCATTTGTAATATTCTGTGTTTCCTCTAATTTAGAACCCTTTGGAAGTTCTATGGAAATAGAGGCAGAACCTTCATCTGTTTCTGGCATAAAATCAAAACCAGCAAGAGGAGCGCAAGCCAATGTACCTATAAAACAAGCTATTACAAGTAACATACTTCTTTTTTTATGATGAAGTACCCAAACAAGCACCTTTCTATAAAAATTATCTAATTTTTCAAGACCTCTTCCCCAAGCATCTAATACTTTTGTAATAAAGCCTTTTCTTTCCTTTTTATTTTTTTCTCTTCTATTTAAAAGTTGAGCACAAGCCATAGGTACAAATGTTAATGATACAATCAATGACGAAAGAAGTGCAAAACATATTGTAAATGATAAATCTTTAAACAACTGTCCTATTGTACCCTCTACAAATGTTAAAGGCAAAAATACTGCTACTGTTGTCAATGTAGATGCTGCAACAGCCATACCAATTTCTTTAGAGCCTATCATAGCCGCTTCTTTTGCTGAATAACCTTTATCCCAATATTTAAATACATTATCCATAACAACAACAGAGTTATCTACAAGCATACCTATACCTATTGTGATGCCACCCATTGATATTACATTTAATGTCATATCAGAAACATACATCAGTGCAAATGTTGCCAATATAGATGTTGGTATAGATACACCTATAATTAATGATGTAGTTGGATTTCTCAAAAACAAAAACAGTATAATAACCGCTATAATGGCACTCTGAAATGCAGTTTGTGTAACATTATTGATAGATAACTTAATATAATCTGCTGTATCTGTCAACATTAATATATTTAATTCAGGATATTCTTTTTCTATTTTATTTAATGTTTCTGCAATTAAATCACTTACTTCTACTACATTTGCTGTGGAGTTTTTATCAATAGATATTAAAATACCTTGTTTTCCATTAACAAGTGTATAAGAACTTCTTTCCTTCACCACTTCTTCTACTTGTGCGATGTCACTTAATGGCATTACTGCACCTGTTCCTGTAGAAATCATTACATTTCTAATATCATCTAGTGATTTAAATTCTCCCATTGTTCTAACTTGCAATTTGCTGTTTCCTTGTGAAATGCTGCCTGATGGCAAATTTAAGTTTTCTGCTGCCAATGCTTGTGCTAACTGTGGTGCAGTTAAACCATATCCATCCATTTTATCTGGATTTAATGTAATTTGTATTTCATTTTCATCACCACCAGAAAGATTAACGGCAGATACACCCTCTATTCTTTCTAAACGATTCACAATATTTTCTTCTAACAAATCATTTAATTGTGCCAAGTCTAAATTATCACTTGTAATACCTACATATATTGGCTGTGCATTGATATCCATTTTCAATACCATAGGGTCATTCGCGTCTTCTGGTAAAGAACCTTTTATCATATCAATTTTTTCTCTCATATCAATTGCTGCCATATCAATATCTGTACCATCTTGAAATTGCACTAATACAATGGAACTATTAGAAGAAGATATTGATGTAACAGTATCTACATTACTAATAGAAGATAATGCTTCCTCTATTGGTTTTGAAATCAGTGTTTCTATTTCATTTGGACCAGCACCTATATATGTTGTACTAACCAATGCAATAGGAATATCCATTGTAGGCATCATTGCTAAACTTAACCCACTATATCCCAATATACCACCCAATATTACCATCAACAATAACATAACTGTTGTAACAGGACGGAGTATTGATATTTTAGATAAAGAACCCATTCATTATTCCTCCTTTTCGGAATCACTATCAATAGGATTTTCTTTTTTTATTTGTTCTGAATTTGTTTCGTCATCTGCAACAGTATTTTCTATATCACTTTGTACATTATTTTCAGCAATTTGTACTGCATCTCCATCAGAAAGATATGTCTGTCCTTTTGTAACAACATTCATACCTTCTTCTAATCCGCTTGTAATTTGTATATTTTCTCCTGTATCAATTCCTGTTGTTACTAATACTTTCTTCGCCCTTCCACTTTCCTCTATGTATACATAAACTTCATTATCTTTTTCAATAACACAACTTCTTGGCAATACAATCGTATTTTCTGCACTTTCTTTTGTAAAAGATACTTCTCCCAACATACCTACTTTTAATACACCATCTGCATTATTTAACTCTACTTGAACATCATATGTTCCTTGTGTATTTGCCACAGGATTAATTGTTGTAATAGTCGCTTGAAAAGGTTCTTGTGATATTGCAGAAAGTATAACATCTACTTTTTGTCCCACAGATAATGTATTAATGACTTGCTGTGTTACAGCAACATCAATTTTTACTTTGCTCATATCTGTAATAACATAAGCAGGACTTGCCTGAGAAAGTACTGTACCTGATACAATATTCTTTGCTGTAACCACACCAGAAATAGGTGCTGTTACTGTTGCATCTCCTATTGTTTTTTGAGCACTTTTAATTTGTGCTTCAATAGATGCCTTTTGTGCTACTGCGGAATTATAGGCATCTTCTGCTTTTCTCTGATTTTCTGCTGGCATTTGATTTGCCACTAAATCATAATTCTGTTCTGCCTGAGAATAAGATAATTGCGCATTATCATAAGCTAATTGTATTTGGTCCATTTCTGTTTGCGATAATATTCCTGCCTCAAAAAGCACTTTATTGTTTTCATAATTTGTTGTTACATTATCTAAATTTAATTTTGTACTATCTAAAGCATTTTTAGCTGCGTCAATTTGTGACTGCATTGTTGCACCATTTACTAATTCTAAATTTGTTTTTGCTGATGTAATACTTGCTTCTACGGCAGATAAAGAGGCTCTTAGTACATTAATTTGATTTTCTACATCTGTTGTATCCATACGAAACATTACTGCACCTTTTGAAATGGTATCTCCTATATCATAATTTGCTTGTGCAACTTTTCCTCCTACAATACTCATTACATTTGCCTGTTCATTTGGCGCAACTTTTCCAGAATAAGTATATTCACTTGTTATAGAATCGTTTGAAAGTGTTACTACCTCTATAGCACGTGCTGTTTCTTCTGGTTCTTCCACAATTTCTTCTGTTTTTGCTTTGCAGCCAACCATTGACATTGTTAGTGCTAATGCAATTAAAATGGCTGTATGTTTCTTTTTCATAATATAGCTCTCCTCCTTATACTTTTTGATATTTTATTAAATTTATATCAAAACAGCAAAATGTTGTTTTTTTAAAGTAACAGAATACTTTTTTGTATTGTATATGATTCATTTAAAAACATGACTTAATTTTTCTATGCCTTGTTCTAAATCTTCCCTTTTTTCATTTGAAAGACTTTCACAATATTTTGTAAAAAACTGTAATGTTTTCTGTTCTCTTTCTTCTAAAGCAGAAATTCCTTTTTCTGTAATATATAAATAGACTTTTCTACCATCATCTCCTTTTGGAGCAGGTACTTTTTGCAATAAGTCCTCTTTTTCCATTTTAGAAAGTGTTAAAGAAATACTACTTTTACTTAAATTTAATAAATATGCTATTTGAGAAACAGAATTAATATCCATTTTATGTATTAGCATAAGTATGATAAATTGCTGTATTGTTAAATCAATATTACTTTTACCATTGATATTAAATATTTGATTTACCATATTTTTATGCCATTGTCCCCATTGTATTTGAAAATCAAGCATTTTTTTTGCTAGTTTTTGTGAGGATTCCCCCATACTAACCAATCCCCTTTTTATTCATATTATTATATATAAAAAACAAATATCATTTTATAATAAAACTGTTTTTCTGTCAATGTCATGACTTAATTTTCAAAAATATATATATTAAAACATTACGCAAAAAAATATAAAATGTTTACGTTTATTTTTAAAAAAATAAATATTACATTGCAATATTTCATTCCAAATAATACCAATATAATCGTAAGAAAATCGTAATATATTAAACCTGTTACTTTAATAATTATGTAACAAAATTAGTTTATAATAATAGTGGTTTTTTTGTATATCATGAACAAAGCATTATAAAATACTGTTTTGTATTTATGATTGAAACTTTTTTTATGGTTTTTTCGTCTTAAAAAATAGTACAATAATATACTGGAAAGGGGGTATATTATGGCAGAACAGGTTATCAAAATCAGAAATGTTAAAAAAATATATCATATGGGCAATGAAAAAATACCTGCTATCAATAATATTAGCTTAGATATTTCTTATGGTGAAATATGTTGTTTATTGGGAAAATCTGGCTCAGGTAAATCCACATTGCTTAATCTTATTGCAGGACTAGAAAAACCTACAAAAGGCAATATTATATTTAATAAATGTCATATGGAACGTATGAATGAAGACCAATTAGCAAAATTCAGACAACAATATGTAGGTTTTGTATTTCAATCTTATAACCTTCTTTCTACATTAACAGCATTAGAAAATGTCACATTACCTTTAATATTTCGTAAAGTACCTGCTGCGGAAAGAAATAAAAGAGCAATGAAAATGTTGGAGGCCGTAGGACTTTCAGAACGTGCTAATCATAAACCTTCTGAAATGAGTGGTGGACAACAACAACGGGTCAGCATTGCTAGAGCATTTATAAACAGCCCTCAAGTTGTTTTTGCTGATGAGCCTACTGGAAATCTTGACACAAAAACAACATATGAAATGATGGATTTAATCACTTCTTTAGCACAAAAAAATAGACAAACACTTGTTATTGTTACACACGATTTAGAAATTTCAGAATATGCAGACAGAATTATACATCTTTCTGATGGTAAAATTGAAAAAATAGAACAAAATCAAAATAGAAAAAGAGTAGAAGAAAGGAGAGAAACACAATGAGAAAAAAGCTAACAAGTATTTTTTTATCAATACTGTTTTTATTACAAATTGTATTGATGCCAGCTACTGTTTTTGCTATAACAGATGATGATGACAACGAATATGTAGACCCTAATGCAGCACAACCAGAAATTATATTAATCAATGGACCTGTTTATGAAGTAACAGCAGGTAAAACAAATACTGTTAAAATTAAATTACGAAATGGCAGTGCTTATGGTGCTAAGGCGATTGTGATACAACCTACATTTACAGATATTGATAATACGCCTTTTACAGTAGGTTTTGAAGGAAATGAAAACAGACTTTCTGCATTAGCACCAAGAAGTGAAACAGAAATTGAATTAACCGTAGATGTAGAAAGAACAGCTACAACCAAAAACTATCCTGTAACATTAAATTACAGTTATTTTAATGCTTATAATGTTAAATTTACAGGTACCAATACAATTTATTTAAAAGTAAATAATTTATCTGGTGAACCTGATTTCAAATTTGAAAATGTAACAATTACACCTTCCAATATAGAGGCAGGAGATACTACAACAATCACTGGACAAATTACAAATAATAATTTTATTACTATGCATGAAGTAAATTTGACATTAGAAGGACTTTCCAGCGATGGTATTAGTGTAAATAACAGTTTAGACAGTAAACATTTTTCACGTATTCCATCTGGAAGTACACAAAGCTTTTCATTTCCTTTGATTGCAGGAAGTGAAATAGCAGGAGGTACTTATCCTATTACATTAAAAATTACATATAAAGATGAGGCTGGACGTTCATATGATAAATCTCAAAATTATTACATCAATGTAGGTGGTAGCAGTACAGAAAAACCTAGTATTGAAATTAGAAATATGACAGAACCTTCTGGCACTTATGAAGTAAATCAAAATTTTGAAATTTCTTTCGACTTAATTAATACTGGAGAAGGGGAAGCAAAAAATATAAAAGTAACAGCATCAGGTATGGGCGAAAGTGGTGCTGTTGTACCAAAATCTACAAGCGTGAAAAATATAAAAACATTAGCACCCAATGAAACAATTCATTTTTCATTCACATTTGCAGGTACTTCTTCTGCGTCTACACAAAATTATCCAGTAGAGTTTACTATAGAATACGAATCTTCTTCTGGAAAAGCAACTACATTGAAACAATATGCAGGTGTAAATGTATCTAATGCTAAAAAAGATAAAGAAGAGGAAGAAGACGAACAAAAAAGTAAACCTAAAATTATTGTAAGCGATTATGTTTGCGACCCACTTATTGTTATGGCGGGAAATGAATTTGACTTGACTATGACATTAATGAACAGTCATAAACAAAAATCTGTACACAATATTAAAATGTTTTTGACTATGACAGAAGAAACATCTTCTGATACAGAAAAAACAGGCAATATTTTTACACCTGTAAATAGCAGTAATACATTTTATTTTGATGATATTGTACCAAAAGGAAAAGTAGACAAAGCACTTCGTCTTTACGTTGTGCCAGATGCTCAACCAAAAACATATACATTAACTGTTAATTTTGAATATGAAGACCAAGACGGCAATGAATACACTTCTCAAGAATTATTAGGCATTAATGTAAAACAAGTCACACAATTAGATATTGATGAATATACATTACCAGAACAAATTGAAATGGGTATGCCTGTTACAATCAATTTCAGTTATTATAATACTGGAAAAGTAACATTAAATAATTTAATGATACGTATTGAAGGTGATGTTCAAACAGATAATAGAAATACATACATTGGTAATTTAGAATCTGGTTCAAGTGATTATTATGAGGCAACTTTTACTGCAACAGCAACAGGAGAACTGCCTGTCAGTGTTATTGTAAGCTATGATGATGCTAGTGGAGAAACAATAGAAGAAAAACGAGATTTTATATTAAATGTAACAGAACCTATGCCCATAGAAGATATGACAGATATGGACAATATGGGTAGTGGCAATGGTATCAGCAAACCAATTATCATAGCTACTGTGATTGGTGTCATTGTTATAATTGCTATTATTGTGGCTGTTATGATAGTAAAACACAAAAAGAAAAAAGCAGAAGAAGCATTTTTAGCAGAAGATGATGAATATGAATTTGCACCAGAAGATGTAGATTATTATGAACAAATGCCAAATACACAACAATCCTCCTCGAATCAGCAAGGACGTGATAATAATGAGCATTTCTGATATGATTAAAATGGCACTGCGTAATTTATGGAAAAGAAAATTACGAACATTTTTAACAATATTAGGTGTTGTAATCGGTACAGCATCTATTGTAGTTATGGTATCGATTGGTATTGGCATGAATGAAAGTTTTCAAAAACAAGTAGAACAATGGGGTAGTTTGCAAGTTATTAATGTTTATACCACTGGTAATAATGACTATTATTACGATGATAGTAATTCTATTAACAATAATAATAAAAAAGAAGCAACAGAAATTACGGTTTCTACCATAGAGGAATTTAAAAAAATACCTCATGTAGAAACCGCAACACCTGTTATAAATGAATATATGTATTTTATTGCTGGAAAATATGTTGCTGATGCCTCTATACAAGGTATTGACCCTGCAAGTATGGAAGCTATGGGATATAAAGCAGAGCAAGGGCGTGTATTACAAGAAGGTGACAACAAAACACTTGTATTCGGTAATGATGTTATAAGTAATTTTTACAATCCAAAATTAAGCTGGAGAATGAGATATAATTCTCCAGCTCCTGAAGTAGATATATTCAATGATAAAATTATGGTAACAACAGACTATAATTATGGTACAAAATATGCAGATAAGGCAATCAAGCCAATTAAAGTGGAAGTAGTAGGAACATTAAGCAGTGGAGGTTCTGATAGTTATACTGTATTTATGCCTATAAAAGAATTGGAAAAAATTAAAATAGCACAATCAGAATATGAAGCAAAAAGAAACGGAAATAGAAACACGCAAAAAATAAAAAAAGGTGTTTATCAAAGTGCTATGGTAAAAGTGGATAATATGGATAATGTAAAAGAAGTGCAAGAAAATATTAAAAATATGGGTTTTAGAGCATCTAGTTTGACAGACGAATTGGAAACAATGAAAGAAACTACTAAAATGCTACGTATGATGTTAGGTGCAATTGGTGCAATTTCTCTTATTGTTGCAGCAATAGGGATTACAAATACTATGGTTATGGCAATATACGAAAGAACAAGAGAAATCGGTGTTATGAAAGTAATTGGCGCATCTCTATCAGATATCAAAAAATTATTTTTGACAGAGGCAGCATTTATAGGATTCGCAGGAGGGCTTGCAGGTATATTACTCAGTTTAGGTGCATCTAAAATAGTTAATGTATTTGCTTTGAGAACAAACAGTAATATGCTTTCCTCTATTCCTTTCTGGCTGTGTGGTGCTTCTTTAATATTTGCTACATTTATCGGTATTGCTGCTGGATATTTACCAGCAAAAAGAGCTATGAAACTAAGTGCATTATCTGCTATCAAAACAGAATAAATATTGCTCATAAAGGAGATAAAATTTTTTAAAAATTTTATCTCCTTTATAAATATATATCAAAAATGTTATTGGCAATTATGAAACAATAGACAATACAGCTATTGTTATGATAATATTAAATGTGTTATCAATCACTTTACAAAATTATTTTAGTATATGATATTTCATAAATAAATATGAGGGGCGACATAAATGTCATTTCATTATCATTGTTTGCAGTGCGGAAAACCTCTACACTTTCAAGGAATTTGTTCCAACTGTCAGGCAGTACAAAAAAAGCAGCATACCTGTGCATTAACACAGGCACAAGTAAAATCAAAAATACAATATCTTTTCGAACATATTTCAGAAATATCATATCCTACAAAACAAGCATATAAAGATTTCTGGAATTTCATCAGTTTTCGAGGAATATGCCCTCCAGAACTACAAGAAGCTGCTCTTGCAAATGCAATATATATATTACCTGAATTATATTTTCATGCCTCTAGTGATATTTGTGAAAGTTTAATATTGTCATTAATGCAAACTGAAGATATTGAAATGGGAGAACAAATTCTATACTGTATTGCTATGATAGGGGATAAAAAAGCATTAGAAGTATTTTATAAATTGGAACAAAAGCCTCTTTATTGGTTAGAAGATATTTTGCCCTCTATATATGCTCAATATGGCGGGTGGACATTCGATAACACAGGAAAAAAACAAGAATTGAAATATGATACTTGCTATCATATTATAGAAAACCAAAAATCAGAAAATAGCATCATTGGTCATGTTAGAGAAGACTTTTGTGCTTATTGTGGTTGTCAATTAGTAGACATATTAATATTAGATGGCAGAGATAAAAGATTGTCCTTTTTAAATATTGCTGGCATTATTACTGCCGCTTGTTGCCCAGAATGTGTCTGTTGTGAAACAATGTTTTGTCAATATACATTAGATGGTAAAAGTAATGTATTATTTGATGAAACATATTGCTTAGATACTATTGAAAATACAACAGATATTGATATAATAAATCAACTACAATGTCATAATTTTATATTAAGTCAAAATAGTGTTCCTGTTTTTTATGGAGCAAATGGTAAAAATGTAAATACAATAGGAGGTTTTGCAAACTGGGGAGAAAATTGGTATTATACTACCTGTCCTAATTGTGGTAAAACAATGAAATATTTAGCACAAATACAATGGCAAACAGTTATCAGTTTTTTTGAAGGAACACTTTATATAGAAATTTGCACCGATTGCCAAATAATATCAATGCATTGTCAATAAAAATATTATTTATAAAGTATAGAATTGATTATATATTCTATACTTTTTTATTTGATAAAATCAATATTAATTTTTAATTAAACTTGCCGATAGAAAATATAATAAACGAAAAGGAGGTTTTTTCATGGATATAAAATTAAATTCTATTACTCGTCAGATGTCTACACTACATACTGCTCATTTTGCTAAATCTGAAGAAAAAAATGATAAAACTATACTCCAATCTAACAGCGATCAAGTGACTTTTTCTCAAGAAGGACAGAAAGCTGTATCTAATCAATTAGAGAATCTTGCAAATAAGGTAGCTGAAAAAATGAGTAGCATGACAAAAGAAGATTTTATGAAACAAGTCAAACAGCTTGAAAATAAAAATCAAAATAAATTAAAAATAGACCCTTATAAAAAAGTTGACCCTGATGGTTCTATTGCCCGCAAAACTTATTTTGAGTCTTATTTAGGACAGTTGAAAGATACAGAAGATACGATTAAAAATTATTATACTGATGCATACAATGAAGCGACTGCTAGTGAAATTGACAGCATTACATTTATATCTGGAAAATATCTATGTACTTGGTCAGATTATTTTGACCCTAGTATGCCAGCAAAAGAACGACAATGGACACATCATCAACTTTGGGCAATGCTAACAGATTCTCATATAGCACTAAATGACCCTTATGCATTATCGTCTTCTGGTGGACCTAAAACAGTAGAACAAATGGATAAAATTGCAAAACAAGCTGTAAAGGAGAAACTAGAAGAACTTTTGAAGGAAATGAAATAGAATAAGGCGCCGAATATCCGACGCCTTAATATATTTTATTTTGATTTATCAATAAAATTGTTTATCAATTCCATTACTTCTGATATTGTACCTTTAATGCACACTTCGCTTGCTAATTTTTGACATTCTCTGTAACTTAAATTACGTACATTATATCTTGTAGAAGCAATTTCTGTTGCTGTCATACTAAATTCATCTAGTCCCATACCTAAAAGTACTGGCAATGCTTTTTCATCACTTGCGAATTCGCCACACATACCTACGATTTTACCATATTTGTGCCCAGATTCAATGACTTTGTTTATAGCACGCAATACTGCTGGATGGAAAGAATTATACATTTTAGCAATTTTTTGATTGCCTCTATCAACAGCCAAAAGATATTGTGTTAAATCGTTTGTACCAATACTAAAGAAATCAACTTCTTTTGCTAAGTCATCTGAACACATTACACTTGCAGGTGTTTCAATCATAACACCTGTTTGTATACTGTTATTAAATGGCACAGAATCCCTTCTCAATTCTTGTTTACATTCTTCTAACACTTCATTTGCTGCTAAAAATTCTTCAACAGAAATAATCATTGGATACATAATTCTGATATCACCATAAGCACTTGCACGCAATAATGCTCTTAACTGTGTTTTAAATACATCTTTTAAATCCAATGAAATACGAATTGCTCTCCAACCTAAAAATGGATTTTCTTCTACATCAAATTTGTAATAAGAAAGTTCTTTGTCACCGCCAATATCAAGTGTTCTGATAATAACTGGTTTTTTGAGTGTTTCAACTGCTGCTTTATATACTGTAAATTGCTCTTCTTCTGTTGGGAATTTTGTATTTTCCATATACAAAAATTCACTACGAAATAGTCCAACGCCTTCTGCACCTTTTGCAACAGCATTTTCAGCATCTGGAATATTACCAATATTAGCAAACAATTCTACTGTTCTGCCATCTACTGTTGTAGCAGGTAAACCATTCATACTTTCTAATTTTGCTTTCATTTCTTTATATTCTTCTGCTTTTTTGAGATATTCTTGTTTTGTTTTTTCATCTGGATTGATGATAATTTTTGCTCCTAAAGCATCTAATATAATATAATCGTTGTTTGTTACTTCGCCTCTAAAGCCAGCTACACCAACGATTGCAGGAATTTCTCTGTTTCTTGCCATAATAGCAACATGGCTTGTTACGCCGCCGCCTTCTGTAATGAATCCTCTTACAAATTTAAAATCCATATTTGCTGTATCAGATGGTGCTAAATCTTCTGCAATTACAATCGTTTCTTCATTAATGCCTTCAAAAGGATTGCTTCTAATGCCTTTCAAATGGCACATAATTCTTTTGCCGACATCTTTCATATCAGCTGCACGTTCTCTTAAATATTCATCATCAAGGTTTTCAAACATCTCAACTGTTGCAACAATGTATTCTTCTAAAGATAACTGTGCATTTTTCAATTCATCATTGATTTTTGATACAACAGAATCATGAAGGTCTGGGTCGCTTGCAACATCCATATGTGCTGCAAATATGTCATTATCTTTTGCCAATACTTGTAAATCAGAAACAGTATCTTTAACAGCTTTTTCAAATTTTTTTACTTCAATATCTTTTTCGCTGTCACGAATTAATTTTTTATCTGCTTCCAAATTTTGCTGTACTACAAGGAATGCTTTCCCCATAACGATACCTTTAGAAGCAGCTTTTGTAACAGAAATTGTTTTCATGAATAAGCCTTCTCCTTTCTCTTGTGAGAATCACTTTTTAAAACCTGCGTATTAATTACTACTAACTCATGAACAAATTCATGAGTTAGCAGCACATTTTATCATTCTTTTAAATCAGCAATGTATTTTGCAATTTCTTCTACTGCTACTGCTTCATCAGCACCATCAGCAACGATTTCTAACTCTGTACCTTGTTTTGCTCCCAATGTCAAAACATTGATAATACTTGCAGCATTTGCTTTCTTTTCACCATTAATAATAGTTACTGTGCTTTGAAATTTTTTTACAAATGCTACCAAGTTGGAAGCTGGACGAGCGTGTAAACCTGTTTTGTTTGTTAATGTTACTTTTTTAGATACCATAATTTTTTCTCTCCTTCTCTTATTGAAATAATTATTTTGTGTCAATATTACACATATACATATTATACACTATTTTATATGATTTTGAAAAGAAAAAAGGGAAATATTTGTTTTAATTTTATAAATTTATAACATCTTGATAAGATTTCTCTATCTTATCCAACAAATCTTTGTCAGATATGCCAGAAATTTCTGCCATAGCATCTCTTACACCCAATTTTGCAATTTTTTCTTGTAATTCTACACTTTGTTTATCTTCTTTATTATCATAATGTAATGCTGCTCCGATACCTGTAATAATATGGTCTACTGGAAGTCCATAACCAACTGCTGTCATAAGAGGTTTTACAAGTCTGTCTGTTTCGCTCAGTTTTCTTAATGGCTCTCTGCCTACTCTTGCTACATCGTCTTTCAAATAAGGATTTTTAAAACGTCCTATAATCTTATCAATATATTTCATATGTGCTTCTGTATCAAAACCATGTTTTTTAATTAAACCATTTCCACTTTCTGTCATAGCTGCTTTTACTATGCTATATATTTTTTCATCTGCAATGCTTTCATCTATTGTGCCATATTTTTTCAAATATCCCAAATAAGATGTAATACAATGACCTGTATTTAATGTAAACAATTTTCTTTCAATATAAGCCATTAAATTGTCTGCTAAATTCATACCTTTAATTTGTGGAATTTCTCCTTTAAAAGATGCTTGTTCTACATTCCACTCATAGTAGTTTTCTACTACAACATCAACAGGATTTTCGCTTCTTACAGGAGGTACAATTCTATCAACAGAACAATCTGGGAAACCTACATATTTATCAGCATATGCCTTTGTAGCATCATCTAATTGACCATATACATGTTCTTTTAATTGAGAACTTGCCTTAATTGCGTTTTCACAAGCAATAATGTTTAAATAACTTTCAGAACCTGCTTGTTGGCGTAATGTAATACCTTTTGCGATAGTTGGTGCAATACGTGGCAATATTGTCAAACCAACTGCTGTTGTAATCACTTCTGCCTCTTTGATTTCATCTAAAACAGCATCTGTTGTAGAATCCACACCAGAGATATTTTCAATTTTCAAATCAGTACATTCTACGTCCATAATATGAACAGTATAGGATTTGTCCTCATTAATTTTATTTATCATATCTTTGTTTACATCTGCAAATACCACATGATAACCTGCCTGTGATAATAATGCACCAATAAAGCCCCTACCAATATTACCTGCACCAAACTGTATTGCTTTTTTCATATGTGTTTCCTCCTCTTTTATATTATATAATAATAATCCCACTTCCTCAAAAGAAAGTGGGATAACTACATTATTGGAACATAGCCAAAACTTCTTCTGGGCTTGTTACTGTTTTTAATTTTTCTAATTGCGCTTCTTCTTCAATAATTCCACCAATTTTTGCTAAAAGGTCAAGATGTTCGTCACCTATACCGGCTATACCAAACACAAGATATGCTTTTTCTTCTCCAAAAGATACACCATCTGGATATTGCAACATAACAATACCTGTTTTCTTCACTTCGCCTTTTGCTTCTGCTGTACCATGAGGAATCGCTACACCAAGTCCCATATATGTACTAACTGTTCTTTCTCTTTCCTGCATTGCTGGAATATAACTTTCATTTACATAACCCAATTTATGCAATAATTCTCCTGCTGCTTGAATTGCTTCTTCTTTTGTTACACTAGCTAAACCTGTTTTAATACCTTCTTTTATAATGACATCGGATTTTGCAGCTTTTGCAGGTTCTGCTGCTGGAGCTGGTTCTGGTGCTGCTGGAGCAGGTACTGCACCACCACCGTTTGCTCTATCTTCTAATGTTTTATAAAGAGCATCTAAATTAGGGTCAGCTAAAAAATTTCCTATTGTAATAATATGTGCTTGTGGTCCTGAAGCTCTTGCTCTTTCCTGCAATACTTCCTGACATACAACGATATCTGCATCAGCAGGTACATTATCAACTGATGTATTGATAACTGTAATACCTAAATTCAAATGTTTAATTCTATTTCTAAATTTTGTAGCACCCATAGCACTAGAACCCATACCAGCGTCACAAGAGAATACAATTTTCTTTACAACGCCAGGAATTGCTCCTGTATTTACTGAAGCAGAAGGAGCTGCTGTGCCTTTTGCTTCTGCTTTCATACTTTGCATTTGAGATGTTGCTTCGTCCAAATTTTTTGCACCAGACATTTTAATAATAGGTGATGCTACTAAGAAAGATACTACTGCTGCAATGAGAACTCCTGCTAATACAATAAACTGTTCGCCTTTTGGTGATACTGCCATAAATGCGATAATAGAGCCTGGAGAAGATGGACCTACCAAACCTGCACCTGTGATGGAGTAGAATAATATTGCTGCAACTGATGCACAGATAGGAGCAATCAATACTACTGGATTCATGAGAACATATGGGAAATAGATTTCATGAATACCACCCAAGAAATGGATTATAATTGCACCTGGTGCAGAAGATTTTGTTGTTTTGTCTTTTGAGAATAACCAATATGCAAGCAAAACACCTAAACCAGGACCAGGATTTGCTTCAATCATATACATAATGGATTTTCCTGCTTCAATTGACTGTTCTGTACCAATTGGTGTAAATATACCATGGTTGATAGCATTGTTCAGGAACAATACCTTTGCAGGCTCAATAAATATACCAACCAAAGGAAGTAATTTATGACTAATTAATATTTCAACACCAGCTGACAAAAATGCCAATACTGCTGCCATAACTGGACCAATTACATAATAACCAAATATCGCTAACAACATACCAATAATACCAACAGAGAAGTTGTTTACAAGCATTTCAAAACCTGCTGGAATTTTTCCTTCTACTGCTTTGTCAAACTTTTTAATTACCAAACCAGCAAAAGGACCCATTAACATACCACCTATGAGCATTTTTGCGTCTGTACCACATATTACACCTACTGTTGCGATTGCTGCCATTACTGCACCTCTGTCACCGCCTACCATTTTACCGCCTTGATATGCTATCAATATAGGCAGCAAATAAGTAAGCATAGGACCTTGTATTGTTTCTAACTGTGGATTAGGAAGCCAGCCTTTTTCAATAAACAATGCAGTAATCAGACCCCAAGCAATGAATGCACCGATATTAGGCATAACCATTGCACTTAAAAACTTACCAAACTTTTGTACTGCAGTTTTCATAATATCTCTCCTCTTTTATAATATTTTTTTGAGATGATGCAAATGATACAATGTTTTTTGATAATATTGTCCTAAATATTTTTCCAGTGCTAATGCAAAAGCCTCTTGGTCTAAGCGATGTAAATAAGTAATTAATTCTGTATTTTCAATTAAAGCACTACTTATTGTGCTCATCACTTCCAAGCATACTCCTGTACCATATTCAGGTGTCAACATAACCACTGCACCTTTTACCCATCCTGTGCCATCTTTTCGGGAAAAAGGTTCTCTGAAACCAATATACCCAAAACGACAATGATTTACTTCTTTTGTTCTGCAATGAAAAAGCATAATTTCCAAACTAGAAATATATGTTTCTGCTTTCATTTCTCTGTTTTGTAAAGCAGCAGTAACATTATCTGCTTTTTCTTTTTCTTTTGTAAACATCCTTCCAGCCAATGGGAAAATACCCCAAATATCGACTGTATGCTGTATCATCAAAAACCGTAAATGTTCTAATAATTGTATGATTTCTATACCAATATTTGTCATGTACATAATATCTTGTTTAGTTGTATATTTTACGGTGTTTTTCTGTTTTACAGCCGTTGGTTTCATTGCTTTTGTTTTTTCCGCTTTTTTCATCATTTCTGTCAAAAGCATTTTATCTTGTTCTGTCAATACAGGACTTACACAAACATAATCATAGCAGATATCCAATTCTACAGTAGAAACAATAAAGTCAATTCCTTCTTCTGCAAGTTTTTGGGTATCAATATGTAATGCAGACAATATACAGCAAATTTCTAAATTATAAAATTCTTTTGCTAAATTTGCGGCAAGCATACGAGAAGTTCCCATACCTGTGGGACAGACAACAGCAACACAAAATTGTTTTTGTTTGGAATATAATTTTTCTACTGCTGCACAAAAATGCATTGCAATAAAAGCAATTTCTGTTTCTGGTACTTCTTTTACAGCAATTTCTGTTTTTAACAATTCACACGCTTTTGCTGTTGCATCAAATATAGATGCATAGTTCTGTTTTATGGTTTGTAGTTGTGCATTTTTAATATGCACATTCATAGATAAACGACTAATTGCAGGAAGAATATGTTGTATTAAATCCTCATAAAGCTCTTCGTTCTCTTTTAACGAAACCCCCAATTCCTGCTCTACAAGCATAATCATATTCTTTATTAATTCTCTTACATTATTTTTTTTATCAAAAAATATTGTATCATCATCTGAAAACCAAATTTTAGCACTTAGTAAATGCATTGTAATAAAACCAATTTCGTCCGCAGGAATTTCTACATCTAATTGCTCTGAAAGTCCTTGCGCAATTTCCTCTGCTACAGAATATTCTGGTGTCAGTAAAAGCTTTTGTAATTTCTGCTGTTCCATCTCTATTTTTTCTAAATTTTGTATTCTTTTAATAGCAAGAGAAATATGAACAACCAAACCAATATATGCACTATCTGTATATTTGATTTTTAATTTTTGCTCTGTTTCTGACAAAAGTTGTTCTACTACTTTTACAATTCTTTCATCTAAGAAATGAAGCAGTTTGTTATGAGAATATATTTCTATTTTTGGTGCATCTTCGGCAGCATGATGCCCACTTAACAAACTGAGTATTTCTTTTTCTTCCATAAAATCATAAACTACATTCGCAATCGCTTGTCTGTAATTTTCCTCTGTACCTTCCAAATAAATTCCCAAACCTTGTTTTCGTATAATTTTAATTTGATAAGTAGAAAGCCACTTTCCCAATACATCTAAATCATTACTAAGTGTACCCTCTGATATTTTAAATTTTGATGTAAAATAAAAAGATTTTCTTGGTTCTTTTGTGGCAAGAAGTTCTCCTAAAAGAAATTTACGTCTTTGCTCTTTGGAATATAACTTTTGTACTGTTTCTACATCTAACAACTTTAATATTTTTTTTTGATTTTCAAGGCTTTCTTCTAATACAAGCCCTACTCCTGGCTTTCTAATAAATTTAAAATTGTTTTCAGAAAGCCAGCGTTCAATATCAGGCATCTCTCTTAATATTGTACGAGAACTTAATTTTAGTTTTTCCGAAATAGTTGAAATGGTAACAGGATTTGTTGCTGTAAATTTTGTCAAAATCTCAATGATGGCTTTTTGTCTTGCAGTTAAACCCATTTTTTTATTTGTGTTTCCTTTTGATAGTGACATTATTTAAAAACCAACCTTTCGATGTGATTATTATGCTATAAAATCATATTATTTTCAATCAATTCATTATCTATATTTGTCGCGAATAGATAGTGACATTTTTAAAGAATGAAATCTTTTCATAAAAAAAAAGTGGTATTTTTGTGAAAAAAATATTATTTTTTCATGTCATATACCCCTTTTTATTACTTACTTATATGAAAAAACAATCAATTTTTGTGAATATGCATAATTTATCAATTAATATTTTTGTATATTGTCCAAATATACATTAACGACAAAATTAAAAGTGTATCCATAGGAATACTTTTACAAACTTACTGACAAATTGTTATAGTCAAAAAGTAAATTTTTATATGAAAAATCGTTATTTATTTGTTTATATTATTAAAAAATCATTTTCTTTTTTTAGGAAAAGGAAGTGCCTGCCATGTTACTTCTACTAAATTTTTTAAAAAATCTTTATCATCTAATTCACTTACAAAAATCATAGGTTTTGCACCTTCATAAGGTAATTGTTGTTCAAAACCTTCACAAAGTTTTTTCCCCTGTTCTGTTACTTTTATTAAAAATCGATTATTATATACACCACCAAATACTTTACCTTTATAATAAAAAGCATATTCTCCAAACATTTTTCTATAAGAGATTTCTTCTAATTCTGATAATTGCTCCGCTATAAATTGAACATATTCTAATGAAGATGACATAATTTTTCTCCTTATTTTTTTTCACCAATCCATTTATCCTTTTGCAATACAGCATCAAAAGCATTTACAATAGTGCTTTCAAAACCATTTTGCTCTAATGAACAAATTCCCTCTATTGTTGTTCCTCCTGGAGAACATACTTGGTCTATAAGTACCCAAGGATGTTCTCCACTTTCCAATACCATTTTTGCACTTCCTAAAACAGTTTGCGCTGCAATTTCTAAAGCATTTTTTTTAGGCATACCTGCTTTTAATGCTGCTCTTGATAAAGCATCTATATACAAATAAACAAATGCTACAGAAGCACCACCTATTACACTAAATATAGAAAATTGTTCTTCTGAAATTTCTATTACACTTCCTATTGTAGAAAACATATTTTTCGCTGTATCAAATTGCTCATTTGTTACAAAATCATTTTTACATATACCTGTTGTAGATGCACCAATTTTACCATTAATATTTGGCATTACTCTTATAATAGGCGTTTTTTCAGCTAAAAATGTGCCAATATAATCTAATGTTTTTCCTGCTGCAATGGATATAACAAGAGGCTTCTTTTTCTGTATTGCTTGTTTCATACTTGGCAAAATTTCTGCTAAAACATGAGGTTTTACTCCTAATACCAATACATCAGAAGCAGAAATTACATCATCTGCTGTTTTGCAAAAATGTGCAGAACAATTTTTTGCCAATCTTCCTGCTGTAATACCAGATTTACTTGTTATATAAATACAATTTCCATCATAGCTTTTTGTGCCTATTGTCATACCTTTTACTATAGCACTAACCATATTTCCTGCGCCTATAAAACCAAAATTCATATTAGTTCCTCCTTTTTTACTTATGCTGTATCATACAACTATAAAATGATATTTATAAAATTATTTTTTTCATTTTATTTTAGCACTTTTTTATTTTTGGAAAAAGAAGTTTTTTCATTTTTCTATATTTGTACTAGACTATCTATCAGTATAGTATCATTTTTCTATATATCTGTTAAATTTTTTTAGAAATAAAATAAAAATCTTTTATTTTTATCAATACAGTTTTATAATTGTATAAAATTAATATATTGAAAAGTCAATATTGATACTAAGGAGGATTTATTTATGCAAAATCAATATCGTTTTGAAACACTCCAACTTCATGCAGGACAAGAAATAGCTGACCCTACTACACATTCTCGTGCTGTACCCATTTACCAAACAACTTCTTATTTATTTGACAGTTGTCAGCATGCTGCTGATTTATTTGATTTAAAAGCAGAAGGAAATATTTACAGTCGTATGATGAACCCTACAACAGATACTTTTGAAGCTCGTATCAATGCCTTAGAAGGCGGTGTCGGTGCACTTGCTTTATCCTCTGGCTCTGCTGCTGTAACATATGCAATACAAAATATTACACAAATGGGCGACCATATTGTTTCTGCAAATACACTTTATGGTGGTACATACAATCTTTTTGCACATACATTACCTAAAAGTGGTATTACAACTACTTTTGTAAATCCAGATGATGTTTCTAATTTTGAAAAAGCAATACAGAACAACACAAAATTGTTATATATTGAATCCATAGGCAATCCAAATGCAAATATGATTGATATTGAAAAAGTTGCAGAAATTGCTCATGCTCACAATATTCCTTTGATTATAGACAGCACATTTGCTACACCTTATTTACTAAGACCCTTTGAATATGGTGCTGATATTGTAATACATTCTGCCACAAAATTTATAGGTGGTCATGGTACATCAATAGGGGGTGTGATAGTAGATAGCGGTAATTTTGATTGGGAAGCAAGTGGAAAATTCCAACATTTAGTAGAGCCAGACCCTAGCTATCATGGTATTAGTTTTACAAAAACAGCAGGAAAAGCAGCATATATTACAAGAGCAAGAGTGGTATTACTTCGTGATACAGGTGCTTGTTTAAGTCCTTTTCATTCTTTTTTATTCTTACAAGGATTGGAAACACTTTCTTTACGTGTAGAACGTCATGTTGAAAATACGCTAAAGGTAGTGGAATATCTTTCAAAACATACTAAAGTAAAAAAAGTAAATCACCCTTCATTACCTGATAGTCCTTATTATAAATTATATAAAAAATATTTACCAAAGGGTGGCGCGTCAATATTTACAATAGAAACAACAGGAACAAGAGAAGATGCAAATCGTTTTGTTGATAATTTAAAATTATTTTCTCTTTTAGCAAATGTTGCAGATGTAAAATCTCTTGTTATCAATCCAGCAGGTACAACACATTCTCAAATGACAGATGAAGAATTAAATGCTTGTGGTATTGCTCCAACAACAATACGTCTTTCTATTGGTACAGAACATATTGATGATATTATTGCAGATTTAGAACAAGCCTTTGAAAAAATGTAAATTATAAATTTTAATAAAAAATAAAAAAGTCATTGACAGATAATTTATTTTATGCTAAATTTATTTTCATCAAAAAGAATATATCATAAATAAAACACAATGATAAGAAGTAGTAGGTTTTTGAAACGATTCAGAGAGTTATCGGTTGGTGTGAGATAATAAGATGGATAAAGCTGAACTGGTCTTGGAGTGGTTCGCTGAACAATAGTAGGCGATAACGGAAGTTCACCGTTACAGGAACAGGATATTAGGTTTCACCAGTATCTGTATGAGTGTATCCCTTTTTGAGGGATAAATTAGAAGTGGTACCGTGGAAGGAATATACCTTTCATCTTCTTTGTGTAAGAAGATGAAAGGTTTTTTTATGTATTTCATGAAACAAAATTTTATTTTACTAAAGGAGAGTAATATATTATGAAAAATTTTAATCGATACAAAGTGTATCCCACAGTGAATTTAAAAGACAGAACATGGCCAAATCAAAAAATTACAAAAGCGCCTATGTGGTGTAGTGTAGACTTACGTGATGGCAATCAGGCATTGATTACACCTATGGGATTAAATCAAAAATTGCAATTTTTTCAATTTTTAGTAGACATGGGGTTTAAAACAATAGAAATTGGCTTTCCTGCTGCATCTGAAACAGAATATGAATTTACAAGAGCATTAATTGACCAAAACTTAATACCTGATGATGTTACAATACAGGTTTTGACACAATCCAGAGCAAAAATTATTGAAAAAACATTTTCTGCTTTAACAGGTGCTAAAAATGCTATTGTTCACTTATATAATTCTACTTCTACATTGCAGAGAGAAGTTGTTTTTGGAAATTCCAAACAAGAAACAATTGATTTAGCTGTATTCGGTGCAAAAATGATGAATGATATCGCTGCACAGTACACAGAAACCAATTTTACATTTGAATATTCTCCTGAAAGTTTTACAGGAACAGAAATGGATTTTGCAGCAGAAATTTGTAATGCTGTAATAGATGTATGGAAACCAACACCAGAACATAAAGCAATTATTAATTTACCTTCCACAGTAGAAATGACATCACCAAATGTCTATGCTGACCAAATTGAGTATATGTGTCGTAATTTGAAAAATAGAGAAAGTATTTTGGTGAGTCTTCATGCACATAATGATAGAGGGTGCGCTGTTGCTGCATCTGAATTGGGATTAATGGCTGGTGCTGATAGAGTAGAAGGTACATTATTTGGAAATGGTGAAAGAACAGGTAATGCTGATATTTTGACAATAGGTATGAATATGTTTACACAAGGCGTTGACCCAGAATTAGATTTTACACATATGAATGATATTGTAAGTATTTATGAAGATTCTACACAAATGAATGTACATCCTCGTCACCCTTATGCTGGAGAATTGGTATTTACTGCTTTTTCTGGTTCTCATCAAGACGCTATCAAAAAAGGTATGACAGCAATGAAAACACATCCAGAACATTGGGAAGTACCTTATTTGCCTCTTGACCCTAAAGACGTTGGCAGAAGTTATGACCCTATTATCAGAATTAACAGTCAATCTGGTAAAGGCGGTGTAACATTTATATTAGAACAAAATTATGGTTTATATCTTCCAAAAGCATTCCAGAGAAATGCAGGAGATATTATTACTGGTGTTTCTGATGAATTACAGTCTGAATTAACACCAGAACAAATTTATGATGTGTTCCAAAAAGAGTATGTTGATATTAGAACACCTTTACAGTTAAATTATTACAAAACACAAAGTGTTGACCAAGATTGGGATTTAGTTTCTATTGCGGCAGAAATTGAATTCAAAGGTAAGAAATATTATATTGAAGGCGAAGGCAATGGTGTTGTATCTGCATTCTGTCATGCAATAGAAGAAGTAATTGGAATATCAGTAGATATATTAGATTATAGAGGACACTCTATGGAATATGGCACAAAAGCAAGAGCAATATCTTATATTGAAGCAAGAGGAACAGATGGTAAAAAATATTATGGTGCAGGTACATCAAGTAGTGTTGGAAAATCTTCACTACGTGCTGTAGTCAGCACTGTAAATAAAATGTTAATATCTGCTGAAGCTTAATGATTAGGGCATTGCCCTAATCGTTTCAAAAATTTTTAAATGAAACCATATTTCATAATGTATTATTATAATCATTATTTTATATTTTTGGAGGAAATATGAAAATTGTTGAAATAAAACAAATAATACCAGTATTGTTACAACAATTATTAGAAATATGGGAAAACTCTGTAAGGGGAACTCATTTATTTTTATCAGATGATGAAATAAAGAGTATAAAAAAATATGTTCCTCAAGCATTAAAAGAAATATCTCATTTAGTTATTGTAGAAAATGAGAGTAAAATTCCTATCGCTTTTATGGGAAATAATGGACAAAAACTAGAAATGCTGTTTGTTTCAAATGAACAAAGAGGAAAAGGAATTGGTAAAAGACTGATAGAATATGGCATTGAAATTTATTCTATTAACAAATTGACTGTAAATGAACAAAATCCGCTTGCCAAAGACTTTTATGAACATATGGGATTTCAAGTATATAAAAAAAGTAACTATGATGAACAGGGAAATCCCTATTCTCTTTTGTATATGAAACAAATATAACAATTTATAAATTGAAACATTTATAATAAAAAAGGAGGAGTATTATAATGGGAATGACAATGACACAGAAAATACTTGCGGCACACGCTGGTATGGACTGTGTAAGTGCAGGACAATTAATACAATCAAAATTAGATATTGTTATGGGAAATGATATTACAACTGCTGTAGCAATACCAGAATTTAAAAAAACAGGTGCAAAAGAAGTATTTGATAAAGATAAAGTTGTTGTGGTATTAGACCACTTTACACCAAATAAAGACATTAAGGCAGCAGAACAATGTAAAAGCTGTCGCCAATTTGCTTATGATACGAATATTAAAAACTTTTTTGATGTAGGAGAAGTAGGCATTGAACACGCACTTCTTCCAGAAAAAGGTATTGTTGTGCCTGGTGATGTTATTATTGGCGCAGATAGTCATACTTGTACTTATGGTGCATTAGGCGCTTTTTCAACAGGTATAGGTAGTACAGATATGGCAATCGGTATGGCAACAGGAGAATGTTGGTTTAAAGTACCCTCTGCCATCAAATTTAATATCATTGGTAAACCTTCTAAATATGTTAGTGGTAAGGATTTGATATTATATATCATAGGAATGATTGGTGTAGATGGCGCATTATATAAATCAATGGAATTTACAGGAGAAGGTATTAAAGAACTCTCTATGGACGATAGATTTACTATTGCAAATATGGCGATTGAAGCAGGTGCAAAAAATGGTATTTTTCCAGTAGATGAATTGACTATTGCTTATACAAAAGAACATTCTACAAAACCATATACAGTATATGAAGCCGATGCTGATGCAGAATATGATGCAGAATATACTATTGATTTGAGTACACTTCGTCCAATTGTTGCATTCCCTCATCTGCCCGAAAATACAAAAATAATTGATGAAGTAGGAGAGGTCAAAATTGACCAAGTTGTTATAGGTTCTTGTACAAATGGTAGATTTTCAGATATGAAAATTGCAGCAGACATATTAAGGGGCAAAAAAGTTACAAAAGGTGTCAGAACAATTATTATTCCTGCTACACAACAAATTTATTTAGATTGTATTAAAGCAGGTTATGTAGAGGACTTTATAAACGCTGGAGCAATATTCTCTACACCAACCTGTGGTCCATGTCTTGGCGGTCATATGGGTATTATGGCAGCTGGAGAAAGATGTGTTTCTACTACAAACAGAAATTTTGTAGGACGTATGGGGCATATAGAAAGTGAAGTATATCTTGCAAGCCCAGCAGTTGCCGCAGCATCTGCAATCGCAGGAAAAATTGCAAATCCAGAAGAATTGGAGGGTTGAGTTGTGGAAGCAAAAGGAAAAGTATTTAAATATGGTGATAATGTAGATACTGATGTCATTATACCAGCACGTTATCTAAATGTATCTAGTGGTGAAGAATTAGCAAAATATTGTATGATTGATATTGACCCTGATTTTGTAAATAATATGAATAAAGGTGATATTATTGTAGCAACAAAAAATTTTGGCTGTGGTTCTTCCAGAGAACACGCTCCTCTTGCTATAAAATGTGCAGGGGTTTCTTGTGTTATTGCAAGTACATTTGCAAGAATATTTTATAGAAATGCCATTAACATTGGTATGCCAATATTAGAATGTGAAGAAGCAGCAAATGATATTGAAAATGGAAATGAAGTATCTATCAATTTTGATACAGGTGTCATTACAAATATTTCTAAAAATAAAACTTATCAAGCACAGGCTTTTCCTGAATTTATTAAAAGAATTATGGAAAGTGACGGACTTGTTCAACAAACCAAAAAAAGACTGTCAAATTAACAAAAATATCAAAAAAAGAGCTTCTTTATTGTTTATTATAATACCTGTTTTTATACTGCTTTGTTGTTGTACCAAAGGCGGAAATATCAGTCAAGTGACACAAACAATAGAAAATTCTAGTATTTATACAGAACAAGATATCAAAAATGCAATGAATGTTGTAACAGATTATTTTAAAAATGCAGAAAACCTTCAATATTGTACATTAACAGAGCTATATTATAATGAAGCCATATCTTCTGATACAAGTGAAGTATTGGCTGAACAGTATGAAGCAGAAGAAGGAATTATTTTGATTTCTAGTTTTGATGTTGGTGCAGAAAATAAACATAGTGGATTAGATGCAAATAGAACTTATAACAATTTTAAATGGATATTAGTACGTTCCAACGGCGGAGCATGGACATTAGAAACTTGGGGATATTAAAACATAAAAAATGAAAGAGGAGAGAAGTTATGTCAGAATTTCATATTGCTGTAGTAGCTGGTGACGGCATTGGTCCAGAAGTAACAGAACAAGCTATGACAGCATTAAATAGAGTAGGAGAAATATTCCATCATACATTTCATTTTAACAAAGTATTAGCAGGTGGCTGTGCCATAGACAGTGTAGGAAAATGTCTTCCTACCGAAACACTAGAACAGTGTAAAAAAGCAGATTCTGTATTATTGGGTGCTGTGGGAGGTCCAAAATGGGATACTGTTGCAGGTGACCAAAGACCAGAAAAAGCATTACTTGGTTTAAGAGAAGGTTTAGGACTTTATGCTAATTTACGTCCTGCTATCATACACAAAGCACTTTCTGCTGCTTGTCCTCTTAAACCAGAAATTACAGGAGATAGTCTTGATATTTTAATTGTAAGAGAATTGACAGGTGGTATTTATTTTGGTGAAAAGGGTTACAGAGAGGGAAAATATGGACAAGAAGCATTTGATGTAGAAGCGTATAGTGAAATGGAAATCAGAAGGATTGCAAAAAATGCTTTTGATGTCGCAATGCAAAGAAATAAAAAAGTAACCAGTGTAGACAAAGCAAATGTTTTAGAAAGTTCTCGTTTTTGGAGAAAAATTGTAACAGAAGTAGCACAACAATATCCAGAAGTAGAATTAAATCATATGTATGTAGATAATGCTGCTATGCAATTAGTGAGAAATCCAAAACAATTTGATGTCATTGTGACTTCTAATATTTTTGGTGATATTCTTTCTGATGAAGCAAGTATGATTACAGGTTCTATTGGACTTTTGCCTTCTGCAAGTTTGGGGAGAACTGGAGCAGGTATGTATGAGCCAATACATGGCTCTGCACCAGATATTGCTGGAAAAGACATTGCAAATCCTATTGCAGCAATACTTTCCACTGCTATGATGTTAAGATATTCCTTTAAATTAAACAAGGAAGCTGATGCAATAGAAAAAGCAGTAACTTCTGTATTAGAAGCAGGATACAGAACAGTAGATATTATGAGTGAAGATATGAAAGCAGTTGGTACAATACAAATGGGAAAATTAATTTGTGATGCTATATAATAATACTGTATAAAAATACAATTTATATTCTTTACAGTATCCATCAAACAAAAAATATGTTAAATTTTTTTCAAAAAACTATTTACAAATTGCTAAAATAGGTGTATGATAATGGAAAAATAAATATGGTTTTCTTCAGGGCAGGGTGTAATTCCCGACCGGCGGTATAGTCCGCGAGCGAATAGATATTTGCTGATATGGTGTAACTCCATGACCGACAGTATAGTCTGGATGAAAGAAGAAAAAACAATCATATATTTCTATGTTTTATTTATATAACATAGAACCATAATGATATTGTAAATTTGCCCTGAAATACAGATGTATTTCAGGTTTTTTATTATCGTTATCATTATAAAAAGTATTTCAAAAAATGATTTGATATGCTGTTATTTTGTTATAATTTTAACGATAATATATTGTATTT
The DNA here is from genome assembly GCA_910587735.1 of uncultured Clostridia bacterium. Classification (GTDB taxonomy): domain Bacteria; phylum Bacillota; class Clostridia; order Lachnospirales; family Anaerotignaceae; genus Coprocola. Next base: position 42,907 of record CAJUNT010000020.1, read on the forward strand.
TTCTGCCCTGTATATTAAATATGCAGGGCTTTTTTGTTTGGAGGTATTTTTTATGCAACAAAAATATATGGAAAGAGCAATACAGCTTGCACAGCTTGGTAGAGGACACACAAACCCAAATCCTATGGTAGGAGCTGTTATTGTAAAAAATAATACCATAATAGGAGAAGGATATCATCAATATTATGGAGGACTTCATGCCGAAAGAAACGCTTTTGCCAACTGCACAGAAAACCCTTCTGGTGCGGATTTATATGTTACGTTAGAGCCTTGTTGTCATTATGGCAAAACACCTCCTTGTACTGATATTATTATAGAAAAAAATATTAAAAGAGTTTTTATAGGTTCTGATGACCCTAATCCTCTTGTAGCAGGAAAAGGCATTGAAAAATTAAAGCAAAATGGTATAGAGATATATACAGATATATTAAAATCACAATGTGATGAATTAAATACAATATTTTTTCATTATATCAAAACAAAAACACCTTATGTTGTTATGAAATATGCTATGACGGCAGACGGCAAAATTGCCACATATACAGGTGACAGTAAATGGATTACAGCAGAACAAGCAAGAAAACAAGTTCATTATATGAGAAATGCACTTTCTGGAATTATGGTAGGCATTGGCACAGTACTTGCAGATGACCCTTTATTAAATTGTCGTATAGATGGCGGAAAAAATCCTATTCGTATTATTTGCGATAGTACATTAAAAATTCCATTAGACAGTCAAATTGTAAAAACTGCAAGTGAAATCAAAACTATTATTGCTTATGCTCAAAAAAATGAACAAAAACAAAATGAATTACAAAAAGCAGGTATACAATTATTATATTTGCCAAATGAACAAAATAGAGTGGACTTAAATGCACTTATGATAGAACTAGGGAAACAATGTATTGATAGTATATTATTAGAAGGTGGTGCAACATTAAATGAATGTGCATTACAATGTGGTATTGTAAATAAAATAATGGTTTATATTGCACCTAAAATATTTGGAGGAAGTCAAGCAAAATCTCCTGTTGAAGGAAAGGGTATTGCTATAGCAAGCCAAGCATATGGTCTATATTTAAATAATATCAAAAAAATAGGACAAGATATTTTATTAGAATATGATGTTAAAAAGGTAGGTGAATAATAATGTTCACAGGTATTATAGAAGAAATCGGACAAATTGCAACAATAGAAAAAGGCAGTAAATCAGCAAAATTAACAATATCAGCAAAAAAGATATTAGAAGATATTTGTTTGGGAGATAGCATTGCAGTAAATGGCATTTGTTTAACAGCCTGTCATATTTCAAAGCAATATTTTACAGCAGATGTTATGGCTGAAACAATGAATCGTAGTAATCTTGGAAATTTACAAAAAGGTAGTCATGTAAATTTAGAAAGAGCAATGCCTGCAAACGGACGTTTTGGAGGTCATATTGTTTCAGGACACGTAGATGGTATAGGCACAATAATCAATTTAAAAAGAGAAGAAAATGCTGTCTGGGTTACTATAAAAGCAAATGAAAAAATATTAAAATATGTTGTTGAAAAAGGTTCTATTGCTATTGATGGTATCAGCTTAACAATTGCTTATGTAGATGATAATTGTTTTAAAGTTTCTATTATTCCTCATACAGCAGACGAAACAATACTTTTAAAAAAGAAAGTAGGAGATACTGTTAACTTAGAATGTGATATTATAGCAAAATATATTGAAAAATTGCTTTTTCATAAAGAACAAAAATCAACAGAAAAAAAAGGAATTACATTAGAATTTTTGCAAGAGAATGGATTCCATTCCATATAATATTTTTGTTTGTGGCTTTCATTCATATCCATTAATATCTATTTTCGCAAACATAATTTTGTAGCAATATAAAAAAGACATTTTGATATGAAATAGTATGATAATTTTAGAGATGAGCAAAACTCAAAAAACAAAAAGTGTCTTATAAAGGCACAATAAAGCAGACATTCGTCTCAAAAGACAAAAGCCTATCTCAAAA
>CAJUNT010000021.1 GCA_910587735.1 uncultured Clostridia bacterium
AGAATGAAGAAAATAAAGAGAACGGAGAGAATGAAGAAAATAAAGAGAACGGAGAAAATGAACAAAATAAAACAGAACAGCAGGAACAATTAAAAAATAATCGTATAGAATATACTGGCGCTAGACAGGCAGATACTGAAGCAGATGCGGAGACAAAAATAGAAAAACCAGACGGCACAATAACATATGATACACTGAAAAATGCATTTACAGCACAAAATGACGGTGCAACAATTACATTGCAGAAAGACATTGAAAAGTATCAAGCAATTGTTCTAAATGGAAATACAACATTTACATTTGATTTGAATGGTTTTACTGCTCTAGTAAATTTTTCAGATAACGGGCTTAATATCTATACAGGCAAATTGACAATAAAAGACAGCAGTGGTGGTAATGGTAGTATAGAGGAATTTGGAAATATAATTGCTTTCGTAAATAGTGGCACTAGTGGCACTGTAGACATACAAGGAGGAACTCTCCATATTCCTTCAGGGTCGGAAACTATATATATGCAAAATTTGCCATTATTTATATCAGGCAATGCTCACATTGAAGGATATTCATGTGGCATATTTATAAAGAATGGCAACAGCGGAGAATTGAACATCACAGGAAATCCCACAATACAAGGGGGAAGTTATGCATTAAAAATTCAGAATTTAGATAAATCAAATGCAGAAAATATAAAAATTTCAGGTGGGACATTTATAAGTGACGATAGAGCAATCATAATACAAAACGGTGATGCTACAGTAAAAGATTTACTTGCGGAAGGCTATGCCTATTATAAAGACAGCAAATTGATAGCAGATAGTACCACACTAAACGGCAAAATATTAACAGGCACAATAGAGTGAACATTCTTATGAACAAGCACCCGACCAATCAGGAAAACATATTTGTGTTGTGTGCGGAGAGGAAGGAGAATGTACTTATCAATATGACAATGCCGACAGCACAGAAACAGGACACAAAGGTACTTGCAAAGTATGTGGATACAAAACAGAAGAACAGTCTCATAATTTTGGTAAGTTTGAAGAAGAAAGTAAAGATGATGGAAAAAATCAAGTCATATCCTATCGTGCTACTTGCCAAGATTGCAATTATAGCAAAATTGTAGGCACAGTGTCATACCCCAAAAATTTGAAATTGGAAGGTACATACGGCAATACAGATGATATTACATTAAAAGTAGATGTAACAGGATTTGAAAATTATGAAACACAATATTTTTGGCAAGAAAATCATACAGTAATTGAACTAAAAGAACAAAATTTTAATTATACACTTCCTAATAAAGTAAGTGCTGGTAAACATACATATACATATACTGCTTCATTTTTTATAGATTCTTTTCTACAAGGACAAATTAACATTGACTTTACTGTCGATGTCAAGCCATTAGAAATTACAGCGGATATTGCAGGTACAACAACAAAAACATATGATGGTACAGTTTCAGCACCTCCCGGATTGAGTATTGCATTAAATGGCGTGCTGTCAGGCGATACTGTTACAGCAAATGCTAATTTTGCATACAATAGTGCAAATGTGAGCGAAGCAAATGTCATAAAAGCGACAAATATCACATTAACAGGCGATAAAGCAAAAAATTACACATTAAAAGAGAATCGTGCAGAAATACCTGCAAATATTACAAAAGCGCAAGGTGTACTGATTGTACCAAGTGCTATCAATAAAACATTTGGCGACGCACCATTTTTATTACAATGTAGTGCAAATAGCAATGGCACAATTACATATACATCAAGTGATGAAAATATAGCAGAAGTGTCACAAGACGGTATTGTAACATTAAAGTCTGCAGGTACAGTAGATATCAAAGCATCACTTTCAGAATCTGAAAACTATACATCAGCACCAGAACAGAAAATTGCTATAACAGTGGCAAAAGCAACACCTACTGTATCATGTAATGTAGAACAAATAGAAATATTTGGGATAAGTCAGTTGTATTTTTATATAACAGTAACAGGTGTCAATGGAGAAGCTCTGCCAACGGGATATGTAGAAATAATTGATAGTGTTAATTCAAATGTGGATGGCAGTATAAACGATGGTGAAATCCAAATAATGGTATCAGTAATAGGATATACTGGTAATGAAACATTTACAGTAACTTATAAAGGTGACAACAACTATAATGAAGTAGTAACAACAGTGACATTTGACCTAAACAAAAAAAGTCAAAGTGATTTTAATATAGAAGATGTTGCAACAAAAACATACGGCGATGACGCTTTTGAGTTAAGCACCACAGGAGGAAACGGCGAAGGAAGTATCACATATACCAGTTCGGACCCTAACACATTGAGTATAAACGGCACAACAGCAACCATAAAAAAAGCAGGTACAGTAATCATTACAGCAGTAAAAGACGGCGATGCGGAATATAATAGCGCAAGTGCAAGCATTTCTATTACCATAAATAAAAAAGATATTGTGTTGCAGTCAAAAAGCTATTCTGTTATAAAAGGGCAAGCATTGCCAACATATGAGTATGAGCCAGTTGAATTGGCTTATTCGGATACTATGACAGCTCCAACACTGACGTGCAATGCAAAAGACAGCAATACTGTAGGAACATATAGCATTGTGATAAGTGGTGGTGTATTGTCAAATCCAGATGGTTATAATGTCAAATATGTAAATGGCACATTAGGCGTATCTGAAAAATTGTATGTTTTGACAGTGAATAATAGCGGTAATGGTGTCACACAGGCAGGAGAATATGCACCAAACAGCAGTATAGCAGTACACGCAGGCACACGCACAGGCTATACATTTATAGGCTGGACATCTTCAAATGGAGGTAGTTTTACAAATGCGAGTTTAGCAGATACAATGTTTATTATGCCAGAAAATGATGTCACAATTACAGCAAATTGGAAATCAAATTCACAACCAAGCAAACCAAATAAACCAAATAAACCAAATAAACCAAATAAACCCAATAAACCAGATGCCAAAAAATATGTTTTGACAGTGAATAATAGCGGTAATGGTGTGACACAAGCGGGAGAATATGCACCAAACAGCAGTATAGAAATACACGCAGGCACACGCACAGGCTATACATTTGCAGGCTGGACATCTTCAAATGGGGGCAGTTTTGAAAATGCGAGTTTAGCAGACACAATATTTATTATGCCAGAAAATGATGTCACAATTACAGCAAATTGGAAAGAGAATAGTAAACCAAGTAGCTCAAGTAGTAGCAGAGGAGGCGGAGGAGGTTACACCAAGCCTGCACAAAAAACAACCATACATGTTACAGGTAAAACCAATATTAATGCGTCTGTTACTGCAAATGGTAGTGCAACTGTAACAGTCACAACAGAGCATATCAATGATGTAATGCAGTCTGCAAAACAATACGCAATGAATAAAAATGCAAATGCGGGAGAAATGACTGCTGTCATTGCAGTAAATAGTACATCAAATAATATTTGTTTGAATATACCAGAAAATGTGCAGAATCAGTTGATTCATAATAATATTAGTCGTGTGGTGTTAGAATGGGGACAAATTTCTGTTACAATCAATCAGGAGGCAATAAAGGCAATCAAATATCAGTCAAAGGGAACAGCACAAGTTATAATGAAAGGTATAGAAAATAGTACGCTTTCAGAACAGGCAAAAAATGCAGTTTCTGACAGACCAGTATATGACATCAAATTGATGTATGCAAATCAAACAAAAAATATAACGAATATAAATGGTATCAGCGTAGCAATGCAGTATACACCAAAACAAACAGAGCAAATAGGCGGATTGTGTGCGGTGTATTTGGATAATAATGGTAATGTGGAATATATACAAAATTCTTGTTATGATGAAAATGCAAATTGTGTACGTTTCAATGCAAAACATTTTTCTGTTTATGGTATAGGATATCAAAAGCCAAATGAATATACCGATATTAAAACACATTGGGCGAAAAATGATATTGATTTTGTAGCAAGTCGTAATATTGCAAAAGCAAAAACAGAATATCAATTCCAGCCAAATAGCACAATCACAGCATTGGAATTTGCCTCAATGCTTTATAACACTGCGAATATACAACAGAAAAATACAACAGTAACAGATATCAATGCATGGGCAAATGAAAAAGGAATATACAAAAATATTCCAAATAGTAAACAAAATCAAGTGTTAACCAGACAGGACGCAACGGTAATGCTTTATCAATATGCCAAAGCAATGGGCGTTGATTGTAAAGCGATGATAGCAGAAAATGCTTTTGCTGATAATTCTTCTATATTGGGCTATGCAAAAGAGGCAGTGAAAACAATGCAAACAATGGGAGTAGTAAATGGTAAAGATGGTAATGTATTTGACCCATCGGGTAATGTGACACGTGCAGAGGCGTGCAATATGATTCATAATTATACACAATTTACCATTGATACCGCTACTGCACAAGGATTTACAAAAAATGCTTCTGGACATTGGTATTATTATCAAAATGGTGAAAAATTGACAGGTTGGCAGACAATAAATGGATTGAGATATTATTTCAATCAAAATGGTATGATGTATGAAGGCATGAAACAATATACAGAAAATAATCATACAGAATGGCATTATTGGACAAATGAAGGTGTAGCAATAGGTTGGAAAGATATTTCAGAAAAGAAATATTATTTTGATAATAAAGGCGTAATGTATACTGATGGTTGGAAACAAATTGATAATACATGGTACTATTTTTATAAAGATGGCAGTTTAGCAGTGAATACAAATATAGATGGTTATACTGTAGGACAAAATGGTGCCAGAGTATAAAATATCATAATAAGGGTGTTTGAAGTGTTTGCTTCAGACACCTTTGTTGTGTTTGTGATTATTGTGTTTGTGATTAGTAAAACGAAGTTTTCCAGTAAAGTTTGTGAAGTTTGAGACAAAGTTTCACGATTTTTAATATGTATTTAGCCCCATTTATTTGTAAATTTGACTTTGTTATACATATTGATTATACTAAAATTAATGTATAGATTCGTATAAAAAAGTAATAAAAAGTCATATAATGAGAGAATAGCGAATATAAAAACGAAAAAAAATAATTTATATGTAAATAAAATAGATATATTAGGAGGTATGAATATGCCGCAAATTTATGGTTATATCAGAGTATCTACAAAAGAGCAAAATGAGGATAGACAGGTAGACGCCTTATCAGAACATCATATTGCAAAAGAAAATTTATATTTTGACAAACAAAGCGGAAAAAACTTTAAACGCCCAGCATATCAAATGCTTATAAAAAAATTACAACCTGGTGATATACTTGTTGTCAAAAGCATTGACCGCTTGGGAAGAAATTACGAAGAAATTCTGGAGCAATGGCGACTCATTACAAAAGAAATACAGGCAAATATACGTGTGTTGGATATGCCACTTTTGGATACCAGTATACAACGTGATTTAACAGGGACATTGATTTCTGATATTGTACTGCAAATACTTTCCTATATGGCACAAAATGAAAGAGAAAATATACGCCAAAGACAAGCGGAAGGTATTGCAGCAGCAAAAGCAAGAGGAATAAAATTCGGCAGGGAGAAAAAAGAAGTCACAGAAGAATTTGATGAGTGGTATTTACGTTGGAGACGCAGAGAAATCACAGGGAATGATATGTGTGATAGATTTGGTATGCACATCAGCACAATATACCAAAAGGCAAGGGAAAGAGGATTGCCTTTTACACCCATGAATGGAAAAGGCTATCCATACAAAAGAACAGAGGCAAAAAATACACCATCTGTATAATGAAATTCTGCTGTTCCCCCGTTTCTTTGTGCAGAGACTGTAATAGAATAAGTACCTGTACCATATCCCTCATGTTTTGTAGAAAGAAAACGACCATTTTGTAGTACAGGTGCTTTTTCACAAGTATTATCTACTGTAAAAGCAATATAATTTTTTTCACATACACTTCTAATTTTAATAAAACATTTTTTGTCTGTAATATTTTTACAACATTCCACAGCATTTTCGATTAAATTACCAATTAAAGCACAAAGTTCTGCTTCATTTACAGGTAGAGTTTCGTCTAAATTACAAATAACATCATAATCGATGTGATATCTCAATGCCTCTTCTCCATAATAATTTAATACAGCATTCACTGCAAAATTTTTGCAATATGTTTTATAATTATCACAATATAGTGTGTGTTCATAGCTGTTCAAATAGCACTGCAGTGCTTTTATATCATTGCTTTCTGTATAGGCACGTATCACATTCAAATGTTGTTTTAAATCATGTCTTGCCGTTTTTGTTTGTTCTATATGTTTTAACATTTGTTGTTGTTGCTTTTTTTGCAAATTTAGTAAATGTTCCTGTATGGCAGATTGTTCTGCTAATACTGCTTGTCTTTTTATGCTGTCAAATGATTGCAGTAATATAAAATAAATCACAAAAACACAAAGCAAAAGCAATGCACGTGCAAAAAGAAAGTGAAATGTATATACTTGTTCTAAATCAAGTTTTCCTGTAAATAGCATAATAATAGCGGTATTAAAAGCGGGCAAAAGCCATGCTGTACGCCAAAATAAAGGGGCATCTATGGAAAGTACTTGTGTTTTAGCGTGTGAAAAAAAGCGTAGCATAAAAGGCATACTAATCACAAATATAATAGTATGTATGAGTGTACTTCGCAAAGAATAAAATACCATATTGTCACTATAAAAAAGGCATGCCTCTAAAAATGCAGAAAGTCCTCTTAATATTAAAACATAATCTGTTGCGAAAAAATATAAAAATAATACTTTGCATTTATCATCTTTTACACAATAAAAATAAATTGTCATATAAATCACTGCAAATAAATATTCTACTTTTATTCCAGAACCTCCATTTACAATACTGTAACCATAATAAAATGAATTGATAATTTGCAATATCAAAACAACAGCAGATATTTTCCATATATTAAAACGAACTCTATCTCTAAAAGGATAATATGCTAAAATATGATAAGGAATTGATATCGCAAAAAGATTGATTGTAGCAATAAGAAATAAATTCATGTCTATACTCCTTTTCGAGAACGAACAAAAATCCATTCTGCAAATGCTTTTTGTATTTCTGTATTTCTGTTTCTGCTAAAAGCAATATTTTGCTGATTTTTCATAATAAACATACCATTTGTTATCCGTTCTACTTTATCAAAATCAACCATGAGTCCCCTTCCGCAAATATAAAACCGCCCATTTTGGGGTAAAAGTGCCATAAAATCTTGAAAGGAGAGTCTTGTGCGATGAATACTGTTAAGAGTATGTATTTCAACAGTATGATTATGATATTGTGCATAAACAATATTGTCTAGTGAAATTTGTATGATATTGGAATGTCCCCAGCCTGTAATTTCTAATATGGAAATGTAGCGAGGAGTAGCAATATATTCTTGTAGTTGTTTTAAACACCAATTCACTTTATATTCTGATAATGGTTTCATTAAATAATCCATAGCATGAACAGAAAAACCATCTAATGCAAAATTAGGTTCTGCGGTAGTAAATATAATAGGAATATTAGGCTCATTTTCACGTACTTTTTTTGCAGCATCAATGCCTGATGTACCTTCCATCATAATATCTAAAAAAAGCGCATCACAAATACCAGTGTGATACTCTTTTAAAAATACATCACAATTAGTATAGCATGAAAATTCAACGGTTTGATTTTGTTTATTAAAATCATATTGTATGAGTTCCATTAGTTTTTTGCGGTCTGCTTCCAAATCTTCTACAATAATAATATGCAATCGTATCACCTCCATAAACATTGATATTAAAAACGATATTTTATTTTAACATAAAGTATACCTTTTGAGAAAATATTTTTTTCGCTATTTATTAGACAATTCAAACAAATTATGTTATAGTAAATACATAAAATTTTATAGAAATTGCACGCAAATTAGTATATAGTATAAATTTTCTTAAAAAGTATACTTTTTCCAAAATTGCTTTTATGATTATTTTGATAATAAGATATATTAGTAAATTTAATATAACAGTAGCAAAATCATAAACATTATTTTTATATAAATAGTATGGATAAAAAGCAAGTAATGGTATTACTATGCTTTTTATTTTTTTACAAAAAAATAAAATAAAAGCGTGACAAAATACGTCAAATTTTCGATATTTATATAAAGGGAGTATGCCAAAAAGGAGGGAGAATCATGTCTATTATAGTAAATATAGAAGGTGGCGACAGTGCAATTACATTAACAGATCGTAGCATTATAAAAAGCGAATACAGTATTTCATCAGGGGAACAAATACCCTATATGGAGGAGAGTGTTGATACACTCACATTGACAGGAGAAATTGATTTACACAGCGGAGGCATGGAAACAGTAAATATATCAAAATTAGCAGAATTTGCTTTTTGTACGAGTGAATCAGAAAAATGTTATAGACAGCTTGATATGAAAGTATATGATTCTGTGGGGGACAATATACAACATTTACATTTTGAAAATGCTTTTGTGATAGAATATCAAGATAATTTTTATACTACAAAAGGCAGAGCAGTTTATAAAATTGTAATTAGAGATTGCAAAGGAACACATGAATCATAGGAGGTAAATATATGGGCATTTATTTTTCGGTAGAAGGTAGCGGAGAAAAAGCAGAATTATCTGTAAAAAGTGTCATGCGTTCCACATTAATTATGAAAACAGAAGAAAATACATTAGCGAAATCAAATGACATGGTATGCAAAATGATTATTGTAGGGCAAATTGATGCAACAAGTACAAAAGCAGTATCCGCATTAAAAGAATTAACAACGTGGGCAAAACAATGCAATCAAAAACAAGATAGTTATAGAATTGTGACTGTTGAACAAAGTTATGCAGAGCTTTTTAATAGAAGGGTGATATTCCCAGATGCAAGACTCATATCGTTTTATGAAACATTTTTGACAGATAATTCCAAATTTATGGAAGTTGCTATGGAAATAGAGCAAAAACAAAGTAAACTAGATTCCATTCATATTTCCTATTTTTAATATATAGAAAGGAAATGTATATTTATGGCTGATATTTCTTTGATAACAGAAGGGGCAACATTAGAATGTACATTAGGCAGTGCCACAAGTAAATTGCAAATACCTGTGTCACATGGCAGTGAGATAAAAGGAAAAAAACAAGCAACCATATTTGATAATAAAGTAGGAATGAATATATTACCTTTTCAGCTTTGCAAAAAAAGCAACCCTCCTATACCCTGCACACCTGTCATTTGTATGCCTTGGGTAATGGGAAAAAGTGATTTCAAAGTAAAAAAAGAATTGGCTCTTTTAAATATTTGCATTGTGCCTTGTATGTTAGGAGGCGTGATTAAAATTAAAAGTGAATAAGGAGTGTTTGATATATGAATACAACATATTTGAATTTAGATTTACAGCAATATACTGTAAAATCATTAAAAGAATTAGAAATCAAACAAATGCTGAATGAGCATAGTAGTATGCATATCACTGCATTGCTTTATGATGAGCAAAAAGATAATGATATTTATGATACAAAAGCAGGCACACAAATTGCATTAGAGCAAAAAAATGGAGAACAGAATGAGTTATTATTTCAAGGTATTGTAACAAAAATTGCAATAGAAAAAAAGCAAGCTATTTATTATTTGAATATAGAAGCATTGTCTAATACTTATTTGCTTGATATTAAAAAGGTATCACAATCATTCCAAAATGTGAATATGACATATATTGATATGATAAAAAAGGTATTACAACCTTATCAGGGTAGTGATGTAATAGATAATGCATCAGAGGGGAGAACAATAGAAAATTTAATCGTACAATATATGGAAACAGATTGGCAATTTATAAAAAGAGTAATTTCTCATTTCCATGCAGGAGTTGTACCATTTCATTTAACAGACAAACCTAAATTTACAATAGGTATACCCAAAGGGGAAAATATAGGAGATTTACAACAATATCATTATAGTATTGAAAAAGATATCGAAAATTATTTAAAATCTTCTCAAAATGATAATGAAAATTTAAAAGAATTGGACACAGTACTTTTTCACATACAAACAAATCGAAATTTTAATATAGGAGATAGTGCCACGTTTCAGAATATTTCACTTTACATAAAACAAAAAACAATGAAAATGCAAAAAGGCGTCATGATTTATGATTATATATTGTCATCTGAAAATAGTTTTACACAAGATAGTATATGCAATGAAAATATTGCAGGTATATCGTTAAAAGGGAAAGTATTAGAAGTAGTAGAAGATATGGTGAAAGTACAGCTTGAAATTGATGCAGAACAAACAAAAAAAGAAGAAGCATATCTTTTCCCTTATACTACAATGTATACAGCAGAAGGCAGTACTGGCTGGTATTGTATGCCCGAAATAGATGACACAGTTATGATATATTTTCCAACAGAGCAGGAAAAATATGCCGTTGGTGTAAATTCTATAAGAGTACAAAATAAGGGCAGTGATAAAATTGGTGATACAGATGTGAAATATTTTAGAACAAAAAACGGAAAAGAATTAAAATTCAGCCCAGAAGAAATATTGATAACTTGCTGTAATGGTACAGATGAAAAAACAGGAGAAAAACATATTACATATATTAGGCTGCATGATAATAATGGTATTGAAATGATGAGCACAGAGCCTATATTTTTAAAAAGTGATGATAATATTGCATTGCAAGCAAAAGAACAGATTTTCTTTGCAGCAAAAGAGGAAATTGTTTTTAAATGTAAAACCAGTCAAATTACAATAAATGATATGGTAGATATTGCAGGAAAAGAAATTAGAATGAATTAAATCAACAAATAGCAAGTGTGTATCCATTCTATAAAAAGGAGGGGAAGCATGAAAAAATTAGTTTTGTTGCTTGAAGCAGCAACACCAAATACTGTAAAAGTCACTACAACTTTTACAGATTTTAAACAAAGCTATATTGATGTAAATCAAAATACTTTTGAGCTAAATACAAGTATATTAGAAATGGAAAAGCCAAATTTAACTATGCGACCAAGCTTTACACAAGTTACAAAAAATTGCTTACAAATACCTTGTGGTGCATTAGGAAATATATCACAATATACTCAAGTAGCACAACAAGTAATAGAAGTCGTTGAAACAGTACAAAATATTGCACAAATGCAAACAAACTATTTACCACAATCACCCCCTAATTATGTAGAACTGATTCCTACATCACCTCCCATAAATATGGAACAGCAATCTGTACAAATACAATATGATGCACAACAATTTGATATGGGACATATTCAGCAAGAAATATATCAAAATTTGCAACAAGAAAATACTAGAAATAATGTATATACACAACCACTGCATAGACATCAATTCCGTTCAGTGAAGGGAAACGTTACAGTTGAAGCAAGATATATTGGTTATACTGAATTTGAAGTCACTCCAGATGGAAAAGTAAAACAGGCATTGCAGCAAAATCAACCAGAAATTAAATATCTTATGGTATTAAATATAGAAGCAGAAGATATGCAGCCTCAACAACAGACAGAACAAAAAATAGATATCAACGACTTGACTGAATGGGAATGTTTTTGGAAAGCACTAAAAGGAGAACAAGTTATTGATAAAAAATACACATTAGAAAATTGGTGGAATGGAAATCTTCCTCCCAAAAATATATCATTTATAAAAGCTATGGAAGAATATAGAAAAATGAAAATGGTAACAAATGGTGCAGTTTTAAAGGGAATATGGAATGGATTAAAAGGTATGTGGGATGGTGTAGTTGTACTTGTAACAGAACCAGAGAAAGTATCCAATGCAATTTGTGAAAGTACTTCTAATTTTATGGAGCATCCTTGGCAAAGTACAAAAGAATTTGTCAGCGAAACATGGGGTGATTTTGTAGATGCAACATGGAGATCAACATCACAAGAAATGGCTGAAGATGTAGGAGAAATGGTTTTAGATATTGGTGCATCAGCGGCAACAGGCGGAGGCGCAAAATTTGCTACGCAAGGATTGCAATCTGCCGCAAATAAAATGAAAATAATAGCTAAAAATTTACCTCAGCATTTGCCAGATGCAGGAAAATTTGGTACTATAATAGCAGGAGAAGCTATGCCAGCATTAGCTCCCGCAATAGCAGGAGCAGAAGGAACATTTTTAAGAGGTGGTATAGCAATATCAAAAGAGCTTCCAATGAATTCAGCAAGGATACTGATGTCTAGTGCAGATGATGTATTAGAAGAAGGAGCAAAAAAAGCATTAACAGCAACAGCAAAAAAAGCAGTAGAAGAAACAACTGAACGAACTATAAAACAAACAACAAGTCAAGCATTTAATGAAGTAGTAAGTGACATAGTAGCAGGCGTACCTGTTGTAGCAACTGTAAAATATGCCGCAAAAGAAGCAGCTGAACAAACAAGTAAGCATGTAGCTGAACAAGCAGGCAAACAGGTAGCTGAGCAAACAGGTAAGCAAGTAGCTAAGCAAACAGGTAAACAAGTAGCTAAGCAAACAGGTAAACAAGTAGCTAAGCAAACAGGCAAACAGGTAGCTGAACAAACAGGCAAACAGGTAGCTGAACAAACAGGCAAACAGGTAGCTGAACAAACAAATACAGTAATTCAAAAAGAACTCAGTGGTAAAAAAGGTATTGGTATAGAAACAAGCGATGCTGTAAGCCCAACAAAAATAAAAGATGTATCAGAGGTAGCTGTTGATGCTCTTGCAAATGGTATTGTTCCAACAACACCAATATATGGTCCAAGAAGAATACCAGATGCACTTTACAAAAAATTAAGAAAACACACACCTAATAATGAACTACAAGAAATGGCAAAAAAAGAATTACCAATAGGCTCAGATGACCCTCTTCTTCCTGGAAAGAAAGTTACAAGACCTGCTCATGCAGACCATATTGTACCTATGGATAAAATTACAAAAATGGACGGATTTGACAAATTAAGTGACCTAGATAAACTGAGAGTGTTGAATTATGATAGAAATTTTATGGCAGCAAGTGCATCAGCAAATTCTTCCAGACAGGCAAAATCTTTTGCGGAATGGTTATATTATAAAGAGGGGAAACGAGGAGAAATAAGAGTAAATGAAAAGATTAGACAAAAAATGATGAAAAATGAAAAAAGGCTAGCAAGAGAATTGCAAGGATATATATACTATTTATTGAAATTAGATAGTGGAGGACAATAAAAAATGGAATCAAAAATAAAATTTTTAGAAAATTATAGTTTCGTAAAAAATCCTGATATTAAAATTTTTAAAGCAGATGAAATCAAACAAATACCAAAAAACACCATTCCTGAAGTGTGGTATACCATATTTGAAATAGAGGATATGCAAAAAAGAATAGACAGTATGCTAGAAATATGGAAGAAATATTGTTCAAAAGAATTATCTCTTACCATAAACTGTTTAGAACAAAATACCATAGCAGTAGAACTTATTAGAGTCAATGAAAGATATATTGTATTATATAGTATCAAAATGAGTGATGGAGAAATAAAATATTATCAAGGTGGCAACACTTTAGAAGGTATACAAAACAGTGCACTCGAAAAAGTATGGGATACCCTTACAATATCCATAAAACAATTTTATGAAAATGTACACAATGGATTTGATGATTATACCATAAAATCAATGGGATTGTGTTGGATACCATGGGTAACGTATTTTGGTGATGATGATTTAGAATGGGGTATACTGGAGGACTTGGAAGAACCATTACAAATTGATATTGATGCTACATTTGGCTTTTTTGACAATGGTGCAGGAGGGTATGTAGCAATAGATACTTCAAATAATGATATTGATAATGCGGTAGTGTGGTTTTCAGATGACCAGCCAGAATATCATGTCAATTTTTGGGATGTAGTAGACGAATGGATTATAATTGGTATGGAATCATAATTTGTATTATATTGGTAAGTAGCTATTTCGTTACTTACCAATATAATTATAGTAAAAATATGAAAGTATATTTATGAAAGTGTCATATCACCTTGTTTTACCCAGCCTATTTTTTTTAATACCATATTGATAGCAGGACATAATATAGCAGGTAATATAAATGAAATCATAAATAATGCAGTCCAATCTTGAAAAGTAATAGATGTTTTGAAGCCTTGTGCAATATCATTTATCCAGCCAGTATAAACACCAATTTGTCCTACGAAGCCACAAGTTCCCATACCAGATGAAATTGCTGTTCCATTCATTTCCATATGGAATAAACAGGTTGCAATAGGACCAGTAATAGCAGATGTGAGTATAGGAGCAATCCATATTTTAGGATTTTTAATAATATTTCCCATTTGTAACATAGATGTGCCTATACCTTGAGAAATCAAACCTGCAAATTTATTTTCTTTATAAGACATTACAGCAAACCCTACCATTTGAGCGCAACAACCTGCTACGGCTGCACCACCTGCAAGCCCTGTTAAACCAAATGCTGCACAGATTGCAGCGGAAGAAATTGGAAGTGTTAAAGCAATACCCATCAATACAGAAACAACAATACCCATTAAAAAAGGCTGTAAATTGGTAGCAAGCATAATTAACTCACCTATTTTTAGTGCTGTTCTGCCCAGTATGGGGGCAAATAATGCTGCTGCTGCAATACCAGATACGATTGTAACAATAGGCGTTGCGAGTATATCGATTTTGGTTTCTTTTGACACTGCTTTCCCCAATTCAGATGCAATAATTGTGATAAAGTAAACGGCTAAAGGACCTCCTGCACCTCCTAGTGCATTGGAGGCAAATCCCACTGTAACAAGAGAGAAAAGAACTAAAGGAGGACAATGCAATGCATAACCTATTGCCACAGCCATAGCTGCACCGCTCATAGCAGAGGCGAGTCCTCCTACGGTATATTCTATAGTATTTATTGTTGCGATTGTTGCAGTAAGGCAAGAAATATGTAGTTGTGTACCTAGCGTATTTAGTATTGTTCCTATGAGCAATGAACAAAATAGACCTTGTGCCATAGCACTGAGTGCATCAATGCCATAGCGTTTGACAGAAAATTGAATATCCTTTTTGATTAGAAATGCTTTAAACGGTTCCATTTGATTTTCTCCTTATCGGTTTCATTAAAAAATGTACTATAAATATACTGTATTTATAATACAACATATTTTTGAATCCGTCAACAGTATATATCACATTTCTACATAATTATATAAAAAAACAATAAATTTATAACATATCATAATCATTTTTTATATTCCATTCTTCTGAAATTGCATTTTTTAGAATCATACGATATGTATCATTATTTTTGTTTATGATTTCAAAAAAAATATGGAAAAAGGCATCATGATAGTGGAATATCATTTCTTGAAAAATATCATTTATATTACATTCATCAATATTATCTTTTCTGTTTATAATTTCGTTTGCATAATTATAAAGTATTTCTATAAAAAAATAATTTGATTTTTCTAAAATAATACCATGTTGTTGAAATTTCGACTTTATTTTTTTATACCATAATTTTTTTGATTGATAATATGTGTCAGAATTTCCAATTAAGTAGTCAACAGATACATCAAATATGTTTGCAATTTTTATTAAATTTTTTATATTAGGTTCATTTCTTCCGGCCTCATAGCCTGCTATTATTGTATTATTGTAATTTAGCATATGAGCTAATTCTGATTGGGTTAAATTTCTTTCTTTTCTTAATTCTTTTAGTTTTTGTGAAAATTCCAATTATATTCCTCTCCATTCTTTATAGATTTTTTAATGTATTAATAAAATTATAAATAAAAAAAGAATATTTGTCTATATAAAAAAGAATATTAAGAACTTAAAAGTGAAAATAATCTATATAAAATGAATAACAGGGTGATTTAATATGATTGATATAAAAATAATAGGTGCTAATATTAGAAAAGAAAGAAAAAGACAAATGCTGACAATAGAAAAGTTAGCAGAAAGGGCAAATATTACAGATAATTTTTTAGGAAAAATTGAAAGAGGAGAAGGTATGCCTAGTTTACCAACAATAGATAGTATTGCTTGCGCACTTGATGTAAGTATTGATTTTTTAAAGGGAAACATCGAATATGATACAGAGCATAAATTTATTAAAAATATTATGGAAATCAATAATTTAAGTGAAGATAACAAACAAAAATTTATTGATTTTATTAGTACAAATATAAAATATTTTAAATAAATAGTATTTTTTCCTTATAATTACTATAATGGGCAAAGGTGAAAATGTTGAAAAAGTTATATTTAAACGATGGCATCATACAGCGTATCAAACAAAAACGAAAAGAAAAGGGATACACACAAGAAAAAATGGCAGAATTATTAAACATTTCATATAGTAATTATTCTAAAATTGAAAATGCTGTTGTTACACCAACTTTAGAAAGATTAGTAGATATTTCTCAAATTTTAGATATGTCACTTGATTATTTGGTTTATGGAAAACAAAATAATGATGAAACAACATATTTTTGTGATAATACACAAGAAAAAGATATCATTTCATTATTTAAAGATTGTGATAAAGAAAAGTTGTTATATATCATACATTTTTTGCAAAAAATATATTCTTTATTGTAATGAACTTATAAATGAAAACTTACTTACTGTTGCAAACAAAATATTTAAAATATCATTTTCTATATCATAAAAAAAGTATAAAAATACAAAAAATAACTTAATAATATATATTATAATACGATATTTATAATAAGTACAATTTTGTCAAAAATTTGGAGGAAAATGATATGGTGTATACAAATGATTTTAAAAATCAAATATTGCAGGCGTTCGGTGATACAGACGATATCAAAAGGGCATTGCAAAACAATCCACATGATTTATTTTATTTTTTATTTGATAAATTTAATTTTTACAATAATCAACTTCCCAAAGACGAAAACGAACAATATGATATCAGTCAATATACAGAACTACATTTCAATCTTATGAATACAGTATTAAAACAAAGTGATGTGTTATTGTATTTAGGTGCAATGGTGAAAAAAGAATTATTATGTTTGTAAATAAAATGAAAATCATAGCATAGTAAGGAGTGTGATGATATGAAAAAAAGTAAAATAATCAGCATTACTGTTTTATTGTATTGTTTTGGTGTTGCCCTTGCCTATTGTTCTAGCCATATATTAAATATTGAAAGAACATTTTTATATACTTATTTCAGTTTACTGTTTCCACAAATAATTGGCATAGTTACTGCCTTTATACTGTTTATGAAAAATAAAAAATCAGATAATTATATATTAAAATCAGAAAATGCGCAATATAAATGTCTGAATTGCGAAAAAGACGATTATCAAGAGTATTTTCTATTTGTAAAAGTATTTTTAGCAGTAGAATTATTCAGTATGTTCGTTCCTTTACCCATGTTTTGTATTTTAGAACAAAGTATTATGAGCATAGTGTTGAGCATATCTCATTTTTTAAATGCTTTGATTCCAACATTTTATTTAGATAAATTGCTGGATTTTGCTTCTTTAAAAAGTGTATTTTTATTTTTGGCAGTATATTTTTATTGTGAAATGCATCACTTTAGAAAATCAGATAATCATGCAAAATTGATTGATTCAACATGTAAATAATAAAATGAAATTTTAAAAGCATTGCACTGAATTATATAAAAAAATAATATAAATAATGTAATCATGCTGTATCATAAAAATATTTTTATTATTCAGCATGATTTTATTTTTGGGGTATGGCACTAATTTACAAACTTTAAATTGCTCACGGCAAACAAAAATTGATTTGTATGATATAGATGTTTTAGTACTTGTAAAAAATATATATATTATGGTAAAATAGATTATAATATTGACAATATATGACAACATACTACAAAACAACATTTCGTAATATATTGTTGTTTTAAAAAAATTTTATAAACGAAAGGGGGAAAGTATTATAAAAATGTAATCACAAATATATTATTATAAAATAAATCTTTTATTTTCAATCAATAAAAGACTTATTATTAGAAAAGAGGTTATATTATGGAGAACAGAAAAAGGCTATTTTTAGAAAATTTATATAAAATGTATTCTGAAGATATCTTTAATATTGCTTATAGTAAATTAAATCATGATAAAGAAAAAGCGAAAGAAGTCGTACAAGAAACTTTTGCCCTGGCGTGTATGAAAGTAGATACAATATATCATGCAGAAAAACCAATACAGTGGTTATTGTGTGTACAAAGTCATATTGTAAAAAGAGAAAAATTTCGCTTATCCATTCGGAGAAATGGAAAATATGATTTTTTTACAGAAATTAATATTGATACGCTATCTGCGGAAGAAATGCCCATAGAAGAAGTAGAATTTTATGAAGGTTCTATATTTGATGATTTAAGAGAAATATTATCAGAAAGAGAAATGAAATTTGTTGAAGAAAGATATATAAAAGATAAAAAATATAAAGAAGTTGCTGACAGTTTACAAATTACAGAAAGTGCTTGCACTTCTCTTGGAAACAGAATACATAAAAAAATAATAAAATACTTATTAGATTCCTAAAAAATAGATTTAAAAAATTGGCAGTGTTATCACTGCCTTTTTTATTACTAAAATATGAAGTGATATGATTCATAAATATATATACTAATTTGTTGAAATAAAAGTTATATTATAGTATAATTATTGTACCATATTTATGATTTATAAAAAGTATATTCTGCACTAAAATGAATTTTGTGAATGAGGGGAAAGGAAAAGGTGATTGTATATGGACGAATATTTTATACCTATGAGCGAAAAATTACGTCGTAAATATTATCCAAATGGATATTTTTCAGCGGGGCAAAAAACTCTTAGAAATTCAGCAATATTTGTTTATGTTGTTTTTGGTATTATAGCAGTACTTGCAACACTATTTGTAGTAATGTGTATACGTGCAATGTGGGAGTCAGGAGAGGGTGCTATAAGTGGATTGCCTATAATTTTGCTTGGACTAGCTTTATTGATATTTTCAATAGGAATGATTGTTGTATTTGTTAAGCGATGTCGTATGAGTATGTAACAATGGATAGAGAAATTTGCTGAAAAAAACGGTTTAACCATTTCAGATATACATGAATTTGATAAACAGGTTACTTTACCTAATACATTAATATTACATATGGCTGGAAAACAGAAAGCGCTATTTTTAAATGTTGGTATAGGTTTGCTTACAAATGATTATGTTACATTTGGTGATGATGTTATGAAAAGGAAAGATATTGTTGCTGCATATCTTTTTGACCATATTGAAATTGTTGAAACAGATTGTGTATCTAAAATCTGCCATATTATACATACTGTACTAATTTCAAAGCATGGTGTGATTGATACAGAAGTAAAACAGGAGGCAGGGGAACATCTCATTGAGTTGCTGAAGCAAAGTAATGCTAATATGCGTACAAGGGAAGAAGTACTTGAAGAAAAAGAATTTCAAAATTTATTGCGTATAGAGCAGAAAAAATTAGATGTATTAAAAGGAGTATTTGAATAAAATAATACATAACAAAAAATGCGGAAAACTCTTATTTTTAAGAATTTTCCGCATATATTAATTTATTTACCGATATATTCAGAATAGTATGTACTAATTACTTCCATAATTGCTTTTTTAGCTTCTTCTGAAACCATGCCAAAAGGTTTTCTACATGGACCTACTGGCTGTCCTATCAAATTAGTAGCACATTTTACTATAGAGTTTGGATTGCCATATTTAAAGCAATCTCTAATAGGAGCAATAGATGCCTGTGCTTTTTTTGCTGCTTCCATATCACCTTTTAAGTAGTATTGATAAATACTTACCATAACACTTGGTAATATATTTGCAATCGCTGTAATACCACCTTGTCCTCCTGCAAGCAATGTCCAAAGTATCAGCGCATCATTACCAGAAAGCACTGAAAAATCACTGTCTTTTGTTTCATCAATATATTGTAGTATATTATTAAAATTACCACTAGAATCTTTTACACCAACAATATTTTTACAATTTTTTGCCAATTTACCTACTGTTGCAGGAGCAAGACTTGCGCCTGTTCTTGCAGGCATATTATACATTACAATAGGCAAGTCAACTGATTCTGACAGTGAATAAAAATGTTCATACAATTCATTTTGATTGATAGCTGCGAAATAAGGAGTAATAACGGAAAGCACATTCACGCCAATATCTTTTGCTTTTTGTGAAAGTGCTATGGTATCTTTTGTGCTGACGCAACCTGTGCCAGCATATACAGGTACTCTACCAGCCACTTCATCAACAAATATTTTCATGACATCTAATTTTTCCTGTTCGTTCATAATATAAAATTCGCCGTTTGTTCCCAAACAAAAAACTGCATCTACACCAGCATCAATTTGTCTATTAATTTGTTTTCTCATTTCTTTTTCATTGATACTACCATCTTCATTCATTGCTGTTTGCATTGCTGCAATAATACCTTTTACTTCTGTCATGTAAACTCCTCCTATCTTCATTGGCTTTGTTGCTATATCATAATTATTATTTTGTGATATATGAAAAAACAATAAGAATTTGCCTTTTTATTTCTAATGATTATGAAAAAACCATATTTCATGAAAAAAATACATTTTAAAAATAAGCTACTCTTTATACACTCAAACTTTTTTAGGGGAAAGTTTGTAAATACAGCAAATCCTTATTGCCTTTATAACTTTAGTGATACAAATATATTTGTAAACCCCTAAAGGGATTCTCCTCAAATATTGTCAGGGAGGTAAAACATTGAGGAGAAATGATACAAAATATTATTGTAAATCATCAGCATATTTCATAAACAAATCTGTTTGTGTTTTTA
Organism: uncultured Clostridia bacterium; assembly: GCA_910587735.1. Classification (GTDB taxonomy): domain Bacteria; phylum Bacillota; class Clostridia; order Lachnospirales; family Anaerotignaceae; genus Coprocola. The sequence goes on from CAJUNT010000021.1 coordinate 20,893, forward strand.
ATTCGTTTTTGCTTTCGTCTACGCTAAGTACATATGGATTTTGGTAGTTATATTTTTTTACTTCTTCATCATATTCTGTATTATTTTGTGCTATATTCTGCATTGCTTCATTTAATTTTGTAACAACAGCCTCGTCTGTTCCTTCTGGTGCAAGGCAAGCATACATTGTATTTAATATCAAATTGTCAAAACCTTGTTCTTTTGCAGTAGGAATATCTTGAATTAAGTCTGGTTTTTCTTCTAATAATGTGGATAATACTTTTACGTCGCCATTTTCAATATATTCTTTTACGCCAGAATATGGAACGATAGAAGCATCAATGTGTCCGCCTAATATAGATGTTAATCTACTGGAAGCATCGCCTGCGTCTACAATATTAAATTGTGCACCATATTCTTTTGACATAATTGTTGCTGCAATATATACACCGCCACCTGTAGAAATACCGAATTTAATTTCTCCTGGTTTTTCTTTTGATGCATCAATTAATTCTTGAACAGTGTTATATGGTGCATCTGCTGGAACAACAATGTTTTCACCTGATTGTTTACCAAATATACCTACTGTTTGGAAATCTTCATAACCAAAGTCAGAAAGTCCTGTTGCCAAATTTCCTGTCAATGCTGCTGTATTTGTCATAATAAATGTGTAGTTATCTGCATTTTTAGAATCTTTATATTGTCCTAATGCGATTGCTCCATTACTTCCTGTTACATTATTTACTACAACAGATACACCTAATTCTTGCTCTAACATTCTTGCCATCAATCTTGCATTGTAGTCTGTATCTCCACCTGCTGCATGAGTACAGATAATATTAATTGGTTGTGTTGGCCAGTCTGCATCAGCAGCATTTGATTCTGCATTGTTGCGGGCACTTGAACCACTACAACCTGTTAATGCAGATAATACTAATACTCCCACCATTAAAGTTGATAACAATCTCTTTTTGATACTCATAATATACCCCTCCTAATAGTTTTGATTATTTTTTATAATATGGAATATCCATTTTATACCATTATACTATATTTCTAGCTGTAAAAATAAATTGTCATAAGTTATTTATTCCGTTGCTGCATTACTTTCTGCCTGTGCTGCTTTTTTATTAGAACGCAAAGACATGAATACAACAATAACAGTTACTATCATAAAGAAGAAAAATATTGGGTGATTAAAAGCACTGTCACTACTTGCTAACTGTGATGCTTTTCTTAAATTTTCTTCAAACATTGGTCCAAGTATAAAACCTAATATCATTGGTGAAGATGGTATACTTGCTTTTACAAGCCCAAAACCAAGCAATCCAAATATCAATACGCCCCATACGTCAAATATTCTGTTGCTGTCGCCTATTGCACCGATACAACATAATACAACAATCGCTGGCAACAAAAAGTTTTTAGGGATATTCAATACTTTTATAAAACCTCTCATACCCACAAGCATAAACACCATCATCATAACTGCGGATATTATCATAGCAAAGAATATGCCATATACTACTGCTCCATTTTTGTCAAATATCAATGGTCCAGGGGATACATTATGTACCATTAAACCACCTAATAACATTGCTGTTGCAGGGTCGCCAGGTATACCCAATGATAAAAGAGGTATCATTGCTCCACCTATTGTACCATTATTTGCACTTTCTGATGCAACAACGCCGTCTATAATACCTGTACCAAATTTTTCAGGGTGTTTTGATGAATTTTTTGCTACTGTATAGGAAATCATACAAGAAACACCGCCACCAATACCAGGAAGTATACCGATTCCAACGCCAACTAATGCGGAACGAATACAGTTAAATATTTGGCTGAAAAATTCTTTTGCTGTAAAGCCAATACCTTTCATTTTGACACCAGATTCTACTTCAATTTTTTCTGGTTTTCTGACTTGTCCAGCATATTTTATAACTTCTGTTACTGCAAATAATCCAATTAACAACACTAACAATTTAAATCCTGCTGTTAAGTCTGCACTTCCAAATGTAAAACGCTGTCTTGAGTCAATAGGGGATAATCCTACTGTAGCAAGCAATGCACCTATAATTGCACCTATCAAACCCTTTACTAAATCCTTACCAGACAATGTAATAACAAGTGAAAGTGAAAATATAGCAAGTGAACAATATTCATAAGGTCCAAATTTTATAGCAAGACTTGCCAGTAATGGAGATATAACAATAAGCAAAAGTACGCCCACTACTGTACCAATAAATGAGAACACAACACCTACACCTAATGCTTTTGCAGCTTGCCCTTTTTCTGCAAGAGGTCGCCCATCAAAACAAGTTGCAACCGAGGAAGGTGTTCCAGGTATATTTAGTAATATCGCTGAAATCAATCCGCCTGATATACCGCCTATATATAAAGCAATCAGCATAGATATTCCTTGTGTAGATGTCATAGTGTATGTAACAGGCAAAAACATTACAATCGCCATAGTTGCTGTTAATCCAGGTATAGAACCAAATATAATACCTACTATAACACCTATTGCTATAAATAATATAACAAGTGGGTCACCAAATACATTCATTAATCCTTCTATAACCATTTTTATCCCTCCTTTAGAATCCGAATATGCCAAGTGGTAACAATACATTTAAAAGACATACAAAAACATAATCCAATGCTACTGCTATCACTATGGAGGTAATTAACGTCACAATATAATTTCTTTTTTCTTTTGGCGTTAATATTAAAGTTTGTACGAAAAGATATACTGCTGTCATAATCAAAAATCCTACTGGTTCAAGCAATGCAATATACACTGCTAATGAAACGAATGTCAATACAATTTCTCTATTTTCTTTTATCATACCAGTAAAATTCAATTCTGATTTGACAAGTGTATTATTTTTGATTGCTAAATTTCTTTGTTTGATACCTCTTACTACCAATATCAGGCTTAATACCAATAAACTAATGCCCCACAAATATGGTATTGCTCTTGCGCCCAAAGGGTCTGAACCCAATCCGCTAAATTTTTTGATTTGAGAAGTTAATACTAAATAGATAATTGAAAATATTGTTAATACAATACCAGGAATTAAATTCTTTTTATATTCCATATTATCACCCCCTAATCATTTATTTTTTCCATTTTTCATGTTCATACACTTTTTTATCAGCTACATGAGACCATTGTTCCCCGTTTAATACCGCTAAGCAACCTTCCATACACATTAAATGCATATTGATAACAGCTTCACGTGTCTGCGCTGCACTATGAGGACTAACAAGCAAATTTTTAGCTTTTAAAAGCGGATTATCTTGTGTAGGTGGTTCTTGTTCAAAAACATCTGTACCTGCTGCTGCAATCACACCATTATTTAATGCGTCAATTAAATCTTTTTCGTTTACAATGCCACCTCTGGCGCAGTTTATCAATACAGCAGTTTTTTTCATGCTTTCCAATTCTTTTTTTGCAATTAAATTTTTTGTACTTTCTACAAGAGGCACGTGTATAGAAACAATGTCGCACTCTTTTATCATATCATGATAATCTTCAAAATAGGTACATCCAATTTCTTCCATTTTTTCTTTTGATAAGTAGGGGTCATATCCTAATGTTTTCATACCAATGCCTTTACAGATTTTTTGTGCTTCTCTACCTATTGCACCCAAGCCAATAAAGCCAACTTTTTTATCTAAGAGTTCAAATGCTTTTTTTGCATCTCTAATATTCCAGTTACCTTTTTTCATTTCTGTTTCTGCTTCTGAAAAGTTTTTTGATATAGAAAACATCATAGCAACGGCGTGCTCTGCAACAGAACGGTTGTTTGCCCCAGGTGTAATTACAACAGGAATACCTGCTTTTGTTGCGGCTTCCACATCTACACTATCATATCCTACGCCTGTTCTACCTATTACTTTTAAATTTGGAGAATTTTCTATCACATTTTTGTCACATTTTGCAATTCTTACAATTAAGGCATCTGCATCTTTCATTTCGTCCAGATATTCATTAGGGTCGCCGTTGTCTGCAATATAATAGCTTGCCTTTCCCTCTATTTTGGAAATTCCTTCCTCACATACAGCTTGTGTCATTACAAATTTCATATTAATTCCCCCTTGCTTTTGTATTATTGTGATAAAATTCCATTAGCAATATGAAAAGTTTGTAGAGCGCTGAATGTCCAGTGGACATTCGTTTAGCGCCAACTGGAGCGAAGTGTAGACCAGGATAACGTCCCGCAAATAAAATAATTTTTAATATTTACAAACGGAATTTTAATATTTTTATCATTAAGCCAACGATTCAACATGAATCAATTTTTTTGCTGTTTCCACAAAAACATCTGCATTTCCAAATCCACCAGATTTTGAAATAATCTGTAATTTTTGTTCATTCCATTTTAATATAGATAACACAACACCCTGACTAATTTCACATACTGGTGTTAATTCTGGATTATCTAACACTTTCATTAATCCCATAAGTGTGTCGCCACCAGTCATAAATATGGTATAATCCATACCTTTTGTAATTAAATATTTTACTATGTTACCATGGCACTTTGCAATGGCAAACCGTACATCTTCTCTAGACATTCCCCTTTGTTCTGCAAAATATTGTGTTTGATTCTGTTCTGTGTCGAATGTGTCTACAATGACACAATTATGGCATTCGCATATATTTTGCAGTTGTTTTAAAAATTCTTGCCCTTCATTTGTGTCATAATATTCTAATGATAATTTTTGTTTTGCAGATAAATTGATTCTTTTAAAACCATTACTACAAGCATATTCCATTTGATTTTTGGTAATAGGATTTAAACTACCACAGGCGACATAAAGCCCTTTCTTTTTTTGATATACTGTTTCAATATTTCCTTTTAATGAAAGTATATCAGGTAAAAACTCTGCTAATCCTGCACATCCCGCAAGAAGTTTTAATTGATTATGCTGTTTTAATTCAAGTAGTCTTTTTTTCATATCCTGCTCTGTTTCCGCATCAAATACAACAATGCCTTTTTCTATGGTATTCAAATACTGTACTGTTTGTATTTGATTTTCTACACAGCATACATCAATATTACATTCTTTTGTTATAATATCCTTTATATGGGAGTGTTTTACAGGTTCAAAAGGGTCTTTTGCAAAAGCAGTTTCTGAAAGAGGCACATTATCAATATAATGTTTACCATTTCTTGTCACACGACCTATTTTAGGGAATGCAGGTATAAAATAAACGCATTGGTTATATACATCTGCAACTGCTTTTAATTCTGTTCCTACATTACCTCGCAATGCAGAATCTGTTTTTTTGTATATGTATTCGATATTCTGTTTTTTTGCCCATAACATAATATTTTTTACTGTTTCATATGCCTGCTGTCCCGTCAAAGGTCTTGTTTCTAAATCTATCACCAATACTTGTGTATTTTCAGAAACAGATATATTTTCTGGATTTTGTTCCACAGCAATTTGTATTTTTACACCTTGCTTTGTAAACTGTATCCCTGTGTCTAATGCTCCTGTAAAATCATCTGTAATCATTAACAGCTTTAACATATTTTGTGACACCTGCCTTATTTATTTTTAGCAAGTAAAATAGCATACTCTATTGAATTGGAAAGACTGATTTCATTAGAAACGCCTTTTCCAGCTAAATCAAAACCTGTACCATGGTCTACGGATACTCTTATTACTGGAATACCAAGTGTTACATTAATACCGGCAACAGCGTCCCATTTTTTCAATTCTTTATTATATACAAATCCTTTTACTTTCAATGGTATATGTCCTTGGTCATGATACATTGCTACAACAATGTCATACCAACCGCCCAATGCTTTAGAGAAAATAGTATCTGGAGGAGTTGGCTTTTTCTCTGGAATATCAATTCCTTCTGAAATTGCCTTATCAATAGCAGGCTGTATTTCTTCTATTTCTTCTCTGCCAAACATACCATTTTCACCACAGTGTGGATTTAATCCTGCTACACCAATTTTAGGTTTTGCAATACCGATTGCTTTACAAGCGTCATTTGCAATTTTAATCACTTCATATACTCTGTCTTTTTTGACTCTATCGCAAGCCTCACGTAATGATACATGAGTGGATACATGAACCACTCTTAAATCTTCATGAGCAAGCATCATAGTGTATTTTTTAGTGTTTGTAAAATCCGCATAAATTTCAGTATGTCCAGAATAATGATGTCCTGCTAAATTAATTGCTTCTTTGCTTATGGCATTTGTAACCGTTGCATCAACTTCATTTGACATAGCAAGCTCTATTACTTTCTTTACATATTGAAAACCTGCCTCGCCACACATTTCTGATATTTTGCCATAAACTCTTTTGTCGATGTCTACTAATTCCATATCATATACATCAATCGTTCCAAATTCAAAAAGTGCATCAGAAACATTTTTTACAGCATGGATATTAAAATCATTTTGTTTTCCCAATAATTCCAGTGCGCACTGCATACAATTTGCATCTCCTATGATAATAGGTTTGCAGTTTTCATAAACATTTTTATGAGATAATGCTTGTATGGATAATTCTGCACCGTTTCCAGCAGGGTCGCCCATTGTAATGCCTATAATTGGTCTCATATTTTCCCCCTCTTTCTAAAAATTTAAAATTGTAAATTTATTTTGTACGAACGCAGTTATAACGATAACGATACAATAACATTCACGAAATATAAAGTTTAGAGGCAAGCCCTTTTTAAAGGGTTTGCAGGTGTGGACAAATTTCGCGGTTTTAAAGAAATAATATAAGTGTATTGCAAAGTTTTAGCAAAACTATTTAAAAGACAAAAAAAGAATATCTTTATATTTGCGGGCTTTGCCCGTACCCACCAACTTTTTTGAAAAAAAGTTGGACAAAAAACTTTATTTTATGCGAACGCAATTTCAACAACATTTAAGGTTTTAACACTTTTAAATAAATTTCTCTAATATCATTTAAGCTTAATTCCTTCATATTATTTACAAGCAATCTTGTTTGTTTACTACCAGCATCTACAAGAAAGTCTAAATCTTCCATTTTTACGCCAAATTCTTTTAAATCGGTAGGAATATTTGTTACTTTTACAATATCTGTAATCTGCTCTATAATATATTGTGCTTTTTCATCAACGCTTTTTGCTATCAATGTTGGTTCTACCACGTCACACAACATAGCTAATCTTTGCTTACAAGCATCTTTATTAAATTCCATAACATGGGCAAACAATATTGCATTTGATACACCATGTGCAATATGATATTTACCACCTAATGGATAGGATAAAGCATGTACTGCTGTTGTACCACTTCCTGTAATGGCAACACCGCCATAAAAAGCACCCAAAAGCATATTACTTTTTGCTTCCATATTATCAGCATTGTTGTATGCTTCTCTAATATTTTTAAATATCAGTTTTGCACCCTGCATAGCATAGAAATCAGATAAAGGTGTTGCTTTTTTAGATGTAAAGCATTCTACACAATGCGCCAAAGCATCAACTCCTGTTGCAGCAATAATAGATTTTGGTAATTTTTGAATCATTTGCGCATCTAATACTACATAATCTGGTATCATAGCATCATTTACAATACCCTTTTTAGACTGTTCTTCTGGAATTGCCACAATCGCATTACAAGTAGCTTCAGAACCTGTACCACAAGTGGTTGGTATCATAATTGTTTTAATTTGTTTTTTTGCTAACTGTGGAGATTCCAACAAATCTTTTACTGTATAGTCAGCATCTTTTAATACAGAGCAAAGTTTTGCAGCGTCCATAACACTTCCGCCACCTATTGCCATAATAATATCGCCTTTACAACCTTCTACTTGTTTCATAACACGTTCAATATCTTGATACGCTGGCTCTGGTGTTAAATCATCAAATACTTCATATTCTGTTTTATTTTCTGATAATACAGCAAGTAACTTATCCAAAAGTCCTGTACTTCTGATACCTTTGTCTGTAAATACAACTGCTTTTTTAACATTTTCTTGCTCTATTACTGTTTTAATGTTTTGAATACTGCCCTCTCCCCCAAAAATACAAGAGGGTATTTTAATTTGATAATTCATTGACTCATCTCCTTAAAATGTTTCATTTTAATATAATTTATTTCTTTATGTATATATTACTTCATTTTTTTTAAAATACAATATGCTAATATGGTATTTTTTGTATCATTTTGATACATATACTATATTATTTGTTTTATTTTGAAACATATTATGTTATAATAATATTATACTATTCAAATCATTTCAAATAGAAAGGGTGATATCATTATGAAAAAAATAAAAATGCTTGCGGTTGCTCCTTATGAAGGTATGGCTGAGGCAATCGCTACAATAGCAAAAGAAAGAAATGATATTGATTTAACGGTGCAAACAGGGGATTTAAGTACAGGAAAAAATATTGCCATAGAATTATCTCATAATAATTATGATGTAATCATATCCCGTGGGGGAACTGCGGAATTGATACGGTCTGCTGTGGAGATTCCTGTTGTAGAGGTTTCTATATCAGTATATGATGTACTTCGTGCCATAAAATTAGCTGAAAATTATTCAGGTAAATTTGTTATAGCAGGTTTTTCAGGTATCACACATTATGCTAGACAACTTTGTGATTTATTACAATATGATATTGATATTATTACATTTACAAGTGAAGAAGATGCCTTACCAGCATTACGTGACGCTAAAAAAAAGGGCTGTAAATTAGTGCTTTGTGATATGCTTGGCTCAAGTATTGCAAAAAAATTGTGGCTGAATGCTATATTGATTCCTTCTGGTGCAGAAAGTATTACAGATGCATTAAATGAAGCAGTAGAATTGGTACATTCTTCGCAATATGTGCATAAACAAAAAGATTTGTTTCAAGCATTACTTACTGCAGAAGACAGAGAATTTTTGATATATGACCCTGCGGGAAAATTATGGTTTTCCAGTTTTGTTATAGAACATACAAATACATCACTTATGAATATTGTTCAAAATTATATTAAAACATTTTTGAAAACGCCTGACCAAACCATTGCAAGACAAATACGAGATAAAGTATATGTATTGAAAAACTGCCATATTTATTATGCAGAGCAAAAATATACAGCAATTACAATACAACAAAAAGATGCCTTGTTTTCTGAGGAGGATTTAGGTATTACCATTTATAATAAATCGGACGGTATGCCTAGTGATTTTACAAATTATTATAGTAGTTCCAATAATGTAGGTGATTTATCAAATATGATAGAACAATACAGCAAAACAAATACACCTGTATTGATTATAGGAGAAGTAGGGACAGGAAAAGATAAAGCGGCATCACTTTTATATGAGAATGGTGATTTTGATAATGCGCCTTTTTATACCATAGATTGTGCTTTTATGGGAGAAAGAAAATGGAACAATTTAATAAGCAGTGAAAACTCTCCTCTTAATACACTCCACAATACCATTTATTTAAAAAATGTAGGTGCATTATCTAAATTGCAATTAAATAAATTATTTACTTATATTGAACAAACAAAATTACATAAAAAAAATCGTTTACTATTTTCATTGGTATTGAATAATAAGGAACATAAAGAAACAGAAACCGCAAGAAATTATTTTGAAAATAGTTTGTGCTGTTTAACATTAAAATTACCTCCTTTAAGAGAACGTATTGATGATATACCAAGTATTACAGCACTATATATACATAAATTAAATATTTCAAGTGAAAAGCAAATTATAGGGCTAGAAACAGAGGCTATGGAATTGTTGCAGTCATTCCCATGGCCTCATAATCTTGACCAACTTCAGCACGTATTAAATGAATTGGTTGTCATTACAAATACACCTTATATCACTTATCAAAGTGTAAAACAAATATTAAAACAGGAACAAACAAGCTGTACTTTTCAACAGACATCGCATTTTAATTTTAATCAAACATTGGATAATATCAATTATCAAATTATTGTTGCTGTATTAAAACAGGAAAATGGTAATAAAGAAAAAACATCTAAACGTCTGGGAATTAGCCGTAGTACATTGTGGAGAATATTAAAAAATCATGCTGATGATAATGATAAATGAGTAATATAGAATTGTATTATATTGTAAAAATTGTTATAATGCAATTAGTAAACCAATACAGTTTAAATAATGAAATGGAGAAAAATATGTCAGAGTTTTTAATGAAATCCAAAGTTGATTTTGCATTTAAAGAAATTATGATGAATGAACAGGCACGTATAGGCTTTTGTCTGCTGTATTAAAATTAAACCTTTTAGATATTTGTGAAACAAAAATATTAAATACAAATTAAACAAAAGCAATTAGAATATACAGCACGTATAAAGGCGGTACTGGATTATAATCAAGGTTTGTTGGAAGCGAAGCAAAGAGGACTAGAACAGGGAAAAGAACAGGGTAGAAAAGAAGGAATAGAGCTGGGTATACAATCGTTAATATTAGACAATTTAGAAGAAGGATTTTCTAAACAAAAAATATTAGAAAAATTACAAAAAAGATTTGATTTAACAAGTGAACAAGCAAAACAATATTTTGAAAAATTTGGTAAACAATAAGTAATCATATCAATAAAGAAGGGAAAACATTATGGATTATAATGAACTGGCAAAACAACGCAATGAACAAAATCATTTTGCACGCTATATTGGCATTGTAACAACAAAAATAGAAAAAGGTTATGCAGAAGCAGTATTAACAGTAAAACCTGAACACATGAATGCTATGAATATTGTTCATGGAGGTTGCATTTATACACTGGCTGATGTTGCTACAGGTTCTGCGGCGGCATCATTATGCAGTCAGGCTGTAACAACATCTGGAGAATATCATTATTTATATTCTGCAAAAAACACAAAACAATTAAAAGCATATTCAAAATGCATCAAAAATGGCAAAAATGTTTTACTTTTTGATGTAGAAATCAAATCAGATGACGATAATATCATTGGAAAAGGTACATTTACCTGTTATCGTTTACAGTAATAATTATAAAATCCCCTCATAGTATCATTATGGGGGGATTATTGTATGAAAAATTTGGATATGAATTCACTTAACATATCATGATATGCAGAACTGATTTGTTTCAAATTATCACCACCTAGTGTGAATAGTATTATTTTATTCAATAGTATTTTTAGTAATATAGACATCGTACTATCACTATTTTCATAAATAATACAAAAAATAATACTTATATTTTATATTAGTAGAAATTATATTTATATGGTGATACTATCAAAATTTTATAGCAAAATATATACAATTTATACAAAATTCGATTTTATATGCTTTTTTGTTGTGATTATTATTTTTATATGGTAAAATATGTACGATATGTATGTAGAGAGTGTCTTAATCATATTGTATTGTTATAAACAAATGAGGGGGAAAAATAATGAAAAAATTTTTAAAACATTTGCATATTGTATGTGCGACAATGCTTATGACAACAGTATTTGCTGTAAATGCTAGTGCAGCGATTAAAGAAGAAAACATATTGCTTGAAATTGATGAAGATGGTTTTGTTTCTTATGAAGAAGAAACATACAAATGGCATGAAGGCTGGGGTATGGACGATGCAACTACCACAGGAAAAGTAAATTGCATAAAAGAAGGAACAAAAGTAAGGTTTTCTCTTACTGCTGATGAAGAAAATACGAATCCTGTATTAAATAGTGTAATTTGTAAATTAGACGGCAATACCATTACACATATATCAGACGCGGGAGAAATTGTCCAAACTTCATTATCAGCAGATACAGAAGTAGAAATTGATTTTAGCAAAAGTAATTTTGATAATAATACTTATTTTGGGAACTATAATGGGGACTATATAGAAGAAAATGCACTTGGCACAAATTTTTTATATGTATTCACTGTTTCAGATTGGAATGATGAAGATGAAAATCAAGTAACACCAGAATATATTATTAGAATTCAAGGAGATTCCTCTGCTACTGAAACAGAAGCACCAGAAGAAACTACACCAGAGACAACAGCACCAGAAGAAACTACACCAGAAACAACAGCACCAGAAGCGCCAGCACCAGAAACAACAGTACCAGAAGAAACTATACCAGAAACAACAGCACCTCAGACACCTGTTGGAAATAAAGCAACAGCAACACCAAATACTGTTGCTATCTCTATTGCTGACAAAACTGCTGATATGAGAGCATATTCTATTGACAACACAAATTATTTTTCATTAAGGGATATAGCAAGTTTATTAAACGATACAGAAAAACAATTTGATATTCAATATGATAAAGCAACAAAAACTGTAACAGTAACAACACAAAAACCATATGCTTTAGCAAATACAGATTATACTAACAATAATACTATGTCACAAAAAGAAGTGACAAGTACAGCAATTACAATCAATGTTGACGGACAAAATATAGCATTAGTATCTTATAATGTTAACAACATTAATTATTTCAGTATCAATGATTTAGCAAAAGCACTTAATATTAATGTTGCTTTATAATAAAATCATATTGAAAAACAATAGATACTCTCTACAAAAAACAGCATCTTTATATGTAGGTGCTGTTTTTCTGTTTACAAAAAAATAATGATATATAGAAGTGATTTACAATATATGTTATAATACACATTGTCAACAATGATATTGTTATAAATTAAAAAATGGAGAGAAAAAAATGATTGAAAAGCTGTTTAAACTTAATGAAAACAACACAACTATGAAAACAGAGATACTTGCTGGTATTACAACATTTATGACAATGGCATATATATTAGCAGTAAATCCGAGTATGCTTTCTGCTGCTGGAATGGATACCACAGCAGTACTGATGGCAACTTGTATTGCTTCATTTATAGGTACAGCAGCGATGGCATTTATGGCAAATTATCCTTTTGCACTTGCCCCAGGTATGGGATTAAATGCTTATTTTGCATATACAGTATGTGGTGCAATGGGATACGATTGGCGTGTAGCACTGCTTGCGGTATTTATAGAGGGAATCATATTTATTGTTTTATCGCTTACTAATGTCAGAGAGGCAATATTCAATGCTATTCCAAGCAGTTTAATGATGCATCAGAAGCCATTTCAGCATATTTATGTATGCTTGTTATGCCTCTTGCTTATAGTATATCAGAGGGAATTTCAATAGGTGTCATTTCTTATGTAGTCATCAATTTATGCTGTAAAAAAGCAAATAAAATTACACCATTAATGTATATACTAGCGATATTGTTTGTATGTAAATATATATTTTTATAATAAAAGAAAGGGACATCTGTTTTTGAGATGTCCCTATTATTTTGCATAGAATGATTATGATATAAAATGGTATTTTTATAATAAATCCATTCAAATCGTGAAATCAATAAGAAGTCTTTGAAAACAGTATACAATTCATTTGTTAAAATATTGACATTTTACTTAAAATGGTGTAAAATTATGCAATTATATTTAGTAAAAAAGTATATATATGAATAGAATTTATTATATAATTTTCGTTTGATTATATAGAAAAGAATACTATAATTAACAAAGTATTGTCAGTTTCACAGCAACAATATATAGCATATATAAAATATTGATTTTGATAATGAGAGGGGCATTTTAATGAAAGTAACAAAAAAAATGAAGAATAATCATTATTTTGAGCGGTATTCTTTTGGCATATTAATTGCGATTGAACTGTTAATGTCATTTACATCTTTGGGTTATATTCATATTTCACCTATTTCTGTTACAATAGCATATCTTCCTATACTTGTTGCAGGTTGTCTTTTTGGACCAATACAATCTCTAATTATAGGTTGTATATTTGGTATAGCGAGTATGTATAAAGCATCTGCTTATTATGTTATGCCTTCAGATGCAGTATTTTCTCCATTTTTGAGTGGTGCTCCTGTCAGCAGTATTTTTTTAAGTATTGGAACAAGGGCATTGTTTGGCTTTTTTATTGGAATGGCATTTTTGTTCGCAGAAAAAAGAAAACACTATCGTATATGGATAGGGGTACTTTCTGCAATCGCACCCAAAATACATTCATTGATTGTTTATACAACAATGGGAATATTATTTCCACAGCTTGGTTATCACTATTATTCAACATTTCGTTGGAATTTAAACAACACAATTTTTGCATTGATTTGTGTGATAACTGTTGAATCATTGTGGGCAATTTATCAAAGTGATACCATACAAAACATTAAATCATATATTAATCAATCTAGCAACAATCCATATTCTTCACGAAAAATGAATGTATTTTTTGTTGCATTTGAATTTTTTATGTTATGTATGGCTATTTTTGCTGCAATTTATTTTTCTGAAAGACAATACTATATGTTAAAATGGCATGGTGTAACAGTATCCAATGAAATTTCTATGGATTTATTGCTTTTGCAGATACAGTTTTTAATATCTTTGCTTGCTTTGAATATTATTTCAATGATTTTTTTAATTTCTATTTATAAATATATGTCATACAAAGAATATAAGGGGGAAATAGATGAGTTGACTGGTATAATGGGCAGAAGAATGTTTTTGTATCATTGTGAGAAAGCGCAGAAAGTAAACAGTACAGAGTCAAAACAAACAGGCTGGTTTTTATTTATAGATGTAGATTATTTCAAAGTAATCAATGATACATTTGGTCATGCTGTGGGAGATAAAGTTTTAAAAGAGATTGCTACAAATTTACAAAATATGATAGGAGATGACGGAAAGGCGGGAAGAATTGGAGGCGATGAATTTGCTGTGATGATTGAAAAATCTATATCAGAACAAGAATTAAAACAACGTCTGCAACAATTTCTTGATGTGATTTCTGGCATATTATCTGAAAGAAAAATAAGTTGTAGTATAGGTGCATATCAATTTGTTTTCCCTCAAAATGTCAAACATTTATTAACAGAAACAGATGAAGTATTATATAAAGCAAAAGAAAATGGTAGAGCTTGTTATGTCATAAAAGCATATGATGTCAATTCACAAAATTATGATATAGAATGATAAAATATTTGTATATATTTGTATAAAAAGCAGAATACGATATACTATAAATGAAAAATTTATGATATAATGATAAGTAAAATTATGGTTTTTTCTATTTGTTTTGTATATATTTTATTAGAAAACAATAGAAAACATATCAAAAATATTTTACAAGCTAAATGCGAAAAGCCCACTCCTTTAGGGGTGGTATGAAAGCATTTTTTTATTGATATATGTTAATGTTGCTTTTATGAACAAGAAATGGTATAATGAAACCATAAAAATAAAAGGTTTTGATACGAGCCTCATACTATCGCTAATGGATACAAAGGTATCTTTGATAGTGAAAGTCTTAATGAAATAGATTAGTTTTATATGCTTTCGAGTATATTTAGAAGTTTATGTAATTAAGAACCCCATGCCTTTAGGTATGGGAGTGTCAGGGCAATAAAGCAAATGATTTTTCTGCGGGTGCAATAGGTGTATATTCCTATTTAAACCGTATTGCATTTGGTTTGAAACATTTTGCAGCTTTAAATAGAAAATTTGATATCAAATACATAGAAAAAAATGATATTTTCCCATTAACAAGATATGCAAAAGATATCATTGATGGAAAATGGATGAAATAATCATGTTAAAATCAATACCCTCAGCATATGCTGAGGGTATTGATTATCATTTTGATATAATGGAATCACAATAGAAGAAAAATATCCAAAAAGAGTAATTTTAAAAGTAATTTTTATTTCTGTTTGTCATCAGTAAAACGAAGTTTTCCAGTAAAGTTTTGTCTCGCTTTTTTAAAAGCGAGTGAGGTTTGGAGCAACGCTCCAATGTTTTCCATGTTACAAGCGTGTTTTTGAAGGGATAGAGTTGCCCTATTTTAAAAATGCTTGTTTAGCCACTTCCTAGAAGGAGAAAGGTATTGATTTTTATCATTCATAATAAATTGACAAATACATTACTATACTATTTTTATGTAAAAAGTGCACAATAATATTGTTTTAAAATTTATAATATGAAGTATTGACAAATAGAGTAACATCACATACAATAATGAAAAATGGATAGTGATTGTTTCAGTACAAGCTAGACCTATTTATACAAAAATCAAGATAAATTTTTATTTGTCTTTCTGTTTTTGTGTAAATAGGTCTTTTTTTAAGGGAGGATTACATGAAAATTGGAAAAATACTCAATAATAATGTAGTTGTAATATACCAAGGAAAAACAGAAAAAATTGTAATGGGTTGTGGCATTGCTTTCAAAAAAAAGGTAGGTGACAGCATAGACGAAAATAATATTGATAAAGTTTTTGCATTAGAAAATAAAGACACTAACACAAAATTACAACAACTATTAAAAGATATTCCTATGGAATATGTAGAGGTAAGCGAAAAAATAATTGAATATGCTAGAACAAAAGCAGAAAGAAATCTAAACGATTTTATATATATCACATTATTAGACCATATGCATATGGCAATTATCAGGCAAAGAGAAGGTATTTGCGTCAAAAATATTATGCTATGGGATATTAAAAAATTTTATAGAGAAGAATTTCAAATTGGTTTAAAAGCATTAGATATAATAGAAGAAGCATTTGATGTGCGTTTGCCTGAAGATGAAGCAGGATTTATTGCACTACATATTGTGAATGCACAAATGGACGATAACTATAATGGTATACAAAAAATAGGAGAGGTGACAAAACTCATTCATCAAATTGTGAATATTGTAAAATATCATTTTCAAATGAAATTTGATGAGGAGTCTGTATATTATCATAGATTTGTAACACATTTAAAATTTTTTGCATTAAGATTATTTCAAAAAAATAATTACGAAGGACAACAAGATGAAGATTTATTAGCACTTGTCAAAACAAAATATCAATCTGCTTACGAATGTACATTAAAAATTACATCATATATAGCAAGTAGTTATTCTTATACAGTGAGTGAAGAAGAAC
>CAJUNT010000022.1:0-22746 GCA_910587735.1 uncultured Clostridia bacterium
TTGTACTTCTAACAAGGAGCTGTTGTCTATATCATTTTAACGTAACAGAACCAAAATTTAGAGAGGGGGTATGAAATAATGTCAAAAGCAGAAGATTTATTTAATTGTATTCGCTATACACAATCATTAACGAACGAAGAAGTATTGGAATTAGAAAAAGAAATAGAAGAATTTTTTCAATCAGATGAACCAGAAGAAGATAAAGAAAAACTTGGCGAATATATGGAGTGTTTTAGTATGTTTTGTAATGCTATAAAAGAAGGATATTTAGAAGATAGAAAGCCATCACCGCCTGTATTTCCCAAAAAAAGATATACTTTTGAAATTGAAATACCAGAGTTTTTAAAATGAAAAAAGCAAAATAATGCTGAAAGCAAATAAATTTTTTTATTTATAAGAAAATTGAAAGAAGGTATAATATAATGTCTAAAGGAGAGGCTTTATTTAAACGTTGGCTGGATATGGATGAATTAACTGATGAAGAAATATCAGAACTACAAAAAGAAATAGCTGAATTTTTACAATCAGATGAGCCAGAAGAAGATAAAAGAATGCTTGTAGAATATATGAAAAGTTATGCCATACTTTCTAATGCAGTATATGAAAGATGCTTAAAAGATAAAAACCCACCTCTACATATATTTCCTCAAAGAAAATATGCTTTAAAATTAAAAGAAATAGAAGCTTTAAGACAGAAAGAACAATATAATGATGAAAATAAATAGTAAATATGTATCATGATAGTGATTTGTATTGAAAGCACTTGTTTAACAAGTGTTTTTTTATGCTCAAAATAAGGGGGTGGATAGGTATGAGTGTGATTGATAAAGTGCTTGAATATGTGATAGGCAAATTGGCAAAACATACAGCCAACCAAACCGTTGGAGGGAAAACAGTTTTGATTGCTCAAGTTTAGTATATAAAGCGTTTGACTATGCTGGTGCTGGGGGAAGTGCTGGAGGCACGGAAAGCGAAGAAGATAAACAAGACAAAAACAAAGAGATTACATCTATCAAAACCGTTTACAGTGCAGACAACAAGCCCATAGCAAAAGCATTTGAAGAATTAAGGGGAGCAAGAAATTTAACTGATAATATTTATGAATTGCTTATTGAACACAATGGACGAGTGCAGATGCCCATTGTTTGCGAAGGTGTAACAGTGGAGTTTGAGAGCAACGCCCTTAAGGTCTTAACGGAACAATATTATATTAAAAATGTTATATATTGTATGTAAAATTTTAGTGAAAAGGTTTAAGAGGATTGAAAAGAATATTTTTTATTTGTGGGGCATTGGTCTATGCTTCGCTCTGGTCGGTGCTGAATGTTCACTGGATATTCAGCACCCCACGCCCTACCAACTTTCTTTCAAAAAAGTTGGACAAAGAACTTTAAATTTTGCGAACGGAATTTCACAAAAAATATACAGTTGAAACGATGGTATATAACATGATTCATTTAAGGCAGTACAAAATCATCATTTATATCTATAGAGTTAATACTAGGATTGATGAAAGACGTCAATGCAAATGCGGTAGTATTACGAAAAGTAGGGCAGACATTACAAGGGAGTGTATTTGAACAACTACAATGGGCAATAAGTGCGCTAGGTATAAGTGATTACTGGGTAAACAAAAAAAACCTTTAGAAATGAAATATACTGATGGAGAAAACAAAATTATATTTAGATGTGCAGACAAACCGAAAAAAATAAAATCCACAAAATTCAACCATGGCTATTGTAAATATGTTACGAGAAAATTATGTCCAGAACCTTTTGTAAAAAAACAAGTGTAGTGGCTGGATTTTAAAAAAAGGCTGAGTGAAGAAAAGGAAGGCGATGTAGGTATGATATATAATTACATGGACGAAAATATGCCAGAATGGGAAAAACCTACTGTAAATTGATTGACAAAGGTGCATTGAAGGGGAATGAAAAAGGTGAATTGATTTTAATAGATGTGATGTTGAGGATGTTTATAGCAAACGACAGAATAGGGTTATATGATAAATAAAAAGCGAAAAATATCTTTTTTTGGTACTATTTTTATCAGGTGAGCAAAGTTCCCCTTACGGATTGAAATGGGGAGTTTCACTCCCCAAAATCCTACTTTTTACAACAAAGATAGGTTTTTTGACAAACTGAAAGAGGTAAAAAATCTCTTATTTTTTTGAATATTATTTCAAATATGATTTATAAACATTTATAACAATAAAAACTATAATGTTACTTAATTGTTGCTAAATACTATAATTTGACGTAATTTTTATAATATTAGTATATTAAACTTCTGCTAAAATGTAGGTATTTTAGGTGTTGTAGAAAGCATATCATTTATGGTATAATAAAGCAAATTATAAAGTTTTAATTTAGCATAGCCTACAAATATTATCACAATTTTGGAAAGGTTGAGAACATATCATGAAAAAGACCGTTGAAGAAAAGGCGGAACTTGCCAAACTGAAAATTGACAAGAAACTACAAAAACAGAAAAAAAAAGCTGAAAAAGTGGCTGCAAAAAAAGAGGCATCTGCAGCAAAAAAAGAAGCAAAAAAAGAAGTTGCATCTGCAAAAAAAGAGGCAAAAAAAGAAGCAAAAGCACTAAAGAAAAAAGCTAAAAAAGAAGCAACTGAAAAAATAAAAGCATTAAAAAATGATATTACAAAAGCAAAAGCATCTCCTAAATCAGATACTAAATCGGATTTGGAAAAAGAAGATGTAACAGAAAAAACAAGTGCAAAAACAAAAAAAGAAAAAGGAAAAGGAAAAAAAGATAAAAAAGATAAACAAGAAGGTGGAAAAAGCAAGAAAAAATTATTTATAGCTGCACTTGCATTAGTATTTGTTAGTGGCGGCGTAGTAGGCTTTTTGCATTTTAGAGGCGGAGAAAAAGAAGAAAGTAAAGACCCTTATATTGAGGCATATGTATTAGATGATGATTTTGTAACATCTATTCCTAAATTTTTGGGAGAAAGTGAACAAAGAGATTTACCTGAAATTACAGAGGAAACAAATGGAGAAAGCAAAAAAATTATATACGACTATACAAATTTGAATAATGGTGCAAAAGAGGTAAAAGATTATGTGAATTATTTAATAGATGAAAAAGAATTTGTATATATGTTTGATTATAATTTAGATGCACCTGCTGGATATGTTTCTGTTGCAACAGCATCACAAGAGGAGGGTAAAATATTAAAATTGGATATTGACTATACCAATACAGATTATAAAGTAATGGTAAGCAAAACATCTGAAAAATTACCTCCACCAAAACAAAAATCAGATGGTGCTGATATATCAAGAGATGGCGCACTAACATTTTTATCTGGATTTTCTTCTGAAGATTTGGGACTGGATAAACCAGTAGAAGAATATAAAGCAATATATGATAATGGACAGTCCTCTATTAACAATAATACTTGTTATGGTATCAGTCTATATGACATTGGTAAAGCAGGTACAAATGTATTCGCTGGTAAATATTTTATTGCAACAAATCAAAGTGATGTATTCCGTTATAATCCTGAAAAAGATACATATGTTGAAATTGGAGTACCAGAGAAAAAAATGGTGGAAGATGCTTTAGCAGAACAACAATCAAATGATGGAGAAAATGAAACATCAAATGATAATGAAAATGATGATACAAACAATGAACAACAAAAAGCATCAGATGATGAAAAAGACACAAACGATGAAGAAGATAAAACATCAGATGATAAAAAAGATACAGATGATGAGGAAGATAAAACATCAGATGATAAAAAAGATATAGATGATGAGGAAGATAAAACATCAGATGATAAAAAAGACACAGACGATGAAGAAGATAAAAAACCTAATAAAAATACAAAATCAAGTAACAACAAAAGAAGCGCTGAAAAAGAACAAAATGAAGAACAAGACTCTAAAATAAAAAAAGAAAAATCTTAATATATTCTATTGGCGTGTCTATCTATTGGCACGCCATTTATAAAGCAATTTATTTGTTAATGAAAATAATGTATTGATAAGGAGCAATAAAATGATTTCACAACATATGAAAAAATTGATACAAAAAAGTGAAGTAATAAGCAGTTTATTCGCAGATGGCAGAAATTTAAAACAACAATATGGAGCAGAAAATGTATATGACTTTGGCTTAGGTAATCCGAATGTGAAGGCACCAGAAAGCATTAATCAAACAGCAATAAAAATATTGCAGGAAGAGGATTCTTTACTAATTCATGGATATATAAACAGTAGTGCAGGATATGCAGATGTTAGAAAGAAAATTGCAGACAGTATAAACAGACGATTTGATACCCATTTTGATGAGCAAAATATTGTTATGACAGTAGGCGCAGCAGGAGGGTTAAATGTTATATTTAAAGTGCTTTTGAATGAAGGGGACGAAGTGCTTACATTTGCACCATATTTTAGCGAATATGATGCCTATGCTATGAATGTAGGTGCTGTGCTAAAAGCTGTACCTCCTAATACAGAAACATTTTTACCTGATTTAAACACATTTGAGAAATATATTACAGAAAAAACAAAAGTGGTATTGATAAATACCCCTAATAATCCTACTGGTGTGGTATATGACGAAAGCATTATAGCAGAAATTGGCTGTATATTGGAAGAAAAACAAAAGGAATATGGCACAAATATTTATTTAGTGTCTGATGAGCCTTATAGAGAATTGGTATATGATGGCGCAGAAGTGCCTTATGTGACGCATTATTATAAAAATACAGTGGTGGCATATTCTTTTTCAAAATCGCTTTCCTTACCAGGTGATAGAATAGGATATTTGGTTTTGCCAAGTGAAATGGACGATTATGATGATATTAGACAGGGTACAGAAGTGGCAACACGTGTGTTAGGGTTTGTAAATGCACCTGCTTTACAGCAAAAGGTAGTAGCAGAGTGTTGTGATGAATTGGTAGATGTTGCTTATTATGATGCGAATAGAGAATTGCTTTATCATGCATTACAAAAGTATGGCTATGAATGTATTAAACCACAAGGCGCATTTTATATTTTTGCAAAGACTTTTATATCTGATGATATGGAGTTTTGCAAAAAAGCAAAAGAGTATAGACTTTTGTTGACTCCAGCAACAAGTTTTGGTTGTTCGGGATATGTCCGTATTGCATATTGTGTGTCAAGAGAAACAATACAAAATGCTTTGCCTGCTTTTCAGAAATTGGCAGAATATTATGGTGTGGAAATGAAAGAGTAAAGTAATGAGGAAATAATAAAGAAATAGCGTTCACAAAGGATAAAGTTTTTGCCTCGCTTTTTTCAAAAAGCGGGTGAGAGTTTGAGAGCAACGCTCTCAAGGTTTTAATAAAACATAATTATTGTTATTAATTATATTTAATTTATTTTATTTTATTTGTGGACGTTGTCCACACCTACAAACTGGAGGAGTGCTTAAACAAGTATTTTTAAAATAGGGGGAACTTTTTTCACTTGTGAAAAGTTCCCCCTACACCCCCCTCAAAAACACGCTTGTAAGCATTTAAGACATTGAGGCTTTGCCTCAAACTCCACCAACTTTTGAAAAAGTTGGAC
Source organism: uncultured Clostridia bacterium (assembly GCA_910587735.1). Classification (GTDB taxonomy): domain Bacteria; phylum Bacillota; class Clostridia; order Lachnospirales; family Anaerotignaceae; genus Coprocola. The sequence continues at coordinate 5,566 of CAJUNT010000022.1, forward strand.
AAAACTTTAAAATGAAAAATTCGTTTTCCTAATTGCGAACGCTATTTCACAAAAATTTTATTTTACGCATGAAATATTTTATTCAAAAAGCACAACACAATTTTGAGAAATACTTTTTTGCACATCAATGATTCTTTGATTCGAGCTACCTCTAAAATGAATATCCAATGAACGCAATTCATATACAAACTTTCCATCAACAAGTACATCAACGCAACCAAGCAGTTTTTGTATATTACTATCATTTTTACAAAGTAATTCCTCCCATGTATAACCAGTATATGCCCACACATTTAAACCCATATTTTTAGCCTCTTGTGCAATGATAGCACAAGGTAAAGGCTGTTCAAAGGGTTCTCCACCTGAAAATGTAATACCATCTAATAAGGGATTTTCTGCTATCATAGCGATGATATTTTCTGTATTTTCATAATAACCCCCATTTGTATCATGCGTTTGGGGGTTATGGCATTTTGGACAATGATGAGGACAGCCTTGTGTAAATATAGTAAATCGTATGCCCTTTCCGTCTACTATGGAATCATTTACCACACCACTTAATAAAATATTCATTTTTGTTTTTCTCCATTTGCTGTATTTTGTGATATACTATGTTTTACTCTATCTTTTTCTTCTGCTCTTTTGGCATTATTAAAACGGTCAAGCGTACCTACCAGATAGCCTGTAATACGACGTATTCTCTGGAAGGGAATACCATCTTTTTCTGTTCTGCCACATTTTGGGCATACATCACCTATAATACCGTTATAACCACATACAGGATCTCTATCCACAGGGTGGTTAATAGAGCCATATCCTATATTTTGAGATTTCATATAGCGTATTACTTTTTCAAAAGCATCTATATTTTGTGTAGGATCGCCGTCTAATTCAATATAAGTAATATGTCCTGCATTGGTAAGCGCATGATAAGGTGCTTCTATTTTTATTTTTTTAAATGCACTGATAGGGTAATATACAGGTACATGAAAACTATTGGTATAATATTCTCTATCTGTAATGCCTTCCAATATACCAAAACGCTTTTGGTCTAATTTTAAAAATCTGCCTGAAAGTCCTTCCGCAGGTGTAGCAAGCAATGTAAAATTTAATTTCATTTTTTGTGAAAATTCATCCATACGATGACGCATATGGCTAATAATATCTAATCCTAAATTTTGCGCCACTTCGCTTTCGCCATGATGCATACCAATAAGCGCTTTTAAACATTCTGCAAGTCCTATAAAACCAACGGAAAGCGTACCATGTTTTAATACTTCTCTAATTTCATCATTACTATTTAGCTTTTCGCTGTCTATCCAAACGCCTTCTCCCATAAGAAATGGGAAATTACATACTTTTTTCTTTGCTTGTATTTCAAAACGCTCTAAAAGCTGTTCTATTACAATATCTATTTTTCTATCTAATTCTTTATAAAACCAATCAATATTACCATTGGATAATATCGCAATACGAGGTAAATTGATTGTTGTAAAACTTAAATTACCCCTTCCTGGAGAAACTTGTTTATTTTCATCATAAACATTAGCCATTACTCTTGTACGACAACCCATATAAGCGATTTCTGTTTCTGGAGTACCTTTATAATATTGCATATTAAAAGGCGCATCTTGAAATGAGAAATTTGGAAAAAGCCTTTTTGCACTCACACGACAGCTTAAACGGAACAAATCATAATTTGGCTCTCCTGGATTAAAATTAATACCTTCTTTTACTCTAAATATTTGTATAGGGAATATAGGCGTTTCACCATTTCCAAGTCCTACTTCTGTTACGAGTAAAAGATTTTTGACTACCATTCTACCTTCTGTTGATGTATCCATACCATAGTTTACAGATGAAAAAGGTGTCTGCGCTCCTGCTCTGGAATGCATAGTATTTAAATTGTGTATCAGTGACTCCATAGCTTGATAAGTTGCCTTATCTGTTTCTTCTAATGATTTCTTTTTTGAAAAACATTGTGCTTTTTGTATGGATTCTGCTGAAAGTCCTATTGCAGTGAGTGCTTTCGTTTCTTGTTTTGTGTAACATTCATTTTCATCTATTGTGGCATAGATACCTTTTTGTGACAGTTCTTTTAATGCTTGTTTTGTTTTTTCTGCCATTTCTGCATTGACAATCAATTCTATAGAAGAAACCATATTTGAATGGTATCTTTTTAAATATGTTTTTTTGACACCTGGTGCTAAACCATAATCTAAATTTACTATGGCTTGTCCACCATGCTGGTCATTTTGATTGGACTGTATGGCGATGCAGGCAAGTGCTGCATAACTTGCAATGTCATTTGGCTCTCTTACTACGCCATGTCCTGTTGAAAATCCATTATGAAATAGTTTTAATAAATCAATTTGACAACACGTTGTTGTTAATGTATAAAAATCTAAATCATGTATATGTATGTCACCATTTTGATGTGCCTCAGAATGAACTGGATTTAATACATATTCTTCATAAAAATGTTTTGCACCTTCAGAACCATATTTTAACATAGAACCCATAGCAGTATTGCCGTCTATATTTGCGTTTTCTCTTTTGATATCACTGTCACTGACATCTTTATATGTAATATCTTCAAATGTTTTCATTAAACGACTGTTCATATTACGAATACGTGTTCGCTCTGCTCTATAAAGTATGTATGCCTTTGCTGTACCAATATGTCCGTTTTCAATCAACACTTTTTCCACCATATCTTGTATTTGTTCCACGGAAGGAGAAAACAAATTGTTTTTCTGTAAATGTTGTGCAACTGTTTTGGCTAACTGTAAACAGGTGCTGTATTCTTTTCTCCCTACTGTAGAGCAAAATGCTTTTTGTATAGCATTTGCAATTTTATCAATATCAAAATTTGCTAATCTTCCATCTCGTTTTTGTATTGTTGTAATCATTAAAATATCCCTGCCTTTCTATGGTTATCACGTAAAAAAAGTGCTATATTTTGTCGAAAAACCACAATATATAGCAATTGATTCATTTAAAATGTGTATATATTGTAGTATAGAATGATAAATTCGTCAATAGAGCGATTTGTGAAAATATGGTATAAAATATGTAGAAAAGGCGAGATATAAACATATACTGTAATATAAAAAAAATTTTTTGATATTGTGAAGTGATAAATTTTTTCACTCGTATGAATCATAATTTTTTATTTAAGGAGGAAATACATGGAGCGTTTTTGTGAATTAAAACAAAAAGAAGTAATCAATGTATGTGATGGCTGTCGTTTGGGGTATACCACAGATTTAGAATTTGATAACTGTACAGGGAATATTATTGCATTGATTATACCATGCGAGAATGGTAAAATGTGGAATTTATTTAATAGCGGTAGCAAGGAATATTATGTTCCTTGGAATTGTATTAAAAAAATTGGAGATGATATTATATTGATTGAAGGTTGTACAGAAGAATTTTTACAATAAAGAATAAAATGGGTGCTTTACAAAGTGATATACTTATATGAAATATGAAACTACCCTAAATTTCATAAAGCTATGAAGGGTAGTTTTTTATTTACTTTCCAATAATATGGCAATAATGTCAATCAAGAATATAAATTTTAAAAAAAATAATTTTTTTTGATAGAATGTGTTGACATTTTTTATATTATATCATATAATAATATTCGTTGTGGGTCACTAGCTCAGTAGGTAGAGCACTGGACTTTTAATCCAGGTGTCTCGGGTTCGAGCCCCGAGTGACTCACGTCAAGCTGTCAGTGTAAAAACATTGACAGCTTTTTTATTATGATATTGTTACAATTTGTTTAGCATATACTATAATACGGTTGATATCGTCAATCACTTGAAATTGTTTTTCTGTATCATACATATGAGAAAATAACAAATTTAAGTTTTGTTCAAAATTTTGAGGTAGTATAGTACAATTTTTTTTACATAATTCTATTAAACGCTTTTCTCCTGTATGTGTTTTTTCATTTACTGCAAATATAAAATCAAAATAAGACGCTAAAAATTCTGTTACTCTATGATTTATGCTTACTATATCATTCCTTTTTATGGCTTTTTCAATTTGTGTTTTATATGCTGGTAGTGCTGTGTCCATCAATTTTAATTGTCTTTGTATAATTGCCTTTTTTAATTGTTGAGGATAGGGTATATTGAATTTTTTAACTGCTTTTTTTAGTAATCCATTTTTATCATATATAATATTGCTATGTATGAGATTGTGCCACATACAAGTGGTATATGCATTTGCAGTCTGGTAATGTATGACAACATTTTCAATATCTTTACAAAAATCATATAAATTACGATATATAATATCAATAGCAATACCATTGTTTAATATGCAATTATCTTCATATTCCCAAAAATGATTACCAATTTCTACCACATTGCAATATTGATACAATATTTTTTTTCTAATTTCTATATCAATAGGGGCATTATAGTATACATAAATATCATAATCGGAATTTTCATCATATACTTTATTTGCTCGAGAACCTCCTAATGTAATTGCTTCTACACAATTTATATTTGATAATTCTTTAAAAATACCATTTGGCATATGGATTCCTCCTTAATAAATGAAATAAAAAAAGTGTACCAAATTGATTCAGTACACAGCTACGCACTCTACAGGAATCGAACCTGCGACCTTTCGGTCCGGAGCCGAACGCTCTATCCCCTGAGCTAAGAGTGCATACACCTCATATCATTTTACAATTAAAAAAACTTTCTGTCAAATAAAATTTGTGGTGTGGGAGTGGCTAAACACACATTTAAAACCATGAGTATGTTGCTTTCTAAATAGTGACTTTTTTAAAAAAAGTAATTATGATATCATAACAACATAAACAATATACAAATTATTTCCCATGTTAGGGAACATATGATGATTAAGGAGAAATAAAATATGAAAGTATCTGCTTATTTACAAATTACAATGTGAATTAATGAAAAAAATCGTGCTGCTGCAAATGTCTATATAGAGTATAAAGAACCATTTTTAAAAGCAATAAAGGGTGCTATTACAAAAGATTTGCTTGTGCGTGATGAAGATGTGCAGGTATTGCATGGTTTTGATAGTGTGGAAAATGCAAAGGCATATTTAGAAAGTGAAATGTTTCAAAATGATATGTTTGTAGCATTAAAAGATTTGTGGAAACAACAGCCAGATGTGAAAATTTATGTAGTAGCATAATAACATCAATAAATAAGTATAGTAAAATAATATAGTGAAGAAATAGCGTTCGCATATGATAAAGTTTTTGAGTGTGGGTGAAATACGCAAATAAAAACAATATTATTTTTAAAACCTTGAGAGCGTTGCTTTCAAACTTTGCACTGCTTTCTTCTAAAAGTGGAGCAAAAACTTTTTAAATTATGCGAACGCAGTTAAACAAGAATTTATAGTAAAACTTTATTTTTACTATTACAGGTAATATTTTATATCATTTCTTTATGGAGCAATACTTTCTATTTGTTGCTCCTTTTGCGCAGTATGACATTCTTTATTATTTTTCATTTTTTTTTGTTTTAAAAAGTCCTCTAACAAATATTCAATATCTGTTTCTTTCAAAAAATCTTTTCCAAAATAATACATAAATATTTCCCCCTTTTATGAATTATGGTTCACACAACAAAAATGATTTATCATAATATAATAGTAATTACTATTATATTATGATAAATAAAAAAAATGGTTACTCCAGTATGTTAGCGAATAGTATATTTAGTAAAATAAAAATGATATTTTATTATGATTGATAAAAAGAAATTGTTGACTGACAAGCAATTTTTGTATATACTATAAACTGTATAATCATGTAAATAACAATGTTTGAAGGGAGGGTGTTTTTTGTGAAATGTCCATTTTGTAGTTATGAAGATACAAAAGTAATTGATTCAAGAAGTCAAGAAGATAATTCTGTAATTCGTCGCAGACGTCTTTGCGAAAAATGTGGAAAGCGTTTTACAACTTATGAGAGAATTGATACCATTCCCCTTACTGTTATTAAAAAAGATAACACAAGAGAACAATTTGATAAAACAAAATTGTTAAACGGTATTATGAAATCGTGTTATAAAAGACCAGTTTCTTTACATCAAATGGAGTTGTTAGTGGAGAACATTGAAAATGCAATCACCAATTCTGAAAGAAAAGAAATTGAAAGCCAAAAAATAGGAGATATGGTAATAGAAGAACTGAAAAATTTAGATGAAGTTTCTTATGTTCGTTTTGCCTCTGTATATCGTCAATTTAAAGATATCAATACATTTCGTGAGGCATTAGAAAAAATAGTAAATGAAAAAACAACATTATAAATACAAATACCCTGACGATTGTCAGGGTTTTCTGTTTTTATACAGTATCTATTTGACAAATAAACAAAACAGTATTATAATAGTCGATATACTTTATTTAAGTAGAGTGATAAAGCGAAAGGAAGTAATATATTATGAGAGATAATAAACTCTATACGCCAGTTGGTGTAAGAGATATTCTTTTTAAAGAATGTAATATCAAAAGATATGTGTCACATGAAATAGGTGAGGTTTTTAGAAGTTTTGGCTATGAACAAGTGGAAACACCTACTTTTGAATACATGGAAGTATTTTCAGATGAAAAATTAGGAGGCACAAAACAAAAAGAAATGTATCGTTTTTTTGACAGAGATGGCTCTATACTTGCATTGCGTACAGATATGACACCACCTATTGCTCGTATTGCAGCAACCTGTTTTGAAAAAAAATATTTGCCCATGCGATTTAGTTATTTTGGAAATGTATTTCGTTATAATGAAGAATATCAGGGAAAACAAAGAGAATTTTATCAGGCTGGTATAGAACTTTTGGGGGTAGACCAAGCGGACGCTGATGCAGAAGTGATTGCGGTAGCAATACAAAGTCTTTTAAAAGCAGGGCTTTGTCATTTTCAAATTATTGTAGGAAATGTGGAGTTTTTTAATGGAATATTGGAAGAAACAGCATTAGCATACGATATTTGCAAAGAATTACAAATATATGTGGGATATAGAGATTATGTTTCTGTAGAAAAAATTGTAAAGCAATATGATATGGAACAGAATATTAGACAGCTTTTTATAGATTTGCCTAAATTGATGGGAACACTTGAAGTATTGGAATATGCTGAAAAACTTACAAAAAATATCAGAGCAATAAAAGCTATAGAACGCTTAAAATGTTTGTATACCATATTGCAGTATTATGGTTTAGAAAAATATGTATCATTTGATTTGGGTATGGTAGGGCAGTTGAATTATTATACAGGTATTATATTTAGAGGGTATGCTGATGGAAGTGGATACAGTATATTAAGTGGTGGACGTTATGATAATTTAGTGTCACAGTATGGTGAAGATATGCCTGCTGTGGGTATGGTGCTAAAATTGAATGAAGTACTTTCTGCACTTCAAAAACAATGTGTAACAATAGAACAGAAAAAAGCAAAGACACTTATTGCATTTACTGAAAAAGGTAGACAAAAAGCAATAGAAATTGCTGGAATATATAGACAAAGTGGTATGTATATAGAAATGAGTCTTTTGGGTGAGGATATATCAAAAAATATGCATTATGCAGAGTCAAAACAAATGAGCCATGTATTGTATTTTATAGATAGTGAAAATATGAAGGTAATTAGCTTAGCTGATGAAATGGGAGGTTTTACAGTAGATATTGCTGTATCAGAATTGATATTGCCTAATGTGGAGGAGGAAAAACAATGAAATATTTGACATTTGCATTGGCAAAAGGTAGACTGGCGGAGCAGACAATGGATTTATTTGAAAAAATAAATATGCCTTGTGAAGAAATGAAACAAAAAACAAGAAAATTGATATTTGTAAATGAAGAATTGAAATTAAAATTTTTTCTTGCAAAAGCAAGCGATGTGCCGACTTATGTGGAATATGGTGCGGCAGATGTGGGTATTGTGGGAAAAGATACCATATTAGAAGAAGAAAGAAATTTGTATGAAATATTGGATTTGAATTTAGGAAAATGCGATATTGCCGTTGCAGGAAAGCCAGAAAACAGAGAAATGATAAAAACAATGAATCATATACGTGTTGCTACAAAATATCCCCGTATAGCAAAAGACTATTTTGATAAACAACATAGAACGGTGGAAGTGATAAAATTAAATGGCTCTGTAGAGTTAGCACCTATTGTTGGACTTTCTGATGTTATTGTGGATATTGTGGAGACAGGTTCTACATTGAAAGCAAATGGATTGGAAGTGTTTGAAAAGTTTTGTGCCCTTTCTGCTAGAGTGATTGTAAATAGAGGTAGTATGAAAATGGAACATAAAAGAATTATGGATATTGTAGATAAAATGAAAGAGGTAATAAAATAATGAAATAATAGCGTTCGTAAAATGTAAAGTTTTTTGCTAAACTTTTTAGAGGGAAAGTTTGTAGGGTGTGGTACAACGTGTTGCAAATAAACGAAATAAAATAATAATAAAGAAATTGCGAACGCAAAAATAAGGTTATGTTTTTTTAAAACTTTGAGAGCGTTGCTCTCAAACTCTTACCAACTTCCCACAAAGTTAGACAAAACTTTAAAAGGAAAACTTCGTTTTCCTAATTGCGAACGGTTTTTACAATCATAATATTAAGGAGACAAAGTATGATAACGATATTAAAAAGCAATGAAAACATACAACAAAAATTAAAACAAATATTAAACAGAAATCACACAGAACAAAATAATGCTCAGCAAACAGTAGATGATATATTATACAACATCAAAAAAAATGGCAATGATGCATTATTTCAATATACAAAGCAATTTGATGGCATTACAATAAATGAACAAAATATTAAAGTAACAGAACAAGAATTTGAATATGCATATAAACAGGTATCACCAGAATTGATTGCTGTAATACAAAAAGCAGTAAAGAGAATCAAACAATTTCACCAAAAACAAAAATTAAACAGTTGGTTAGAACCTTCTACAAATGGCGAAATGATGGGGCAACTCATACGCCCATTGGAAAAAGTGGGTATATATGTTCCAGGAGGAAAAGCGTCTTATCCTTCTAGTGTACTTATGAATGCAGTACCTGCATATGTGGCAGGTGTATCAAGCATTGTTATGGCAACACCAGCGCAAAAAAACGGCAGAGTGGCACCTACTACATTAGTTGCTGCAAAAGAGGCAGGTGTAAATGAAATTTATAAAGTGGGAGGAGCACAGGCGATTGCAGCATTTGCATATGGTACAACTTGTATACCTAAAGTGGATAAAATTTGTGGTCCTGGTAATATTTATGTTGCATTAGCTAAAAAAAGCGTATATGGACAAGTAAATATTGATTCTGTTGCTGGACCAAGTGAAATACTTGTTATTGCAGATGATAGCGCAAATGCTGTGTATGTGGCAGCTGATATGCTTTCACAAGCGGAACATGATGAAATGGCATCAGCTATGCTTATCACGGACAGCGAAACACTTGCACAAGAAGTACAAAAACAATTACAATTACAAACAGAACAGTTAGAAAGAAAAAATATCATACAAAAATCACTTGACGAATATGGTTTTATTGTGATTGTAAAAGATATGAATGAGGCGTGTGAGTTGGGTAATATCATAGCACCAGAACATATGGAAATTTGTACAAAACAGCCTTTCTCTCTATTACCTCATATACAAAATGCTGGTGCGATATTTTTGGGAGAATATACTCCAGAACCTTTGGGGGATTATATTGCCGGTCCCAACCATGTTTTACCTACGAGTGGTACAGCAAGATTTTTCTCTCCTCTTTCTATTGATGATTTTATTAAAAAATCAAGTATACTATCGTTTAGTAAAAATGCTTTTATGGACTTATCACATGATATTATTACATTTGCAGAGGGAGAAGGATTGACAGCACACGCTAATGCTGTAAAAGTAAGAAGGGAGCAGTTATAATGAGAACAGCAGAAATGACTAGAAATACGTTTGAAACGAATATTTCATTAACTATCAATTTAGACGGCAATGGAGAAAATAATATTGATACAGGCATAGGCTTTTTTGACCATATGTTGACTCATGTTTCAAAACATGGTTTTATTGATTTGAATATAAAAGCAAAAGGAGATTTATATGTAGATTGTCACCATACCATTGAAGATGTGGGCATTGTATTAGGAAAGGCAATAGCAAATGCTTTAGGCGATAAAAAAGGTATCAAAAGATATGGCAGTTTTATATTGCCTATGGAGGAGGCACTTGTATTATGTGCTTTGGATATTTCTGGTAGACCATATTTCGCATTTGATGCAACATTCCAAACTGAAAAAATAGGTACAATGGATACACAAATGATAGAGGAATTTTTTAGAGCAGTTTGCCTACACGCAGGATTGAATATGCATATTAAAATGTTTGCGGGAAAAAATGACCACCATATTGCAGAGGCGATGTTTAAAGCATTTGGTAAAGCACTTGATATTGCTACAAGCTATGATGAAAGAGTAAAAGGTGTACTTTCTACAAAAGGAATGTTGGAGGGATAATGTATGATTGCAATAATAGATTATGGTATGGGCAATTTAAGAAGTGTTCAAAAAGCATTTGAATATTTGGGCAATCATGCCGTTATAACAGATGATGTTTCTGTCATACAAAAAGCGGATAAAGTAGTTTTACCTGGTGTGGGAGCATTTCAAGACGCTATGAAAACCATTACACAAAAGGGTATTGATAAAGTACTGTATGATATTGTTGATAGTAAAAAGCCATTGCTTGGTATCTGTTTGGGTATGCAAATGTTTTTTGATAAAAGCTATGAATATGGAGAACATAAGGGATTAGGCATATTGCAAGGAGAAATCAAATTACTTCCCAATACTGTAAAAATTCCTCATATGGGTTGGAATTCTTTGTATATTCAAAAAAGAAGTCCTTTATTTGAGGGACTACCCGAACAACCTTATGTTTATTTTGTACATTCTTATCATTTGGAAACAAATGCGGATATTGTCAGCGCAACAACATATTATGGTAAACAAATACAAGTTGCAGCACAAAAAGAAAATGTATTTGCATTGCAGTTTCATCCAGAAAAAAGCGGTGATATTGGTTTGAAAATATTAGAAAATTTTGGGAGGATTTAACTATGCAGATTTATCCAGCAGTAGATATTAAAAATGGCAAATGTGTGAGATTGAAACAAGGTAATTTTGATGATGTTACAATATATGAACAAAATCCCGTGAAAGCGGCACAAAATTGGATTGCACAAGGAGCAACATACTTACATATTGTGGATTTAGATGGTGCAAAACAAGGTCATTCTGAAAATGAAAATATCATAGCGGATATTGTAAAATTAAGTGATGTACCTGTGCAAACAGGTGGAGGCGTTCGCAGTTTGGAGGATATTGAAAGAAAATTATCAAAGGGTGTTGCTCGTGTGATATTGGGTACTGTTGCAGTAAAACAACCAGAATTGGCACAAAAGGCAGTGCAGAAATTTGGAGCAGATAGTATTGTGGTGGGTATTGATGCTAAAAATGGTAATGTTGCCGTTGCAGGCTGGGAAGAAGTAAGTAATGTTTCAGCATTGGAATTGTGTTTTACTATGAAAGAATATGGTGTGAAAACAATTATTTATACGGATATTGCGAAAGATGGTATGATGTCTGGTGTGAATGTGGAGTCTACTAAAGAGTTGATACAAAAAACAGGTATGAATATTATTGCGTCTGGTGGTATTTCTAGTATGCAGGATTTGGAAAATGTGAAAAATATTAATGCTCATGGTGTAATTGTGGGTAAGGCACTTTATCAAGGCGTGCTGGATTTAAAATGTATTGTTGATAAATTTCAGTAATGTGATATACCATTTGTAGTAGTGAAAACGAATTTTTCCTATAAAAGTTGGTGAGAGTTTGAGAGCAACGCTCACAATATTTAAACGGAATATAATTATTTTAAAAATATTAGATATTATAATATTTTAATGCAAAGGTTAAAAGGAATGAAAAAGGATATCTTTAATATTTGCGGATTTCACCCGCACCCACAAAAAACTTTTTCATTTGTGAACGCAATGATGTTGTTATTTAGAAAGCAACGCTCACAATGTTTAAATGGAATATAATTATTTTAAAAATATTAGATATTATAATATTTTAATACAAATGCTGAAAGAGATGAAAAAGAATATTTTTATATTTGCAGACGCTGTCCGCACCTGCAAACTTTTTTGAAAAAAGTTTGACAAAAAACTTTATATTATGCGAACGCAGTTATAACAATGATATTAGTTAGAAAGGAATAAAATTATGCATACAAAAAGAATCATTCCTTGTTTAGATGTAAAAAATGGACGAGTTGTAAAAGGAGTTAATTTTATAAATTTAAAAGACGCAGGCGACCCTGTGGAAATTGCCTCTTATTACAACCGTTCTATGGCTGATGAAATCGTATTTTTAGATATTACGGCGTCATATGATGCAAGAGATATTATATTAGATGTTGTAAAAAGAACAGCAGAGCAAATATTTATACCTCTAACAGTGGGGGGAGGCATCAGGACATTAGATGATTTTAGAAGAATATTAAGCGCAGGAGCAGATAAAATATCAGTAAATAGCGCAGCACTAAAAAGACCACAACTTATAAAAGAGGCAGCAGAAAAATTCGGTAATCAATGTGTTGTAGTTGCCATTGACGCAAAAGCAAGAAAAGATGGCGGTTTTGATGTATATTTGAATGGTGGCAGAGTGAACACAGGTAGAGATGCACTGGAATGGGCATTGGAGGCAGAAGATTTGGGCGCAGGGGAAATATTGCTTACCAGTATGGACTGTGATGGTGTAAAAAATGGATATGATATAGCATTGACAAAAACCATTGCGTCAAATGTGAGAATACCTGTTATTGCATCTGGCGGAGCAGGAAACAAAAAGCACTTTTATGATGTATTGACAGAAGGAGAGGCAGACGCAGCACTTGCAGCATCATTATTTCATTTTAGAGAATTGGAAATAGTGGAATTAAAACAGTATTTAAAACAAAAACAAATTGCAGTTAGATTATAAATATTTTGATAATAAAAAACATTGGTTGATAGTATCACTGATGTTTTTTATATTTGAATGAAATATTTGTAAAAAGTAACAAATATTAATATTTTATAACATTTTTGGGTAAAACTTTTTATTTTATAAATATGGTTTTATAATAATATTAACGTAATAAAATACTACATCATTTAGGAGGGAAGTATATGAGAAAAATGTTTTTTGCTATGATATTTTCATGTTGCTTTTTTAGCATTACTGCAATGGCAGAGCAATACCATGATAGTATGTGCTATGAATATTTTGATACACAAGAAATGCCCCAAATTGCAGATTTAAAAGATATTAAAATATATGGTGTAAAATCATCAGGAGTTGTGGTATGTATTGGAAATAAAAGTCAATATTTTGATTGGCTTTGGCAGAATAGTATTTATAAACTTCCTACTGTTTATTTTGATGATATGGACAATGATGGTGAAAAAGAATTATGTTATATTGCTAATTTGTATCAAGGAGTGGGAACATATTCACAACAACTTTACATATTGGATATCATGGAACATGATGACGGTATGATATGGGAAGAGTATACTTTTTCTGAAAATGATATCAGAGAACAATTATTAAAATATGTATCTATATCACAATATCATAATATGATTACTGTTGCAATAAATGATGATGTTGTGTATTGTGATGAATATGCTCAAAAACAAATAGATAATGTTACATTGCTGTATCCAGAGTTTACTGTTACAGATAATCAAATAAATGTTACTTTTTCTATTGCTGTTTTTTGTAATGGAAGCGTTATACCATATGTGTTGGATAATCAAATTATAGCAGATATAGTATATTATAACGACAGTTATCAATTACAAAATATTCGTTTTTCAATTTGAGCAATATAGATTTTTATAGAAAGGGGCAACGCTATGAAAAAGTTAATAGTATGCATATTACTTTTTATATTTCATATATTTTACTGTCAGTGGATATTTGCTGCAACAGAGAAAGTATGGTTTCCTGATGAGCTTAATATACATTATGAGCCAGAAAAGGGTATGGTAGTGCAGACAGGTGATTATGAAATTGATATGAAAAATAAAATTTTTATAAAAGAAAATAATATTATGATTCCTGTAAAAGAAATCATTGATATTGGAATGAGAGAAAAAAATAATCATATTATGAAATTGATACACATTGCAGAAAAAGAATATACTGATGTTATATTACAAAAAGATGAATATAGAAATACAACAACATTATATTATAAATGAAATACCATTGTATTTTTTGAAAATAAAAAAGATATTTATATAAATGGAGAAACAAAATATTTATATACAGTACCTTATATTACAGAACAGGAAGTATATATTTCTGCAAAAGATATACCAACGTTGTTTACTGTTGTGGAAACACATTATAAAGCGAAAAAAGATTATGCCTATTGGATATATAATGGTGGAGAAAATGGAGAAAAAATAGATATCAAACAATATAAAAAAATAAATAAAAAATATAAATTATCTGCATTGCAATGTCAATTATTTGAAGTAGACAAAAAAGTAGCTGTTGATACTACAGAAAAAGGACGAGCATTTCAAATAGAAAATAGAGACGTTGCTGTAAAAGAAGTATATAGTTATATCAAAAATGGTGAGATTATGACAGAACTTTTTTTATTCAACACAACAATGCCCTATATTTTATATGATACTTGTTATGAAATAAATTGGAATGATGCAGAAAAAACAGCACATATTAAAATATGGAATATATTACAAAAAGATATTGTTATAAAAGCAGGTAGTAATATCATTACAATAAATGGTGAAGACATCACTATGCCAGCAGAGGCAGAAATAAAAAATAATAAAATACATATTCCCTTTAGCACTTTAATGAATATTTTTGAAATATCCAGTGTTTATTATAATGAATATAAGACAGAGGTAACATTTTCTATAAAAGAATTACAATAATCATGTTTTACAATATTGTTTAAAAATAATCAGTAAAACGAATGTCCACTGGACATTCTGCACCCCGCACCCTGTCCACTTTTTGAAAAAAGCGAAGCAAAAACTTTATATTTTGCAAACGTAATGATATCGTTATTTAGAGAGTAACGCCCTCACGGTTTCAAATGCGTGTTTAACCACTCCCTATGCTGTTATGATATTGCAAGTTTTAAAATTGTGTGATAAAATGGTAAAATATTGTGAATTTATTTCAAATATATCTATTTTGTACAGTGTAATTTGTACAAAAATATAGAGGTAAACGAGTATGTAAAACGATAAAATTTTATAATGTGCTATCATTTTTTGTTGTATGTCAATATATTTTGTTTGTTATTATGATGATATTTGGCAATTTTTCAATAAAAAATAATTAGTATAAGCAGTTTTTTAATGTTTTATAATTTAAAATTAGGAGATTAAAGGCATGGATGAAATACAAAATAATTTAAAATATATTTTGTGTGAATTATTAAATGATGAAACAGTACAGGAAAATATAGTCAATATTGTAAAAAAGGCAAAACAACAGACAGAAGAATTTAGACAAAAATTGGAAGAATTAGAAAAAGATAAAAACGATTTCTTTTATAAATTGCAGGAAACACAAAAAGAATGTGAAAAACTGCAACAAAATTGTGAAATATTGGAAAAAGAAAAAAATGAAATGCAGTACCAAAAAGATAAAATATATCAGCAATTTCAAAATTATAAAAAAGAATATGAACCTTTGCAAGATATAAAAGATTTTTGGCAAGGGGCTTTACAATTAGAGGCGAATCAAAAATCTTATTTAAAAAAATTATGCGGTGAATGGGATATAAAATCTCTTATTGCATTGGGAAAAGACAAAAACAGTATCAAACAGTTATGGAATTTTATTAGAGATGAAATTATGAGTACAAACGGTAATTATCAAAATATTAAAACATTATCCTCATTTTTTGATTTATGTATTGATGTTTATAATATGACAAATATTAGAAAAGAACATTATGAAAAAATACAGGTGCTGATTGGTAAAGAATATAATTCAAGACAATATATTAAAACATCAGAAAGTGTTGTAAATGGCATTGTAAAAGAGGTCGTTTTAAATGGCTATACTATGAGAAATGATGTTATGAAACCTATTGTAATTGTGGAATAATACAAGCAAATAATTTTACTCTTGATTGATTGATTTATGTGGTATACAATAATGTGTGCATGAATATATAAATGTTGCGGGTTAAGAAAGGAGCTTATCAATATGGATAACAAATGGAATATTGCAGAAAAACCTGGAGTATATGAAAAGTGCTGTAAAATGGAAAATATTATAAGAAATATATTTAAAAACCCTAAAGCATGGCCGAATGGATTTATACAGTTGGTAGATGGGGAAGAAAAATGGTATCATCATAGAGAAACACATATTTTTATTCCAACAGCACAAAGTGATATAGAGCAGACATATGACAATAAACCAGAAACAGGTGTGATTACTTTAAAATCTGGTGAAATACATTGGGATTATATGACTGAGGAGGAAGCGTTAAAAATTATTCCTGGTTTTATTGCTTTCAATCCTAAAACACCAAATGGTATAGATTTGAGTGAAGTTTGTCAAAACAATGTTATTTTTTTGAAAGATGGTAAAGTATATGATGCAAAAAGTAATACTGTTCGTTCTGCACAGGAGAATGAACAGGGAAAAGTTTTACAAATATGTCATTTAGATAATGCTTATGAATGTAATGATATAGCATCATGGTATTATGACATTTATCTTTGGGCAAAATTAGGCGCTATTCCATCTGTATTGCGTACTTTAAAAGGCTGCTGGAGTATTATGCAGTTTTTAATAGATAATTTTAATCATATAGATTTTACAGAATTTATATTAAAAGGGGAAGGAAATCGTATTGCAGAGGTGAAAGAGGAAACAACCCCTGAAGTGATTGTAGAAGAAGTAACCCCAGTAGCAAGTGTAGTAGAAACCCCAGTAGCAAGTGTAGCAGAAACTGCACCAGTGATAGAAACACCAGTAGCAAGTGTAGCAGAAACTGCACCAGTGGTAGAAACACCAGTAGCAAGTGTAGCAGAAACTGCACCAGT
>CAJUNT010000022.1:22846-36147 GCA_910587735.1 uncultured Clostridia bacterium
AGCAAGTGTAGCAGAAACTGCACCAGTGGTAGAAACACCAGTAGCAAGTGTGGCGAAAACTACACCAGTGGTAGAAACACCAGTAGCAAGTGTGGCGGAAACTACACCAGAACCAAGTGTAATACAAAATGAAGAAATCAATAAAGCAGATTTAATGGCAAAATTGGAACAAGTAATCAATGCACAGCCAATAACAACGCAAAATGGTGTTATGAATGTTGCAACAGATATGACAGAAACATTTGCATCTACTACTGAAGAACAACAACCAGAACAGCCAGAAACATTATATGAACAACAGTCAGAACAAGTAGAACAATATGATACTGAAAGTGCTGAAGTGGATAATACAGAACAATATAACCAAACACAACAGCAAATGTATACTGATGAAACAGAACAACAAACAGGTGAATATTCAAAAATACAGGAATTGCTGAATTGTGATAAAGATAGATGTCGTTTAGAACCATATGACAAAGATATTTTATATGATATTATAAGAGGACACTGGGAACTGTTTGATGAAGAAGTAGAACAGGGATTAGTGCAACCTGATAATAAAGAGTTTGTTTCAAGAAATCCTAAATTGGATATTAAACAAGGCGTTATTGGTATTGACTTTGGAACAAAAAGCACTGTGGTGGTAAAACAGGATACTACAAATCGTATTATACCTGTTCGTATTGGTACAGGTGACTTAAGCAGTGAAGTAAAAGAAGAAGATTTTGAAAATCCTTCTATTGTGGAATTTACAAATGTAGAAAAATTCTTAGAAGATTATCAAAAAGAAATAGGTAGACCTCATACTTCCTGCAATGATATATTTGTTTCTTATGACGCATACCAGGATTTTCAAAATTGTAAACCATATGATTTTTATGCGTATTTTAGCGATTTGAAACAATGGGCAAATGGCGAAAAAGGCGATGTTGTCATTAAAGATAAACAAAGAAAAGAATATCATTTAGGCGCAGATATGGACGAAATGAGCGAAATTGTAAACCCTCTTGAATTATACGCTTATTATATTGGTTTATATATTAACAATATGAGAAATGGTATTTATTTAAAATATTTGATGTCATTCCCAGTAGGATATGCAAAAGAAACAAGAGATTTAATTGCAAAAAGTTTTTATGAAGGTATTAAAAAATCATTGCCTACAAGCATATTAAATGATACAGAGTGTATGAACCAATTTAGTGTGGAATTGGGTATCAGTGAGCCTGCTGCATATGCTGTAACTGCATTAGAACAAAGTAATTTAGAGCCAAAAGATGAGACAGAAAGATTGATGTATGGTATTTTTGACTTTGGAGGCGGTACAACTGATTTTGATTTTGGAATTTGTAGAGGTACAACAGATGAAGAGTACGAAAGAGAAGGATATGATTATATATTAGAATGTTTCGGCGCTGATTCTGATGTAACACTCGGTGGTGAAAATATGCTTGAACTGATTGCTTATAAAGTATATCAGAAAAATTTGGATATATTCCGTGAAAAGAAAGTAACATTTACATTACCAATGGGCGAAAATCCTTTCCCAGGAAGTGAAATGTTATTAGTAAATTCTCAAATTTCAAGAAGAAATATGGCAATATTAAAAGAGGAGCTTCGTCCTTTATGGCATCAAGAACAAGGCTGGAGAAAAAAATATCAATTAGAAAATGAATCTCAAAATGATGTAGATAAAGAAGGTATTGTTGTTTCATTGTACAATATAGACGGAGAACTAATACCACAATGTGTATTAGAATTTTCCAGTCAGGAGTTAATAGAAATTATTAAAAATCGTATACAAAAAGGAATTGAAAGCTTTTTCCAATGCTTAATTAAAATATTCTTATATGATAGTGAATTGCTTGAAAAAGATAAAGAAGAAACTGTTTATATATTCTTATCAGGAAATTCAAGTAAATCTGAATTTGTAAAAGAATTGTTCCAGAAAAAAATAGAAGAATATTACAGCAGGTCTAAAAAGTTGTCTGAAAAATTAGCAAGTGTGCATTTTGAATTGATTGACCCTCTTACAGGAGAAAATGAAAATCATGATAAATATGTACCAAATGCAAAAACTGGTGTTGCTTATGGACTTTTGAAGAGCAGAGAAGGAAGTTCTATTAAAATTGTGAAAAATTATGAGGCAGATTCTTTGCAACAATCTCGTTTCCATTATTATTTGGGTAGAGACCGTAGACATCACTTTGATTGCAGATTCTCACCAGCAGAAATTCCATATAATAAATGGATACCATTCCAGGGGGCAACAAAGAATATTATACGTATTTATTATACAAATAACCCTATGGCAGATTCTAAAATGGAGCAAATGCCTATTGATAATGTTCCTTATAAAGAAATTGGCATTGATATTGCAGAGGATGCATATCTTTTTATTAGAACAGTAGAGCCTGATATGTTGGAATATGCTGTCGCAAAAGGTATAGAAGAAATTGCAGATGAAGATGTAAAACAATGCTATTTTAATTAAAATAAAAATTGCTTTAAATGATGATAATGATAAAAAGTGCTTGAAAGTATTGTAAATGCAATATTTTCGGCACTTTTTTCATGTTTATTTTTGTGTTGATTTATAGTATTTGTCCCATTATTGTCCCTTTTTCAAAATTTAGCTTTTGCTCTAATGTTTCAGCCGCAGCAATGTCAGCTTCTAGCATAGCATGAACGTATCTGTTTGTAGTGGACAGATTAGAATGTCCTAGACGATTAGAAACGGTTTTAATATTTGTACCATTTGAAATCAGTATGGTTGCTGAGGTATGGCGAAGGGCATGGAACTTAATATGTGACATACCATTTCTTTTTAAAAAATTTTGAAACCATATCGAAATATATTGCGGAGTTAAATAGTCACCTTTTTTATCTGTAAAAAGCATATTATGTATATTCGGCATTTGTGTTTGCAATGTTTGTTCCATTTGCCATACTTTATATTTTTTTAGCATAGCAATCATATAATCTGGTATGACAATCACACGATTGCTTGTATTATTTTTAGGTGCTTTTATATTTTTTTCACCTTTTATGCAATACAGACTTTTTGAAATTTGAATTTGCTTTTTTTCCCACAATACATCATTCCACTGTAAGGCAGCTAACTCACCTCGTCTACAGCCTGTACATAATGCTAAATGTATGAGTGTTTTCCACATAATATTTTCATTTTCTAAATAATCTAACATAATAGCAATATTTCTTTCGTCCAATATGTCTGTATGTGCAGGGGGGATTTTGGGTAACTCCAAATTCTTTAAAGCAGAAGGATTGTTTTCCAAAAAACCCATTTTACAGGCAAATTGAAATATAGACTGTACAACAGCATAATATATTTTAATAGTGGCTGCTGATAATGTTTTGTTGGTATTTTGTTCTGAAAGGGCATATATAAATTTTTGCAGGTGTAAAGGTGTAATTTCAACAAGTTTCAAATGCCCTAATGCAGGCACAATATAATTTTTGATTATAATTTGATAATAATAATAAGATGTAGGCGAAAGTATTTTTTGTTGCATTTCTAAATAAATATTGCAAAATTCATGCAATTTTATTTTTCTGTTGCTTTTTGTGAATGTACCTTTTTTCACTTTTTCTTCAAACTGTACAGCAATTTTATTTAACTCTTTTTGTATTTGCCTTTCTGTCATGTTGCTGTCGGGCTTCCATGTCATAGATTCGGTTATTGCCTTGCCGTATATATCACTACCACATGATACACGTATTTGATAGGAATTTCCTCTTTTTCTGATTGTAGCCATTATTATATCAATCCTTTCTAATTTTTTATAAAAAAACTTGAAATTGTAGGGCGGCTTTGATATAATAAATGTATCTGAAAAATGATACATAACGTATCAATCCTTATCTAAAGACCTTGGTGTTGTCCGCACTAAGGTCTTTTTATCACATATCATATTGACAAAAATCGACAATATATTACAATGAATGAATGGAAGTTGTTTACTTTGATTCATTATTTTTTTGCTCAAAATCCAAGTAAACAACATTCCCCCTCTTTTTAGGAAACACTAGAAATTGAATTTGTTTCTGTATCTTCCTTTAGTAATTCTAAATCTAAAGTCATAAGAACCATATTTTTTTCCTTTAGTGGAGCATTGTCAAATTTTCTAGCCACTGTCAATGCAAGTGGCGACACATTGACAAATTCTTTAACTTCCCTTACTTCTTTTTTACATTTAGGCATTTCTTCCCATCCCATCAAATAGCAAGGATGACAATTTAAAATATTTGATAATGCTTCAATCGTTTCATATTTAATATTTTTTATTTCGCCACTTTCATAACGTTGTGCAGTAGGTTCTTTTACACCTAAGGCAGTAGCAACTTCTAAAAGAGTTAAGCCTAATTCTATACGTCGCTGTTTTATTCGTTCATTGATTATTGACATTATTTAACCTCCTATATTTAAATGATAGCACATTTTTACGCAAAACGCAAGAAGTATAACGTTAAAAATCGAAAAACTTACGCAATAGGTATTGACAATAAGTTGAAATAATGGTAATATTAACTTACGCAATAAGTAAGCTAATTAGGAGGTGAAATAAATGAATAATGTATATACAACAAATTGTATTGCACTTAGAACAAAAATGGCTATGAAAGGAATTAACACAATTAAGGAATTATCAGAAAAAAGCGGTGTAGGACGAGATACTTTATCAAGAATACTAAATGGTAAATTAAAGCCTTCAACAAAAATTATTGAGAAATTGATTTATACTTTAGAAATTACACCAGATGAAGCAGGAAAGATTTTTTTTAATCAAAACTTACATATTGCGTAATAATCGGCATTACACATGATTAACCAATTTGAGAGGTGAAATAAACAATATGAAAGAATTTATGCCTTACAAAGAACAAGACAGATTAAAATTTATAAAACAAATACAAGTAGATAGACTTATGGAAAAACAATTAAAACTGTTATCGCATAAGTCTAAGAGAGCAAAAAAAACAGAATTAGTAGCAATTTCAAATGCAATGGTAAAAATAGCTAAAGTTTTATATATGTAAGTTTACCGTTGCACATATGAATTTAATACTTTAATAAAATTACATAAAGAAGAAAGACCATTTTCAGAAAATAAATTAGCATAATTTGCATTAGGATTGTGAGCAAGGAGAGATTTTACTAATACAACCGTTTCATAAGTAATACTATTAGAGTATAAGCTATCAGAGAATTTTTCAAAAAAATCACCTAGTATATCTGCTGTATCTACTTTTGATATATCAATTTGCTTATTAAATTCAGCATTCATTAAAAGTATTTCAGTGATTTCAGTAGCAAATTGTTTAGTGTCATCTTTTAATTTAGACATAATAATATCTTCCTCTCTAATGTTATAATATTTTTATTAATAAAAAAATTATAACATTAGAAATACAAAATGTCTATATATATGGATATTTTGTTGAAAAAATTAAGCAAAATGAAAAAAGTAATTGAAAAGACCCATTTGAGTTTTTTATATCAAAAAATCAAACAGATATAGAAAATAAGAATATAGAAAATGTCCAAGTCAGCTAGGAGGTTAAACAATGACAATAGATGATTTAGAAAAAAGGATAACAAAAATAGAAAGAGAAATAAAATGGCATTGGCGTATTTTAGATATATTTCTCTTTCTAAACATTATTGTAATGTTATACAATTTAGTTTTATCTTAATTTTATTCGTCAATTTTATTAGTTATTTCACAATTTTCAATAGCAGTTGTGAAAGGTTCAATAAAATCTTCTTTGATGTTATAACCAGAATAAAATAAAACTTGCACTATAGCTAAAAATAAAGCAAGAATATATGCTAGATTTTTTGCAGTAGGTTTTTCACAAAAAGGAATTTTTACTTTTTCTGTTGTATTTGGATTTGCGTTAAATTCCTCAGCAGTATCATAAACAATTTCTGCAACTTTTATAGTGTTTTCATCAGCAGTTTTTTCGATATCTTCCGGCATATCGTCATAAAAGTATTGCAGTAGTTTATTAAATTCAGGAATGTCTACATTAACAAGAATTTGATATACAACTTGCTTTAGGTTGTCAGTAAGTAATGAAATACCTTCTTCAGAAGCTGAAGAAAAAATGTTTTGTGTTTCAACTCCTATGGCTTTTAGTTGTTCTTGAATTACATTAGTATTCGAGTTCTTTATGCTTTCTAGGGCTGATTTCCCTGCTTCTGATATTAATTTTTTAACAACCGCTGACAATACAACATTAGTAAATATGTTAGTTGTCATTATAAAATCTCCTCTCATTATTTTATATTTCAGATGGGGGTCTGATAAATAAAGTATAGGGGAATATGGCAAAATTTGCAATATAAAGTAAAGTTGATGTTGGTGAAGTTGTTCAAGTCAGCTAGGAGGTAGTTAATATGAAAAAAAATCAGAAAACAAGAAAAATGAATAGCTGTAAAAAAAGAGTGGCTGTTCTTGAAAGAGAACTTCAAAAACAGTCACTTGAAATCGAAATTGTTCTTTCCTTTTGCAAGGCAGTAGCTTTTCATGATAAAAAGGATTTAATTTCCTATAAGATGGCTAACTGCCCACTCCCTGATGAGTGCGAAAAGTTTTTGATGCTTTTTGAGAAGCATAAAGAACTTGGCTAATTTCCTATATCAAGAATTGTCTATTGGAGATAAGAAAAAAGGAACAAGTGAATAAACAAGCAATGAAAGTCAGTAGGGTGGCTTTGATAAAAAAGTAATAGGGGGAATGTTATGCAGAACATTAGCATTGACTTTGTATCCCAGAATGATGTAAGAATTAGCATTGATGGAGAAAAATTAGAAGACATATCTAGTTTTTCATTGAAAATTAAAGAGGGAAAAAATCCAGAATGTTCTTTTAAGAAAAAGGCATTTAAGGAATTAAAAAAGCTAGAAGTAATAAAAAATGATAAAACACCAAGATTACGAAGTATTCCAGAAGTTGTAAAGGAATTGAAAGAAGAAGACCCTAAAACATCAATTACAAATTCTGCAATTAGGAGCTTGGTAAAGCAAAGCAAAATTTTAAAATATCCCAAAGGAAAGCATATACAAGTAGATTTAGATGAAATAAAAGAATATTACAGAAATGGAGGGAAAACAGAAAAAGTAGCCAAACAAAAAGGAAAAATACAAGCTATATTTTAAATAAAGTAACGTAATGTGAAACAGTGTCCAAGCGGTGCAGTACATTTTATAGCTAGGAGGTGAAATAATGGATAAATTAACTTATTTAGAAAGTACAAAGTATTCCAGACCATGTTTTGTTCAAGAATTATTTTCTAAAGAAGAGGAAGAAAGAGCAACTACTATATTAAAACAATTAGAGGGTTTAGAAATAGTAGATGCCCTTGATTTTCTTGAAAGATGTAGACAGGCTATTATGCAGTCAAAGTTTAGTCTACCTCTTTCTTTACATAAGGATATGGATATAAATCAGGAAGAAAATGAAAGATAGATGCATATGTTTCAGTATAAATATCTACAAGTTTTTCAGGAGTTATATTTTTAATATCCATTTTTTCTCCTTTCTTTAAGATTTCAATAATGGCGGTTGCTGATAAATAAAGTATAGGAGAATATAGAAGAATTTGTAATATTAAAGTAGTTAGGAGGTAGAATATGAAGTTGCAAGAATTATCAATAGATGAAAATGAGCGTATTTATTTAGATGGTGTAGAGATTCCAAATGTTAAAGAATATATATTAAAAGGTTCTGCCGAAAAAGAGACAGAGATGACATTAACAATAGATGTCATAACAAATAAAATTCATTGTAGGGAAAATGAAGAAAGTAGCATAACAAAGTTAAAAACAATAGAAATAGATACAGAAAAATGTATTTGTCGTATAAATGGAAAAGATATAGACGAATACATAAGGCATTTAAAAATTGAATATGCAGATGGAGAATGGGAAGTAGAAATGACATCTGATAAATTTTGGGGCAAATAAAAAATTATTTACCCTATAGGAGGTAGAACAGTGAAAATTTTTAATATGGATTGTGCCTATAAAGCTATCATTGTTGAAATAGGAGAAAAACAATATCATATAAATTTTAAAAATTCCTTATTTAAAGGGATATACGACATAAAAGTATTTGAGTTTTCAAGACCCCAAAAGGCTAATAATGAAGAAATACAAGTATATTCAACCAGTAAAGGGATTGTTTCAAATATGAATTTACTTGTTAAACATATTTGGAGCGAATTGAAAATGAAACTTTATGTTGCATTAGAAAATAATTTATTTCATAAGAAAGAAGATGAAAAAAATAGATGAACGCTGAAAAATATATAATAAACAAAGAAAGGCTGAACAATGCCTTAAATGGAAGGCTTGAAAGTATTACAAATGATATAAAAGAAGTGTTAGAAAAATATAACATTGAGTTTATGAAAGAACTTTCATATGATGTTTTTTGCTTCCTATTGGAAACATTACATCTTGATAAATTAGATATTGATAGTCTCAAAACAGGAACACTAGAAGTAAAAGAAAGTACGTTAATAGAACAAATCATGCGGGAGCAGCTAGGACTGTTACATGAACGCTCAAAAGAGGTTAATCCTCTGGAGTTGGCAGAACTTACCCATCAAATGATAAATATAGTTGAATTTTTAGCAGAGTATTATTGACATCTATCAGCAAAGAAGGGAAAAAATGAAAAAAGATAAAAAATTAATATATAGTTGGGATGAAATCCCAATTATATTTGATATGAATTTAGCTTGTCTAATAACTGGCTTTACTTCAGCCAGTTTAAGGACACTAGCACAATCCGGAAAATTTCCGGCGTATAAAGTTGGCGGTCATTGGCGAATTGACCGCCAGGAGTTCATGGAGTGGTGGGAAAATAGAAAGGAGAAAAAGTAATATGGATATACCATTTAATACACAAAAAGAAGGCTTGAAAAAAAAGGAGGCAGGCGAATGAATGAGTTAATACTATTAAAAAACAATGATGTGTTTACAACAAGTTTAGTGATTGCAGAAGGTACAGGGAATGAACATGAATCAGTTGTATCTTTAATCAAGAAATATGTAAAAGATTTTAAATGTTTTGGAAGGATTGAATTTACCGATTTGAAATCGGGAAAAAGAGGACGACCTACTAAAGTTTGTTATTTGAATGAGCAGCAAGCAACATTGCTTATGACATTATAGATATTCTTCCAAGTGAGAGGAACAGAATAAATGCATATCGACAAGAGCATAAAGAAGAAATAAAAGCTCGCCAAAAAATATATTACCAAGAACATAAATTTGTACAGAGATAAAAAAGGAGGTAATTGAATGAAAGAATTAACGGTAATACAACAACAGGAAATACTCGGAAAACCGCTAACAGTATATGGAGATTTTGAAAATCCGTTATTTTTAGCAAAAGAGGTTGCAGAATGGATTGAGCATAGTCAAGTGGTAAGAATGTTACAAAATATAGATGACGATGAAAAGGTTATGAACATTGTTCACACCCCTGGAGGAAATCAAGAAGCTTGGTTTTTAACAGAAGATGGAGTGTATGAAGTACTCATGCAAAGTAGGAAACCCATCGCAAAGCAATTTAAAAAAGAAGTAAAAACAGTTTTAAAGTCTATACGCAAACATGGCTATTATTCTGTTAGAGATGATGAAACAAAGGCTAAACTAATGCGAGCGCATGCAATGGAATTAAATGCACAAACAAGGACATTTAACAGTCTTATGAAGTTCATAGATAACAAACACTTGTCACCGATTGCAGCAGAAGTTTTTGGACTGAAAGCATTAGAAAGTACTTTCGGTGTGAATGTAAACCCTTATCTTCCTGAAACAGAAAAGACTTACAATGCTACAGAAGTAGGGAATATGCTCGGAATTTCTGCTATAAGAGTTGGTAAAATAGCAAATACATATGAATTAAAAACAGCGGAATATGGTGTATTTAAGCTTGATAAATCAAGATATAGTAGCAAAGAAGTGGAGAATTTCTATTATAACCAAAAAGGCATAGAGAAAATTCGACAAATTTATGAAGAAATGAACGGTAAAGAAGAAAAGGCTGCCAAATGACAGCCAAAGAGTTAAGACTTGTGAGAGTTGGGGTCGTCGGTGCGACCAACTAGGTAGTCTATGGAGACATCAAAATAGTCAGCTAAAGCAATTAATATATCATAGGTAGGTTTTCGCACTCCAGCTTCATAATTTTGAATACCTCTTTCACTTGCATTTATTTTTGTAGCAAGTTGCTTTTGTGTAAGATTTTTTGATTGTCTTAAAGATTTTAAATTTATACTAAAATCAAACATAAATATCACTCCAAAAAAATATTAGAAAAATATCTAAAAGGTATTGACACGAACAAATGAGTGTGTTAATATAATAGCATAACACGAACAAATGAGTGTGTTAAATACTTAAAGGGGGCAGGTGAAAATTAATAAATATTTAAAAGAACAACGTAAAAAAGCGAAATTGACGCAAGCAAAAATTGCAAAACTTGCAGGAATTTCTGAAAGAGCATATCAACAATATGAAGCAGATAAACGTATTCCTAATGTTTATACAGCTCAGTTGATAGCCCAAGCACTACATACAACAGTAGAAGAATTATTTCCCCTTCCAGCGTCTGCAAACGCTGGAGGGGACAAGCCTGATGACAGTCAGGAAAATAAATAACTTACTACTATTGTACATCAAATAGGAATAAAAAGTCAAATAGGAGTGGTTATTATGACAACGACAGAAAGATTAATGATTTCAAAAGAAAAAAAGGTTTGTGTTAACTGCAAATATTTTATACAACATTATATCTACGATAAAAGATTTAATAATGATTTTTCACCTTGCAATGATGGACATTGTGTAAAACCAAGATTAAAAAATAGAAAGCCAAAAAATAAAGCTTGTGAACATTTTGAATGGAATCAGGAAATGACATGACAAAAAAACGCCCCTAAGGAAGTGGCTTTCCAAAAGGGGCAAACAAATAAATATTACAATTAGTGTAGCACAAAAGGGAGGAAAAAGCAATGGCTAGTTTATATGAATTAACAGGAGATTTTTTAAAAGTTAGAGAAATGTTATTTGATGAAGATGCTGATATAGAAATGATAGAAAATACATTAGATTGTATAGATTGTTTGTTTGAAGAAAAGGCTGATAACTATGCAAAAATACTACAATGCATAAATGATGATATTTCAGGAATTAAAAATGAAATGGAAAGGTTAAAAATCAGAAAAGAAATGTTACAGAAAAGAAGTGACAGGCTAAAGCAAAAATTAAAAACTAGCATGGAAATTACAGGAAAAACAAAATTTTCTACAACTTTATATACCTTTTCTATTAGAAAAAATGGCGGTTTAGAACCATTAAAAATTGATGCAGATATAAAAGACATACCAGAACAATATTTGACACCTCAACCACCTACAATCAATATAGGTGCAATTAGAAAGGCATTAGACGAAGGTGCTATATTGCATTTTGCACATATAGAAGAAAGAGGAACAAATTTAAGTATTAAATAATAGAAAGGAAGTAGAATACTATGGATTTAGAAAAAATGCAAAAAGTGAATGAGATATTGCAGTTATGTTTTGAAATAAATAGATTTGAATCAAGACAACAACGTTTGACAGAAAAAAAGCCAACAGTGTTTATACATTTTTGTGGACATATAGCAGAACTAGAAATAAGTGTTTTTCAAACTGGCTGGTATGCTTATGCAACAAAGGATATAAAGTTTAAATTTTATTTAGATAAGCCATTTGATGAAATAAAACACCATATGGAAAAATGTATAGCATATTTGAATGAATTGAAAGAAAGGGAAAATGATGAGTGTTTACAGCAAGTTATTTGAGATACAGCAAACATTAAAAGCACCAAAGGGACAATATAATAACTTTGGAAAATATAAATATAGAAGTTGTGAGGACATATTAGAGGCAGTAAAACCTGTATTAGCACAGCAGAGAGCGACTATTATATTGTATGATGAATTGGTGCTAAATGGACAGAGATATTACATAAAAGCAACTGCTTGTTTGACAGATATTGAAACAGGAGAACAGGTAAAAAGTGAAGCATATGCAAGAGAAGAAGAAAATAAAAAAGGTATGGATTCTAGCCAGGTAACAGGGGCAAGTAGCTCCTATGCCAGAAAATATGCCTTAAATGGATTACTTTGTATTGATGATAATAAAGACAGCGATATAACCAATACATATGGAAAAGATGAAAATAAAAATCAGCAACAACAAAAATTGAATAAAAAACCTTGTTGTCAGAAATGTGGTAAAAAGTTTACAGGATTTCAGTCAAGTTCTGGAAAACAGTATCCTCCAGAATATGAATACAACAAAAGAAAAGAAAAATATGGAAAAGCATTTTGTGATGCTTGTTTAGTGAGTGAGGGATTAAAAAAATGAATAAAGTAATATTGATGGGCAGATTAACAAAAGACCCAGAGGTAAAATATACACAACAAAATATAGCGGTTGCAAGGTATACACTTGCAGTTGCTAGAAGGTTCAAACATCAGCAACAAGATGTAGATTTTATTAATTGTATTGCTTTTGGTAAAGCAGCAGAGTTTGCAGAGAAGTATCTCAATCAAGGCAAACAGATAGTAATTGTGGGAAGAATACAAGTTCGTTCTTGGGAAGATAAAAATAATCAAAAACAATGGAGTACAGAAGTGATTGTAGAAGAACATTATTTTACAGGCAGCAAAACAAAAGAGGAAAATGATGAAGATTTACCATTTTAAAAAATGAGACATTTTTAGAATTTTTACTCTGTAAAATTACAATACGGGAGGGAATTATATGAAAGAACAAAAAGAAAGCTTTGTGTTTTACAGAGGATTTAGAGAGGCAATAAACGCATTGCCTCAAGAATATCAATTAAAAACATTGCAGTATTTAATGGATTATGCTTTTGATGGCATAGAGCCAGAAGAAAATGGAGTAGAAAAAGCATTATTTTTATCTTTTAAACCACAAATTGATGCAGCACAAAAAGGATATGAAGCAGTTGTAGTAAATGGACAAAAGGGTGGCAGACCGAAAAAGGAAAAACAAGAAAAAAGCAAAGAAAACCAAAAAGCAGAAAGTGAAAACCAAGAAGAAAGCAAAAATAACCAAGATTTAAAAAATGAAAACCTAAAAAAACCAAACACTAACCACAGCAAAAGCAAAAATAACCAAGAACTAAAAAATGAAAACCTAAAAAAACCAAACACTAACCTTAATGATAATATTAATAT
>CAJUNT010000023.1 GCA_910587735.1 uncultured Clostridia bacterium
TTTATAAAAAGAAGTTCCCTGCTTTTGTAAGAACTTCTTTTAAAAGATTTCGTTTCGCACCAAATGTTATTTTATATGCTCTTACTCTTTATTTTGAAGCTTCTTGCTCTCTCAGACAGATACAAAGACTATTGAGAAAACAGATGTCTATTCGTGTTTCTCACGTTTCCATTTATCGTTGGATTCGTCATTTTGCTTCTTTTTTTAAGACTGTTTCTCACTTCTTTCTACAAAAAGCAAATTTGCAGTCTGATGAATGGCACGTTGATGAAACTTATATAAAAGTAAAAGGACAAAAGCATTCTTTATGGATACTACTAGATTCTGAAACAAGGGTTGTGATTGCTTTTTGCTTATCTAGTGTAAGAGATAGTAATACTGCTCTTACACTCTTTGAAAAGTCACGTAATATTACAGATGCTTCTCCTTTGACAATCATTACAGACGGTTTGGATGCTTATCATATGCCTATTCTGCTTGCTTATCCCAAATCGAAACATTATAGGTATCCATCATTTGCTGATGATTGCAGTAATAATGTATTAGAATCTTTCAACAAAACTTTTAAGGCTTGGTACAAAACGAAAAAAGGATTTCATAGTTTTGATTCTGCTATGGATATGATTTCAAATTTTTTGTTTTATTATAATTTTATACACAGTCATTCTTCTTTATCAGACCAATCACCTGCTTGTGTTGCAGGTGTTCTATATTCTCAGGAACAAGCGAATCATTGGTTTTTGTTTTAAAAAATTTTTTCAGATATTCGCTTTTGTTTGTGTGCCTTTTTTTGACTGTATTTTTAAAAGTCTTTTCTGTATTTTTATTTTCATATTAAGTTAACAAAACCTAATAAATAATATTTATAATAATGAAGGTTTGGTCAACTGAATGTCACCACCCTAGTATTAATAGTTTTGTCGTATTGCTTTTTCAATATGTATTGTTAAATATAATTGTTCTTCTTCACTTACTACATATGAATAGGTGTTAGCAATATATGCTGTGATTTTTAATGTACATTCATAAGCAGATTGATATTTTGTTTTGATAAGTGCTAATAAATCTTCATCTTGTTGCCCTTCATAATTGTTTTTTTTGAAACAGTCTTAATGCAAAAAATTTTAAATGTGTTACAAATCTATGATAATATACAGACTCCTCATCAAATTTTATTTGAAAATGATATTTTACAATGTTTACAATTTGATGAATGAGTTTGGTAACTTCTCCTATTTCTTGTATACCATTATAGTTGTCGTCCATTTGTGCATTCACAATATGTAGTGCAATAAATCCCGCTTCATCTTCTGGTAGTATTACATCAAATGCTTCTTTTATCATATCTAATGCTTTTAAACCAATTTGAAATTCCTCTTTATAAAATTTTTTGATGTCCCATAGCATAATATTTTTTACACAAATACCTTCTCTTTGTCTAATAATTGCCATATGCATATGGTCTAATAATGTAATATATATAAAATCATTTAGCTTTCTTTCTGCTTTTGTTCTAGCATATTCTATTATCTTTTCACTTACTTCTACATATTCTATAGGAATATCTTTTAATAATTGTTGTAATTTTGTATTGGTGTCTTTATTTTCTAATGCAAATATTTTGTCAATTTTATTTTCATCTATAATATCGCCTACTTTTTTTTGAAAGCGATGCCACAGCCCATTACAATTTTTTCTGTTTTCCCTTTTTCATATATGACAACTACATTATTATTAAGCACCTTTCCAATTTTCATGAAATCCTCTCCTAAAAAAAGACCTATTTACACAAAAACAAAAAGATAAACATAAATTTATCTTAATTTTTGTATAAACAGGTCTAGCTTGTACTGAAACAATCACTATCCATTTTTTATTATTATATTTATATAGTATACTTTTATTGTTGTCAACAACATATTTCACATTTATAAAAAATATTTTATTCATCATTTGAAATGTCATTATTATAATATGCTTTATTGATTTTTTTATTTATACCATTTAATACCATTTATAATAATTTTAAATTTATCATACAAATTAAAATGTACTAACAAGTATTTTTAAAATTTTTGAAGGAGATTATTATGTTATATACAATTGGAGAAATGGCCAAAATATTAGGTGTTGCTGCTTCTACACTTCGTTATTATGATAAAGAAGGATTACTTCCTTTTGTAGAACGTTCTAGTGGAGGCATTCGTATGTTTACTCATAAAGACTATGAATGGCTGAAAGTAATTGAATGTTTAAAAAAATCAGGATTGTCTATTAAAGACATTAAAGCTTTTATTGATATGATAAAAAGAGGTGATGCTTCTCTTGCTGAACGTCTTGAATTATTTCGTTCTAGGAAAGATGCCGTCAAAAAGCAAATAGAAGATATGCAGCAAACACTTGAACTTTTGGAATTTAAGTGTTGGTATTATGAACAATCTTTACAGTATGGTACAGAAGAAAAAATTCGTTCGTTATCTTTTGATGAAATTTCAGAAAAATATCAAAAAAGATGAACATTATTCATATATACCATTGCACAAAGAATTATGGATTTTTTAAGTGGAACTTGTTATTCTTTGGAAGGCAGCATACAAAAAGTGACAAATAATATTTTTGTAATTGCACCTGAAAATGTAGAAATTTCTAGTGAATTAGAAGAAATAAAAAGTAGAAATAATATGGCATTTTCTTGGGCAAGCAACACTTAAAAATAAGATATATTTAAAGTAAAATAAATTGTTTGAAATAAGAAGAGAGATATTAAAAATATAAAATATTACAAAAAAGATATTTGCAGTATTTTACTGCTTTCTTTTAACATTTTATGTATTAAAATAATAAAAGTATTTATAATGGTGTTTTGCTGTTTTTTATTTTGTTTTAACTATAATATTATTTTAACAATATTTTTTCCAATAATCAAATTATCATTGCCTTATTCAATTCATAACAAAATACATAAAGTATATTAATTCAATTGAAGAGTATACTATTTTAGTGAAAACAACAATATTATACTATTTCATAGAAATCTATTTGTCTATTCATATAATTTTTTTATTCTTTTTAAATCTTTTCATAATTCATTAAAATTTCAGTAACGAATAAATAAACTTTTCACAATCAATAAATTTCTATTTATTTCTAATCAATTTTACTACTATAACTACTAAACAAAAAAATTTTTACATTTTGCATATTGATTACTAAAAAAATAAATGTTATAAAGCCACCAGCTAAGCTGGTGGCTTCAGATTATAATTTTTCTCCATTAGAAGCAACAACTTTTTGATACCAATCAAAAGATTTCTTTTTATAACGATTTCCTGTTCCTGTTCCATCATCATTCAAATCTACATAAATAAAACCATATCTTTTACGTAATTCTCCTGTACCAAATGAAACAACGTCTATACATCCCCAAGGTGTATAGCCTATTAAATCTACACCATCAATCTCTACTGCTTTTTTCATTTCAATAATATGATTTTTAAAATACTCAATACGATAACTATCATCACAACTTTTATCTTCTTCTAATTTATCGATTGCACCAAAACCATTTTCTACAATAAATAATGGTATTTCATATCTTTCATACAATACAGAAAGTATATAACGAAGTCCTATAGGGTCAATATTCCAGCCCCATTCAGAAGCCTTTACATAAGGATTAGCAACACTATGAGCATTTCCTCCATTTAAACCAGTATTTATTCCGTTTACATCGGCTTTTACTGTATTAGACATATAATAGCTAAAACCTAAATAATCTACTTTGCCTTCCGCCAATATCTGCTCATCTTCTGGTTGCATAATGGGGGCATTTCCTTCTCTTTCCCATTGTTTTTTAGCAAAAGCAGAATAATGTCCTCTACAATGTACATCTGAAAAATAATATCTTTCATGCATAGATTCTACAGACATCATAACATCATCTGGATCGCAGGAATAAGGATAAAATGGTACAAAAGAACACATACAGCCAATTTTAAAATTTGGATTGATTTCATGTCCTTTTTTTACTACTAATGCGGATGCTACTAATTCATGGTGTGCTACTTGGTAAAGTGCCTTTTTAGGGGCATCAAATTCTGAAAAACGAATTCCTGAATTTGTCCAGCCGAAAATATCAGTGTCTGTATTGCTTTGATTGTTAATTTCATTGAATGTCATCCAATATTTTACTTTGTTTTTGTAGCGTTCCATAACGGTTACGGCATAACGAACAAAAAAATCAATCAATTTTCTGTTCATCCAACCACCATATTTTTTTGCTAAATGATATGGCATTTCAAAATGACTCAATGTAATTACAGGCTCTATGTTATATTTCAGCAATTCATCAAACAAATTGTCATAAAATTGCAGTCCTGCCTCACAAGGTTCTGTTTCGTCACCATTTGGAAAGATACGGCTCCAAGAAATGGATGTACGAAAGCATTTAAAACCAAGTTCTGCAAAAAGTTTAATATCCTCTTTATAAGTGTGGTAAAAGTCAATTCCTTTATGGTTTGGGTACCATTCTCCTTCTATGACACCATCTGTAATTTTTCTAGCCACACCATGAGAACCGCCTGTCATAACATCGCTGACGCTAGCACCTCTGCCGCCTTCTTGCCAGCCACCTTCCAACTGATGTGCTGCAACTGCACCACCCCATAAAAAATTATTTGGTAAGCTCATTTTGATTCACTCCTTCTTTTACTTGGCTTTTATAATTTCTTCACCAACATTTACAACGCCTGTTGTTTTAAGAGACTCTATTGTTGAGAAACTATCTGCATTTGTAATCAATACTGGTGTTACTGTTTCATATTCTTTTTTAATTTCGTTTAAATCAAACTCCACTAATAAATCTCCCTTTTTCACAGTATCTCCTGTTTTTACTTTTGGTGTAAAATACTTTCCATTCAAATTAACGGTTTCTAAACCAATATGTATCAGCATTTCTGCACCCGCTGCATTTTCCAAACCAATAGCATGTTTTGTATCAAACACTAAATTTACTTTGCCATCAAATGGTGCATATAATTTCCCTTCTGAAGGAATAATTGCAATACCCTGTCCTAATATGCCGCCTGCAAATGTTGGGTCATTCACTTCTTTTAATTCTTTTGCTTCCCCATTTAAAGGAGAATAAATTGTTACTTCACCAGTTGGTACTGCTTTTGGTTGTTCTGTATTTTCTGCATTTGTAGTATTTCCTTCTGCTGCAACTGGTTCATCACAACCTATAATTTGTACTAATATGATTGCTGTCACAATAGTAACGCCACAACCTACTAAAATACCAGGGAATGACATTGTATTTTCTGTATTGATTGCATTGACTGTTGTTAAA
This sequence comes from uncultured Clostridia bacterium, assembly GCA_910587735.1. Taxonomy (GTDB): domain Bacteria; phylum Bacillota; class Clostridia; order Lachnospirales; family Anaerotignaceae; genus Coprocola. Next base: position 5,348 of record CAJUNT010000023.1, read on the forward strand.
AGCCCAGGCAGACCAGCATATACATAATACATAGAATGAAAGAACGTTGTGGCTAAACCGCCTAATGCACCTGCAATACAGCCTGCGATAAATGGTTTTTTCAAACGTAATGTAACACCATAAATTGCTGGTTCTGTAATACCAAATATACCAGTTAACCCAGCAGATAGGGAAACATTTTTCATTTCTTTACTGCGAGTTTTTAAAAATACACCAAAACAAGCTGCTGCTTGTGCTACAACGGCACAAGTTTGTACTGCTTGGAAAGAGTCACAACCATTGTTTGAAAAGTTTGCTAAAATCATTGGTGTTACACCCCAATGTACACCAAATATAACTGCTACTTGCCAGAAACCACCTATCACAATAGCTGCTAATGCTGGAACATTGCTATATAAGAAATTGTAGCCTGTTGCAATCGCACTTGCAAGCATATCAGATAATGGACCAATGATTAATATGGTTGCAGGAACCATAATAACTGTACAAATCAAAGGTGTTACTAACGCTTTAATGACATCTGGTATATATTTATTTACAAAACGTTCCAGATAAGAAAGTACAAGAACTAAAAATAATGGCGGAAGTACACTTGATGTATAGGTTGTTTGTGCCATATTAAAAAATAAAAATTTGATACTTTCTCCTTCTGCAATTTTTCCGGCAATACTACCCCAATCGGGATTAACCAATGCAAGACAACACCATAATGCAATAAATGTGTTGCATCGGAAATGTTTTGAAGCTGTTACTGCGATTAATACAGGCAAAAAGGTAAACGGTGTCCATGACATAAAACTTAATACAGAATAAGTGCCTGTTTGTGAAAATTCTGGTGCAAATAAATTGATGATGATAAGACAGCCCTGCAATAATCCTGCACCTGCTAATACATATACGAATGGTGCAAATACTGCTGACATTGCAGCAATCACACGATTTAATACACTGCCTTTTTGCTCTACCGCCTGACTGGTGTCTAACTGCATAATTCGTGTTAATTCTTCATAAACATCTTTTGCATGTGTTCCAATAACAATTTGATACTGACCGCCTTTTTCAACAACTTGAATGACTGCCGGCATTTTAGTAATTTGTGCAGTAACTTCAGCAGAAGGGCTTTGTTTTAATACAAGGCGTAATCTTGTTGCACAGTGTGCCGCACTAATAATATTTTCTTCTCCTATCGCATCTTTGATGTCTTTTGCAAGTTTTCCATAATCACGAACTTGTGCCATAATAATTCCTCCTCTATTTTTTTGTAATATGCCGGCGATATTTTTTTCTTCTTTGACGTCTTGATAGTATTGTAAAATGTTTTTTTAAAAAAATCTATATTTTAGGACATCAAAAAAACAGGTAACGTTGTTTGAAATATGTTACATCAAAGAAACGTCCTGTTTTTTGTTTTATTCTTCTATTAATCGATTTCTGATTTTATTTGAAAGAGATTCAATAATAGAAACTGCTGGTACTTGTGAAGTATAATCTGTATGTTCCTCATCCTGATGCATGGTAATATAGTAAGAGATATTAATATCTGATAATTTGCTAATAGTACAGCTTTCTGTATTTGTAATACTTATGATTTTGCAATTACAACGTTTCAAAGCATTTACAATTTTTATAGTTTGTCCCGTTTCTCCAGAAACTGATAACACAATAACAACAGTATTTTCTGTTTCCTGCATATTGATAGGACAGTAAGGGTCAGAGATACAAAGACTAAATTTGCCTATGTTTGTAAAACACCTTGCTTCATATTGCCCTATGTGTCCTGAAGTTCCTATTCCAGTAAACAACACTCTTTCCATTTTTGCTATCATAGCTGCTGCTGCTTCTAATTTAGATTGAAATTTTTCTGTTTCTAAGCGTTCAAAAAAAGCTTTTATTTCTGATAAATTTTCAGATATTTTATGAATACTTTTTTGTTTGTTGTATTCCTTCATTTTTAGTTTAAACTCTGCATAGCCATCACAACCCATTTTTTTACAGAAACGAAGTACAGTTGTAGTTGATACGTGTGCCTCTGTTGCAACTTCTCTAATTCTCATATAAGCGATTGCATTTTTGTGCTGCATAATATATCCATAAACTTCTAATTCCAACTCATTTAAACTTTGAATTTTTTCTGCTGTAAACATTGGTAACCTCCATTCTCTTTTGTACTTTAAGAAGATATAAAAAAGGTAAATTTTATAATTTTTATGAACATACTATAACATACTTTGTTTAATATTTCCAAATTTTTTGTTTTAAAATTTAATTTATATTTCATTTCTATATCAATCATTTTGAAAGTATCATTGAAATATATTGCAAAAATAAAATATAAAGTATACAATAAAATAAATATAAATTACTAAAGGCAGAAAGAAGGAACTTATTTGGAAAAATTAAAACCAACTGTTACAGAACGCAGACGTCAGACAAGAGGCGATATATATAGATATATATTTCATTCACATGAACCAGTCAGTAAACAGCAGATTGCTAACGTTCTTAATATTAGCCTTCCTACTGTTTATAAAAATCTTGCAGAATTAGAAAAAGCGGGATTAGTAAAAATTGGTGAAATAAAAAGTTCTACTGGTGGAAGACCCCCTGTAGCTTATGTTGCGGAAGGTAATATAAAATTTGCATTAGGAGTAGCTATTTCTGCTAATCATATTAGAATGCTTGCTTCTGATTTGAAACAAAATGTATTAGCTTATCACAAAATACGTTTAGAAACTAATATTACAAGTGATATTATATTTCATATTGATGATAAAGTAGAAGATTTTTTATTACAAAATAATTTAGATAAAAATAGGCTACTTGGTATTGGAATTACAATACCAGGTGTTTTTGATGTAAATACAGGAGAATTGATGTTATCTCCTACAATGAAATTAGAAAATTTTCATATTAATGAAATGAAAAAAAAGATTTCTTATCCTTTGTATTTTGAAAATGATAGTACAAGTGGAGGAAATGCAGAATGGTTATCTCGTACATTAGAGGAGCAAAAAAAAGATTTTGTGTATCTTTTTTTGGAGTATGGTGTAGGAGGAGCAATATTTGTAAATGGAAAACAATATTATGGAGATAATCATAGAAGTGCAGAATTTGGTCATATGTGTGTAGAAGCAAATGGGAAAATATGTAATTGTGGTAAATATGGGTGTTTGGAAGCATATTGTAGTGCCTTTCGTTTCAGTCGTGATTTAGGTATTACAATAAAGGAATTTTTTGAAGGTCTAAAATATGGTAATAAAGAATATCAAGTAATATGGAATGATGCACTAATTCATATTGCTATTGCAGTAAATAATCTAAGAATGGCTTTTGACTGTGATGTAGTATTAGGAGGTTTTCTTTCAGAATATTTAGAACCATATCAATGGAAATTAAAAAAAATATTAAGTGAATTAAATACATTTGAACAAGATGTAAATTATATTAAAATTGGAAAGTATCCTCGCAGAGCAGGAATGCTTGGCGTAGCTTGGCATTTTACAAATCAGTTTATAATGAGTATTTAAAAAAGACTGAAAAAACTTCAGTCTTTTTTAATTGTTTTATATTTTATAAGTTGCAAAATATATTTAACAAGTATAATTACTTTTTTCTAGATATGTTTTAATGTGTGAAATAAATTTAAACATAGCTGGAGAAAGTGTTTGGTTTTTTCTCCAAACTAAAACACTATCATTTTTAATTTCTGGTTCTATTGGCTTAAAGCATAAATTAGAATTGTTATTTCCAAATTCAATTATCATTGCAATGCCCATTCCTGCCTCTACCATATAGGAAATATTATCTTTTGATAAATTCACTGTGCAAACTAATTTCATTTGTTTTTTTGCATCATCAAACCAATTTTCTATTTCGTTACGTACAGATAAACGCTTTGGAAGAATTAAAGGAACATTAATTAAATCATATGGTGTAATTTTTTGTTTTTGTGCTAAGGGGTCATCTTTTCTCATCAGTACATTTAATGTTTCTTTTAAAGGCATTTTTACAAAATGATATTTACTAATTTCTACTGGTTCTAGCAAAAGCCCCATATCTAATATACCATGATTTAATTTTTCTTTTACATCATCTGCAATTGCTGTATAAATTTCAAAACTAACATTTGTATATTGCTGCTGAAAAGAGGTTATCATTTCGGAAAGTAATTTCATATTTTTTGTTTCTCCACAGCCTATAGCAATTTCTCCTGCAATATTTTCTTCTTGATAAATTAATTCCTTTTCTGTCTTTTCAGCTAAATCTACAATTTCCTGTGCTCTACGACGCAATAACATACCTTCTTCTGTTAGCAATACACTATGTTTACTTCTTCTAAGCAGTTTTATGCCAAGTTCTTCTTCTAACTGCATAAGCTGACGAGAAAGTGTAGGTTGTGTAATATGTAATAATGCAGCTGCTTTCGTAATGTTTTCTTCTCTTGCTACCGCAAGAAAGTATTTTAAAACACGTATCTCCATCATAAATTTTCCTCTTTTCATTTGTTTTATTATATTATATCAAATATTTCCTATACTTTGTAGAAATATATTGATACAACATTTAACAGATACACTTTTTTAAATTTTGAGAGTAAAAAATGTTAAATAAATAATGAAAAAAGGAAAATTACAATGAAATTTATATTTATCGGAAATTATTTTTTGAAATAATATATAATGTAAATTTTTATATTTCTTATCAATAATATTTTTTTACTATTATAATGTGTTCTTATTCATTAATTTAATACCACTTTCAATTTTGTAATCTATTATGGAAAAATTTAATGATATGTTTATATATCTCTTTTATTTAATATAGTACTGCTTATCAACATAAATATTAAAATATATACAAAGCAAATAATTACAAATGATAAATATCCCGTTTTTACTAATTCTTGTGGTGCATTTGAATTCATACCATATGCCATAAGAGAATAGGGCCATATATGCCCTAAATTTTTTGCAAGAAATACAAGGCCTGAAAGTCCACCAGCAAGTGCTAATGCTATAGGCAAAGCAAAACTTTTTATAAACAAAGAAAGCATAAGTTGTATAGAAGCCATTACGATACCCCCAAGTGTACCAAATAGACACCATACTATCAATTTATTAATAGGAATTGCTGAACTAATTCCTACTATTTTACCTGATAAAATAAACAATATTGCTATCCAAATTTCGCTAATAAGTATCATAAATGATGTACATATTAATTTTACTATAAATATATTGTTTTTTGAAACAGGCATAGTAAGCACTTTATTCCAATTTCTATTATTTTCTTCCTGCCTCATAATATAAGAACAATAAATTCCTATCATAATTGGCAGAAAGAAATAATCTGTAAATAGTGTATGCTGTGTCCAAAGACTATACCATTCACTTTGCAATATTTCAATATTTGCAACATAATTCAGTGTTCCCAAAAATGCAGGAATAACAGGCATAATCAAAAAAGCCAACCATATAGGAGAGCGTTTTAATTTCATTTGTTCTGCTTTAATTAATGAAAACATACTTACAACTCCTTTTTGCAAAATATTTTTTTACCAATGATATAAATTACAGTCATAGCAACAATTAATACTATAAATGCAGTCCAATCAATATCCATTACTTCCATATAAGCAGCATCATAACGTGTTTCTTTTGTATAACCAAATAGTCCTACAAATTGTAATGCACCATAATATCCCCATAACATACTTTTACGAAACAATGGAAACTGTGGTAAAAACATAGAAAATAATCCTATAAATTCACCAAGTATTCCCACAAAAAAAGAGATTGCTTGATTTTGAAATATCATAGATAAACTGTATTGAAATACATAAATAGCAGTAGTTGGTATTATAGTAAATAATAAATACAGCAAATACAAATTTATAGGTATCTTCCCAGCAAATCCTATTATTTTTCCAAAAATTAATGTAGCACACCATAATAATATTACACAAAAAATTACAATACTGATACCATAAATTAATTTTGCATCAAATATTTTAGATTTTTCTGTTAAAGTACATATCAATTTTAAATTTTTTCCTTTATGTTCTATGTCACACAATCTAGAAGCAATAATAATACACAGTAAAGGAAAAAATATAGCATTCATTAAAGGAAATTGATAAAGAAAAAGTAAATATCCATTTTGTATTACAAAATCTTTGATATCTCCAGAATAATTTCCATAAAATGCCCATATACCAGCAAATGCAGTAATAGCAAGTGCAGTGATAAAAATATATCTTCTTCTTGTTTTTAAATATTCGCATTTTAACAAATTCATAAACTTGTTTCCTTTCCTGTCAAATCTAAAAATATTTCTTCTAATGTTTTGTTTGTATCCTTTTGATGGAGATTGTTTAAAGTACCTTGAAACATCATTTTTCCATTTGCAATAATACCAATATCATTTACAATTTGGTCTATTTCAGAAAGCAAATGGCTGGAAACAATTACTGTCATACCATATTTTTGAGGAAGGGAACGAATTAACTCTCTCATTTCTTGTATTCCAGCTGGGTCAAGACCATTTGTAGGCTCATCTAGTATTAACAATTTTGGAAAAGAAAGTAATGCTGATGCAATACCAAGTCTTTGCTTCATACCCAAAGAATAAGCAGAAACTTTTTTATTTTGCTGACCATCTAATCTAACAATTTTTAAAACTTCATCTATATTTTTTTGAGATAAGTCTAATATTGTAGTATAGATTTTTAAATTTTCTTTTGCTGTTAAATGACCATAGTAAGATGGCATTTCTATTAAAGAGCCTATCTGTTTTAAAATTTCTATTCTGTTTTTTGTTGTAAAATGTTTTCCAAAAATTTCAATTTCTCCTTCTGTAGGCTGAACCAGTCCTAAAAGCATTTTAAGTGTTGTAGATTTTCCAGCACCATTTGGTCCTAAAAATCCGTATATATTTCCTTCTCTTACAGAAATATTTAAGTTTTGAACAGAATAAAAGTTTTTATATTTTTTGGTAAGCCCTTTCGTTTGAACTACTCTATTCATACTAAATCCCTCTTTTCTTTTTTGTACAGTTTAACAGCAGCACCTTTCTTTAAACTGAAATTAACCTTAACAAAACATTAAATTTTAATATTGTATTTTATATCATAAAAAAATAGAGTAAAATAATTATGGTGATGAAATATGAAAGAGTTATTAAATAAAAAAATTTTAATTGTAGATGATGAAAAAGAATTATTACAAATGATAGAAGATACGCTTTTTGATGAAGGATTTTTTCACATTTATACTGCTTTAAACTGTAAAAAAACAATTGAAATTGCCAAAAGTCAGTCTATTGCATTATTTTTAATTGATATTAATTTGCCTGATGGAAATGGTTTTATGCTGTATCAGTCTATACGAGAATTTTCAGATGCACCTGTAATATTTCTTACTGCACGAGGAGAAGAAAATGATAAAGTAAGAGGATTTCATTTAGGAGCAGACGACTATATTGTAAAACCTTTTCTTATGAAAGAATTGGTATTAAGAGTAAAAGCATTGCTTCGTCGCACATATAGTATGCAATATACAGAAACTGGTTTTTATGTAGGAGACAGGTATATTGATTTTGAAAAAGTGGCTGTTATATCTGATATAGAAAAACCGCTTACTCCCAAAGAATTTATTATTATAAAAAAATTGTGGGAAAATAAAAATCGTATTGTTACAAATGATAATTTATGTTTTACTGCTTGGGGAGAAGAATATTATGGACACGAAAATACGCTTATGGTACACATCAGAAGATTGAGAGAAAAAATAGAACAAAATCCTTCTTCTCCAAAATATTTATTAACTGCAAAAGGACTTGGATATAAATTGGTGATAAAAAATGAATAAAACTGCTTTAAAAATATTTATTAGTTTTTCATTTATTGCAGCAGTGACTTCTATCATATTATTGTGCATTAATGCTTTAGGAATAGCTGTAATAGAAAGCGACACGAAAATATATATTCACAATCACACACCACAATATTTAATTGAAAATATTGGAGATACTTTAATTCAAAAAGAAGATGCATATATACTTACAGATGATATTATACCTGATGATTGTTGGTGTATTCTTTTAAATGACAATGGAGATATTATATGGTCTAAAAATCAACCTGATGATATTCCAACACATTATACTATAAAAGACATTGCTTTGTTAACACGCTGGTTTTTAAACGATTATCCTGTTTATGTACGTGCGGAGGAATATGGACTATTGATATTAGGTATTCCTAAAAATGCTGTTGGTAAATATGATATGGAATATTCTATGGATTGGTTTGATACATTGGCTCAAAGAGTTTTTATGATATTTTTATTTAATTTAATACTTGCTCTTTTGTTTGCTTTTTTACTTGGCTTTAAATTGTATCAAAATTTAAAAACTATTATAACAGCAACAAAAGATTTAAAAAATGAAAAAGTAGTAAAACTATCTGAAAAAGGACTATTTAGTGAAGTTGCAAAAAATATTAATGAAACTTCAAATGCTATAGAAAGAAAAAATACTATTTTAACTATACGTGACAATGCACGTTTAAATTGGATTGCAGGAATATCTCACGACATCAGAACACCTCTTGCTATTATTATGGGAAATTCTGAATTTCTTCAAAATGTCAAAGAATTATCACAACAAAATCGTAAAAAAGCAGCTTCTATTACTGCACAAAGCATTAAAGTAAAAAAATTAATAGAAGATTTAAACTTGATTTCTTCATTAGAGTACGATATGCAGCCTATCAAAAGAAAGAATATAAAAATCTGTCCTTTTATACGTCGTATCGTTTCAGATTTTATAAATAATGGATTATCTGAAAAATTTGAAATTGATATTAACTTACAATATGAACAAGCTGTTGTATTAGGTGATAAATCACTTTTAGAAAGAGCATTTTTTAATATCATCAATAATTCTGTGAAACATAATGAAAATGGTTGTACTATCCACATTGATGAATATAAAAACAGTCATTTTGTTGTTATTCATATTTATGATAATGGCAAAGGTGTGACAGATGAAGTCATACAGAATATGTCTATTATGCCAAAAACAACACATGGATTAGGTATTCCTCTTGCCTTTAAAACAATTCACGTTCATGGAGGTACTTTTGAAGGATATAATGAAAATGGTTTTCATATTAAAATAAAATTACCAATACAAATATAATATTATCCAAGAGAATTACTTAATGTGATTATTGGGATATTAAGAACAGTTCCTCATTGGTATGCTATTGTTGAAAAATATGTTTCTTAACACACAGTTTATAATAATAAACCTGATGGAAATAAAAACCATCAGGTTAAATTTTATTTATGAATTTTTAAATTATGTATCATTTTTACAAAATTAGCGTCATAATGATTTACAATTTCGCTATGGTCGATATTTAATTTGGAAATTTCTTTTATATCGTCCTCTGAAAGTGTAAAATCCCATATATTTATATTTTGTTCCATACGTTGTTTGTGTACTGATTTTGGAATGACTACAACACCACGTTGTATATTCCAACGAAGTGCAACTTGTGCAGCAGTTTTACCATATTTTTTTCCAATTTTAGTCAGCACTGGGTGAGTAAATATTCCGTGATTTCCTTCTGCAAAAGGTCCCCATGCTTCTGGTTGTACACCATATTCTTTCATTACTGCAAGGGCATTTTGTTGTTGAAAAAATGGATGTAGTTCTACTTGATTTACTGCTGGTATAACCTCTACTGTTTGGCAAAAGTCAACAAGTACATGAGGGTAGAAATTACATACACCAATAGCACGAAGTATTCCTTTTTTATACAGTTCCTCCATTGCTTGATATGCACCATAATAGTCGCCCATAGGTTGATGAATTAAATACAAATCAATATAATTCAATCCTAATTTATTTAATGAAGTTTCTACAGCTTTTTTTGCAGATTGGTAATTTGCATTTTGTACCCATAATTTTGTTGTAATAAATAATTCTTCACGAGGAATACCACATTTTTTAATTGCTGCACCAACTGCTTCTTCATTCATATAGGCAGCAGCAGTATCAATCAGACGATAACCACTAGCAATGGCATCTAAAACAGCCTGTTCACAAACAGCAGGGTCAGGTATTTGAAATACTCCAAAACCCTCCATAGGCATTTTATTCCATTATTTAATGTTATAAATTCCATAATATATACCTTCCCTTCATAGTTTATTATTTTTATATTTATTATAAAAAGTTTTTTTAAAAAAGTACAATATCAATATTGCATTGTGCTATACTATATATGAATACTGAAAATAAAAAAGACAGGAGATATATTATGATTGAATTATTGCAATTAAAACAGCTTGTAGCATTTGCAGAATATGGTACACTTTCTAAAGCAGCTGAAATGTTACATATATCACAACCTACATTAACTCGTACTATGCAGAAATTAGAAAATGAATTTGATATATTGTTATTTCATCGTACAAAAAATAAAATGGAATTGAATGAGAACGGAAAACTTGCTGTTATATATGCCAACAAAATATTAGATCAAACAAAAGATATGATAAATTTGATACGTGCTAATGACCGTACTAATCATACACTTTCTGTAGGTTCTTGTGCTCCTATGCCTATGATTACATTAATTCAAGAAATAACACAACGACGCCCTGATATAACAATTTCTACAGAATTAAAAGAAAATGAAATGCTACTAAAGGGATTAAATAATGGTACTTATCAAATTATTATTTTACCATACAAACCAGAACAAAAAGATATATACATAAAAGAATATGGTACAGAAAAACTATTTTTTGCACTTCCTTTTGACCACTCTCTTGCAAAAAAAGAGGCTGTGTTTATGGAGGAACTAGACGGAGAAAATATGCTTTTATATTTTGATATAGGATTTTGGCGTGAAATACCAGCAAAGAAAATGCCACATTCTCGTTTTCTTGTACAAAATGACGAATTTGCACTTAAGGAATTGGTTGAACTGTCTATTCTACCATCTTTTGTAACAGATGTAGCTATTCGTTTGCAAGGAGCTCCAAATAATAGAAAAATTATTCCAATATTAGATGAAGAAGCAACAGTAAATTATTATGTTGTTTGTTTAAAAACAAGTAACAATACTATTCAACAGTTAATATACAATTAATATATAATTTAAAAAAATTTTTTTAAATATAACTAAAAAACAAAAATATAATATGTTTTTTAAGAATATGTTGATTTTTTCAATATGCTATAATGAGGTGTACTTTGTTTTTTCGTATGGATTAGTTTTAAGTATCAACAACACTTTATTAGAAATATGTTTGTAATTCTAGCAAAAATGATAATATTTGCTAGAAAAAATAACAAAGAATTGATGTAACATTGAAATATAAAAATGATGGTATTATAATAAATATAAAAATAACGAAATATTAGGGGTGTAAAAAATGGCAGTTACATTACAACAAATAGCAGATTTAGCTGGAGTTTCGAGAGGTACTGTAGATAGAGCATTAAACAATAGAGGACATATAAAATTAGAAGTAGAAGAAAAAATTAAGCGTATTGCAAAAGAATTAGGATATCAACCAAGTTTTGCTGGTAGAGCACTTGCTATGGCAAAAAAGAATTTGAAAATAGGTGTAATACTGCAATCAGCAAATACGCCATTTATGAAGGTCGTTTTAAAAGGATTAGAAACTGCAAAAAAAGAAGTAGAAAGTTTTGGGGCAAGTGTTAATATTAAAACAATAGATGGCATTAATGCTGGAGAAGTAGTAAATATTATGGAAAAAATGAAAGCGGATAATGTAAGCGGAATTGCTCTTTCTCCTTCTGAGGATAGATATTTAATGCAAACAGTGAATAGATTTTCAGAAGAATATCATATACCTGTTTTAACATTCAATTCTGATTTAGAAGATACTTCTCGTATTTGTTTTGTAGGGCAAAATACAAAAAAAAGTGGTCAAACTGCTGCAGGACTTATGGGAGAGATTTTAAATGGAAAAGGAAAAATAATGATTATTTCTGGTTATGAAGAAAATTTGTCATTAAAAAATAGAAAAAATAGCTTTATAAAAGAAATTGAATTATCTTATCCAGAAATTGACATTATAGGAATAAGATATGGATATGATGATAATTGGGTAGCAGAAAAAATTGCAGAAGAAGCTTTAAAAGAATACACAGATATAAAAGGATTTTATATTACAGGTTCTGGTGTAGTAGGCGTATGTAAAGCAATTAAAAATGCCAAAAAAGACAAAGAAATAAAAGTAATTGCAAATGATTTTATAGAGGAAAATATTTATTGGCTTTTAGATGGTACAATTAATTTTTTAATTGGACAAGATGCCTACACACAGGGATATGAGTCAGTTATGTTATTGTTTCGTAAGTTTTTTTATGATGAAGAACCCAAAAATAAATTTCAATATACAGAAATATTTATCAAAACAAAATACAATATATAGTATGTACACGGATACATAAAAATCACTTTATATACTATAAATAAAAAAGATTTGTTGCTTTCTATAAAAATAATATAGCAACATATTTTTTTTATGCTTAAAATCAAAAAAGTATGATACTATACTAAATTCCGTTCACGAGTACATAAAAATAACATTTTAAAAATATACAAAAACTGCATATAAAAATAATAAAAAATATTTAAAATATGCTTATTTTTAAATATTTTTAGTAAATATTAATAATATAATAAATACTATATTGTGAAAAAAAGGTATTGCGTTCACGTGCACAAAATAGTATGATAAATACATCAAAACAAAGAAATAAAATGTGATAAACAATCAAAAGGAGGAATTAGTTATGTTAAAAGTAGGTGTAATTGGTTGTGGTGGTATGGGTAAAGACCATATTAGAAGATTGACAAACAAAATTCAAGGTGCACAAGTTGTTGCAGTGTCAGATGTATTCGAAGAGAGTGCCAAACAAGCAGCAGAGATTTGCGGAGCAAAAGTATATACAGATGCAAATGCTTTAATTAATGACAACAATGTAGATGCTGTATTTATTGTATCACCAGGATTTGCACATATTGACTCTCTTTTAGAAGCAATAAAAGCAGGTAAAAGAATATTTTGCGAAAAACCTCTTTGTACAACAGCAGAAGATTGTTTAAAAGTAGTAGAAGCAGAAGTAAAATCAGGAAAACATCTTATTCAACTAGGATTTATGAGAAGATATGATAAAGGCTATATGCAAGTAAAAGAAGCCTTAACATCTGGGGAATATGGTGAGCCTTTAATACTTCATTGTACTCACAGAAATCCAGAAGTTGGAACAAACTATAATACTCCTATGGCCGTGCACGATACCGCAATTCATGAGATTGATGTATTACACTGGTTAGTAGATGATGAATATGAGTCTGCACAGGTAATACTTCCAAAAGTGACAAAATATTCTCATTCAGAATTAAAAGACCCTCAAATTATGCTTCTTCGTACTAAAAAAGGTGTTTGTATTGATGTAGAAGTATTTGTAAATTGTAAATTTGGATATGATATTAACTGTGAAGTTGTTTGTGAAGATGGTGCAATTAAAATGCCATCACCAATTTATCCAAGTATACGTAAAAATGCAGCAGTTTCTACTACAATAGATACAGATTGTTTTGTAAGATTTAAAGATGCTTATGATACAGAAGTACAGGCGTGGGTTGATGATGCAGCACAATGTGTTATCAATGGACCTAATGCGTGGGACGGATATTTAGCAGCAATTACTGCAGATGCTTTAGTAAAAGCACAGCAAACAGGAGAAATTGAAACAATTAAAGCGGCAGTTGAAAAACCAGAATTTTATAAATAAATAATAAGGAGGTAGTATTGTATGAAAATAGGATTTAATGAAGCTACAGCATTAGAATGTAAAGGACAGTCTTTAATAGCAGATATGGAAATGTGTGAGAAGTACGGTTTCGACTACATAGAAATTCGTTTTGATTGTATAAGAGAATATTTAAAAACAAATACATTAGAAGATTTGTCAAATTGGTTTCAAAACCATCATTTAAAACCTTGGGCATATAATACTTTAATATTCTTTAATCAAAGAGATGAAGCTGGAGAAAAAGAAATTGACGATGAAGTAGATTTTATTATGGAAGTTTCAAAAGCGATTGGTATGAAAATGTTAATTACAGTACCTTCTTTTGATATAAAAGATAAATCTGTAAATGAAATAAAAGAAGAAGCAGTAAAAAGACTACGTTATCTTTCTGATAAAGTAGGAAATGATATGAAAATATCTCTTGAATTTTGTGGTGCACCAAATTGTTCTATTAACCAATTTGGTACAGCTTATGATGTTGTAAAAGCAGTTGACCGTGAAAATGTTGGCATTACAGTAGATACATTTCATTTCCACGAAATGTGTTCTAAATTAGAAGATTTAAAAGCAGCAGATGGAAATAAAATATTTGCTTATCACTTAAATGACTGTGAAGACCTTCCTTTAGGTTCTTGTGGTGATGATAAACGTTTGTGGCCAGAAGAAGGTGTTGTTGACCATTCTGGCATTGCTTCAGCATTAAAAGAAATTGGTTTTGATGGTGTATGTACCATTGAAGAATTTCGTCCTGAATATTATGCAATGTCCCACGAAGAAAATGTAAAAAAGGCTGCTGAAGTAACAAAGAAATTTGTACAAAAATATTTTGGATAAATTAAAATAACGGCTGCCTTCATTTTTAAGGCAGTCGTATTAATGAAAAAATGATTGGAGGGGAATATATGGTACAAGGAGGAATTCCAGAACTTTTAAACTTTAAACAAAAAGGCAAAGATATGAATGAGTTTATAAAAGTACCACTGTCAGAAAAGCTGTCATATTGTTTTGGCGACCCTGCATTAACATTAATGTATACTATGACAACAACATTGCTGATATATTTTTATACTAATGTTGTAGGTATTTCGTCAGGCTCTGTTGGTATGATAATGCTTTTGTCCAGAGTATTTGATGGTTTTTCAGATGTACTTATGGGGACAATTATTGACCGTACTCATTCAAAATATGGAAAAGCTAGAATATGAATATTAAGACTTGCTATTCCTTACGCTTTGGCTGCAATATTATTGTTTACTATGCCAAATGTTGGAGATATGGGAAAAGTAATATATGCTTTTGTAACATATAACATTATGAATACTGTAGTATATACAGCAATTAGCCAACCATTTCATGCACTAGGTTCTTTGATGAGCCGCGACAGAAAAGAAAGAGATACGATTTGTAACATTCGTATGGTATTATCTATTACAGCTAGTATGATAATTACAGCATTTACATTACCTATCATAAATAAAGTTGCTATATTAATAAACAATACGCAAGCAGCGTGGATTATTGTAACCGCAGTATATGCAACTGTTTCTGTATTTGTATTAGTAAATACATATTGTACTTGTACAGAGAGAGTAAAAGCCGCAGCACAAGAACAAAAATCAGATATTCCATTTTTAACAGCATTTAAAGCTACTATCACAAATAGATATTTTTTAATTGCATTAGGACTTATGATATTTTATACAGCCTATCAAATTATCATAGGTACTGATTTAACTTATTATTGTCAATATGTTTTAAATGATGTCAATTTAGTAATGCCTCTGTCCGCTGCAGAAAAAATTGCAACCATTATTGGTATTGCTATGCTACCTAAAATACTTCCTAAATATGGAAAAAGAAATTTGATTTGTGCAGGTTGTTTGTTAGGTATTGCTGGACAATTAGTATTTCTTTTAAATATCACAAGTGTACCTTTGGGAATTGTTACTTGTATTATGAGAGAATTTGGCATTGCACCATTCTATGGAACACAATATTCTTTACCAAGTGACGCCATAGAATATGGACATTGGAAAACAGGCGTTCGTGTAGAAGGATTGATGTTTTCTTCTATGAGTATGGGACAAAAAGCAGGTTCTGGTTTTACTTCTGCTATTATGGGAGCTATTCTTTCTATGGCGATGTTTGACGGATTAAAAGCAACTGCTGCAGAACAAACTGTTGAAGCGATTTCAGCAATAAAAGGCTTTTATTTATATGTACCTATTGCAATATGGGCAATTATGTTTTTAATAGCAGCTTGCTATAAATTAGATAAAACATATGACAAAATGATGAGAGAACTTATTGCAAGAGAGGGTAAAAATTTAGAAGAACAACAACAAGTAAATATGACAGAAAATAAGAATGGAAACGAAATTAATGTTGCTATAGGACGTTTGTATGGTGCAAGTGGAAAAAAAGTAGCAGAAGAAATTTCAAAAGCATTAAACTGTCGTCTTTATGACAGACAAATTATATGTCTTATGGCTGAAAAATTTGGTATGAATTCTTATTCTATGAGAGATATTGAAAATTATTTTGACTCTTATAATGAACAACAAGAAATTACATTTTCACCATATGCCTATGGAAATGCAGGTACTGCTGGAGATTTAACAGCAAGTGATATGTTTAAAGTACAGACAAAAATTATTAGAGAGTTATCAGTCAAGTCACCTGGTGTATTTTTAGGAAGATGTGCTAATTTTATATTAGAAAACAAACCTCATACATATTCATTCTTTTTGTATGCTGATGATGAATATAGAAAAAAAGAAGCAGTAGAATATTACAAAGAGGAAAATTTAAAAGATTTAGATAAAAGAGATGAACAAAGAAATCATTATTATCAAAAGTTTACAGGAACAAAAAGAGATGACCCACAATATTATGATATGGTTATTAATGTAGGTAAAGTGGGTGTAAATAATGCTGTAAATATGATATTAAATTATATCAAACAAAAAGAAATGGAGTGGGAAAATAATGTTAAATAAAAATAAAGTAAAATTAGGTATTGCTCCTATTGCTTGGACAAATGATGATATGCCAGATTTAGGAAAAGAAAATACTTTTGAACAATGCGTTAGTGAAATGGCACTTGCAGGATTTACAGGCTCAGAAGTGGGAGGAAAATATCCTACAAATACTGCTGTTTTAAAAAAGGCTTTAGATATGAGAAATATAGGTATATGTAATCAATGGTTTTCTTCATTTTTAATTTCAAAACCATATGAACAAACAGAAAAAGAATTTATAAAAGCAATAGATTTTTTACATACTATGGGAGCAAAAGTAATAGGTGTTTCAGAACAAAGCTATAGTATTCAAGGAAAATTAGACCAGCCTGTTTGGGAAGGTAAATATGTAATGAATGATGAAGAATGGAAATTATTAACAGAAGGATTAAATAAATTAGGAAAAATTGCAAAAGATAAGGGCATGACATTGACATTTCATCATCATATGGGAACAGTGGTACAAACAGAACAAGAAATTGATAAATTTATGGATATGGTAAATCCAGAATTGGTATATTTATTGTTTGATAGTGGGCATTTATCATTTGCAGGAATAGACCCTGTAAAAGTGTTAAAAAAATATATAAATCGTATAAAACACGTACATTTAAAAGATATTCGCAGTAATATGGTTGAGAAGTCAAAAAAAGAAAAATGGAGTTTTTTAAAAGGCGTGCGTGAAGGCGTTTTTACAGTACCTGGAGATGGTGATGTAGATTTTCAGCCAATATTTGATGTACTTGAAAGTGCAGATTATGAAGGGTTTGTTGTAGTAGAAGCAGAACAAGACCCAGCAAAAGCAAATCCTTTTGAATATGCTTTAAAAGCAAGAAAATATATTGCAGAAAAAACAGGACTGTAAAAAATGATACTAAGTATAGGAGGTTTTGGTTATGAAAATTGCATTTGATGTAGATGTTTTAGCAAAACAAATGGATATTAATAGAATGGTCCATCAAGTTGCAGATTGGGGATATAAATATATTGAGCAATCTCCACACCCTCGTATCAATCCATTTTATAAACACCCTTTATTTTCCAAAGAATGTGAAATGGAATACAGAAAAGCATTAAAAGAAACAGGTGTTGAAATTTCTTCTTTTATTGTAGTATATCGCTGGTCAGGACCAAAAGAAGAACAAAGAAAGTTTGCTGTAGCAAATTGGAAAAGAATGATACAAATTGCAGCTGATATGGGTGTACAAGTTATCAATACAGAATTGTCAGGTGACCCAAATCAGCAAGAAATTTGTAATGGAATGTAGTTTCAATCTATGGAGGAGTTACTTCCTATTATTGAAAAAGAAGGTATTCGAGTAGAAATACAATCTCACCCTTACGATTTTTGTGAATTAAACAATGAAACTTGTGATATGGTAAAATCTTTTCGTTCTAAAAATTTAGGTTATGTTTATTCTTCTCCACACGGATTTTTCTATGACCAAGGAAAAGGTGATGTGCATTCTATGCTTCGCTATGCAGGGAACGAATTAACACACGTGTTATTTGCAGACACATTTAATCAAACATTGGACTGCCGTTATATATTAAATCCACCCTGGTTAAATGGCAGAGGAAAAGCAGATGTTACAGTACATCAGCATTTAGCAATGGGAGAAGGCGATGTTGATTTTAATGGAATATTTGAAACACTCAGAGAAATGGATTTTGCAAATAAACAATTAAAGCCAAATGCTCCAAAAGTAGGCGGAGATAACATTGCTTGTGTATCTATGTTCGGTTTTCCAGAAAAAATGAATAAACAAGCACCAGAAGCAAGAGAAAGAATTGAAAAAGAATTATTAAATAAGTGATTTCAAATGGATTTTATGCAAAAAATATCAAATGTATAAATATTATTCTGTTTTGTTGTCTTTCTTGTTAGAAATATATTTTGCTTGTTTTATTGTTGTAATATTAAATACTTTAACTAGCATGTATTCTAATGAGCACAATGAATTTATTGATAGCTTAAATCAATATAGTCTATTGATTATTGATGATTTAGATATAGAACACAGTTTTGAATTTGCACAGAAATAGGTTTTTATATTTGGAAATATATGATGCTACTATTTCTGACCCATTTATATTAGATTGTTTGAATGAATTGGAACAAGAAATACTGTTATTTTGTGTTTCTTGTTCTTTTTTCATATTTGTTGGAGTGTCCCAAAGCCTAAATGTAAATTTTTTTGAAATTTGCAAAACACTTTCAGTGTGACTTTTCTCTTTTTGGAATGCCGTTTTTTCTATACTGTATATAAACTTTACTATTAAAAATAAAATCACAATAAAACGATGTTCTGTAAAATCGTAGCCTTTTGCACTATTAGCTAGTCCAGATATCATAAATGATTTTGTTGTTCTTGCTTATTTAGCAAGCTACTTAATTCTTACATGATAGATATTTCATATAACTAATTTACATAAAAAGAGGTGTTTTACATTGAATATAATTTTACTATAATTTGACTAATTTATAATCTTTTTAAAGCATAGAACAAAAAAGTTAAATATAGATCTACAAAACAAAAACAAAGTTTTAAAAGGTTGTACATACAATATTTTCCGAGAAAACAAAATATATAAATTATTATAATATTTCTTTCAATTTTTCTAAAAATTTCTCTGAGGCTTTTGAAAGAATTTGATATTTTTTCCAAACAATATTCATACCAACTTCTAACTTTGGCTGAAATGCTTTAAAACAAAGATTTGTATTTGTAACATTGATTATTTTATCAAGACAAAGAGCATATCCTAAGCCTTCATCAACCATAAGCGATGCATTATATATAAGATTATAATGGGCAATAATATTTAATTGTGAAACATCTTTTTTTAGCCATTGAGTAAGGTCTCTTCCTTTAATGGCTTGACGAGAAACAATAAGAGGTTTTTCCCATAAATCTTGAGGAGTGACAAATTCTTTTTCTGTAAGAGAAGAATTTCTTTTCATTAAAACGCCCCATGTATTTTTTATAGGAAGTTCTATATAGTTATATTTTGATATATCAACATTTTCTACTAAAACTGCAAAATCAATCAATCCTCTATCTAATTTTTCTATAATGTCAACAGCATCACCACTAACAATATTATAGTGAATATCTTGATATTGTTCATTTAACATTTTTGCTGCTTTTGCAATAAAACGAACACCATAAAGAAGATTATTATTTTGATAAATATATTGAACAAGGAGGAGCTTCTTCAGACAAAGAAGTAATACAATTTTTAAAAGACAATATATTATCAAATGTTGATATAGAATTTCAATCAAATACATTTGGTTGTAGTACAATATCCTCATTAGGTACAAATAAGCTATTTGGCAGAAATTTTGACTGGAACCACTGTAATGCTTTAATAATGCAATCAAAACCACCTACAGGATATGCTTCTATTTCTACTGTAAATATGGATTTTATACAAACGAGTGCAGGTTTTTTGTTAGATTTATTACCTGATAATATAAAAACGATTGCCACATTATATGCTCCTTTAGATGGTATGAACGAAAAAGGATTATGTGTTGCAGTTAATATGATTAGCGATAATACAAAGATTGAGCAAAACAGCAATAAACCAGATATTACAACAACAACTGCAATCAGATTATTGCTGGATAAAGCAGCAAATGTTGAAGAAGCGATTGCACTTTTACAACAATATGATATGCACGCCTCTATGGGTATGATGGTTCATTTTGCAATATCAGATGTAAGCGGAAAAAGTGTTGTAGTAGAATATATCAATAATGAAATGCTTGTCACAGAAACGCCTGTACTAACTAATTTTTATATTAGTGAAGGGAAAAAGTATGGCATTGGCTCGGCACAATCTCATGAAAGATATGACATATTAACAAAAGTACTATTTGACAACGACAATATAACAACAGAACAAATGAAAAATGCTTTAGATAGTGTCAGCAAAGATAATTTTAATGAATATGAAGCTACTGAATGGAGCATTATTTTTAACCAAACAAGCGGTGAAGTGACATATTATCACAGAGAAAATTATCAAAATGGATATACTTTTGATGTAAAAGGTGGTGATTAAATGAATTATATAAAATTACTTTTACAACTATATCACTTAAAAAGAAATATAGCTATGACAAGAAAAGACATGATAGTATTACAGCAGAAAAAACTTAGAAAAATATTAAAGTATGCTTATTATCATTCAGAATATTACCACAAAACATTTACAAAAGCAGGTATTACAGCAAAAAATATAAATAGAATACCATTATCAAAATTTCCAAAAATAAACAAAACAACATTAATTCAAAATTTTGACAATATTATAACACAAAAAGATTTATCGCAGCAAGAATTGATTGATTTTGATAACACTAAAAACAAATATAAAAAGACTTTTAAAAAGAAATATCATATTGTTCATTCTTCTGGAAGTACAGGAAAACCAGCTTATTTTGTATATGATAATAAAGCATGGGAAAGTATGTTAATTGGTGTTATTAGAGCAGCATTATGGAATATGTCAATGCCTCAAATTTTAAAATATCTTTTTAAAAAGCCTCGTATACTTTATATTGCAGCAACAGATGGACGTTATGATGGTGCTATGGCAGTAGGAGATGGTATTGAAGGAGTAAAAGGAAATCAGCTTTTTATAGACATCAATATGCCTTTAAAAAAATGAATAGAAAAGACAAAACATTTTCGACCTGATATGATTGTAGGGTATCCTTCTGCTATCAAAATATTAGGAGAACTTGTAGAAAGTGGAAAATTAGATGTTAATGTTTTTCGAGTAATTTCATGTGGTGAACCTTTAAGCAATAATTTAAGACAATATTTTAAAAAAGTATTTCGTTCTGATGTCATTAACTTTTATGGTGCAAGTGAGTCTCTTGTATTAGGGGTAGAAGATGATTTTAGTGAGGGTATGTATTTATTTGATGATATGAATTATATTGAAGTAGAAAATGGCAATATGTATGTCACATCATTATATAATTATGTACAACCATTAATTCGTTATCAAATTACAGATAGACTAAAAATAAAAAAGAATAATGAAAAACACCCTTTTATAAGAGCAGAAAATATTGTTGGTAGAGAAGAAGATATATTATGGTTTGAAAATAGAGGAAAAAAGGAATTTTTACACCCTCTTGCCATAGAAGGTTTCTGTATAGAGGGATTACTTGATTATCAATTTAGACAACTTTCTGATAACTCTTTTGAAATGCTTGTACAGACATCAGATAATAGCAAAAATTCTAATATTAAAAAAGAAATGTTATCTCAGATGAAAAAAATATTAAATGAAAAACATTTGGAGTATGTAAATTTTTATATCCAATTTATAGAAGAAATATTACCAGATAAAAAAACAGGAAAGAAGAAATTGATTGTAAAAGGAGAGTAGAAATATGAAAAAGAACATTTTATTATTTGCTGTTTTTATATTGTCATTTATTACAATATTGTCAGCTTGTGGTTCTTCAAAAGAAGTAAATGAAAATATGAGCAATACTATTGATGTAGAAAATAATAGTACAGAAACAATAAAAGAACTTCAGGTTCGTTTTGGAGATATGGGAATACCTTTTACACTACATTTGTATGATAATGATACCGCAAAAACAATAACAAGTTTTGTTGGTTTAGGAGATTTAAGATTACCTATTTATCACTATGATGACTATGATAATTGGGAAGTTATGCAATATTATGATATTCCTTCAAAATACGAAATTCCTCAAAATCCAGAAACAATTACATCACAAAAAGCAGGAGAAGTTTATTTTGAAGAAGGAAATAAAATTGTATTGTTTTATAAAGATGCTCAAATCAGTGGAAAGTATACAAAATTAGGTTATTTTGATACTTCCGAAGATTTTGTGTCAGCAGTAGAAAGCAATCCTGTGTTAGAAGGTTGGGGAAATAAAATTGTAGTTATTAGTGCTAATAACGAATAAAAGAAGGATATAGCAATGAATATAAGTGAATTTTTAAACCATTTGAATGCAGGATTGTTTATAAAAGGTGGTTCTGAAGTACATCAATATATGAGTGAATTAAGTCAAGAAGCAATGAAAATTACAACAGAACTAAATAGTTCTTATCATACTCCAAAAGAAATATGTGATATTTTTTCAAAATTGATTGGAAAACCTGTTGACAATACTTTTAGAATGTTTCCGCCATTTTATACAGACTGTGGAAAAAATATTAATATTGGTAAAAATGTATTTATCAATTCTTGCTGTTGTTTTCAAGATCAAGGCGGCATTACTATAGGAGATGGTACCTTAATAGGACATAAGGCAGTTTTTGCTACACTTGACCATGATTTTGACCCACAAAAAAGACAAAGTATGATGCCAAAACCAATTGTAATTGGTAAAAATGTATGGATAGGTGCAAATGTAACCGTTTTAGGTGGTGTAACAATAGGAGAGAATGCTATTGTTGCAGCAGGTGCAGTTGTAACGAAAGATGTACTAGCAAATAGTATTGTGGCTGGTATACCAGCAAAATTTATAAAATGGGTTGATAGTAAATTGGAGGAGTCTGAATGAAAAATTTTTTATTTGCACTTACAGTTACGGCATTAGGCGCTATAGGCTGTACTACAAATGAAACAGAAAATTTAACACAACAACCAAAACAAATCGCTCAATATACAACAGAAAATATACAAGAAAATACACAGGAGGATATTATGATAAATATAAAAATTGGTAATACAGATTTTAGTGCAGTATTTTATAACAATGATACAACAAAAGAACTTGTAAAACAATTCCCTGCTACATATACAATGTCAGAGTTACATGGTAATGAAAAGTATTATTATATGTCAACATCATTCCCTACAAATAGTGAATGTCCTAGCACAATAAACAAAGGTGACATTATGCTTTATGGAAATAATTGTGTTGTAGTATTTTATGACACTTTCCCTAATTCCTATAGTTATACAAAATTAGGATATATTGAAGATACAACAGGATTTGAAGAAGCTGTTGGGAAAGGAAGTATTGACATTCATTTTGAACAGAAATAATGATTGAAAAAGGAGGAAATCATATATGAAAAGATTTAAAGCACAAATTTTATCTGCATTACTTATGATAACTATGATTACAGCAACTGCTTGCAATACACAACAACAAATACTAGATGATGCTCAAACACAAACAAGTCAGGCAGTGCTAACAAATCAACAAACGGAAGGAGAAAATAAAAATATGGAAGAGTATTACATATTTGAATTAAATGACACTGTAGAAAGAACTGCAGTCCGTTATAAAAACCGTTATGGTATTGAATTATCAGCAGATTTATATAAAAGTAAAGAATTAGATAAAACACAGACTTATCCAGCTATTGTTATTGGTCCTCCTTATGGTGGCGTAAAAGAACAAGGTCCAGGCGTTTATGCAAATCAACTTGCACAAAGAGGATTTGTTGTATTAGCATTTGACCCATCTTATAATGGTGAAAGTGGTGGTGAACCAAGACACATTTCATCACCTGAAATTTTTTCTGAAGATTTTAGTGCTGGAGTAGATTATTTAGGTTCTTTAGATTATGTAAATCGTAAGCAAATAGGTGTGATTGGCATTTGTGGAAGTGGTGGCTTTGCACTTTCAGCAGCAGCTATGTATACTCGTATTAAAGCAGTTGCAACTGCTGCAATGTATGACATTAGTGCAATGGGTAATACAATGGATACGGAAAGTCGTAATACAATAATAAAAAGTATGTCAGAACAACGTTGGCAAGATTTTGAAAATGGACAACCTGCATATAAAAGAAATTATCCATTAGAAAATCCTCTTGATAAACTTCCAGAAGATATAAGTGGATTAGATGTAGAATGGTGGACATTTTATGGTTTAAAACGTGGTTGGCACCCAAATGCAGGTGGTTCTTTTACAGATACAAGTATGCTCCCATTTGCAAATTATTCTTTGCTAAATCATATTGATAGTATTTCACCTCGTCCAATTATGTTTATTACAGGTGATATTGCTCATTCTAAAGCATTTAGTGAAACAGCCTATGAAGCAGCAGCAGAACCAAAAGAGTTATATGTTGTTCCAGGTGCAATGCATATTGATTTATATGATGACACGAGTAAAATTCCTTTTGATAAATTAGAAACATTTTTTAAAGATGCTTTTCAATAAATAAAATAAAAACCGCTGAGCAATTCAGTGGTTTTTATTTTTGCTTTTTAACAATATAACAACATCAAAATGAAAACTTTCTGCTATAAATCGAATAGGTAAGTGTAATTTCTTGTTTTTCATTATTCCAGTTTACTGTTCCTCCAATTTCTTCTATTACTGCTCTAATGGGAAGTAAAGTATGATTATTAATAATGATAGATTCGGAGTCAATTTCTTTTTCTATTCCATTTACTGTCATAATTGTATTATTAATTTGGAGCACAATTGGTGTTTGTGCATATGTAGGTATTGTCGAAAAAAACATAGCTGATGATAGTACTATTAATAACATTTTTGATTTCATTATGTATCACTCCTATTTTATTTTTATACTATCACAGCTATTTTTTAATATCTATTACTTATATTAAATAGATTTTTATGCTTTTTAATTATAAATATATTTTTAATATTATGCTTTAAAACTATAAATATAAATTCAATATAAGTATTTGCTATTTTAATACTTTTCATATAAAATAAAAGCATAGAAAAAAGCAAATAGAAAATAAATTATAATAGAAAGGAAAGATTATCATGATAATATATGCAAACGAAACACATGACGAAGAAAGAGCTTTCTATGGAATAAATGATGCTAAAATTATAAATTGTACATTTGAAGGGATTACTGATGGAGAATCTGCTTTAAAAGAAACATATAATATTGATGTAGAAAATTGCAATTTTTTGTTAAGATACCCTTTTTGGCATACCACAAAAGCTACAATCAATCAAATCAAAATGACAGAAACTTGTTGTGCAGCACTTTGGTATGACAAAGATATCCAGATTAGAAATTCAGAATTAGGTGGTGTGAAGGCATTACGTGAATGTAACAATGTTACAATTTCAGATTGTAATATCAATTCCATAGAATTTGGTTGGTTTTGCCATAATATAAAAATACAGAATTGTAAATTGATATCTGAGTATCCTTTTTTACATTCTTCAGAAATGGAATTTGATAAACTGCATATGGCTGCAAAATATTCTTTTCAATATACAGAAAATATCATCTTTCGCAACTGCGAACTGAATACAAAAGATGCTTTTTGGCACAGTAAAAATATAACAGTTTATGACAGTGTGATAAAAGGGGAGTATTTAGGTTGGTATTCTGAAAATCTTCATTTAGTACGCTGTAAAATTATAGGTACACAACCTTTGTGTTATGCAAAAGGTCTTATATTAGAAAATTGCGAAATGATAGACTGTGATTTATCTTTTGAAAAAAGTGATGTAAAAGCTACTATAAACGGAAAGATTACAAGTATAAAAAATCCAATTTCAGGAGAAATTATTGCAGATTGTATTGGAGAAGTCATAATTGAAAATGATTGTGACTGCAACATTGTAACAAAATTAGCAAACTGCTGTTACTTATGATAAATTATTTTGCAAAAGGATTGTTAATTGGTGTAATATTTGGTATTCCTGTTAGCGTTGTAGATGTGCTTACCATAAAAAGAAGCATTACATATGGTGCAATAGCAGGACTTCTATCAGGTATTGGTTGTAGTGTTACAGATTTGTTTTATTCTTGTATCAGTATTTTTTCATTTACACTGATTTATAATTTTATTCTTCAGTATCAAAATATAATTCGTTTTATAGGTAGTATATTAGTTATTGTAATGGGAATTGATATTATAAATAAAAAGCAAGAAACTACTTATAAAAAAGCTGATATATCAAAAATAATATCTTTTTTTACTTCTTCCTTTTTTATTGCAATTACTAATCCTATAACAATATTATCTTTTTTGATTGCATTTTCTATATTTGATATTGCAACAATTTTGAATAAAATACAAGGAATTGTATTAGTAGTAGGAATATTTTGTGGTACTTGTATTTGATGGTTTGTTATTGCTATGGTTACTCAAATTTTTAGAAAACGTATTACTACTATATGGCTAAAATATATCAATTATATATTAGGGATATTGGTTATATTACTTGGTATTATTATGACGATACAAACTATAACAAAATATAATATTATTAGATAATATTTTTTATTTGAGAAAAAAATTTTTTTCTAAATAATTTCGAGGATATAATAAGCATTTTCTCTCTTTTTGTTATCAAATTTTGAATTAAAAATGAGTTTATTTTCATAGTAATTTTATATATAGTACAATAAAAAATGCTATTAAAAAAGAAAAGACCAAATTGAAGGCGTTTTATAAATTTTTTTAAAATTTGCATTTAGTGCTTGAGAGAATGTCAACAAGCAGGGAAAAGGAATATTTTTTTCTCTGCTTGTAATTGGCACAAATTTGGTTTTGTATATAATATGTATATATTCCAAATTATTTCAAATTATTTTAAATTTATTGATTAGTTCTAAAAAATGTTTTAAGTTTTTTGAATTTAAAATACTTTCAGTTCTCTTTTTTTATTGTTCTGATTAACAAAAAATGATATACTGATTTAATGACAAAATTGTATATAATACATATTTTATAATTATATACAAAAAGGATTGGTAAATATGAAAATATCTTTAAAAGATGCACTTAGCTCCGCAGGATTACTTCATGCAGAAGTTTTAGTAGGAAAGGAAAAACTAAATTCCATTTTTATTGAAAGTGTTACAACAATTGAAGTAACAGACCATTTAATTGGAAATTGGGTAAAAGAAAATCAATTATGTATTACTACAATGTACGCAATTCGCGAAGATTTACAACAACAAATAAATTTAGCAAGAATATTGAAAGAGAAAAAATGTGCAGCATTAGTTATATGTCATGTAGGTATTTGGATAGAACATTTAGACAAATCTTTTATTTCTTTTTGTTAAGAGCAGAGTTTACCTTTGATAAAACCAGATATGCAAATTTCTTATTTAGATATTTTAAATCCACTTATTTATCAACTTATGAGTGATGATAAGAAAAAAATATCTTCTTATCGTGAGTTAGATAGAAAAATATTAGATATGATTATACAAGGAGAAACACTATCTAATATTATAAAAAAAGCAACAAAATGTTATAATAATCAAGTAACTTTTTTAGACTATTATTGTCATTGTATTTATTCAAATAAAAAATGGAAAGAAGTTGAAGCAGAAAAAATATATATTCGTAAAAATTTTAATATAGTTTTTTCCCATTTACTTCGAAAAGGATTTTTAGATGATATAGAGCTATTACCATATAAATTAATTTATTTAGTACAAACAAAAAATAACGTATTAGGTTTTTTAATATTAGATATTCCCCCAAAATTAGAAACAACTAGAAATAAAATATTACAAATTGCAGAAGGACTCAATACAATTTGTGCACTTGTAACAGTAAAACAAACACGAACAATACAAGTGAAAGAATATTATGTATGTTCACGAATATGTTACAGATTTATTAGTATGGAATTTTAGAACAGAAAATGAAGCGATTACAAGAGGAATGGAAGCAGGATTACAGTTAAAAAATAAAAATATTTTTATACTAATCAACCTAAACTCTTTTCGAAATTTAAATGATATTGATAAAGAAAGCCTTTATGTAAAACAAGTTCGAATTGAGATATTACCAAAAATTCATCAGAAAATTATCAATATTGATGCAGAGGTTTTTTTACATTTATATAGTGACCAAATATTCATATTATTATATTTAAAAAATCAAAAAGAAGCATTAACTGTACAAATGGATAATATTATTCATATATTTGAACAAAATAAAATTTCGGTTTCTATAGGAATTAGTGAAGAATTTCAGTCTATAAAGAACATTCCCACAGCATATAAACAAGCAACACAAGCATATATTTTAGGACGACATTATTTCGGAGAACAAAAAGCAATTTATTATGAAGATGTCTATTTTTTTCAGGAAGTAATGAAATTAAGAGAAAAAAAGAGTCTATTTTGTTTAGTCAAAAAATATTACAAAAGTTAATTGATTATGATAAACAGCATCAAACGGAACTTTTGCATACTCTTGCTATGTTACTAAAATACAATGGCAATATAGCAATCACAGCAGATTTCATGCATTTGCATAGAAATACATTGTTATATAGAAAAAATAAAATATTGGAAATATTGGGATATTCTCCTTTTGAAATGCCTTATTATTTTAATATTATAATGGCTTTGCAAATTAATGAAATGCTTTAAAAAAAATCCTATTGTGCAAATGCACAAGTAAGGGATTTTTTTTTGTTTTGACAAACTTGGGTACTGGTGGCGGCGGTTTAGAAGAAAATGGCGTGCAATCTTTATTGAGTGAGCTTGCAGCAGGGAAAGAAATTAGTTGGATTGATGTAGAAGATATTCCAGATGACGCAATTACAGCTTGTCCTTTTTTAATGGGTTCTATTGCACCACATACACCAGAGTTAATAAAAGAAATGGAAAGCTACGATATGACAGAAGAAACTTCTTTATATACAGAAAAAGAAAGAATTGCACATTCTATTAAAGAATTAGAAGAGTATACTGGTAAAAAAATTTCTGCTGTTGTGCCATTAGAGTTAGGCGGTGCTAGTACACCAGGCTGTATTGGTGCTGGTTTAGCAACAGCAATTCCAGCTGTTGATGGTGATTATACAGGACGAGAAATTCCTGAAATTCCACAAACAACACCATATTTACACGATAAAAAACTTTGGTCTTTAGCAGTAGTAGATGAGTTTGGTAATACAAGTATTATTAAAAATGCTATGAATTATAGAGTTGTGGAGCGTATGGGCAAAAAATTAAGTGAACCTGCTTTTGGTTTGACAGGTGATACAGGATTTTTGATGACAGGTGCAGAAATGAAGCAGGTTATATTAAGAGGAACACTTTCAAAATGCTTAAAAGTAGGCAAAATAATAAGAGAAGCAAATGAAAACAAAGCAGATCCAATTCAAGCAATTATAGATACTTTAAATGGTTATTTATT
>CAJUNT010000024.1 GCA_910587735.1 uncultured Clostridia bacterium
TTACTAAGAATATTGCAAGCTGCACACACAGCTTCGTCCTCGTTAGAGGAGAGAGAATAGTCATCTCTGATTTGAATTAGTATTTCTACGATTTCTCCAATTCTCATATTCTTTCGTCCCCTTTCAATAAAAAATACATAGGAGTAAACCAATAGTTTTCTACAGTAACATTTTGACTTTGTAATGCGTCTTCAACTAAGATATAACCAGACACACCCATTAAGGATAGCTGAATATAACACATGAGAGCCACAGTTTGGTTAATATCCTGCCCACAGACAAATACACATTTTTGGAAATTTATATTTTCTTTTTCTAGCTGTTGCTTTGCTTCGTTAACTGAAGCAATTAGGGGAGAACCAGAGCCACAACATGGATCACTAATAGTGATAAAGTTCTTTGCTTTAACTTGTGCTACAGCATCTCCAACTATCATCTTACTCATAAGTTTACTGACATAATAGGGTGTAAAATATTGCCCGAAATGACTGTCACCAAATTTTAAATTCATAAATATTTCGCCAAGGAAATCCTGTTCTAAATTGTTTTCCAATTGATTAACTGTTTCAGCTAAAAGCTGCGGAAATAACTCTTGTTCTTGTTTAGTATATTTTTTAATTGTTTGTATATAAAGAGATTCTCTTTTACTGTAGTTTGTTTTATCCAGTGAATTAGATATGGCACAAGAAGACAATACAATAAAATCTCTCCACACATCATATGGGAAATGACAAGGAATAAATTTCTGAAATATATTCAGGAACTCTTTCATAATGTTTTCATCTTTTCTTTTTTAACAAGAAAAAAGAGGTGTCCTAAGACGCCTCTTTAGAGTTACATAATACAATTTCGGGACAGATGGGGCAGCCGCCAAGACAGTTATCCCTTTTAGAGCAGTTAGGGCAAGAACTTTTGCTTTTGAAATGATTTCTAAAGGCTTCAAACTGAGGGCTATTCCATGCTTCTTGAATAGAATTGTTAGAGATGTCATATGCCCACTTCTGCTTATCGTTATCAAAACTGCAGGGAAGCATTTTCATATCAGCTGTGATGTATGCTGACCAGTGAGCACCTTCACAGGTATCAATGCTCTCCTTAGAGATATTGCTGGTAAAGTTGAGTATAGCTGGGATAGAGCAGGAATCGAAACCTATTTTGAAATCATAGTCGTTAGAGTCAACAAGCTGGAAAAAGTGTTGTAAACGTGGGTCATGATAGGAAAGAACATTTTTAGATTGCCCAAGACCTACTGGCTTATGCAGAAGGAATAGGACTGCATTGATGCCTTTTGGGAACTTGTTTTGTTCTAAAAGTGTGATTGCTTCCTCAATAGAGGAATTGCTAAGGACGTAATGGATATTTGTGGTAACTTGGGCATCAATAAGCATTTGTATTGCCTTTAGAGTATAGTCACTTCGATACCAGCTGATAGCAACAGCACCACAATATTTTTTGCAAAGTTCTACAATGTGTGGTGTAAATCCAAGCCCTGATGATGTAAAGTTAGGAACGATGTTAGAGTCACGACAACACTTTAGAATGTCTTCAAATTGTTCATGCTAGTCTGGGTCACCTCTGCCACCAAGGGCAATTTGAAATGTTCTTCCCTTGCATTCATCAACAATCTTTTTAAAATTTGTTAGAGTCATGTTAGGCTGGTGAATGGTGTTTCCACTTTGATAACATTCTACGCCAGCTTTTAGACATAATCCACTTTTACCGTGGATACAATGCCCCATAATGCCAACATCAAGCAATTCTGGAAAGCTAGTCATGAAAGGGTCAACATTGGTATCTTTGCCATTTTCGATAATACCAGTTCTGACATAAAAACCAGTTTTGGTGTTGAACATAGAAATGAATTTGTTTTGCTTATCTACTTTTCTTATTAGACTCATTAGAAACACCTCCTTGTTAGAAATCTAAACCAGTATCTACTTGTATAAAACCGCCACAACAGCTAAGTGTATTCCAAAGCATCATATAAATATCAGCAATATCATTTGGATCAGTTGCTATAACATCACCTATATGAATGATGTAACCTTTGTTTAATAAATCAAGACATTTTTGGTATTCCTCTGATTTCCAAGCTTTTAGATTAATTTGTTCATCTTCATCTAAAATTGCAGAATCAATGTATTCTACAAAGTAATGAATCAGTTTCTCTTTTGTTTTAATGATAGTGTTACCTAAAAATTGTTGTTCAATAAACTTTAAAATAACTTCTTTTTGCTCTGCTGTAAACTGCTCTTTACGAGCCACAATGAAACTGCTACTACTGCTGTTGGTTACAAAATCTGTTCTGAATTTCATTAAAAGTTTCCTCCCTTAATTATGGCAATCAAATAATACAAGTGCATAATTTTCTGGTGCTTCTTTTACTGCTTGTAAAGTGTCTTTATTAATTCTTGATGTGCAATATTCTGTATCAAAGAAACAAGATTCAAATGTATATTCACCAGCTAAAAGTTTTGCTAACTCATTGAATTCAAGTGTAAATGTATTATCGTTAGAGAGTGTAGAAACTATCTGAGATAAGCTGTCACCTAAGTTGTTATTAAGAACTTTTAGACATTGAGTGATTTGCTGCTGTTGTGTATCAAGACATTGTTCTAATAAATTTAAAAGTTCATCAGGTTTATTAGAGCCGATAGTTACATCTTGTACAGTTCTCCAATCAAATGCGTAATGTTGAAAAACATCTGTAGCATTTTCTGCATAATGGATAATTTCACTTTCTTGATTTAATTCTGCATATTCTAAGTTGACTAAAATTGTGTGTGTTGTGTGCATAAATAAGACCTCCTTTAGAGGAAATAAAAAGAGGTGTCCGAAGACACCTGATGATTAAAGTTAATAATTTGTGTTGCAATAAGAAGTATTTTAATGCAATTACTATATTAATGAATTTGTTTTATCAATAAAATACAATATATTGATTGAAAAGCAGGTAGGATTGTAAAAATCCATCTGCTAAGAATCCTGATGTTGTTATGTAGAAAAAGAATAAAAGTATGATAAATAAGAAAAAACTTTCACTAAAGTAAGTTTTTAGGGCGTCCGTTAGACGAATGTTTGCACAGTCTTTTGCTCGTTTGCTGATGAATGGTTTTAGATTAAAATATGGCTTCTCTAAAAGTTCTTCCATCACTGATGGAAAATAGATAGATGTGATGATATAGAACATATCCATTACTAAATAAAATAACCATGCATACAATAGAATAAAATTTACTATGGAGAATAGAAAGGATAAAGTATTGTATGCGATGAGGCAGGATTGCATTTGGGAATAATCAACACCTGGGTATACACCTAACTTTATTAGAATTTCTAAAGCAAGTGGTATTGCGAAGAGAAATATAATTGTTTTTTTCATGATGAATCGTATCTTGCTCATTAGAATGACCTCCTTTTAACCCATGTGCATACAAGCAAAGTCTACTTTAGTTTTGAGGTAATCGTATAAAAATGATGGCATACAAGGGTCATCTCCCAATAAAGCTACTTCACCAAGATATTGGTAGGCTAAATCATAGACTGATACATCTTCTCGGAATTCTCTTAATTCACCCAAATCCCAATCAAATTCACGATAATCATCAAGTGTACTATCTGATAGGTACCAGTCTAAACATTCTTCTATTTTTTCTTTATATTCCTCGTTAGAGTGATATTTTTCTTCTCTAAAATCAACTGCATCAGAACAAAATAAATGACTATCTTCTGCTATTTGTCTAATCCATGAAATGTCATAGTTATCTGTGTAACAGAATAAAAATGAGGTATAAGTGAAACTTGTATTAGGTTTTTTAGAATCATCTTGTAATGTGATGTTGTGCTTTTTAAATTCTTCCATTACTGTTTGCTGAAAATTCTTGTCATTACGCAATCTATCATAAACATCAAATCTAGACAATATGTTTTTATATCCTCTCAAGTTTAGATAATATTCTTTAAATTCAGATGTAGTTGATGCTATTTTATCTATGGCATCAATAATATCTATCAAATCAGATGCTAATTTTTTGATGATGTTATAAACATCATCAATGATAATCGTGTTCTCATTAGGTTTGCCAAAAATGAAACTACTGCTACTGCTGTTAGTTATAAAATCTAATCTGTATTTCATTAGAATTCCTCCTGTTCTTTTTAGATTGCAAATAATAGATAGAGTTGTAAAATTCCATCTGCTATAAAATTTGTCATTGTTAGATAGAATAATAGAATAAACAAAGCAATTAAGGACATACTTTCATAAAAGTAATTCTTTAATGCAGTTGAAAAAGAGATATTTAAGCTTTCTTTTGCTCTCTTGCTAATTAGAAATTCTGTATGGCAGAAAACAACTTCTATTGTGGAAGGATAAGCTATTGATAGATAAATGTATAGGATGTCCAACATAAGAAAGGTTAGAAAAACAACTGCTAGAAGATAACCTATTAGAGAGGATAAAAAAAGCAATATTCGATATGCTGTGACATATGGCAGCGTATTGGAGTAATCTACACCTTGATAGATGCCTAGTCTTATTAGAAGTTCTAGTATGAGCGGTAGTGTGATAATATATTGAAGTATTTTGCATACTCTACTCATTAGAATGCCCCTTCAACCTTCATACCATTCTGGAAATTCTTCTAATAAAAGTTCCATAGGTTTTTCATCACTCTCTACAAACCAATAAGGCATTTGCGTGGCAATCAATATGCGTGACAATTGTTCTGATATACAAGATTGAAATTGTGTTGCTGTTACATCTAAATAGATGTAGTTGTCTTGATAAGGAATTTTTACCATAGAATAAGGGTCACATGGTTCATCGGAACAACTATAGGGATTGTCATAATAAATAATCCAACCATCACAGGATTGTGCTGGTATTCCCATTAGGTTAAGCTGAGTGATAAGTATATCACTTGCTTCTATACAACAACCATACAATTCTTTTGCTTTATTTGGATACTTGCTTTCTAAGTAATCTCTAACAGTTTTACCTGTTTTATATAAAATACAAAATAATTCATGAAGAGTGTAATTATTATTTCTCATTAGATGTCCTCCTTTAACCCATATGCCTACAAAAGTCATCGCCCAATAAAACTACTTCTCTTAAATATTGATGTGCAAGTTTAAATACAGGAGCATCATTCTGTAAATCTAGTAACTCATCATGGGATAAGTACCATTCCAGCATTTCAGCTAATCTTTCTTTATGCAACTTGTTAGAATCTCTGAAGCCTACAAGTCTTGCTATGAAATAGTCTTCATAGGTAGCAATGCGTTTTAGCCAATCATATTCTCTGGATACAAAGTAACCCCATAAGAAATCTTGATAGGTGATTCCTTCTATGTTGTGTGTTTTAAATTCTGCTATTGCTATCTGTTCGAACTCTTTGTCTCTATAAAATCTGTTGTATAATTCATAACCATTCATACAAGTGTTGTTTTTACACTTTTTAGAGTAGTGCCTTAGACTAGGCGTTTTATACATTGTTTCATCAATATCGTCTAGTATTTGAATAAGTTCCGTTGCTAAACCTTGAATGAACTTGCAAGTGTCGTCTATGGTAGTGGTATTTTCATTGGGTCTACCGAAAATGAAACTACTGCTTAAGTTGTTTACGATGTATCTCATTGAAATTCCCCTTTCTTTCTATTCTTTTTAGAAATTAAAAGTGGTGCCCGAAGGCACCACGTAGACTTGTTAGAGGTTCTTTTTAGATGGATTTAATGACATTTTTGTCATTCCTGTTTGTGGTAGATTAATAGAGGAAACAGATGGTTGATAGGCGTTTATCGCCGATAAAACAATATTAAATATTTGTTTCACATCTTTTAGAAGGTCTTCAGCATCTT
Source organism: uncultured Clostridia bacterium (assembly GCA_910587735.1). Classification (GTDB taxonomy): domain Bacteria; phylum Bacillota; class Clostridia; order Lachnospirales; family Anaerotignaceae; genus Coprocola. Next base: position 5,863 of record CAJUNT010000024.1, read on the forward strand.
CTAATGTAGGCTCCATATAATCAATTCCTGGATACCTTCCGTCAAAATAATATTGACTTAATAAAGCTAATGTTCCACGATAGGGTTTTAATGCAGATAAATTAGACTGGCTTGCTAAGAATACCAGCTTATGTGCATGAAGAACATCCTCCTTAGAAGTTCCTGTATAGGTTAGAGTTAAGTAATGCTTTAGTATTTTTTCAATCGCTTGCTGCATATACTGCACAGAAACACGTGGTTCTATGGATACAGCTTTTTCTGCGGTATTGAAATCTAGCATGGCAATATAGCCATAAGAGCCATAACTGAATTTATTTTCCATTAAGTATCACCTCTTTTCCATAATACAATTTTATCTTTTTGAACTGCTGTGTTAAAGTAATAATCAGGATTGCTGATACTTTCAGGTGTTCTCACAATAATGTCAACTTTAGGGAAACCGATTTCTTCTCTAAGTTCTAATTCCTCAATTTTAAATGAAACCTCTTTAGAATCACTAGATGTTAAAACTAATAAATCAATATCGGAAAAAGCATTGCAAGTACCACGTGCTACAGAACCAAAAAGCCATATTTCGGATATATTCAGATAATCAGCATAATAGATTAATTCATTCAGTTTAGATTCTAATTTGGGTGCAAATCTAGAATCAATTTCTATTGTTGGCATAATAGAAACCTCCTTGTGAATTTCCTTCATTATATAGCATTTATGTGCTTCAAAGCAATACAAACTTTTTAAAGGGAATGAAATGACATCCTTCTTAAGGCTTGTTTTTGAGTGTTTTTATTTGCAATAGAACGAACAATCTGAGCAGCTTGATAGAGTGCTCTAGCCTGTATATCCAGCCAGTCCTTGTTAGAGTTTGGCTTTAATTCACCATATCTTGTTCTTTTTTGTTCTGATGGAGTGGAGAGTCTTTTACAGATGTCTTCATCATAAATCAAAGAAAAGCCACCTCTACTGTATTGCTGCCAATCTTTAGCACCTTGCAATAAATCTTTTTCTGTAATCTGGTTGATAGAGTCAATATCTGAAGTTTCTATGTAGTTATCGAATAGTTCTAGTGCATAGACAAGGACACCTTTGTCCCAAGCAGACCTTGTGAGAGAATTAATAATTTGTTGTCTGATAGTGGCAGTTAATTTTTGTTCCATTAGAATTGCTCCTTTACTTGTTAGATATACATCATAAAATCTTTAAGTTCTCGTTAGATTGTGAGAATTGGTTCTGTATTTTTTCCTTTGAAACAACAGCCACAATAAATCCAGTTAGAACCCTCTTCAGAGAAAGTTAAATACGTAGGTTGTAAGGTGTTTGTATCTGGGTCATAAATATCTCTTTGTGGTTCTCCTACTTGTAAACATTTGCTATTTAGAAAGGTTGGCGATGAAGCATTGAGTAATTTATTTATGATTTCATCATCTATGCTATCTCCAACATTTGCAACTTTTGTGAGAAATCTGACTTTCTCCCAATCTTCTATTGTAACGTGTTTCATTGTTTTACTCCTTCCTTGTAAAGATATTATGCAATAAGTGTGAAATATTTTAGAAATTTTAATTAATGAAGTAATTTATTGAGGTCTTTGCTATTTGAACATGAAGTAATATAGAATGTTTCGTTAGGTATTAACTTTTGTAATCTTTGTAATGTTTTTACTTTATTTAACTCATTAGGAACGATGTATATCTTTTCATTGATGTGCTTGATTCTGACACTCCCATGCCTAAAGGAGTGGGCTTTTCGCATTTAACTTGTAAGTGTTACTTGTAAGCTTGATTTTACTTGATAATATATATATTAAATGAAAATAAAGTAAATTAAGTAATAACTTTTCCGGTGTACAAGGGAATAATATTATGAGTATAAATATGTATACAATAAGATATTTTTAATTAAGATAGCGAGTTAAAAAAACTCGCTATCTTTTAATAAAATGGGAAGTGGATTTTATGAAAAAAAGTATTTTATTACTTTATAACAACATTAATGAGTATTTCTATGAATTTTCACTGTTTTGCAAATAATTTAAATTTAGATGAACTTACTTTTGTTGGCAATTATGATGTTATAATGCAGCAAAGTGGAAATTGGGCAGCAAGAGGTGTTAATGGAGTATTCATGGAAGGAATGTTATATGAAAAAGAAAACTGTATTATGCTTCCATTAAAAACAACTATTAATATAGAAAACCAAAATTATGAAGCAAAAAGAGAAGCAGCTTATAAAAAAGAAGAAACAACAGCAAAACTTACACTAGATAACAAAGAAATCACTTTTTTTGAAGGAAAAAGAGATGTGATTATAGATGGAAATAAAAAAAGACTTTATATGACACCAGATATCAATGAAAATGATGTATTTGTTTCAGCAGAAGATTTGTATATATTATTGAATTTGTATACTCGTAGTCGGTCCCGTAAATTTCTTTGGGAAAAAGGTAGTAAACAAGTAGGATGGTATTTTATGGGAGATGATGGTGCTCATATTAGAGAAATAATAGAAGAAAATAAAACGGAATATCGCCTTTCTACAGAGTATGAAGGAACATTATTTGAAGGAAAAAAAGAAAAAAATATGCCTGCTTATGAAAAAAATGGACATTTTATGATAGGTTGGAAAGATGTTTCTTATTTTGTGAAACCTAAAATATTATTAGAATCTGTTTGGGAAAAAGAAACAAATAAGTTGTTTGTGAAAACATGGGATGGTTTTGCGCAAGATGCTGTATTTCAAAAAGACAGTAATGTTATGATATTAAATGGTGTTCCTGTAGAAATGGAAGAAAAAGCAGAAATTAAAAATGAACACTTATATATACCGCTTACAGCAATGTTTCAATTATTAAATATTCCAGAAGAAGATATTCATTGGATAGAAAAGGGAAAAAATGTATTTATATTATATTAAATATATTTGAGAGTGTTATTAAATTGATGAATGAGGACATACTAATAGCAAAGGAGATGTTATTAGTATGGAATGTAAAAAATGTGGTGGAACAAAACATAGTAAAAATGGATTTATAAAGGGTCATCAAAGATATAAATGTAAAAATTGTGGGTATCAGTTTGTTCCAACTTTACAAAAGGGGGTTGATAAACAAAATTAACTGTATGTTTATTGTATATTAATGGATTATCCTTAAAAACGATTGCTCGCTTACTTCATACTTTAGTAATAAGTGTGCTAAGTTGGGTAAGAAAATTTGCACTAGAAAATTATGAAAAACCACAACCTTCTTCAGAAACTGTAGTAATACAATTAGATGAAATGTGGCAATCATAATATCCAATATACTTAAAAAATTACTCCAAAGATTAAAAAAGTAGAATATAAGAATTTATATTACAGATTATTGGAAACCATATATAGAAATTATTCCCAAAAAACTATTGCTGCAAAATAAAAAGTATACACATTCTATCGAAAGAAATAACTCTCGTCAAAGACATTGATTTACATAATTTAGAATAAAAACATATATTGTATCTTGCTCTTTAGAAATGGTAGATTTCACTATGGCTCTTTTTGCTAAGTTTCATTGTAATTCTTCTTTTTCCTTTCCTTCATTATTTACTTAACACTCTCTTATATAAATATAATTCAATGAATTTTTTCTTTAATTTGTTCTAGCAATAACTTTGTAATTGGTGTGAAAATTTGATATTTTTTCCATATTACATACATTTTTGTTTTTAAGACAGGTTCTAACGGTCTAAAACAAAGCTCACTTTCAGAGCTAGTATCAGCAAGCTTATCAAAGGTAAGCATACAACACACTCCTTCTTTTACAAATACAGAACCATTATAAAAAAGATTAACAGAACCACATATATTAAGCATATCTATATCTTCTCCACACCAGCGAGGAATATCTGTCAGCAAAGATTGTGCCGAACATATCAAAGGAACATTGTATAAATCTTTTATATGAATGACTTTTTTTTCAGAAAGAGGATTATCCTTTCTCATTAAAACACCCCATATATCTGCTTCTGGTATTTCAATATAATGATATTTTGATAAATCAGGAGGTTCTACAATAACAGCAAAGTCAAGTAAACCTTTGTTAAGTCGTTCTGTTACTTGTTCTGTATTTCCGCTTAAAATATGATATTGGAAAAGAGGATATTTTTGTTTAAATTTTTTAATTTCTTTTGCGATATATTTTATTTGGTAGGACTCTGCACAACCAATTCTTACTTCTCCCCCTGTAATATCATCAAGTGTTTTAAATTCATTTGTGGTTTTATCGACCATATCAATAATATCTTCAGCTCTTTTACGAAGAAGCATACCTTCATCAGTAAGCCTCATATTATTGCTTCCTCTCCGAAAAAGTTTTTTGCCAAGCTCTGTTTCAAGTTCTTTCATTTGTTTGGAAAGTGTTGGCTGTGAAACATGAAGTATTTCAGCAGCTCTTGTCATATTTTCTTCTCTGGCAATTTCTAAAAAATATTTTAATACTCTTATTTCCATAATAACCTCCAAAATTTATAAAACAATTCTGTAACTGAGTATAACATTTTCTGTTATTTCTGTAAAGAATAATATACGATAAATAATAAGTATTAGACATAGTAATATTTCTATACTATACTACTATTAACGGAGGTGATGATACGGCAGAAGCAACAGATACTTATGGTATATTATATCAAAATTTAATAAATGCTGATTGTGACAACATAACCATTGAAAAATGTATGAAATTTGCTCAGGAGAGAAAAAAAGAGGAAATGTTATCGTTACTATTGCGACATAGAACAGTATTATTAAATATGCTTCACAAAAGACATGATAATATTGATTGCCTTGACTATTTGATTTATAAAATAAAAAAAGAACAATAAATTGAATAAACACAGTAGAAGGGATTAAAACAGGAGGAAATATTGTGAAAAAACGAATTTTTTTAACTGTTGTTGCTGCTATGCTTGCTCTGTCTGCAATGGCATGCACTACACAAACGCAAGCAACAACACAACAATCAACAATAGAAAATGATACATCTAAATTGGAGGCGGTAGATTTGATTAATTATGGAGAAATAAAAGAGACAACAATTCATACAGAAGAAATTGCACTTACAGAGGAATGGGATAAAGTTTTTCCACTTAGTGATGAAGTAAATCATAGAAAAGTGACATTTACAAATCACTTTGGAATTACTTTAGCTGCCGACCTTTATGAACCAAAGCAATATATAGGAAAACTTCCTGCAATTGCTGTTTGTGGCCCATTTGGTGCAGTAAAAGAACAAAGTTCTGGATTATATGCACAAGAAATGGCAAAAAAAGGATTTTTAACAATCGCTTTTGACCCTTCTTTTACAGGAGAAAGTGGTGGCTATCCAAGAGCATTTAACTCTCCTGATATCAATGTAGAAGATTATCAAGCAGCAATTGATTTTCTTTCTACACAAGAAAATGTTGACTCTGAAAAAATAGGAATTATTGGAATATGCGGTTGGGGAGGTATGGCAGTTCAGACGGCAGCACTAGATACCAGAATAAAGGCAACTGCTGCAATTACTATGTATGATATGAGCCGTAATACAGCACTTGGTTATTTTGATGCTATTGACGAAAATGGAAGATATGAGGCACGTGTTGTATATAACAATCAAAGAACAGAGGCATACAAAAACGGAACATATACTGCTGGTGGAGGTTTGCCTGAAGAGGCACCAGAAGATGCGCCTCAATATCTGAAAGATTATATTGATTATTACAAAACAGAAAGAGGATATCACCCTCGTAGCGGTAATTCCAATGATGGCTGGACAGCTACTGCAAGTGGTTCTCTTATGAATATGCGTTTGTTTGAATATGCTCCTGAAATCAGAAGTGCTGTTCTTTTGGTACATGGAGAAAATGCACATTCTTTAATGTATAGTCAAGATACTTATAAACTTTTAAAAGGAGATAATAAGGAAATTATGATTATTCCTGGAGCTTCTCATACAGATTTATATGACCAAATGGATATTATTCCTTTTGATAAATTAGAAACATTTTTTAAAGATGCTTTTCAATAAAAAATATTAAAAAAATGCTTATAGAAAAGAATATCTTGCCAAATTAAGTAGTATTGATAATTTGGTAAGATACTTTTCTATTTCTATATAGAGGAGATATTATATGAAAAAAATAATTCATTTTATATTCGTTATTTTAACTGTATTCTTGTTGATTGCCTGCACACAAAAACCAAATCAAAATACAGATAAAACAGAAGAAGTTACAAAATTATTAAATACAGAAAAGTTATCAACGTTGGAGGGAAATGTAATGACAAATAGCTTTAACTTTGAAACAAAATCGGTTATGCTTAATAGTGGGTATGAAATGCCTATTTATGGTATTGGCACTTATAGCCTTACAGATGAAGTTTGTAAAGCTTCTGTCACAGAAGCTTTACATAGAGGTGTTCGTTTAATTGACACTGCTTATATGTATCATAATGAAGAGAGTGTTGGAGAAGCAATTAGAAACTCAGGTATTCCAAGAGAAGAAATTTTTGTTATTACAAAACTCTATCCTAATCAATTTTCAAATCCAGAAGCTGCTATTGAAGAGGCATTACAAAAATTAGATATTGAATATATTGATATGATGTTACTTCATCATCCAGGAAAAGATGATGTAAAAGCATACCTTTCTATAGAAAAAGCAGTTGCTGATGGAAAAATACGCTCCATTGGTTTATCAAACTGGTATATAAAAGAGCTACAGGAATTTTTGCCTCAAGTTAATATTACTCCCTCATTAGTACAAAATGAAATACACCCTTATTATCAAGAAAATGATGTTATTGCTTATATTCAAAGTCTTGGTATTGTAGTACAAGGGTGGTATCCACTTGGTGGTAGAGGTTATACATCAGAATTACTTAATAATAAAGTGATTTCTGAAATTGCTGAGGCACATGGAAAATCATCTGCTCAAGTAATACTTCGTTGGAATTTACAAAAAGGTGTTGTAGTAATACCAGGCTCCAGTAATCCTGCTCATATTCAAGAAAATACAGAATTATTTGATTTTGAATTAACAGAAGAGGAAATGCAGAAAATCAATGCACTAGATAGAAACGAAAAACATGATTGGTATTGAAATAAAACGAAAGAAAGTAATTTTATAAAAGTTTTAGCAATCTAAAAAAGTAGGACAGAAGTGTAACAAAAAGGCATAAATTGAAATAAAATACAAAAATAAGAAGTGCCTAGAAGTATTGAAAATACAATATTTTTTGGCACTTCTACAATTTATTTGTTTTTTACAGTCTTTTTTACTATTAAAACAATCATATTACTACTTTATTTTATTACTACAATTCTAAATAAATGAAATATATTTTTTACTAGTTTTAAAGAAACTATCTTTTTCATTTTGTTTCTTTATTTTATGATACAATATATGGTTTTAATTCTTCCATTAATTCTGGTGTAGCACAAGAAATATTTAATTGAACAGTATTTGACAAATTTAAACTAAATATTCCCATAATTGATTTTGCATCTACAACATATTTTCCGGAAATTAAATCAAAATCCCCATCATATTTTGAAACAATAGAAACAAACTTTTTAATATCATCAATAGAATTTAAATAAATTATAACTGTCTTCTCCATAGTATAATTACCTCACAATATTTTTATATTAGATAATGGCATAAAACTGTAACAAAATGTTTTATGCCATAAAAGAGTAGGAATTTTGGAACATTCATTATGATATATTATCTGAAAGCTGGTTTTTGTTTAGAAAGAAATGCTTCCATACCAATTTCTTTATCTTCTGTAGCAAAGCAAAGTCCTACTAAGTCCTTTTCTAGTTCCAAAGCGTTCATTAAATCCATGTCGCTACCTTCATTAATAGAAAGTTTTGCATATTTTACACCAATAGGAGATACTTTTAAAATATCTTTCATCATTTCTTTTGCAGAAGAAAGTAATTCCTCCGCTGGTACTACTTTATTTACTAATCCAAGTGTTTTAGCTTCTTCTGCTTTTACTTGTCTACCTGTAAATATCATTTCTTTTGCAAGTCCTGCACCTATCAATCTAGGTAAGCGTTGTGTGCCTCCAAAACATGGCATAATACCTAATGTTACTTCTGGCTGTCCAAATACTGCTTTTTCTGATGCAATTCTAATGTCACAGCTTAATGCCAACTCACAGCCACCGCCTAATGCAAAACCATTTACTGCTGCAATAACAGGTTTTGTAATTGCTTCAATTTTATTGAAAGTAGCTTGTGCATATCCTGCATAATCTCTACCTTGTTCACTTTTATAAGGACGCATTTGCACAATATCTGCTCCTGCTACAAATCCTCTGCCTTCTCCTGTAATAATCACGCCATAAATATGATTATCTTCGTTAATCATATCTGTAATTTTTTGTAGTTCGTCCAATGTTTGATTATTTAAAGCATTTAATGCTTTAGGTCTATTCATTGTAACTGTCAATATATTTTCTTCCAATTCTATTTTTATATTTTCTAATGTACCATTCAATTCTTCAAATTTCATAATGTATATCCTCCTTATGAAAGACTTTCCATGTTAAATACTTTAATGTGTTTTTTTACATTTTGATAGGTTCCTTCTGTCATAGAACTATTCAAATCAAAATAATTGTGCTTTCCTTCTGATTTGATATATTCTTCTACTTTGTTCGTTAAGCTATTAAAACTAGCAGTTGCAATATTGACTTTTTTAATTCCCAAAGAAATTGCTTTTTGAAAATCTTTATCTGTAATGCCACTTCCTCCGTGAAGTACCAAAGGAATAGACACATTATTTTTAATTTGCTCTAATATATCAAATGCTAATTTTGGTGCAACTGGATAATTACCGTGAGCATTTCCTATCGCAACAGCAAGTGCATCAATACCAGTATTTTCTGCAAATACTTTTGCATCTTGTGGGTCAGTGCAACGGATGCCATGGTCGCTGCTTCCGTCTTCACTACCTCCCACAAGCCCCAGTTCTGCCTCTACTGTAGCACCATATTTTTTTGCTAATTCTACAACACTTTTTGTTTTTTCAATATTTTGTTCAAATGGTAGTGTAGAAGCGTCCAACATTACAGAAGTAAATCCAATTTCTAATGCTTGTTTTACTGTTTCCAATGTCAAACCGTGGTCTAAGTGTACTGCAACATCTACTTTTGATTGTTTTGCTGCGGCAACCATCATAGGACCTATCATATGTAAAGGAGAATAATTCAAGCGTACTTCTGCAATCTGTAATATAATAGGTGTTTGCATTTCTTCTGCTGCTTTAATCGCTCCCCTTATCATTTCCATATTTGCGATACTAAATGCTCCAGAGCCTATTTTTTTATTTTCTGCATTTTCCAACAATGTTTTCATTTTTACAAGTGGCATAAGATACCTCCTATTTCTTTGATTACCATAAATTTTTATAAATTTGTTTTACCTCTTGTTCTGTTACTTCTCTGATTGTATTTTGTGGGCTTCCACTATCCATAGCATCAAATGCCATTTTATCAATTTGATTAAAAAATTCATCTTTATTGATGCCAAATTGTTCTAATGTTGGTGTTTCTAATTCTTTTGTAATATTTTCTACTGCTGCTAAAAATTTTTCACTTGCTTCCTTATCACTGTCATTTGCTGTTGCAACACCAATTTTTCTACCTAACACTGCAAAACGGTCATATGCTCCTTCTAAAGCAAAACGTAAACATTCTTTCATAAGCATAGCATTAGAAAGACCATGTGCTACGTGGAACAATGCTCCTATAGGTCTACTCATACCATGAATGATAGTAACAGAAGCATTATTAAATGCAATACCAGCTTCTAAAGCTGCAACAGACATCTGCACTCTTGCTTCCTCATTTTTTCCATCATAAAATGCAATAGGTAAATATTTGAATATACGCTCTACTGCTGACAAAGCAAATGTATCAGATAATGTTTGTGCTTTTCTAGAAGTATATGCTTCTACTGCATGACACAGTGCATCTAATCCTGTTGCCGCTGTTACTTTTGGTGGTGCTGTCATAGTAAATTGAGGGTCTATAATTGCCAATTTTGGAATTAATACTTTTCCTTTTAATAACATTTTAATATTTTTTGTAGTATCTGTAATAATAGTAAATTGTGTTGCTTCTGAGCCTGTTCCAGCAGTAGTAGGAACTGCTACCATAGGAGGCACTTCTACATCAATGACTTTTCCCATATAATCGGAAATACTTCCTCCATTTACTACCAATGAACCGATTGCTTTCATAGAGTCTATTGGACTACCGCCACCTAATGCAATTAAGAAATCACAATGTTCTTTTTTGTATAATGCTAATCCTTTTTCAATCATTTTGTCAGTAGGCTCGCCTAATATTTCAGAATAGATAACATAATCAACGCCTTGATTTTTTAAAGCTGTTTCTACTTTTGCACAATTTCCTAAATCAATCATTACAGTATCTGTAACAATCATTGCTTTTTTGCCTAAACTCTTTAAAGAGTCTTCTGCCATATTTAATGCTCCTGAACCTGAAATAATTTGACTTGGTACAATAAATTCTCTTGCCATAATAAAAAACCTCTTTTCTTTAAATTATAAACTATCATGTAACCATGTATATCTTTCATCTTCACAACGATCTGTCTGCAACCAAGGATTGCCGTCAATATGACGTATCATCCAACAAGTATACATTTGAAATCCTGGTGCAACTGCTTGAGGGTGTAATTCTCCTCCTGGAATTGCTGAAAAACTTCCGTCCACACTTTTAAATACACTTTCTCCTACAAAACTTGCTCCAAATCCTTCTGGACGGTCAAATTTAAAATAATATACTTCTGGCTGTGGGTGTCTGTGTGGTAAATACCCTGACCAATTTCCCTTATCATTTAACACTTCTCCCAATACCATATTAGAATATGGTGCAATATCATGGTCAAATATCGTGTTTACTCGTCTTTTTGCTACATTTCCAAATTTCCCTACACAAGAATACCCCCAAGGTGCATCTTCTGGCTGATAAAATTTTGCATCAAAAATAGTATCATTTTTCGTACACTGCACTAATATTTCTGAGGCACTTTCTGCAATTACTTCTATTTTTGTATCTTTACATACATGAACACAGTAAGGACCTTCTGTAAATACATCTTTTCTGCTTGCTTTTTGCTGAAAACCATTATATTGATATACAATATTTCCTGAAAGAAGTAATATTGCAGTTTCTTCTCCTACTTTTTGAAATGTTTTTTTCTCTCCTGCACTCATACGATAGACTCGTATATCCATCATCATTGCTTGATATTCATTGTTATAAGTTGTAAGCACCTTCTCATTATTTTCATCAAATTTTGGATAACCAAACACTTTCATTTTTTTGCTCCTTTCTCAATATTTTCTTGCTTCTCTTCTGCCTTCCATCACTTTTTCACAGGCATTTTTTACAGATTGTTTTACTGATGTCGTAGCAATACCTACATTCCACCACGCTTCATATCCGTCTGTCATTGTTTTTGGTATTACTTTTAAATCAAACAAACAAGCAATGTTTTGTTTTTTTGCATCTTCTAAAGCATTTTCTAATTCTTGTATTGTTTTGCAAGTATATGTTTTTAAGCCATATCCTTCTCCAATTTTGGCATAATCTACTGGTATTAAATCTCCTACTGGCTTTTTGCCATCTGTATAGCGGAATTCTGTCGCAATACTTCCAATACCGTGGTTCATTTCTAAATTATTAATACAACCAAAACCACAATTATCAAATATTATAATATTTACTTTTTGCTTTTCTTGCATAATTGTCATAATTTCGCTATGGAGCATTTGAAAACTGGAGTCCCCTACCACACAATATACTTCATTTTCTGGTTCTGCAAATTTTGCCCCCAATGTTGCAGCAACTTCATATCCCATACAAGAATATCCATATTCTGCGTGATATCCTCCTCTTTTGTCTGTTACCCATACTCTTTGCATACAGCTTGGTAAAGAACCTCCTGCTGTAATCATAACAGCATTTTTATCAATCACTCTGTTAATTGTCGCAAGTGCTGCTGTTTGTGTAATTTTTCCACCTGTTAATTTTATAAATTCTGGTATCGTACGTAAATCTCTTGCTTTGATTAAAGGTTCAAAGTCTTCTCCTGTATATGCAATAGAAGCTAATCTCTGCATTTCTTCATTCCATATAGCTTTTGCTTTTTGTATTTCATCTGTGTATGCTGACTGATAGTTACGCTTCCTTAATTTTTCTGCTAACGCTTCCACTGTTACTTTTGCATCGCCTACCGCTTTTACTGCGTCCATTTTATAAGCGTGATAACGGCAATTATTGATTGTTACAAATTTTACATCTTTATTTAAAAACAGTCTTTTAGAACTTGTTGTAAAGTCAGATAATCTTGTTCCTATAGCAATAACAACATCTGCCTGTTTTGCAATAATATTACTTGCATATGTTCCTGTTACTCCAATGCCACCTAAACAATACATATGACTGGATTTACAAGCACTTTTTCCTCCTTGACTTTCTCCAAATGGAATATGAAACTCTTCACAAAATTTTTCTACAGTTTCTCCTGCTTCTGAATATCTTACACCACCGCCTACTACAATAATTGGTTTTTTCGCATTTGCAATCACTTCTGCAATATCTTCTAATTCTTCCTCTACTGCAACAGGTCTTGTAATTCTATGTACTCTTTTTTGAAAAAAATATTCTGGATAGTCATAACTTTCTCCTTCTACATCTTGTGGTATCGCAATACAGCAAGCACCTGTTTCTGCTGGGTCTGTCAACACTCTCATAGCATTGATTAACGCAGTCATTAACTGCTCTGGTCTTACAATTCTATCCCAGTATTTACAAACTGGTTTAAAGGCATCATTTGTTGTTGTTGCTAAACTGTTACTTTGTTCTAATTGTTGCAATACTGGGTCTGGCTGTCTTGATGCAAAAGTATCTGCTGGAAATACCAAAAGTGGTATATTATTTACAGTTGCTGTTGCACAAGCTGTTATCATATTTGCAGAACCAGGACCAACAGAAGCAGCACATGGAATAATTTTTCTTCTGTTACTTTGTTTTGCAAATGCTGTTGCAACATGACACATTCCCTGTTCATTTCTTCCCTGCATTACTCTTAATTGTCCTGGATTTGTGTCTAATGCTTCCCCTAATCCAACTGCAATACCATGTCCAAATATGGTAAAAAATCCTTCTACAAATTTTGTTTCTTTTCCGTCCATAGATACATATTGATTATCTAAAAATTTGACAATGGCTTGTGCAACTGTCAATTTGATTGTATTTTCCATAAACATACTTCTCCTTTCTATACTCTTGCAATCATCTCTCCATATTGCTCTTTTTCTTCTTTTATAAATTGTTTTACTTGTTGTGCATTTGGTAAGGAGTCAGAACAGTTATTACTTCTTACCATCATAGAGGCTTCTGCGGAACCAAACTCTAAACAGTCAATGACTTCCCAACCTTGATACAGTCCATATAAAAATCCGGAACCATATCCATCACCACCGCCAAAACCTTTTCTTGCTTGTACTGGGAATGGTTTAATAGAAAAATCTTGACCGTCGCAAGTATATGCTGTGGAGCCTTTCATACCATGTTTAATCACTACAATTTTCGCATTATACCCATGCCATGCTTCTGCTGTTTGTTTATCTGTTCTGTTTGGTTGTATTAGTTTTTCTGTTAAATCAAATTCTTCTCTAGAACCCATAATAATATCTGCTTCTTTTGCTATCATAGAATAGTAAATAGAAATTTCATCTGTATTTTTCCAATTATATTCTCTATAATCAATGTCAAATATGACTTTTGTATTATTTTTCTTTGCTAACATAACTGCTTTTAATGTTGCCTCTCTGGAAGGACTTTCTGCTAGTGCTGTGCCAGAAACTAGTATTGCTTTTGCACTTTTAATATATTCCTCGTCTATGTCTTCCACAGATAACTGTAAATCTGCAATACGATTTCTATACATCAATATACTACTTTCTTTACTTGACAACATTTCTGTAAATGTTAATCCTAATTTTTCACCATTAGTACATTTTGTAATATGAGAAGTATCAATTCCCTGTTCATTAAAATAATCTACTACATATTCTCCAAACTGGTCAGCAGAAACTTTTCCTATAAATCCTGCTTTTAATCCATGTCTTGTTACACCTACCGCAATATTTGCTGGAGAACCTCCTACAAATTTTTCAAACATATGTACTTTTTTCAGTGGTTTAAAATCTTCTTTTACTTGGTCGTTGTAAGCAGGATTAAAATCAATAGTTACTCTGCCTAAAAGTATTAAATCAAGTTTTCTTGTTTCATCAAATTCAATATATTTCATATGATAGCCTCCGTTCTTATTTGCGTGCTTTATTATTATTTGCTTTTGTAGAATTCATTATAGCACGCAAAAAATCTGCGTGCAAGTATTTTTTAATATTTTTTTGTTTTTCTGCACACTGCACAATAATAGTATTAGTTTTTCAGCAAATAGAGCTATTTTATTTTTATTTCGCGTGCTTTTTGCACGCAAAAAAGCAGTATTCTAACAAAATACTGCTTTTAATATGTTATCATTATTGTTATTTTATAAATTATATTTCGTTTTAATATTGATGTCTGTAAATAAAAATTCACTTTGAGGCATTTGTCCTTTTCCTAATATATTCGCTAAAATATAAGGAGGACGATACCCCTGTATATAACTGTTTTGGTCAATTAAAAAATCTGCAACATTATCTTTTAATATTTTTTCATTTTTAGGTGTTTTATCATAAATAATTACATAAGGTCTTTTTTCTATATTTAATTTTTCAAATGCTTTTGCTATACCAGATTGACCACCTGATACTACCAATATTCCATTAATTCCTGAAACATCTTTTATAGCATTTTCAATAATACGTTCTACTTCTTCTGCTTCATCAAAACTTGCATTTACCCCTGCTATGCTTAACTGAGGATAATTATTTTTGATTTCTTCTATAAATCCATCTACTCTAGAATTATTTACAGAATTGCTAAAAAATCCTGTAATAATCAAAATTTTTCCTATTCCTCCTGTTAACATATTCATCAAACCTGCTGCTGTTTGCCCGCTTTTTTGATTATCCATTCCTACAAAACAACATCTTTTTGTTCCTACAATATCAGAATTAAATGTTACTACAGGTATCTTTTTTTGCTCTATTAGCCAATTTAATTTAGAACGAATGCTTTCACAGTTTACAGGCATAATTGCTAATCCATCAATGCCTAGTTCTGCAAGTTCCTCTATATATTTTAGTTGTATTTTTTCATCAACAGAAAACACTTCTTTTACAATAATCTCAATGCCCCATTCTGTTAACTCCTCTTTTGCCTGTTGTATTCCCTTATTTACTTCCAACATAAAAGAAGATTTTGCAAGTTGATTAATAATGCCAATTTTTATTTTTTTCTTTTTAATTTCTGACCTCTTTCTGATTGCTGGAGTATATCCTAATTCTTTTGCAATATTTCTTATTTTTTCAGCTACTTCAGGAGCAATTCTTCCTCTATTATTTAAAGCCCTATCAACTGTCCCCCTAGATACTCCTGCTCTGTCGGCAATTTGTTGTATTGTCACTCTCATAAAATTTCTCCCTTACTTTACAAATATTGCAAAAGCACGCACATAATGCTATTGCACATCACCATTTTATTATTTATTTTACACTATAAAAACTAAAACTGCTATATATTCAGATATAATTTTTATAAAAAACAATTACAATATTAAAGAAATTTCTAAATAAAGACCATTTAGCAATATGAAAATTAAGACTAATACAAAATTAAATTCTGGAGATTATCCGTTACTTCAAAATATTTTTATGAAAGAATTGGAAAATGAACAGTATTACAAAAGAGATTTCGAAAAAACTCCTTTCGCGTTATTGATACATAAAATTGGTTTTTTAGCAGCTTAAAATCACAGTAATAATAAACTATGATTTTTTTGTATATTTTTGTAGAAATCAGTTGTTATTTTTCTATAAAATTCAACAAAAAAATTCAAAATAATGAAATAATATTGACATATTATTCTAAAAGTATTATAACTAATATTATAAAAGTATTTTATAAAAGTTATTTAAAAATAAAGGGGGAAATATTTATGAAATTAAAAAAATTAATGGCAGGTGTTATGGTAGGTATTATGGCTTTTTCTATGGCAGCCTGTAGCGGTGGTAGTGCAGAAACAGAAGGCCCAGAAACACAACAACAAAGTGATGCTTCTGGAGAGTCAAAAACAGTAGGTATTTCAATGCCAACACAATCTTTAGAGCGTTGGAACAGAGATGGCTCTTATTTAAAACAACAGTTCGAAAGCAAAGGCTATACTGTAGAATTAACTTATTCAGACAACAAAATTGACCAACAAGTAAAAGATATTGAAGGATTAATTGCAGGAGAAATTGATTTACTTGTTATTGCTGCTATTGACGGACAAGCACTTTCTCAGGTACTCAAAGATGCCAAAGATTTAGAAATTCCAGTCATTTCCTATGACCGTTTAATTAACAATACAGACGTTATCAGCTACTATGTATCATTTGATAATTATAAAGTGGGACAGCTTCAAGGGCAATTTGTGGTAGATACATTAGAATTGAATTTAGATGATACTTCTAAAAAATACAATATTGAATTTACAGCAGGTGACCCAGCAGATAACAATGCCCCATTCTTTTTTAATGGTGCATTTGATGTGTTAAAACCTTATATTGATGCAGGAATATTGAATGTACCATCTGGACAAACAGAATTTCAACAAGTTGCAACAAAGGCTTGGGATACTGCAACTGCATTAACAAGATTTCAGAATATATTAGGTTCTAACTATTCTGGTGGCACACAATTAGATATTGCACTTTGTTCAAATGACTCTACAGCATTAGGTGTAACACAAGCAATCGACTCTGATTATGCAGGAACAAACAAAGTATTGATTACAGGACAAGACGGTGATGAAGCTAATTTAGCAAATATTGTAGATGGTAAACAAACTATGACAGTTTATAAGGCAGTTGCAAATGAAGCCATTGCTACATTAGATTTAGGTGTTGCTCTTTTAAATGGTGAAACACCAGATGAAAGCTTGATTTCTAATTCTGGTTGGGATTTTGAATGTATATATGACACAGAATCTTATGATAATGGTACAGGTACTATACCTTCTTATCTTTTGACACCAACTGTTATTACAAAAGATAATATTCAAACAGAATTGGTAGATACAGGTTACTATACTTTAGATGAAAACGGTTATCCAAAAGGTGTACAGTAATCATAATATAGGTGATATAAAACGAGGGCTTTGCCCTCGTAACTATCATCACTAAGGAGGTAATCCATTTGGAAGATTATATACTGGAAATGAAAAATATTACAAAACTTTATCCAGGTGTAAAAGCACTAGATAATGTAAATTTGAAAGTACAAAGAGGAGAAATACACGCACTAGTAGGAGAAAATGGTGCTGGAAAATCTACTCTTATGAATGTACTTTCTGGAACAATACCATACGGACAATATACAGGAGATATTGTATATAATGGAGAAATTTGCAAATTTAATAATATTCATGACAGTGAAAAATTAGGTATTGTAATTATTCATCAAGAACTTGCACTAATACCCGAAATGACAATCGCAGAAAATATGTTTCTTGGAAATGAAAGAAAAAATAAATTCGGCAAAATAAATTGGAATGAAACTTATCAGCAGGCTTCCGAAAATATGAAAAGAGTTGGATTAAAAGAACAATCCAGTGTACTGATAAAAGATATTGGTACTGGAAAGCAGCAACTTGTAGAAATTGCAAAAGCACTTTCCAAAAATGTAAAACTATTGATATTAGATGAACCAACTTCTTCTTTAAATGAAGAAGACTCTCAAATGCTTTTGGATATGCTTATCGGATTTAAAAATGAAGGTATGACAGCAATTATTATTACGCATAAATTAAATGAAGTAGCATATGTTGCTGACAAAATTACTGTAGTGCGTGATGGTTCTACTATAGAAACAATGGATAATGCAGACCACAATATTGATGAAGAAAGAATTATAAAAGGAATGGTTGGAAGAGAACTTTCAAACAGATACCCAGAGAGGGAACATCACATTAGTGAGGAAGTACTTTTTGAAGCAAAAAATTGGACAGTATATCACCCTATTTATACAGAAAAAAGAATTGTAAATAATGTCAGTTTTAAAGTACATAAAGGCGAAATTGTAGGATTTTCTGGATTACAGGGAGCAGGAAGAACAGAAATGGCAATGTCACTTTTTGGGAAAAGTTACGGCAGTCATATTTCTGGGCAAGAATTTATAAATGGAAAAGAAGTACATTTAAAAGATGTGCGTGATGCTATAGACAACGGACTTGCTTATGCTACAGAAGACAGAAAAACAAATGGTTTGATATTATCAGATACCATTGCAAAAAATACAACAATGGCACGTATGGAAAAAATTGCAAACAAACAAGGCATTATCGATATTGCAAAAGAAAATAAAATAGCAGAAGATTATGCAAAGGCAATGAAAACAAAAACTCCAAGTGTACAGCAAAATGTTGGAAATCTTTCTGGAGGAAATCAGCAAAAAGTGCTTCTTTCAAAATGGATGTTTGCAGAACCAAATGTATTGTTTCTTGATGAACCAAGTAGAGGTATTGATGTTGGTGCAAAATATGAAATTTATTGTATTATGAATGATATGGTAAAAGAAGGAAAAACAGTTGTTATGATTTCTTCCGAACTTCCAGAATTGTTAGGAATGTGTGACCGTATTTATATTATGAATGAGGGAAATATTGTAGGAGAAATGGACGCAAAAGATGCAACACAAGAGAAAATTATGAGTGCAATACTTTCGTCTAAAGATAAGGGGGGGTCCATATGAGGTCTGTTGTCAAAAAATATACAATGGTACTTGCACTGGTTGTTGTATTTTTATTTTTTACAGCTTTAACAGGAGGTAAGTTACTTTTAGCACAAAATATTTCTAATTTACTTTTACAAAATGCCTATGTTTTAATTATGGCTTGTGGAATGTTACTATGTATTCTTACAGGAGGTAATGTTGACCTTTCTGTTGGTGCAACATTATGTTTATCAGCTGCTTTAGCTGCGAAATCGTTAGAAGCAGGTATGAACCCTATGCTTGCTGTACTAATTGCGATTGGTGCAGCATTAGTAATTGGTGTAATACAAGGTTATTTAGTAGGTTATGTTCATATTCCTCCATTTATTTGTACATTGGCAGGTATGTTTTTATATCGTGGTTTAGCACGTGTTGTATTAGACTCTAAAACAATAAGCATTTCTAATGAAAAATTTTTAAATCTTTTTACTTCTTATATTATGTTTCCAGGAGAAAAAATGAAGCATTGTACTTCAGCACTGATAATAGGTATTATTATAGCGGCACTGATAGCAGTATTGATGATAGGAAACCGTGCAAAAAAAGTAAAACAAGGCTATCAAGCAGAAAGTTTTGCATTTATGATTGCAAAGTTGATTATTATTGATGCACTGATTATAATATATAGTTGGAAACTTTCACAGTATAAAGGTATTCCAGTAATGTTATTGTGGATACTTGTTATTGTATTAATATTTGCATTTATTACATCTTCAACTGTATTCGGACGCTATTTTTATGCAGTAGGAGGAAATGAAAAAGCGACAAAACTTTCTGGTATTGACCCTCGTAGAGTATACTTTTGGGCATATTTTTTGATGAGTATATTAGCAGGTCTTTCAGGTTTACTTGTTGCAGCACGTATTGGTTCTGTAGATGGTAATATGGGTAATACGTATGAAATGGACGCAATCGCTTCTTGTTTTATAGGAGGAGCTTCTGCATATGGCGGTTCTGGTTCTGTGTCAGGTATTATGGTTGGTGCAATACTTTTGGGCGTTATCAATCAAGGTATGTCTATTTATGGCTTGCCAGACCAATGGCAGTATGTAGTAAAAGGATTGGTATTAATTATTGCTGTTGTATTTGATGTTGTTTCTAATAAAAAGGCAGGAAAATCATAACAATAAGGAGGAAAAAAATGCTTTATATTGGTATAGATTTAGGTACTTCCGCAGTAAAACTGCTTTTAATGAATGAAAAAGGCGAAATTAAAAATGTAGTATCTCGTGAATATGATATATTTTTTCCGCAATCAGGCTGGTCAGAACAAAATCCAGAAGATTGGTTTAAAGAAGTACTTAATGGAATAGATGAATTAACTGTAAATTGTGATAAAAATCAAATTGCAGGAATTGGTGCAGGCGGACAGATGCACGGTTTAGTAATATTAGATAAAGAGAATACTGTTATTCGTCCTGCAATACTTTGGAATGATGGTAGAACAAATGAAGAAACAGACTATCTAAATAATAAAATTGGAAAACAAAAACTTTCAGAATGTACAGGAAATATTGCATTTGCTGGATTTACTGCTCCTAAAATATTATGGTTAAAAAAACACGAACCAGAAGCATTTTCAAAAATAGATAAAATTATGCTTCCTAAAGATTATATCAATTATATGCTTTCTGGAGTACATTGTACAGATTATTCTGATGCTTCTGGTACACTTTTGCTTGATGTTAAAAATAAGTGTTGGAGCAATGAAATGCTTTCTATATGTGGCATAAAACAATCACAAATGCCAAAATTATTTGAAAGTTATGAAGTAGTTGGTACAATAAAACAAGATATTGCACAAAAACTTGGTATTTCAAAAGAAGTAAAAATTGTAGCGGGAGCAGGAGATAATGCTGCTGCAGCGATTGGTACAGCAACTGTAGGAGAAGGAAGTTGTAATATATCATTAGGAACATCTGGAACAGTATTTATATCTAGCGAAACATTTAAAGCAGATAATGCTAATGCATTACACGCTTTTGCACACGCTGATGGAAAATTTCATTTAATGGGTTGTATGTTATCAGCAGCCTCTTGCAATAAATGGTGGTTGGAAGATATACTCAAAACAGAAGAATATCAAAAAGAGCAACAGAATATTTCTGATGATAAATTAGGTGAAAATCATATTTATTATTTGCCTTATTTAATGGGAGAAAGAGCTCCTCATAATGATACTAATGCAAGAAGTTGCTTTATAGGACTTTCTATGAATTCTACAAGAAAGGATATGACACAGGCAGTATTAGAAGGTGTTGCATTTGGTATACGAGATAGTTTAGAAGCAGTAAAAGAATTAGGAATACAAGTGAATAATAGTACAATTTGCGGAGGCGGTGCAAAAAGTCTTTTATGGAAAAAGATACTTGCCAATGTATTAAATATAGAACTTATTACTCCAGAAACAGAACAAGGTCCAGGATATGGAGGAGCAATACTTGCTGCTGTTGCCTGTGGAGAATATGCTTCTGTAAATGATGCAGTAAAGAAATTAGTTCATATCACAGATAAAATTGTACCAGAGCCTAAAATGGCTGAGCGTTATGAAAAGTGTTATCAGACATTCCGTAAATTATACCCTACATTAAAAAATATATTTACAGAAATTTAGAAAGGAAGTATTGTATATGAATTTTAATAATATTCCAGAAGTAAAAATTGGTATTGTTGCAGTAAGCCGTGACTGTTTTCCTGCCTCTCTTGCAGAAAATAGAAGAAAGGCATTAGTAGAAACATATCAAAAAAAATATGGCAGTCATAATATTTACGAGTGTCCTGTTACTATTATAGAAAGTGAAATTGATATGGTAAATGCTTTGGAAGATATCAAAAAAGCAAATTGTAATGCTTTATGTGTATATTTAGGAAATTTTGGACCAGAAATTTCAGAAACATTATTAGCAAAACATTTTGATGGTCCTAAAATGTTCTGTGCAGCAGCAGAAGAAAGTCAAAATGACCTTATGGACGGACGTGGAGATGCTTACTGTGGTATGCTTAATGCAAGCTATAATTTAGCTTTACGTAATGTAAAGGCATATATTCCAGAGTATCCTGTAGGAGATGCAGAAGACTGTGCAGATATGATTTATGAATTTTTGCCTATTGCAAGAGCAGTATATGCTTTACAACATTTGAAAATTATTAGTTTTGGTCCTCGTCCTATGAATTTCCTTGCTTGTAATGCACCTATTAAGCAGTTATACAATTTAGGTGTAGAAATTGAAGAAAATTCAGAATTAGATTTATATGAGGCATTTTTAAAACACGCTGATGACCCAAGAATACCAGATGTTGTAAAAGAAATGGAAAAAGACCTTTCACAAGGAAATAAAAAACCTGAAATTCTTCCAAAATTAGCACAATATGAATTAACATTAGAAGATTGGGTAAAAGAGCATAAAGGATATAGAGAATATGTTGCAATCACAACAAAATGCTGGCCTGCTTTTCAGACAATGTTTGGATTTGTGCCATGTTATGTCAATAGTATATTGACTGGGCGTGGTATACCTGTTTCTTGTGAAGTAGATATTTATGGTACACTAAGTGAATTTATAGGAACAGTAGTCAGCAGAGATGCGGTTACATTATTAGATATTAACAATTCTGTTCCTAAAGATATGTACAAAGAAAGTATTGAAGGAAAATTTGATTATACTCATACAGATACTTTTATGGGATTTCATTGTGGAAATACTTGTACAGCAAAATTGTCATTTCACGAAATGAAATATCAAAAAATTATGGCAAGAGCGTTACCTGTAGAAGTAACAAATGGTACATTAGAGGGCGACATTATACCAGGAAATATTACATTATATAGACTACAAAGCACAGCAGACAATAAATTAAGAGCTTATATAGCACAAGGAGAAGTATTACCAGTAGCAACAAAATCATTTGGGGCGATTGGAGTATTTGCAATTCAAGAAATGGGTAGATTTTACAGACACGTACTAATAGAAAAAAATTATCCTCATCATGGTGCAGTTGCATTTGGAAAATGGGGAAAAACATTGTTTGAAGTATTTAAGTATATTGGCGTACCTGTAGAAGAAATTAATTATAATCAGCCTAAAAACGTTCGTTATATCACAGAAAATCCTTGGAGCTAGGAGTGTTGTATATGGATATATTACAAATTACAGAGAAACAATTTTCAGAGTTTGGCAGAATAGTGCAATATGATGGCTGTTTAGAAATAGTACAAGCATTAGAAAAATATACTCCTTTGCCTGATGGAGTAGAATATGTAGCAGAGGAAGCTGCATTACAAAATTTGGAACAAACAAAAAATCTTTCAACTAGTTTGTATGGTGGTATGCCTGTACAATTTGGCTGGTGTAATGGTCATAATACAAAATTAAATTGCTTGGAATATCACAGAGATAGTGAATTTAATATTGGTACAGAAGATTTTATATTACTTCTAGCAAAAAAAAGCGATATCAGAGAAAATAAAATAAATAGTTCTGCTGTAAAAGCATTTCGTGTTCCAAAGGGAGTATTAGTAGAAATATATGCTACAAGTTTACATTATGCTCCTTGCCATACAGATGAGAAAAAAGGATTTCGTGTTATGGTAGCATTACCAAAAGGTACAAATTATGCAAAGCCAGAAATTTCTTTTCATATAGATGAAGATAAATTACTTTGGGCAAAAAATAAATGGCTTTTAGCACATTCAGAAAGTACTGAAGCAACTCAAGGTGCTTATGTTGGCATTGTAGGCGAAAATATTGATATAAAGTTATAAAATAATTGAAGTGAAAAATAATGATACTTATTAGGCATTTTTTATAATTCAATATAAGTATTAGATATTTTGTAAAAAGAGATTTATAATATAGACATTCAGAATAGAATGTCTATATTTTTTTTGTTGAAAGAAATGAAATAGTTGAGAAAATATAATGTTTTTGTTTTAAAATATAAATATGAAATTCAAAAATTTAATATATAAAAAGGAGAGATTGTTTATGAAAATAAACAATAAACAAGAATTTGATAAACAAAATATATTTGGTTTAGGAAAAGAAAACACAGCATTTGCAAAATATTTTTTAGGAAATTCCTATCTTAAGGCTTTAACTGTTCCAGAACAAACAGCAGTATTTCTTGCTAATGTGACATTTGAGCCTGGATGTCGAAACAATTGGCATATTCACCATGCAAAAAAGGATGGAGGTCAAATTTTAATTTGCACTGCTGGAAGTGGCTGGTATCAAGAAAAAGGAAAACAAGCAATCAGTTTAGAGCCAGGAATGGTAATTACAATACCAGCAGAAGTAAAACATTGGCATGGTGCAAAAGCAGATAGTTGGTTCTCTCATATAGCAGTAGAAGTTCCAGGAGAACAAACAAGTAATGAATGGTGTGAGCCTGTAGATGATATAACATATAGAAAGTTATTATAATTAGGAGAGAATAATATGAATTTGAAACAAAGCGACACCGAATTTTATAATATTATGGAAAATTTTATAAATGAAGTAAGCAACAAATCAGAATTACTTAGCAATAAACAAAAAGAATTAATTAAAATAGTAAGTTTAATAACACAGCAATCAAAAGAATTATTATTATATGAAATAGAAAATGCTCTTTCATTAGAACTAACACCAATAGAAATCAAAGAAGCTATTTATCAGTGTGCACCTTATTCTGGTTTTCCGAGAACAATAGATGCTATTAATATAGTAAATAAAGTATTTGAAAAAAATAATATCCATTTACCTTTAGAAAAACAATCTACTGTTACAAAACAAACAATATTTGAAAAAGGTCTTACTGCACAAACGACAATATTTGGAGAAGCTATGAGAGAAATAGCAAATGGTGAAAATACTCCAAATCCTGCCTATTATTTAATTACAAATTGTTTTGGAGATTATTATACAAGAAATGGGCTTGATTTAAAAACAAGAGAAATGCTTACACTTTGTATTCTTATCAATTTGGGTACAGAAAGTCAAATTAAATCTCATATCAATGGTAATGTCAATATGGGAAATAACAAAGCATTTATACAGGAAATGATATATCAGTGTTTACCTTATTGCGGATACCCTAGAACATTAAATGCTTTAAATTGTTTAAATGAAGTGTTGCAATAAATATAAAATTCTATTGATATATTATAAATTATGGAGGAATATTTTATGCAATATGTAAAATTAGGAAATTCTGATATCAATGTATCTCGTATTTGTATGGGGTGTATGGGATTTGGTGATGCAAAAAAAGGGCAGCATATATGGACGCTTGATGAACAACATTCCAGAGAAATTATTAAAAAAGGGCTAGAATTAGGTATTAATTTTTTTGATACTGCAATAAGTTATCAGGGCGGTACAAGTGAGCAATATATTGGCAGAGCACTAAAAGATTTTGCTAAGAGAGAAGAAGTTGTTATTGCGACAAAATTTCTTCCCAGAACACAACAGGAAATCGAAAAGGGTATTACAGGACAACAACATATAGAAAATATGATAAATAAAAGTCTAAAAAACATAGGTGTAGATTATATAGATTTATATATTTATCATATGTGGGACTATCAAACACCTCTTTATGACATTATGGAAGGATTAAATCATATTGTAAAAACTGGAAAAGCTCGTTACATTGGAATTTCTAATTGTTACGCATATCAGCTTGCAAAAGCAAATATGTTGGCAGAAAAAGAAGGTTTTACAAAATTTATTTCTATACAGGGACACTATAATCTTATATTTAGAGAAGAAGAAAGAGAAATGTTAAAACTTTGCAAAGAAGATAATATCGCTATAACTCCTTATAGTGCATTAGCGAGTGGAAGACTTTGCAGAAAAATTGGAGAAACTTCTAAAAGGCTAGAGCAGGATAACTATGCAAAATTAAAATATGATATTACCTCAGAACAAGACAATATAATAATAGATAGAGTATCAAAACTTGCAGAAAAAAGAGAAGTATCTATGACCGAAATTTCACTTGCGTGGCTTATTACAAAAGCAACTTCTCCTGTAGTAGGTGCAACAAAATTGCATCATATAGAATATGCAGCAAAGGCAACAGAACTTATGCTTTCTGATGAAGAAATCGCTTATTTAGAACAATGTTATGTTCCTCATAATTTAGTAGGTGTTATGGCACAAAATACAATGCAAAACTAAAAATGATAAGGAAGAAGGTATTTTTATGAAAAAACAAATCATAATGGTATTATCTGCTATTACTGTTTGTGCTGTATTTTTAGGATGTGCTAAAGCAACAACATCATCTGAAAAAAATAATCACTCAAACACAGAAACGGCAGCACAGCAACAAACACAATCAGAACAACCTCCAGCAGAACAAACACCTATTGTATATATGACAAAAGACATCAGTTCTGCTGGATTGATAAATATTTATAATCAATTAAACTTTTCGCCACAAGGTAATGTTGCAATTAAACTTTCTACTGGTGAGGCTGGAAATACACATTATTTAGACCCTAATTTAATTAAAGATTTGGTACAGTCTGTAAATGGTACTATTGTTGAATGTAATACAGCTTATGGCGGTTCAAGAGCGAGTACTGCAATGCACAAACAAGTTGCCAAAGACCATGGCTTTACAGATATTGCAAATGTAGATATATTAGATGAAAATGGTACAATGGAATTACCTGTATATGAAAATGCTTCTCATTTAAAATATGATATCGTAGGTGCGAATTATGCAAACTATAATTCTATGATAGTACTTTCTCATTTTAAAGGTCACGCTATGGGTGGCTTTGGAGGTGCAATAAAAAATATATCAATAGGGCTTGTTTCTTCTAATGGCAAAATGTATATTCATTCCGCAGGTGCAAGTGATAGCAGTTGGAGCGGAGGTACACAAGATGGTTTTTTAGAGTCTATGGCAGAAGCAGCACAAGCTGTACATAATGATAAATTAAATAATGGTGGTATTGTATATATTAGTGTTATGAACCATTTATCGGTTGACTGTGATTGTGACGGAAATCCAGCAGAACCAGAAATGCACGATGTTGGTATACTTGCCTCATATGACCCTGTAGCATTAGATAAAGCTTGTGTTGATATTGTATACCAAACACCTCAACAACAAAGTGCTTCTTTA
Source organism: uncultured Clostridia bacterium (assembly GCA_910587735.1). Lineage (GTDB taxonomy): Bacteria > Bacillota > Clostridia > Lachnospirales > Anaerotignaceae > Coprocola. Next base: position 32,977 of record CAJUNT010000024.1, read on the forward strand.
ATAGAAAGAATAGAGTCCAGAAATGGCTTGCACACATTAGATTATGCAGAAACAATCGGTTTAGGAAGTAAACAATATAATTTGGTGAATATAGATGTTTGATATAATACAAAGAGAAATTATTTATTTATGGTATTATTTTTCAGTACAGTTACAGCAAATTGCTCCATATTGGTTATTGGGCATTGTAATAGGTTCTGTGGTGTCTGTTTTTGGAAAAGATAAAATTCATAATATACTTGTTTCAATACAGCAAAAACATTTAGGTATTGCAGGACTTGTTCCTGCTAGTCTTTTAGGTCTTTTAGGTATTGCTTCTCCTCTTTGTATGTATGGTACAATACCTATTGCAGCATCGTTTTCTCAAAAAGGTGTAAAAGATGATTATTTAGCAGCATTTATGATGAGTTCGGTACTTTTAAATCCTCAGTTATTGATATACAGTTCTGCATTAGGTAGTTTTGCATTATCTGTTCGTTTTACTTGTTGCTTTTTGTGTGGTATTATAGCAGGTTTGCTTGTTAGAATATTTTATAAAAAGAAATCATTTTTTCGATTTACAAAATTTTATGAAATATCTAACAGAGATATTGACCCCAATATATTTTTACGTTTACTCAAAAATATATTTAGAAATATGAAAGCAACTGGATATTGGTTTTTGATTGGTATTGTACTTTCAGCATTGTTTCAAAGATACGTGCCTACACAACAGTTTGCTTCTCTTTTTGGAAAACAGGAATATTTTGGTTTACTTATGGCTGCAACAATAGGTGTACCACTTTATGTATGTGGTGGTGGTACAATACCTCTCTTGCAGCAATGGCTTACAGAAGGTATGAGTATGGGAGCAGCAGCTTCTTTTATGATTACTGGAGCTTCTACTAAAATAACAAATTTAAGTGCATTAAAAATTGTAATTGGAACAAAAAATTTTGTACTTTATTTTATTTATATTATAATATTTTCGTTGTTATGTGGTTTATTTGTTAATATGATATAATGAACAAAATCGTTCATCAGTGTATTAAAAAAGTCAACCAATAAGTTGACTTTTTTAATATACTATAATCAATACAGCCCCAAGAAGTATACCCTATCAAATCTACTCCATCAATCTCAATAGCATCTTTCATTGCTTTAATATGGTCACGATGATAATTAATGCGGTAATCGTCGTCAATACTACCATTTGGTTTTAGTACGTCTACAGCACCTAAACCATTCTCCACTACAAACAGTGGCTTTCTATATCTATCATATACTTGATTTAGTGTAATACGAAATCCTAATGGGTCAATAGACCAACCCCATTCACTACATTTTAAATATGGATTTTTTGCAGAAGCAAATAAATTACCTTTACCAGCTTCTTCTTTTTGGTCAACATCTATACATCTTGTATTGTAGTAGGAAAAAGAAACAAAATCTACAGTGTTATTTGCTAATAATTCTAAATCTCCCTTTTCTATAACAGGCATACAATTTTCTCTTTCCATAAATTTCAAACCATAGCTAGGATAACTTCCTTGTACTTGAACATCTACAAACAAATACTCTTGTCTATCTGTACAAAGTGCTTCCCATACATTTTCTGGTTTACAATTATAAGGGTAACTACTTCCTGCTGCAAACATATAACCTACTTTATTATCATTGTCTATTTCGTGGGCTATTTTAGTAGCTAATGCACTTGCCACTAATTCGTGATGTGCAGCTTGATATTTAATAGCTTTTTCATTTTCTCCTTGTTCAAAGCATGGTTCTGTTACGTTAAAATGATATAGACAACAGCTCCTTGTTAGAAGTACAATAAAATTAAGCAAAACATATTTTCTCCCAGAAAGGAGCTGTTTCTATGCATAAATATAAAAATTACTTTTAAAGACTTTTCTATTTCTTGTCCTCATTGTTTTTCTCAATCCATTTGGCGTTATGGAAAAGATAAATATGGACATCAAAAATATTGTTGTTGTAATTGTTATCACCAATTTACTTTAG
>CAJUNT010000025.1 GCA_910587735.1 uncultured Clostridia bacterium
AATCAAATATGGATATATTTTTTTATAATTTTCTTAAGTTACCATATATGGGACGCTGTCCCACGCCCTGTCCGCTTTTTGAAAAAAGCGGAGCAAAAACTTTATATTATGCGTTCGGGATTATATCGTAATTTTTGCTAGTATGACATTCATACTAGCTTTTTTTTATGTATTTTACAAAACAGTATTGCAATAAAACCATGTTTGATTTAGTATTAATACAATACAAATTGTAACAATACACAAAGGAGGGCATTTTTATGTCCAAAGTAATAAAAAGAGGTTATTTTTTCAGCGATGAAAGAGATTTTAATCAAAAATCATTACCCAAACTATATCAATCAGCTTACGACTATTATTTTTTATTAAACAGAGGATATACTGTAAAAGGTGCATTAACATTTGTAGGAAATCACTATTTATTGTCTGAAAGGCAAAGATTATCTTTAATGAGAGCAATCTCATCAAAAAAGGATATCGAAAACAGAAAAAATAAACAAATTACAAACCATATTGAAAATAGAACTGTTTTTATTGATGGCTTTAACACCATTATTACATTGGAAGTTGCATTATCTCAATCATTATTATTAAAGTGTATGGATGGCACAATAAGAGATTTAGCCTCTTTAAGAGGAAATTATCGTGTGATTGATAAAACGGAACACACTATTATGTGTATTGGGGAAACATTACAACAGTATCATATTGATAAAGCGGTTTTTTATTTAGATGCCCCAGTATCCAATTCTGGAAGGCTAAAAATGCAAATATTAGAATTGTTAAGTGTATTTGATTATGATGTAGAAGTGAATGTGATAAATGATGTGGATAGAGTACTTCAAAAATTAGAAAATGTCATAACAAGTGACGCTATTATATTAGATAAATGTCAAAGTTGGATAAACTTAAATAAAACTATTATAGAACAATATGAAAATCAATACTTTTTCATTGATTTTGAAAATGCAGAACAATTAAAATCATGCTATTTGTAAATATAGAGGATGTGATAGATATTTGCTATTATATTGTAAAACCGGATAAAAGAATAACAAACGCCATAAATATCAATATGACAAAACAACAGTTGGAACAGCAATGTGAACAGGTAATTGATTGCACATTAGGGGATAAAAATTTACAACCAGATTATATTATGATACGGAAATTGTTTTCTGCATATCATATTTTTTCAGATAGATTGAAAAATTTAATTGAAATTTATGACGAAACATTACAGTTTTATGCCATATTTTTATGTGATAATAAAAATATGGAGTCTGTTGCATACTGGAATTGTATTTGTCCGACACTAGACTGTATTGTAGAGGGAAAATATAAATGTATAGATGATGTTGTGCTAAAAAATGAAAATATAGGAGATAGATTTTTATTTCGTATTGTTTTTGAAAAACAAGAATATTTTGTGTTTCATTTGGTGCTTGTGGAAAATATATTGCGTAAGGAATATATAGGATTGTGGTTTGATAAAATAGAGGTGGTGTAAATATATATGAGTATATTATTAAAAGATTTGATGATAGCAGTACCTTTTAAAATCAAAAAAATAATGGATATTAATATTGTACAAAAATGTAATGCCCACGCTGTTGCAAATATTACTGTAATGCTGGAAGATGAACAGAATATACAATATATTTATAGCTTGAATCAAAAAACAAATGTTGTATTAAAAAATAAAACAAATGATACAATACTGTTTTCTGGTGCACTTATGGGTATAACACTTTCTGTTTTACAGGGGGTTTATACAGCAATGTTAACTGTAAAAAGTTATACTTGCTTTATGGACATAAAACAAAAAAACAGAAGTTTTCAATATGATAAAAATACCTATCAAAATATATTTCAAAGTATCATACAAAAAGAATATCAAGGAGATTTTATTGATACTGCATCAAATGGAAAAACACAAGATAATGTGATAATACAATATCATGAAACGGATTGGGAGTTTTTATTACGTGTTGCGTCTCAATTTCATGCTGTTGTAATACCTGATGTGTTATCTGATAAACCGAAAATGTATATTGGTGTGCCTCAGGGAGAAAGTCACAAAACGCAATATTATCATTATCAAATTACTAGAAAAACAGCGGATTATATGTTACAACAGCAGTATGCACAACAAAAAAGTTTACTGGATTTTACATATTTGGAAATAGAAACAGAACAGAATTATAATATGGGGGATAGCGTGACATTGCAATATGTTCCTTTTATTATTATGGAGAAACAAATGCAGTTGAAACACTCTAAAATCATTTTTAGATATAAAATGTGTCAAAAAGAAGGTGTTTTTACAAATAGCTATAATAATGATGCATTAAAAGGTGTGTCTATTGAAGCAAAAGTGATTGATGTAAAAAGAGATTGCTTAAAATTGCATTTGTGTATTGATGAAACACAGGACGTCAGTCAAGCGCATTGGTTTCCATATAATACACCTTATGCATCAGAAGGACAGACGGGTTTTTATAGTATGCCACAAATTGGGGATAGTGTGTTACTTTATTCCCCAAAATCATGCGAATGTGAATGTTATGTCAAAACAACAGTGCGAAAACAAAAACATAAAAATAGTGAAACAAATATCACAGAACAAAAATGTTTTGAAACAGTGCAAAATAAAAAAATGATGCTGTCATCTACACAGCTTTGTTTTTCTGCAAAAAAATCCGCTGTGGATATGACACATCAGTCTGGTATAGCTGTTGCATCGTGTGATGGTATTAAAATTCATACAGATAGCTTTATGAGATTGGAAGCAAATAAAATTGTTGTGGAAGGCATGGATAGAGTGGTTGCTATTACGCCAAACGCAAATGTTGTTGTAGATGAAATTGTAAATTTTAAAGCATAATAGTATTGTGAAATTTAAAGTTATGACAAAACTGCGTTCGCAAAAGTAAAAGTTTTTGCCTCGCTTTTTTCAAAAAGCGAGTGAGAGTTTGAGAGCAACGCTCTCAAGGTTCTAACGAAACGATATAAAAAACTTATAAAAATTACAAAATTATTTCGTTCACAATTAGGAAAACGAGATTTTCCTTTTAAAGTTTTGTCCGACTTTGGGGGAAGTTGGTGGAGTTTGAGGGTGCTGAATGTCCAGTGGACATTCGTCCAGCACCGACCGAAGCGAAGCGTAGACCAACGTCCTCAAGGTTCTAATGAAACAGTATTAATATTAAATTAAAAATGTTATATATTGTAAAGTTTTAGTGAAAAGGTTTAGGGGAATTGAAAGAATATCTTTTATTTGCGGGACGTTGTCCCGTGCCCTACAAACTTTCTTGAAAGAAAGTTTGACAAAGAACTTTAATTTTTGCGAACGCAATTATCACTTTAATTTTTATGAACGCAATAATAACTTTATTCAGGAGGGCTATATTGGAAAGTCATGCAGAAAACATTATAAAAATGATAAATCAACAAAAAAAATTACAACAATTACAGCAAAATGACATAAACAAAGGTTATGCAGAAATTTTTTACGACACTGTAAATTTTGAAAGAAAAAAATTATGTTATGAAAATTTTAGTATGATAATACCTACCTTTTTTAAAATTATGCCAAAAGAAGTCATAGTATATAAATATCAAGAGCATAACAGCCCAGAATTTGTATATACAAATGAAAACACAGATATCAATATGACATTTTCATTTTTGAATCGTGAAGAATTAGAAGGGGATATCACAGAAGTACACAAACAAATGTATCAAGAAATATGTAATCAATATCATGATGTAGAATATTTAAGTAATGATATATTACAAACAGAAAAATGTTTATCAATAGCACATTTTTCATATCCTGTTGCCATAAAAGAAGATACTATATTGCAAGTGGTATTTTTGTTTTTATTAAATGATGTGTGGGTGTTTGGTACATTCCACTGCCCTTATACTCAAAAAAGAGATTGGAATGATATTATGAAACAAATGCTTTTGTCTATACAATTAGAATGATTACTATAATGATAAGGAGCGTATCATGAAAAAACAAGAAATGCTTCAAAAATGGAAAAAAGAAATACTTTTTATTGCATTACAAAATAGTATTGCTGATTTGGAACAATATTTACAATGTCACATACAGCAAATATTGCAAAATGTTTATTGTGATATAGATGTAATATTAAAAAATATTGTAGAAAGCCAAAATGACCAAAAAATAGCTTATATGACATTCCATTTGATGAGAAAAGATATATTAGATGGTATCTATCAATACAGAGTGTTTTTGTATGATAATGATTGGTATATCAAAAGGGGAAAGCAAGTAGCTACATTAGACAGTAGTTTTATATATCAGTATTATGACGCTTTTTGTAAAGAAGTGTTTCAAAAAAGTAATCAATATAATCATTATTTTTCTATACCAGAAATAGAAATGTTTATTATGCAAAATTTAGAGGTGTTTCATTATTATTTTGTGGAAGTGTTGCGCTATGTTATGCATGGCATATCAGAAAGTGATAACTATTATAAAATAAAAAAAGAACAGATGTTTGAAATACAAAGTGGCGAGTATTATGAGCCATGTGACAAAATATATCAGGAGCAAACGGAAAAGGATTACGGCAAATGGAAAAGAGAACTCTCTCAAAATGTTGTTTGGTGTTTTGAGGATTTACAGGGTATTGATTGTAATGGTATGACCGCAATGGAGAGGGATTTTAGATATACTAATTTTAAAAGAAGTGATTTACAGTATATCAATATGCAGAATAGTATATTGATGGGGGCAAGATTTCAATATTGTAATATGATGTATGCTGATTTGAAACAAACTGTTTTAAATTATGCTTGTTTTGATTATGCTAATTTGGAATGTGCTTGTTTTGATAATGCAAACACTATGATAGAAAATATATTGTATGGTATGGTGAAAGTAAAACCTGCTTTTTATGGTATTTCTTTTCAAAAAAGTAATTTGAAAAATGCTAGTTTCAAATATGCTGTATTGAAATATGCTGACTTTAGAGAGGCAGATTTGACAAATGTAGATTTTACAGACGCTGTTTTAGAACAATGCTTGTTTTCTAAAAGGCATATGATACAAATTCATTTGTCGGAACAACAGAAAAAACAAATAAAAATTGTGTAATAAGGGAATTGTGTTCATAAAAATTAAAGTGAGTATTGCGTTCGCAAAAATTAAAGTGATAATTGCGTTCGCAAAAATTAAAGTTCTTTGTCCAACTTTCTGGGGGGAAAGTTGGTAGGTGTGGGCAACGCCCACAAATAAAATATATTCTATAAAAAATCTTAAAACCTTTCACTAAAATTTTAAAGATAATAATGTTTTGTTAAGACCTTGAGGCTTTGCCTCAAACTCCACCCGCTTTTTGAAAAAAGCGGGGCAAAAACTTTAAAGGAAAACTTCGTTTTCCTAATCGCAAACGGAATTTATATGGAATTTATAATAATGTTTCGTTAGAATATTGAGAGCGCTGCTCTCAAACTCTCGCAAGCTTTTTGAAAAAAGCTTGGCAAAAACTTTTGATTTTGCATTCGGGATTATTTCGCAATTTTTAATATGTTGCGTAAAATTTACAAATATTTCATAAAACAAATTGACTTTTATCAACTGAAATATTATAATTCATAATGAGGTTTTTTAGTATGAATCAGACAAATGGGGGAAAATTTTATGTTTAAGAAAGAAGGAAATGTGGAAAACAAATTTTCAGGTAGTTTAAGTAAAAAAATTATTGCAAAATTAAGTGTTGTTGTAGCAATTATATTTTTGCTCATTGTAACGACATCAGGGTATTTTTCTATGCTGTCATTGACAGAAATCACAAACAGTAAATTAGTTTCTTCAGCGTATGAAAATGCATTTTTGGTACAAAACAGCATTGAAGGAGTATATGGTCAAGTAATCGGCTTTGCAAACTCATTGAAAAATATTTCTGCATTGCCTCCAGAACAGCAAAGAGATGCGATTGATAATGCTTTAGTAGGTGTATTATCAGGAGATAAAAATTTTACAACAGTTTTTGCATATTTTGAACAAAATGCTATTGCAGATGCAAATGGAGAACCTTATAGCGTACACCAAAGAGAAATCGCTTATGAAGCGATTGTTTATCCAGATGAAACAGGAAACGGTATTACATATGAAAAACATGAAGATGCTTTTGATAATTTTGACAAAGAATATTATAAACAAATAAAATCCTCTGGAAAACCTTATGTTATGGAGCCTTATGTTTATCAACTGCGTGGAACAGAAGATATTATGATGATTAGTATTATTGCTCCTATTTATGATGCAAATGGTGATTTTTTAGGGATTGCAGGTTGTGACGTTGCTTTAAATGATATGCAGTCACAACAATACGCAAATACAGGATATAAATCTACTCATATGGTTGCACTTTCAGAAGATAAAACAATACTTTTAGATACAAAAAATAGTGACTATGTTGGAAAAAATGCAGATGAAGTGGGATATACCAATATTACAAGCGATACAGATAAAGTAAAAGCAATGCCTGATGGCACATATTTAAACAGCAATTATGTTGTGAATGACAATATTACAAATTTTGCTACTATGAAAAAAGGCGTTTCTGTTACAGTACCATTAAAATTGGATAGCGGAAATGGTAATTATTGGACATTGTATATGGCTATGGATAGTATGGAATTTAATGCGGCAATTATTAGAGATACCATTAAATTGATAGTTGCATTGATTATATTTGGTATTGTATTACTTTATATTATTTATAGAATTATTAAAAATTCTCTGCGCCCTATTACATACATTACAGCAGGTGCGGCTGAATTGGAAAAAGGAAATTTGAAAATCAATATTGATGTTGATACAAATGATGAGCTTGGACGTTTGGCGAAGGGTATCAACCATATCAGTGAAACAATGAATAATTATGTGCAGGATATTTCTCAACAGCTTTCATCAATGGCATCAAATAATATGGATATTGAAATCAAACAGAAATATATTGGAGATTTTATACCAATACAAACTTCTATTGAACAGATTGCAGAGTCATTAAATGAAACATTGCATAGAATTACTGTTTCAGCAGATGATGTGGCATCTGGTTCTGTAAGCGTTTCTGATGGTGCGCAAATATTATCAAAAGGCGCATTGGAACAAGAGTCAGCTATTGATGAATTAGCTGTATCAATAGAAAGCTTATCTGATGATGTAAAAGCAAATGCAGATGATGCTCAAAAAATGAGTTTGATTGTAAAAGAAGTAGGGGAAAATATCAAAATAAGTAATGAAGAAATGGAACAATTAGTCAATGCTATGGCTGATATTAGAACATCTTCCGCAGGCATAGAACAGATATTAAAAACAATAGGCGAAATTGCAAGACAAACAAATTTGTTATCATTAAATGCTTCCATAGAGGCAGCAAGAGCAGGGCTTGCTGGTAAAGGTTTCGCTGTGGTAGCAGATGAAATCAGAAATTTAGCTGAAAAAAGTGGAGAGGCTTTACAACAAACATCTGAATTGATTGAAAATTCTTTTGAATCTGTAAAACGTGGAACGAATATAGCAGACGAAACAGCAAAATCATTGCTTGCTGTGGTGGAAGGGGCAAAAGAAATTTCTGGCTCTGTTGATAAAATTAGTATTGCTTCTCAAAATCAAAAAAGAGCATTAGATGAATTGATAAAAAGTATTGATTTAATTGCAGAGGTTGTGCAGTCTAATACCAATGCAGTGCAAGAAAGTGTTTCTACTAGCGAAAAGCTGTCAGAACAGTCAAAATTGCTTCATCGCTTAATTAATAAATTCCATTTAAAACAATATTGATGATTGTAAAATAGTGAAAGAACTGCGTTCGCAAAAATGAAAGTTTTTTGTCAAACTTTTTAGGGGAAAAGTTTGCAGGGTGCTGAATGTCCAGTGGACATTCGCCCAGCACCGACCGGAGCGAAGCGTAGACCGGACAGCGTCCACGAATAAAATATAATTTATAAAAACATTTAAAACTTTTTACTAAAACATTACAATTTTTTATAATAAAATTCATTCTGTTCTGTTAAGACATTGAGGACGTTGTCCTCAAACTCCTACTCGCTTTTTGAAAAAAGCGAGGCAAAAACTTTATATTATGCGTTCGGAATTGTTTCGTAATTTTTATCATCGCGAACGGATTTTATATTATAAAAGGGAACTTTTTCATATGAAAAAGTTCCCTTTTTCTTTTTTATATTTTATATTAAAATTCCATAGTTTCAGGATTACGCAATTTTTGATGTTTATAAATAGGAACATTATACTTTTTACCTAATGCCCGTACTAAATCTTTATAACAGCCCTTCATTTTATCATGAAATACAATTGCTTCAATACCACCTTCTATTGCGTCAATGCAAGAGGAGGCTCTCTCCACACCTGTTTCATTTTCATATTCTCCCGCAACAAGCCACTGATTTGCAATAATATGCGTTACACCAAATGTTTCATTTTCTCCCCATTGTGTAAAAACAGCATCTGCAAAATTCGGTTCAAAATGCACACCACCTACACAAAGTAAATTGTGTACTGTTTTGCCGTCGTCTGTAAATATCTCTGTTAAAGAACGTGCTAACACTTTTGACGCATCTATATTATTCCAGCTTTCTGGCTCACTGCCTACCTCAATATCCATCATGGCAACAGGAAATTGATTTAGTAAAGCAGGATTTCCCTGATTATGATATACTCCGCTCCAATGTGTTGCCTCTGTTACAGTACGAAAATCATTTAATCCTAGTTCTTTTTTGTTTTTTTCTATGGCAAGCATTAAATTTCTCATATATCTAGGCTTTGCTGAGCCATATGTACCAGAATTTACATCACCTAATGAATGTACTGTCAGTACTTTTTCTAATGCATTTGTACCTTCGTGCCATGTTACCATTCCAGAAATGTCAAAATCGGCAAAGTGTTCGTTCATTTCGGGTAATAATCTTTCATACTCTAAACAAATTGCTTTTTGTGTGGGCGCAAAATAATATTCATTACCCAATTTATCTATATATTTCATGACTTCTTGTCCATCAAATTTAAAACCGGCACTTTGTGATAAAAAACCTTCTTGCTGTAATATGTCCCAAACATGATAGGATACATAACCAAATTCCCTGTTTGTATTGATGAAATAAACTGCTTTTTTACTCATTTGTATTCCCTCTCTTTGTTGTATTTTTTTATCATTATATCAATATAAAAATGGAAATGCAAATAAAAGTGATGAGAGAATTGTAAGTGATAATTGCGTGCGCAAAAAGTTAGAGTGATAATTGCGTGTGCAAAAATTAAAGTTTTTGCCCCGCTTTTTTCAAAAAGCGGGTAGGAGTTTGAGGACAACGTCCTCAAGGTTTTAATAAAATATTATTATTTTTAAAATTTTAATAAAATTATTTAAGATTTTTTTATAGAGTATATTTTATTTGCGGGGCGTTGCCCCTGCACCCTACAAACTTTTTTGAAAAAAAGTTTGACAAAAAACTTTATCTTTTGCGAACACAATTTTACAAAAATTTAACTTTTGTAAACGGACTTTATTGATTATCAATATTCTGTATCTTCTTTTTGCAAACGTTCCTCTTTAATTTCTTCTGCTCTTTGTAATATCATTTCTTCTTCCTCATATTTTTTTTCAAGCAATTCCTCTGCTTTTTCTAATATTCTTTCTTCTTCTAGTTCATTTTGTTTTTGCTGTAATAGTTCCTGTTTATTATTAAAATATATATTATCAAAATAATCGGGGTAATCTGTAATAATATTCATACGAGCAGGTATATATAATATTGCATCTGGATAGTTTTGTAAATGTTTTACAATACTTTTGTTAAACACGTCTTTATTAAATTTGAATTTACCATAAACAGATTCATGACCAATTTTTGCAGTGGTATCATCTATATAATTTATGGTAATGGTGTCATACATAGATTGGTATGTGTCTTTGTCAAATGATTCTATATATGCCGTATCATCTGGAGATTGTTTTACCAATATATGATTATAGAAATAGTAATTACCCTTGAAATCAATATCTAATGTTTCTATATTATTAGGAATTTGTGTTTTTTCAGGTGTAATATTTGATGTTTCTAATAAATTTTCGATATCCCCAAAAACAGTTTTGATACCAATAGGTAATGTAATGGCAAATCCTAAAAATGAAATGACAAATATCATTGCGATGATGATTGTTATTTTTTTAAACATATTAAATAGCCTCCTTTGCTATATGTTTTCTATTATTCATAAATATATTTTTAATGATTTTGAAATTTATTTTTAATAAGTATATTGTCAAAAGTATCAAAAGTATTGCTAATGATATTGACGCAATAATAATAAATATAATAGAAAGCGATAATATAAGCGGTAAAAAGGTAATAGAGAATCCTAAACAGAATATACCAGATATACCGCACAATACGAAAAAAGCAACTGCACAGATACAAAAAGCATATACTGTTATGGTAAATATAAACTGCAAAAATGCAAATAAACAAAATGTAAATATGGAGTGTATAACAGAAAATATTGTTTTTGTGCCTTTTTTTACACTGCCTCCTACATGAAATGAACTCTGCTTTTGAGAATTTGATTTATTTATAGTATTCATTTTGTCACTTGCAGACTGAATTGTTTTAGATGTTTCTTTTTTTAATGTGGTGAATGCTTTTTCTGTACCCTCTTTCATTTTATGTAATGCCTGGTCAATTTTTTCTGCTCTGCTTTCTTTTGTATTTTCTTTACCTATTTCTTCTATAAATTGCTGTGCAATCATTTCGGGGTCGCCCAATTTTGCAGAAATTTCTATATCTGTTTTGTTTTGTCTTCTGCCATCGTCAAAATATTCTCCATAATCTCTTAAAATGTCATTGATTTCTTCTTTTGAAATATGCTTTTTTAAAAGATTTTCTAAAGCATTTAAGTAGCTTTCTTTTGTCATAATCATCATTCCTTTCTGAAATACTATTACGATTTAAAATAATTATTTACTTCATTCACTGTGTTTTCCTTGTAATATTTCATTTACCATATTTGAAAATTCTTTCCAGTCATTTTTGAGTGAGCCTAAATATGCTTTGCCCTTTTCTGTAATATGATAATATTTTCTTGCTGGACCGATTGTACTTTCTTTTAAATAGGTAACAAAATATTCTTCTGTTGTTAAACGCCGTAATATGGGATACACTGTACCTTCATTGATATCTGTGTAAGAGGCAATGCTTTGCACTATTTCATACCCATACATATCTTGTTCCGCTATGAGTGCTAATACACACATTTCAATAATACCTTTTCTGAATTGTGTATTCATGTAAAACCCCCTTTCTGTGTAAAAGTAATAAAAATTCTATTTGCTAATATACAAATATTAAACAGTTCTTGTTTGTGCGATGTAGTAATTATAGCACACTACTTTGTAATAAACAATACCTGTTTATAAATAATATCTTAATATTTTATTAATAAAAACAATATATTACTTGACAAATAAACTCTTACAGTTGTATGATATAGTAAAACATACAAATGTAGGAGTTGATATTATGCAAAAATTAACACGTTTACCAGATACAGAATTAGAAGTGATGAAAGCAATATGGCAAAAGGGAACTGGTATTTGCACATCTGAAATTAAACAGATATTAGATAAACAAAGAATTTGGAATATTTCTGCATTGCAAACACTTTTAAATCGTTTAATCAAAAGAGGATTTTTAACCACTTACAAAAATGGTAAAAATAAATATTATAACATTGTTGTGGACGAGAAAACATATTTAGCATTTGAAAATAAATGCTTTTTGAAAAAAGTAAATGAAAATTCTGTCACAAAATTAGTTGCTTCTCTTTATCAAAGTAACAGCATTACAAAAAATGATTTAAAAGAACTTGCCGAATTTATAGAAAAAAATACAGAAGGTGATGAGCATGACAATACTTCTAAGAGCATTTGAACTTATATTAAAAACATCTATAGGTATGATACCGTTTTTAGCGGTATTGCTACTATTGGAAAATAAATTTAGAAAATACTATAGTACAGCATGGAAATATACAATATTTTTAATGGTATTAGTCAGATTGCTGATACCTGTATGCACAGGCAAAAATCAAAATTTGATTATTGAAAATATAGTACACATACCTCAAAATATCATTCACATACCAAAACAACAATATACAACAAATATTCAAATTGAAAATATAGAACAAACAAATACAAGCGTTGCAAAACAAAATACTAAAGTATCAAAAACAAAACAATATCATTTATTTCAAAAACAAAATGTTATGTTATTGCTTTCCTGTATTTGGCTGACTGTTGTAACAGCAAAATTATTGTATTTATTTGTACAATATATACAATACTGTAAAAGAGTGGTGCGCTGGAGAAAATTACCTATACAACAATATACCATGCAAATATATCACAATATATGTTGTGATATGAATATCAAAAATATACCACGTCTATTTGTTTGTGATGTTATTGATAGTCCTATGTGTTTGGGAATATTTCAAAAGGGAATTTATATCACAAATGAGCAAAGTAAACACTTGTATATGATATTAAAACATGAATTATGCCACTATAAAAGAAATGATGTATTATATCAATTATTATGTGTATTGGTGGATAGTATTCACTTTTTTAATCCTTTTGTAAATATATTTGTGAAAATGGCAGAAAGAAATATTGAATTGTATTGCGATGATACCGTTATGGAAAATTGCTCTATGTCACAAAGAAAAGAATATAGTATGATGATACTGTCATCAATCAATGAAAATATGTATCAAAATACTGTGCTGTCAGCAGATTTGGTAAAACAAAAAGATATATTGAAAAATAGATTTCAAAATATATTGTGTAGTACTCCTAAAAAAAATGGAAAATTGCTTTTGATAGCATTTACAATATTATATGTATTGAGTTTTTATTTGAGCATATTCGCATTTATGCAACAGTTGACATTATTGTTTTGTTTATTTAATTTATTTATATTGTTTAGTTTTTGTTTCGTTATCAGTACAAAACAAAATAATAATAAAACAGTATGCGCATTGTTTGCATTGTTTATAGCAACAAATGTTTTGATTACAGGCTGTCATGCTAATTTAAAACAATCAACACAACAACAAACACAACATATCACAGAGGCGGAAAATCTTTTTAAATGGAAAACGGATACTGTGGGGGATAATACTGCTGTGGGAAATATATTGTCTATATTGGGTGTGCCAGATGGTATGGTAAGCAATGGATTTGAAATACAAAGTAATACAGAGCCTTATGGCATAAAATTGTATTATACAATAGAAGATTTATCAAAAGTGGAATCGGAACAAGGCACTATAATCAATGATAGTGACATCATTATTAATGATGATGTAGAATTTCAATTTACAAAAAATACTATGGTACTTTTTAGTTTGATAAAAAATTTGTATAGCATAGAATATCATGTAAATTATAATCATGAAGAAATACTGACATTTTGTGTTACACGTGACAGCATGATAAAATATGATTATGCTGTTTGGCTCATTGATGAAGTATTAGAGGGCTATACAGATAGTGCAGAAAGTTATCAATATTTTTTATATGATGTGTATGATATGAAAACAATCGTTTCATCTGGTTATACAGATTGGCAAAAAGAAATTGATGAAGCATTGCATAGCGTGGTTTATAATGATGAAGTTGCATTACATTCTGATGTAGAGTCATATATCAAATATGCGCCCAATAATAGTTACAATGTTATGGTGGAAAAGGGCGAAAAAACATTACATTATTTTTTAAAACGATTTAAAGAGGGTACGGCAAAAGGATTGCAGGGACAGATTATGATGAGGGTTTGTCAAGATATACTCTATCAATATGGTTTAGAAGATATTAAAAAAACAGATATGTCACCAGAGGAATGGTATGAGTATTATGAGTCAAAATATAACGGATATTATCCATATTATAGCAGTATCATAGAAAATATAAACGATGAGTATATCATACATAATCATTATAAAGAAGTGTTTACAGAACTCCAAAAAAAGAGAAGCGGAAAGCATATTACAATGCTTTCTATGATAATGGATTCTCCTTTAGAGGGGCATATGCATGAATATAAACAAGGCACAAAAGTCAATTATTATGCCAGAGTAAAATATGATTATTTTACAGTATTGAAACAAAAAAGGGGTAATGTATTATGTTTGCAACATAGTACAGTTGAACCGGTAAAAATTGTATTTCAACAGTCACCACAAGGCAATATGGAGTTATATACTATTATAATAGAGCAGGATATTGACAGACTTTGTGCAGAAGATAAAAATATGATACCCATTTTAAAACAACAATATACACAAATGTACGAAAACGCTTTCGACAAAGATTTAGAAAAAAATATAAAAGAATATATATCTAAAAATAATATTGATGTGAAATATGTTTATATAGACAAAAATCGCACAAATATTTTAAAAAATATAGGCAAATCTATTGAAAAATAAATTTAAAATTGCTAAAATTGTCATATATAGTAACAGCAAAATGTTCCAATAATAATAATAATATGGAAAAGAGATGAGCCTATTTATGAAACAATCTCTGATGGAAAATTTACAAAAACTCTATAATAAATGTGAATATCAGAAAATTGTTGATACATTGCTTGAAATAGACCCAGAACAATGGGGATATGATTTGACTTGTATATTTGCTCGTGCACTGAATGAATTGGGAGAATATGACGATGCTTTGGGATATCTTTTAAAAGTGGCACAGCAGGGTAGAAAAGATTATATGTGGTATGTTAGAATAGGATATACTTACTATTTGCAGAAAAGGTATAAAGATGCTTCAAAAATGTTTGAAAAAGCATTAAAATTACAACCCAATAATCAAGATGTTGTATTGTTTGCAACATTGGCAAAAAGTGCAGAAAAAAAAGAAAATATTCACGATTCTATCAATAATATGATAGATAGATTAAAAAGTATGGAAGAAGAACCCGAAAAGGAAAATATCAAAAATATGATAGAAAAATTACCACAGGAAAAAAATATATTAAATACACATACATTGTTACATATGTTACATGATGATGATAATAATAATAATAATAATAATAATAATAATAATATCACTTTCCCTATTAAAAGGAATTTTTTAAAAAATTGGTGGGGCTATAGAAATTGCTTTGTTACCAATCGTATTATGGTGGAAGGCAAAAAAATAGGTTTTATGTATAGAGATGTCCCAAAAGAGGGTAAAAATGATAGTGGTTGGAGATTTACAGCAGGTGATGAAAGTAGCGAGTATATGGTTGATGAAAATAATTTCGGATTGTATGATTTAAATGTGATTTGTAATTATGATAACGATATTGTACCTTATTTAGATTCGGATTATGGTACAGCATATTGTAGAGATGAAAATGGTATTTTTCAAAGAGCAGACCCACCTGAGTTTGAATGATAAAATAAAGAGATAATTCCGTTCGCAAAAGATAAAGTTCTTTGTCCAACTTTCTGGGGGGAAAGTTGGCAGGTGTGGACAGCGTCCACAAATAAAATATATATTTTTTTATCCCTTAAACCTTTTCACTAAAACATTATAATATAATAAAATTTGTTATGTTCTGTTAGAACCGTGGGGACGTTGTCCCCACTACCCCTACCAACTTCCCCCAAAGTTGGACAAAACTTTTAAAGGAAAACTTCGTTTTCCTAATCGTAAACGGAATTGTTTCGTAATTTTTATAATACATTCGGAATGATTTCATAAAGCAATGCATTACAAATGGCTGCCGCAACATTACTACCACCTTTTCGCCCTTTTGCCACAATACAAGGCACATCTAGCGATAATATCAATTCTTTTGACTGCACGACATTTACAAAACCTACTGGCACAGCAATGATTAAAGCAGGGGGAATGATTTTATTTTGCTGTATCAATTCATGCAGTCTTATCAATGCTGTTGGCGCATTGCCTATGGCGAATATCAATTCTTTTTGCATTTGTGCCGCTTTATCCATACTTGCAAATGCTCGTGTTGTGTTTTGTTTTTTGGATTGTTCGGCAACATATTCATCAGACATAAAACAATATACTTCACTGCCTAAACACTCCACTGCTTTTTTATTTATTCCAGATTTTACCATTTGTGTATCTGTCACTATGCTGATTCCTTTTTTTAATGCCTGTTTACCTCTTTTTACTGCATCATTGCAAAAACACAGTGTATGTAAATATTCAAAATCTGCTGTGGTGTGTATTACCCTTTTTACAATGCTTTGTTGCTCTTGGGGTATTTTTATGTCGGGGTATTCTTTTTGCATGATTTCTGTTATGATTTCAAAACTTTTTTTTTCAATTTCTTGAGGATTCATTTGTTCACCTGCTAGTATAAATTTTTCGATAGAATTGCGTTCGCAAAAATGAAAGAGATAATTGCGTTCGCAAAAATGAAAGTTTTTTGTCAAACTTTTTTTCAAAAAAGTTTGTGGGTGCGGGTGAAACCCGCAAATAAAAAATATATTTTTTTATCCCTCAAACCTTTTCACTAAAACATTATAATATAATAAAATTCATTATGTTTTGTTAAGACATTGAGGCTTCGCCTCAAACTCCACCAACTTTTGAAAAAGTTGGACAAAACTTTTAAAGGAAAACTTCGTTTTCCTAATTGCAAACGGATTTTTAATGATGTTTTGTTAAGACATTGAGGGCGTGGCACGCAAACTCCTACCCGCTTTTTGAAAAAAGCGGGGCAAAAACTTTATATTATGCGTTCGGAATTATCTCGTAATTTTTATTATAATTGTGAGCGGATTTTATTATATTATTTTGTTAGAACATTGAGGCTTCGCCTCAAACTCCACCAACTTTTGAAAAAGTTGGACAAAACTTTTATGGAAAACTTCGTTTTCCTAGTCGCTTATATTTTATACTTCTACAATGGAGGCTGCGCCTATAATACCAGCGTCATTACCCAATGTAGCACGTATTACAGGTGGTATAAATGCTCTTTCTCCTGCGAAACAATATTTTTTTATGTACTCATTCAAAGGGTCTGTGAGATATGCACCTTGATTACACACACCACCACTCAATAGCACAACATCAGGACGGAATATATTTACCATATTCACAATGCCTTCTCCCAAATATTTAATATAATTTTCAACAACTTCTTTAGCTGTGGCATCGCCTTGTTTTGCAGCATCAAAAGGTGTAATACCATTGATTTCGTCTAAATTGCCATGACAAAGTGTATTTAACAATGATTCTGTATGATTTTGTGCTGCTCTTTTGGTATCTCTAATCAGTGCAGTAGCAGAAGAATATGCCTCAAAACAGCCATGTCTGCCACAAGTACAGTATTCTCCTCCAGATACTATTGTAGTATGTCCCAATTCTGTACCACCAGGGTGTCCGCCTTCAAATATCTTTTTGTTCATGACAATACCACCGCCAACACCTGTACCCAATGTAATCATAATGGCATTTTGATATTCTTTTGCGGCACCGCCTACTACTTCTCCCAATGCGGCACAATTTGCGTCATTGGATAATCCCATAGGCAAGTCAATATATTTTTTCAATTCCTGTAATATTGGTACGTGTTCCCAATGTAAATTTCCTGCAAATACTACGACACCATTTTGAAAGTCAATACAACCAGGACTACCAATACCTAATGCACTGCATTCTGATAATGATATGTTGCATTGTTCTAAAACGTGATACACTGCGTCTGCCATATCTTTTATAATTTCTGTGTAATTGCGCTCCACAAGCGTTTTTACAGAATGATTCGCTATGATTTTATGCTGTTGGTCTACTATGCCAACTTTTATGTTTGTGCCACCTAAATCAATACCAATACGATATTTTTTTTCATTTGTCATATTTTTTGCTCCCTTCCCTTTTCACTTAATCAATATGTTGCTGTGATAATGCAATTTTATATTATTATAAAATATACTAATAGAAAATGCAATATATAGTGTATGTTCCGTTTGCAAAAGGGAAAACGAAGTTTTCCCATTAAAGTTTTGTACAACTTTGGGGGAAGTTGGTAGTGTGGCGACGCCCCACAATATTCAATATTTCAATCATATTTTTGAATAAACATAAGGGAACTTTTCACAAATGCAAAAAGTTCCCCCATTTTATCATTTTTCTCTTATTTCTAATAATTCTACAATTCTAATATGAATATATTTCATATTTCTCTCCCTATATTTTACACTTCATCATCTATAAATCTTACAATATCATTTGGAGTACATTGCATTCCACGACATAATTTTTCCAAAGTTAATAAGGTAATATTTCCATTTTTCTTTATGCTTGCCAATGTTTTGCTATCAATACCGATTTTTTTTCAATAAATAATATTGAGAGATTCCTTTTTCTTTCATCAGTTCCCACATAGGACTAAAATCTATCATGTTCTAGCACCTCCATGTTTTTATTATCAACCAAAATTAAAAAATAAAACAGAATGATTATATTTAATATGATTTTATACTTGTGATTTTAATCAATATATGTTATAATAGTGACATTAAATTTGTTTTTTTCACAAAATATAAATTTTTATTTTATAAAAAGATTGGAGTGTGTTTTGATTGGAATTTCCCAAAAGATTAAAAGCATTAAGAAAAGAAAAAAAAATAACGCAAGTAAAATTAGCAAGTAAATTGCATTATGGCTACACCACAATAGCAAATTATGAAAGCGGAAGAAATCAACCTAACATAAGAGATTTGACAAAACTAGCAAATACATTAAATGTATCTATTGATTATTTAGTTGGAAATTCCGATATAAAATATATAGAAGAAAGAGAATGGCATACAAAATTACATACAAAATTAAAAGAAAATAACATCTCTCACAATGTTTCAGATTATATTTTAATGAAAATGATTTATTTTACTGTAAAAGAAATGCAAGCTCATCAAAAATATGGTATGGATATAGATGATTTCCTTTACAATGTTCTTTCAGAATGTCAAAAAGATTTTAACCACTCTGTTTTTTTATTACTACAAAATGAACAATATTTTGATGTCGTTAAAAATGTGATTTCAGAAGAATGTACTACAAAAATGTGATGTTGTGATGATATCAATAAAAATACAATACATATATGAAGTAAATGAAAAGTTTAGATTTAAATTTTAGTCATTCTACTATTCGTTGCTTGTTTTTACCATGATATTTATATATAATAAATATTAACGAGTGATTTTAAGGGAGCGATAGCAATGGATAATCAAAAATTTGGACAATTTATAGCCTCTATTAGAAAAGAAAAGGGTTGGACACAAATGGAACTCGCTCATAAATTAAATATAACAGATAAAGCAGTGTCAAAATGGGAAAGAGGTATCGGATTTCCAGATTTAAAAATGATAGAACCACTTGCTCAAGTATTAGATATCAGTATTAACGAAATCATGCACGCTGAAAAACAAACCAAAAAAATACAAAATACTATTATGTTTAAAAATATTATTTATGGTTTATTATTATTTTCTATTACTATTTTCGCATTTTGGAATATAGTGAGTTATGATGGAAAATGGCATCATTTTTTGATATTGTTGTTTTCTATATTTAGCGCGTCTATATTGCCCTATTTATTTTTTGCCCATTTATTTCAGCATTGTTTTAGTGTGCCAACAATATTATTGATATTATTTAGTATTGTGGCATCTATACAAGGCTATCAAATTGGAGATTTGACACAATTCTTAAAAGGAGCAGTTTTTGCAGAAATAGTACTTATTATCAATGCTTTGCTTTCTATCATTACTGTAAAACGAATTCAAAAATATATCAAAAAATGATATTGTAATGTTGCTTTTTATGTTTTAAATGTTTATTTAGCTACTTACTATACTGATATAATATTGTAACTATAATAAAGATATGTTATCATATTACATATCGCAAGGGGTGAAATTATGAAAAAAATAAACTGTATACTACTTATCATGATGGTATGCAACATATTATCATTTACCATTTATGCAAAAGAATTACAAAATACACAGCCTCCTCCTCATTACAATATTGTATTTGATGAATATGGTAATGTTCATTTTAAAACGGGATTACATGACATTGCTCTGAATCATACTGTCTATTATAATGAAAAAGAATGTTGTTTTATGATTCCTATAAAAGAATTTTTATGTTTAAGTGGCAATGAAGTACAGTTTTATGATAATTTGACAGAACAAACAATAACAATGCAATACTATGATGATGAAATTGTTTTTTTCAAAAATAAAAGAACTGTATTGCTAAATGGAAAAGAAATGGGATTATTTACCATTCCTAATATAGTGGAAAATGAAATTTATATTTCATTGCAGGATATGAGTGTATTATTTGATATTCGTTACGGCGAGAATATATACGACCAGTTGAAAATAGATGAATATGGTGCAGATATCACTTTTCAAAACAAACGTATCAAAGTCAATGATTTTACACCACAGCAAAAACAATATTATGTCCATTCACAAGACAATGAAATATTAAAACAGGGCATATATTATGATATATTAACTTACAAAAAACAAAATCATATTATGATAGCAGTAGACGAATTACAAAATTTAACAGGTAATAATGTAAATGTATCTGTTACATGGGAGAATGATACAGCATATATCAAAACATGGAAAAACTCCGCAAAGGATATTATTATAACACCATACAGTAATATCATGATATGCAATGGAAAAAGCATCAATATGCCAGTCCGCTCAGAAATAAAAGATAATCATTTCTATATTCCTATTTCAACATGGTTTGAAGTGTTAGAAATACCACAACAAAATATTACGTGGTATAACAATTCTGTTTCCTATTGTTTTTAAAAATATACAAAAAAATCATATCCATGCTATTACAAAGAGCATACAGCAAACAAGTTGTATGCTCTATTTTTATGCGAAATTATAAAATATGAAAAAATTGATACTTTTTGAGAGTATTGTTCTGTCAAAATAGAGATATGCAAAAAGGAGTGAATGATTATGAAAGAACAAAAAGAAAGTTTTGTATTTTACAAGGGATTTCGAGAAGCAATAAATGCATTACCTCAAGAATATCAATTAAAAACATTACAGTATTTAATGGACTATGCTTTTGACGGCACAGAGCCAGAAGAAAATGGAGTAGAAAAAGCGTTATTTTTATCTTTTAAACCACAAATTGATGCCTCACAAAAAAGATATCAAACAGTTGTGGCAAATGGTCAAAAAGGTGGCAGACCAAAAAAAGAAAATAAGCAACAAGAAAGCGAAAATAACCAACAAGAAAGCGAAAATAACCAAAATACAAAAAATCAAAACCAACAAAAACCAAACACTAACCTTAATGATAATGTAAATGATAATGATAATGTAAATGATAATGATAATGTAAATGATAATGATAATAGCAATCAGAATGAAAAAAATAACCCCCCTAACCCCATTGGGGATAGTTTGCAAAAACAATTAAAAACAATAAGAGATTCTTTTGTGTTTACAGAGGCATTACACAATAAAGTGAATGACTGGCTTGATTACAAAAAAGAAAAACGACAGCCTTATAAACCCAAAGGCTTACAAAGTCTGCTTTCTCAAATACAACAGCAGTATTTTCAGTATGGGGAGCAGTCTGTGATATCTATTATCGATTTATCTATGGCAAACAATTATGAGGGGATACTTTGGGCAAAAATAGCAGAAGGAAAGAGAGGTTCAAATTATGCAACAGATTATGGAGATTATGGAACGCTTACAGAAACAAAACAAAAACCACAAAAATATGGAGATGTACTCTAAATGTGTTGATTTTCCCAGTGATTTTCCTATACAGCCTATACACCCTGATAAAGTTATAAAAGAGGGGGACTGCCCTATTTGTAGGGGGGATGGCATTGTAAAAGTGTTTGAAAATGGTGTACAGCATTATGCTAGTTGTATCTGCAACAAACACAATGAGCAGTTGGGGAAAGCTGTGGAGATTGTGGAAAGAATACGAAAAAGACAAAAAGAATATCAAAAACAAAGAGAATGTGAATTACATACCAATGACGAAAAAGAAATAAAATATATGCCTATACACCCTGATAAAGAAATAAAAGAGGGGGATTGTACTATTTGTGGAGGTATGGGCGTAGTGAGAGCGGTAATAAATGGTGTGGAGTATTTTGATAACTGCATTTGTACTAAAAAAGAAATTGCTATGAATCAGTTGAAATTGTCGGGCATTGCAGAAAGTATTGAAAAATATACTTTTGACAAATTTCAAACACCAGAAGAATGGCAACAGAAATTAAAACAAAAAGCATTGCATTTTTTACAAGAAAAAAACAAATGGTTTTTTGTGGGTGGACAAGTAGGTTGTGGAAAAACGCACATTTGTACAGCAATATTAGCGGAGTTTTTGAAAAAAGGGATATCTGTAAGATATGTTATATGGACAAATGAAATCGTTAGGCTAAAAGCAAACAAAATGGATGATGAAAATTATCAGAGAATGATTAACCCTTTGCTTACTACACAAGTGCTTTACATAGATGACTTTTTTAAAACAGAAAAGGATAAACGCCCCAGTGAAGCAGATATCAGAACAGCTTTTGAAATCATAAATTACAGATATGTAAACAGTAACTTGATTACTATATTTTCAACAGAAAAAACGGTTGACGATATTATTGATATTGACGAGGCAATAGGTAGTAGAATACATGAAAAAACAAAGGGATACAGAAATGTGATATTGAAAGATGAAGGAAGAAATTGGAGATTGAGAGAAGAAAAATAGCGTTTACGAATAACTGCCCACATATACCAATTTTTCACATATAAAGTTGTACAAATAAAACAAAAAAATTTAACTTTTGTGAGCGCAATTTATACAAATATTTTTTTAGGACAAAAATTAACATTATCACAAGAAACTAAATCATAAAAAATGCCTTTATATTCTCCAATTAAGCTATTATGAAAATATTGCTGACCATGCAAATGTGCATAATAGACATGACTAACAGGATAACATTGAAAAAGTTCCAAAAATCCAGACCATTCTTTTTTATCATTTGTAGGCGGAAAATGAAGCAGTACAATAATTTGTTCTGCTCCTTTTTTTATAGCATATTCCAATGATAATTTTAATCGATTTAGTTCTCTGTGATATATTTTAATGTGTTGTGGTGTAAAAAATGCATCATTAGGACAAAGCCAGCCTCTTGTACCACATAAAAATATATTGTGATATTTTATACTGTTATTTCTTAAAAATGTGATATCTGTATATAGCTTTTGTATTTTTGATATACTGCTCCACCAATAGTCATGATTGCCTGATATACAAATTTTTTTACCTGGTAGTGAATCAATAAAATCTAAATCGGGTATCACTTGCTGTATCGTCATGCCCCATGATATGTCACCTAAAAGTAATACTGTGTCACATTGTTGTATGTTTTCTCTCCAGTTTTTTTCAATTTTGTATGCATGGTTTTTCCAGTTTTCTCCAAATTTGTCCATTGTTTTGTTTATGCCAAATCCTAAATGTGTGTCACCTATGGCAAATAATGCCATGTGTATGCCTCCTTTCTAAAATGTAAAGTGTAAATCCCGTTCACAACTAGGAAAACGAAGTTTTCCATAAAAGTTTTGTCCAACTTTGGGGGAAGTTGGCGAGAGTTTGAGAGCAGAGCTCTCAAGATCTTAACAAAACAGAATGAATTTTATTATATTATAATGTTTTAGTGCAAGGGTTTAAAGGTTTTTATAAAATATATTTTTTATTTGCGGGACGCTGTCCCGCGCCCTGTCCGCTTTCCCCTAAAAGCGGAGCAAAAACTTTAACTTTTGTGAACGCAATGATATCATAAATTATATTACAATATAATTCTGATAAAATGTATCACTTACAATATCTCTTATTTTATACAATTCTATAGCATACTGATTAAAAAAGTCATTACCCACATACATTATAACAAGTTTATTATCCCACAAATACCATTCAAACACACGGTCTTGCCACAACACCTGAGCATTTTGTTCCCCTTCTGTAACCAACGCCCTTTTATTATTATTTTTGAATATTTCCAACAATTCCTCTCTCATATAAGGCATTGTTTTCAAAAGTTCACTAAAAGGTATTGTTTCATTTTCAAAATATGGTATGGGTGTAAATTGGTCTGTTTCGAGCAATGTCAACAACTTGTCCATATCTGTAATCATTTCATTCAATTTCAACAATCTATTTTCAGCAATACTAAGTGTAGCACCTGTCATACTATAATCGGCAGTATTCCCTACATGAGAAAATGCTTGTTGATACAACACACTGATTATTTTTTGATTCGCCGTTTGCACTCTATAATTTGCATGAAAAAATACAGGTTTTGTATACATATCGATTTCTGATATATTTGCTGTTTGCTCCATATAATATGACATACCTGCCTGTTTAAGTAATTCTGATTTTGTAAAACCATCACAAATTTGTTGTGTGATATCACTTTCTGGTGTATTTTCAGCAATATTATATTCTAATTGAGGATAATATAACTCTACTCTATTACTTTGCTCTGTTCCTATCAAAAAATGTGCTTTTTGTATATCATAAGGCAATTTATCCATATCTATGGCATTGCTCTCGTTTTCTGAAAAATAAGGCATATTGATAGTGTCTAATGGGTTACTGTTTTCTGTTTGTTGTTGTGCAGACTGTGCAGACTGCTCAGACTGTTGTGTACTGCACGCTACCATGCTAAATGGTATCATTGTGCAAATTGTGATACAAATAATTGCTTTTTTCATAACATATTACTTTTCCTTTCTATATGCGATATAATTCAGCCATAATATTCAGCTTTTCATTAAATTCTCTTAATCTGTCTACGTCATCTGTTTCCCACAAATCTATAAATTCCTTATTGATGGTATTCATATCATCTAATTTTGCCACAAAATAAAGATTCTGTATATTCTCTAATATATTATTTACTAAATTTTGTTTGATTTCATTTAACTGTTGTGCATTAGTAATTTCGCCCCTTATTGTTGACATTTCTCTATCTAAATGGAATGCAGCATCTGCACAATTTGTCAATCTTTTTTGTATAGAATCGGGTATATTACCGCTATATTTATATCTTAAAGAATGTTCTGCCGTTGCCCAGAAATTCATAGCAAGCGTTCTAATTTGTATTTCTGCTAATACTTCTTTATACCCAAAAGCAGTATTTAATGGATATTTTATAATGATATGATAACTTTGGTATCCACTAGGCTTTTTATATTTCACATAATCTTTTTCCTGTATGATTTCCATATCTCTGCCATTTCTCATTTTTATCATATCAATTACTTTGTAAATATCCTCCACAAATTGACACAATATTCTAATACCAGCAATGTCTTCAATTTCCTGCTCCATTTTTTCATAGGGTATTTTTTTTCTGGCTATTTTGTCCATAATACTAGATGCTTTTTTTACTCTGCCCGAAACGCTTTCAATAGGGCAATACACACCTAAATTTTTACATTCTTTTTGTATGCTTTGAAATTTTATAAGAAGTTCCTCTACTGTTTGCTGATAAGGATAAAGCAACTCTTTCCAGTTTAACACCTCCACATTAAAACACCTCCCTAATTTCTTTACTCATCATTTATATTTATTTTACAATAAATAATGTACTTTCTGCAACACCTAAAATATCTACATTTTGCTAAAAATTCAATGCACTAATATAATAGAAATCGCGTCAAATTTGCATATATTGCCCCCCTACAATATCATTGCGTTTGGAATTGTTTCGTAATTTTATGTAATATTTTTTAAAAAAATTTATTTTTTTGAAGTTTTTTATTTCCTTTCATCGTTTCATATATAAGGGTGGGAACAATATGATATATTTGACAGAAAGGGGGAAAGCACAAACATGACAACAGAACAATGGCAAAAAAGCATAGAGCAATATGAAAAGCTAATATTTACCATCTGTTATCAAATGGTGCATGATTATCATGAAGCACAAAATTTAACACAAGAAACATTTCTTTCCGCCTACACACACAAAGAAAACTGTCAAATAGAAACTGTAAAGCCCTGGCTGGCACGTATTGCAACAAATAAAGCAAAGGATTATTTAAAAAGTGCCTATTTTCGCAAAGAACGTATGGAAATCAGCGAGGGGGAAAAAGACCCTTCCCCTTTGCCCGAAATACTATATTTAGAAAAAGAAGGTATGGAAAAAATTAAAACACATATTTTGAATTTACAAGAACCTTATAAATTGGTTAGCTGTATGTACTTTTTGGAAGGAAAATCTATAAATGAAATTTCAAAAGTATTGCAACGTCCTCAAAAAACAGTCCAGACACAGCTTTATAGAAGTAAAAAAATATTGCAAAAAAAATTAGATACTGTTACATTAAATCAATAATGATATAATTGCGTTCGCAAAAGATAAAGTTTTTTGTCAAACTTTTTAGGGGAAAAGTTTGCAGGTGTGGACAGAGTCCACAAATAAAAGATATATTTTTTTATCCCTTAATTTTTTTCACTAAAATATTATAATTTTTTTGAGAAAAATTCATTCTGTTTCGTTAAGACATTGAGAGCTCTGCTCTCAAACTCTCGCCAACTTTTAAAAAAGTTGGACAAAACTTTTATTGGAAAACTTCGTTTTCCTAATCATAAATGGGATTTTATAATATTGTTTTGTTAAGACATTGAGAGCTCTGCTCTCAAACTCTCGCAAGCTTTTTGAAAAAGCGGGGCAAAACTTTTAAAAGGAAAACTTCGTTTTCCTTATCGCGAACGGATTACTAATTGTGAACGGGATTGATTGCAATCAATATCAAAACAATAATAAGGAGAGATGATACATGGCTATTTTTCATGAAAATGGACATATCACAGCAGAAGGCTTTTTTTTACTCGTGACAGAAAAAGCAGACGACATACAAAGGCTGGAATTATCTGAACATCTTTCTTTTTGTGATGGGTGCTTAGAACAATATTTGAAAGAAATGGAAAAAATAACATTACTGGAAACAGAAAAAAGTATTGCAAAACGTATAACAAAAAGTATAAAATATAAAACAGCATTTTTAGCACAAAAAAGATTCGGCACAGCTGTTACAGCAGCGTGTATTGCTATGGTACTTTGGAGTACAGGCGTATTCTCCTGGACAACAATGTTGCACCAATCAGACACTATAGAATCTTTAGAACAGGAAATACAAAAATTGAGTTGGCAAAATCAAACTATACTACACGATGTATCAGAAAAGTATCAACAAATATGGCAAATATTAGACAGGAGTGAAGAAATGTATTATGGAAAAAAATAAATTATTGATATTTTTATTTGCATTGATACCAGGCGTCAGCCATATGTATTTGGGTATGCTCAAAAAAGGCATATTTTTAATGTCATTATTTTTAGCACCCATTGCATTGATATTTTTAACAAGAGGAGGAATGGAAATTGTAAGTTGTATATTGCCTGTTGTGTGGTGTTATAGTTTTTTTGATGCATTTCGCTTTAAATGCTATAACAAAGAAGAACGTCATCACATGGATATAGAATTTTATAAGTCATTACAAATATTTTGGGAACAACAAACAAAACCAATACTTTACAGAAGAAGAAAATTAGTAGGATTATGTTGTATATTTTTAGCTATATACACATTTATATTTAATATTATAGGCTATTTTGTAAATTGGTTTGGAAATGCGTTTTTGGTATTTTATATTGTGCTGAGCAAAGTACCTACACTACTTGTAGTAATATTTTTGCTGAAATTGGGTATTGATTTGTTAAGAAAAGAAGATGATGATTTTGTGGCATATCACAAAGAATATACTAAAACATCACAAAAAGATATACAGCAATGTACAACACAGCAACATCATGATACAGAACAACATACACAAAATAATGAAACACAACAACATCATGACACAGAACAACAAAACAATGAAACACAACAACATCATGATACAGAACAACAAAACAATGAAACACAACAGCAATATCAACAACAATGTGATGACGAGAAACATATAAATGTTGATTTGAATAAAAAAGAAAAAATAGTAGAGCCTATTTTTTTAGAAAAAAGAATAGAGGAATAAAAAAACAAGGCAAGCATAAACTTGCCTTGTTTTGATAAGAGAAAAGAACTCTTATCCGTTTGCTTTATATTGCTATGTGCCGCCGAAAACAAGCAATATAAAACAGATAGTTTGACAAATTACTATCACTATATGATAAAGTCAAACCCTTTCATTTTCATGATTTTATTATACCATTTATTGTTTATAAAAGCAACATTAACATATATCAATAAAAAAATGCTTTTATACCACATATAAATAAGTGGACTTTTGGCATTTAGTGTGTAGAAATATATGACACAGCAGAAACACCAGCAACTGCTCCATCTGCGCAAGCGGTTATAATTTGTCTTAAATGTTTTGTTCTGGTATCCCCAGCAACAAAAACACCTTCTATATTGGTATGACAATATTCATCAGAAACAATATATCCTTCTGTATTTACATTCAAATAATGTGATACCATTTCATTATCTGGCTCATATCCTATTGCAATAAATACGCCATCTGTTTCTATTGTTGTGGTTTGATTTTGTTTTGTATGATACACATCAATAGCATTTACAACATGATTCCCTTTAATACTTTTCACATTACTATCATATAGTATTGTGATGTTATATCGTGACAATACAGCATCAACTAAATGTTTTTCTGCTCTAAAAGTATCACGACGATGTATTAACGTCACATTTCGGCATTGATTGGATAAAAAAAGGGCGTCTTCTAATGCAGTATTGCCTCCCCCCACAACAACAACATTTTTATTGCGAAAAAATGCACCATCACAAGTTGCACAATAGGAAACGCCTTTCCCTGCAAATTGCTTTTCCCCTTCACAATTTAACTCTCGTCTTTTCACACCAGTGGCAACAATAACCGTTTTAGCAGTATAAGTATTTTTATTTGTGGTAATGGTTTGAAAAGCGTCAGAAAAATCTACAGATATTACTTCTTCAAATAAAATATTTGCATTTAAGTCTATGGCTTGCTGATATAGTTTTTGTGCAAACATCGCTCCTGTTATGGATTTTATGGCAGGATAATTTTCAATTTGTGCTGTAATTGCAGCTTGCCCGCCATATAAATTGCGGTCGAAAATCGTCACAGAAACACCTGCTCTTAATGCATATATTGCAGCAGTGATGCCCGCAGGTCCTGCCCCAATTATAATGATGTCATGCATAGTATGCACCTCCTGTATTTAGTATGATAATGTTTTTTGTGTTTCATACAAAAATAATGAGAAAATTGCGTTCGCAAAAATGAAAGTTGTAATTGCGTTCGCAAAAATGAAAGTTTTTTGTCAAACTTTTTTTCAAAAAAGTTTGTGGGTGCGGGTGAAACCCGCAAATAAAAAATATATTTTTTTATCCCTCAAACCTTTTCACTAAAACATTATAATATAATAAAATTCATTATGTTTTGTTAAGACATTGAGGCTTCGCCTCAAACTCCACCAACTTCCCCCAAAGTTGGACAAAACTTTTAAAGGAAAACTTCGTTTTCCTAATTGCGAACGGATTTTTAATGATGTTTCGTTAGAACCTTGAGAGCGTTGCTCTCAAACTCTCACCCGCTTTTTGAAAAAAGCGGGGCAAAAACTTTACATTATGCGTTCGGAATTATATCGTAATTTTTATTTTTTATTCCACAACAATCTACTTATTTTTAACAATATATGTTATACTTTATTTTATCAGAATTTTGATTATAAAAAGGAGAATAAACATTATGAATCAATTTGAATTACTTGTAAACTGTGTTGAAAATTACAGTCACATTAAAAATGTTGCAAGCAACAAAGTAGCACATTCTTTTTCAGAAAAAGGCATATTTCAACTACTTTTAGAAGGATATGAGGCATATTGTGATATGGACGAAGGATTTTTTATAGGCATGATAGACGGATACGTTGAAAACACCACAGATGCAGAAAAAAGCGAATACAATAAACACAGAGAAAGACAATCTGTATTACCAGTGGTATTAAAACAAATTGCAAAACAATACCACATGACAAAAATACAGGCAATCGAATCATTTTATAGCTCCAAAACAGGAGAATATTTTGCACAGGACAATACAGAATATTATCAAAAAACAGCAGACGAATTATTAAAATGTTATCAAAATGAAAAAGCATGAGTGGGGTTATACAACAGGAAGTTGCGCAGCAGCAGCAGCAAAATGTGCTGTAACATTATTACTTTTAGGTAAAAAATTATATAGCGTTTCATTGCAGACGCCTAAAGGCATTGTATTACAGCTCAATACACAATGCTGTCACTGGCAAGGACAAAAAACAGTGTGCGGTATACAAAAATATAGTGGCGATGACCCCGATGTCACAAATGGTATTATGATATACGCTATTGCTGAAAAAATAGAAAAAGGTATTATAATAGATGGCGGGGAAGGTATTGGACGTGTTACAAAAAAAGGTTTACAGCAATCTATAGGAGAACCAGCAATCAATGCTGTTCCACGAAATATGATATTGCAGTGTGTAAAAGAAATCTGTATACTTGCCCATTATCACAAAGGTATTGCGATTACAATATTTGCGCCAGAAGGTGCAGAGATAGCAAAAAAAACATATAATGAAAAATTAGGTATTGTGGG
This sequence comes from uncultured Clostridia bacterium, assembly GCA_910587735.1. Taxonomy (GTDB): domain Bacteria; phylum Bacillota; class Clostridia; order Lachnospirales; family Anaerotignaceae; genus Coprocola. The sequence goes on from CAJUNT010000025.1 coordinate 30,843, forward strand.
GGGCATATCTATATTAGGTACAAGCGGTATTGTAGAGCCTATGAGCGAAAAAGCATTACTTGAGAGTATCAAAGTAGAATGTAATGTAAAAGTGGCAAACAGCAATGGCAATATCATATTGACATTTGGCAATTACGGAAATGACTTTTTAAAAAAACATTATGATATTGATATAGAACAGGCTGTAAAAATGAGTAATTTTATAGGTGACACAATTGACTACATCAAAACATTACCTATACAATCTGTACTGATAGTAGGGCATATAGGTAAAATGATAAAAATAGCAGGGGGCATTATGCAGACACATTCTAAATATGCGGATTGCAGAATGGAGATTATAGGGGTGCACGCAGCAGTTGCAGGTGCTGATAGCAAAACTGTAAAAAGTATTATGGAATGTATTACAGCAGAACAGGCATTATTACTTTTGAAAAATCATAATCAACAGATATTTCAAAATACTATTCAAAGTATAAAAGAGAAATTGATATATCATATTCGCCATAGAATGGGAGAATATATAAATTGTTGTGTTGTTGTGTTTTCTGAAAAATTAGGTGTTTTGATACAGTCTGAAAATGTAGAATGGTTTTTAGAACAATATCATAATAAATGAAATCATACCGTTCACGATGAGGAAAACGAAGTTTTCCTTTAAAAGTTTTGTCCAACTTTTTCAAAAGTTGGTGAGAGTTTGAGGTGCAAAACGTCCAGTGGACGTTTGTTCTGCACCAACCGGAGCGAAGCGTAGACCAACGCTCTCAAGGTTTTAACAAAACAGAATGAATTTTATTATAAAAAATTATAATGTTTTAGTAAAAAGGTTTGAGGGATTGAAAAGAATATCCTTTTTTTGCGGGACGCTGTCCCGCCCCTGCAAACTTTTTTGAAAAAAAGTTTGACAAAAAACTTTAATTTTTGCTAACGCAATTTCACAAAACTTTAACTTTTATGAACGCAATTATATTTATAAAAGAGGTGACTCAAAAAAATGGTACATTTTATAGGAGCTGGCAGTGGTGCAGCGGATTTAATAACGGTACGAGGGCAAAATTTACTCAAAAATGCGGATATTGTAATATATGCAGGTTCACTCGTCAATGAAGAACTATTATCTATCACAAAAAGCGATTGCAAAATATACAACAGTGCATATATGACACTAGAGCAAATTACAGAAATCTATACAGAAAATAGACAAAAAGAAATTGTGAGATTGCATACAGGCGACCCTTGTTTATATGGTGCAATAAAAGAGCAAATGGACATACTAAATGAAAATGGTATTCCTTATGACATCTGTCCAGGTGTAAGTTCTTTTTGTGGTGCTGCGGCAGCACTTCAAATGGAGTATACACTGCCTAATGTATCTCAAACCGTAATCATTACAAGAGTAGGAGGTAAAACACCTGTTCCCTCAAATGAAGATATCTCAAAACTCGCTCAGCATAAAGCAACAATGGTGATATTTTTAAGTGCAGGGCTTTTAGAAACATTAGAGCAGAAATTAAAACAAGGTGGCTGTCGTGACGATATGCCTGTGGCAATTGTACAAAAAGCAACATGGCAAGACCAAAAAATTGTACGCTGTACGGTTTCTACATTGTCACAGTGTGCAAATAAAAACAATATTACAAAAACAGCATTGATTATAGTAGGAGATGTATTAGGGAGTGATTATGAAAGGTCATTACTTTATCACCCAGCATTTTCTACGGAATTTAGAAAGGCAGAACAGCAATGAAAGTATATGTCATAGCATTTACAAAAAAAGGAACAGAATTAGCAGAAATGATATCAAATAAATTAGAACATTCTATGTGTTTTTCTATGAAAATAGCAAGGGACGGTATTACAATGGTGTATTCCCTTTCAGAATGGACAAAAAACGCTTTTGAACAAGCGCAATGTATTGTATTTGTAGGTGCTTGTGGTATTGCAGTAAGAGCAATCGCTCCCTATTTAAAAGATAAATATCAAGACCCTGCTGTTGTTGTAACAGATGAAAAAGGTGAATTTGTCATATCATTATTATCGGGGCATATGGGACAGGCAAATGCACTCACTCAAAAAATTGCAAAAGCAATACAAGCTACGCCCGTTATCACCACAGCAACAGATGTAAATGGTGTATTTGCAGTGGATACATGGATAAAACAAAACGGCTTTATTTGCCTTCACCATGAACAGTCAAAAAACATATTAAAACAAATTTCTGCATCATTATTAGAAGGCAAAACAATCTGTTTTGACAGCATATTTTATTATGACAAACTCCCTAAAGGACTGATAGCATCAAAACATGGTGAAATAGGTATCTGTCTATCTGTTTACAAACACAATAAATTATTTCAGCAAACACTTTATTTGATTGCACCTGTGTTGCATATGGGTATTGGCTGTAAAAAAGATACATCATTGCAACAAATAGAACAGGCAGTATTTGATGTGTTGGAAGAAGAAAATATTGCCATAGAGGCGATAAAAGCAGTTGCTACAATCGATTTAAAACAAAACGAAAAGGGATTATTGTCATTTTGTGAACAATATCAAATACCATTTCATACTTTTTCAGTGGAACAGTTGTTAAATGTAAAGGGGAATGTTTCTCATTCTGATTTTGTGGAACAAATAACGGGTGTGGATAATGTTTGTGAAAGAAGTGCATTGTGTTCCTCTCAATATGACAATATTATAGTAAATAAAAGAGTGAAAAATGGTGTAACAGTGGCACTCGCTGTAGAAAATGTGAAAATTTCGTTTTGAAAAAATTTATGATATCATTCCGAATACAAAAAGTAAAGTTATCATTGCGTTCGCATAATATAAAGTTCTTTGTCAAACTTTCTTTCAAGAAAGTTTGTAGGGTGCGGGACAACGTCCCATATATGGTAACTTAAGAAAATTATAAAAAA
>CAJUNT010000026.1 GCA_910587735.1 uncultured Clostridia bacterium
ATAAACTACTAGCATTGGGAAAAACGGGAGCAAAAGAATTTGCAGAAGGCTTAGGAAGTTACGGAAAATGGAAGGTTGCAACCGCAGGAGGAATACCTGTTAAAAATACAGTAAAAAATATGACAAAATCCCCTGCTAAAATACTAATGTCTAATGCAGATGATGCTGGAAAATCAGCAGCAAATGTAACAAAAGGAATTGCCTCTAAAACAGATGATGCTATGAAAATAGCAGCAAATTCTGAAAGGAGTGTCGTTTCATCAACAACCAAAGAACTTGTGGACAATGCTGTAAAGGGAACACCTATTGTAGAAGCAAGTAAAAAAGCAGGTAAAAAAGCAAAAAGTGAAGTAGCAGACAATGTAGCAAATAAGACAGAAAAGAAAGCTATACAAGAAGCAGTAGAAGACAAAGTAGTAAAAGGAGAAGGTGGAAAAGGGAAAGGAGATGGTGTGAACACAAGTCCTGCTGTACTTTCAACGGAAGTAAAGGACATAGAAAATCTTGAAAATCTTAAACAAAATGAAACAAAAAATAAAGAAATATTGAAACAAACAAGTATAAATTCTCAGATTTTAGAAGAGATCAATAACTTATCAGAACAAAAGATTCATCATATAATCAATGGAAGCAAACATTCAGATCATCAATGGGAAAAACTAGTTTCCAATAAAGATTGGAATGGAATTAAAGAGATTCTTATATATGTAATGGAAAACGGAGTAGAAGGACCATATAAGAGAGTTTATTCTAAAAGAGCAATAGTAAATGGATATGAAGTAGAAGTTGTATATAATAAGTTAAATAATGGAGTAATAAGAATTTCGGATGCGTGGATAGTAAGTAGATAGAAAGGAGCAAATTATGATTGAAAAATTAAAAATGAAGTTATTACAAGGGAAATATGAAGAAGCTGCAAAAATGTGCCAAAGCATAGATAAAATGAGTGTAAGAGATATGATATTGAATATTGCATATGATACAGAAAGTATATGTACATATAGTTTTGTACAATATCTAATAAAAAAAACACAAGATACAATATGGATTGAATTAGCATTGAATATAATGTTGAATCCGTTATGTTTTGTAGAAGGAGCATATTCTGTTGCATTATTTCATGCAAGAGAATTATTATTAAATACAAAAAGTATTGAAAATATGGAAAGAATATTATTTTTCTATGATATACCAGAAAAACTGGTAGATAAAGAAGAAGCAGAAATCATAGCAAAAGAAATTTTAAAAATAGAACCTGACAATAAAGTGGTTATGGCATTAAAGTTATAATCAATTGTAATTTGCGAAGCACTTTGCTTTTCTATAAAGTGTTTCACAGATATTGCTCAGCATAACAAGGAGGTGATACTATTTCCTATTCCATTGTAAAACCAGCAAACCAATAAGATGGTTTACTATGAAGGAGGGGGAATATGGGATTTTTTAGTAAGACATTACAAGCAGCTATGCCAAAAATGATAGGAAATCCTATAACAACAGCAGTAGCAATGGTATCAGTGGCGTTATCTGTGGTGAAAGGAAAAAAAGCAACAAAAGCAACAAAAAATAAAAAAAAGGCAACTGTTAAAAAAAGTAAAATTATGTCCAAAAAACAACAAATGGAAGTGATGGAACGTATTTGTCAATCGGTATATGGCACTTACATCAGAGGAGCTACAACGATAGCAGCAAGATATATAGGACACCCAGCAGTTGCTATACCAGCATCAGAAATGGTTAAAACAATGATGGATGAAGTAGCTCCACCAATTAATAAATATTGTGTTATTCATACAGAACAAAAACAAAAAATAGAAACTAATGATATTGTTCAAATAGCACAAATTTATAAAAATGCAATAGAGGAAACAAAGCAATATTTGAAAGATAAGAAGCTATACATTCCTACTGTTAATGATTATCTTTTAACAGGCTATAATGGAACAATACAATCCGTACAATATTTAATGGATAAATACTGTCCAGAATTAGGAGAAACATTAGACAACATAAAAGCAAAAAAAGCAGAGATGATTTCATATTTTTATGAAAACAATAGACAAATTTATATTAAAAATCCAGAAATAGGAACTGTTTTTGATAAAATGCTGTTTGATGTACCCATAGATGAAAAAAACATGAATGTTTTTGAAAAAGCAGAAGTTGCAATGGATGGTGTTGCTTCTGGGTTTATAAAAGATATTGCTTCAGGGGCAAATGCGATAGTAGATATGGCACTTTCTCCACTTGATACTGCAGAGGCTTTAACTTCACCAGGTACATTGACATTAGGTACAGTATGGAATGGTTTAACAGAAGATATTGTAAATGATTGGCAAAAGGGAACAATACAAGGGAAATCAGAAGCTGTCGGAAGGACAGCAAGTGTTGCTTTACCATTTTTGGGAGTAATATCAAAAATAACAAAGGCTACAGGAACAGCAGGTAAGCTAACAGGAACGGCTGCACGAGAGGCAGCAGAAAGAGCTACTCAAGAAGCAGCAGAAAGAGCTGCCCAAGAGGCAACAGAAAGAGCTGCTCAAGAAGCAGCAGAAAGAGCTGCCCAAGAGGCAACAGAAAGAGCTGCCCAAGAGGCAGCAGAAAGAGCTGCCCAAGAGGCAGCAGAAAGAGCTGCTCAAGAAGCAGCAGAAAGAACTGCTCAAGAAACAACAGAAAGAGCTGGAAAAGAAGTTAGTCAAGAAGTAGCAGAGAGAGCTAGAAAAACAGATAATAGTATACCTGTAAAAAGAGGAGATAGTAGTACAAATGGCTCTGGTGTGAAAATTAGCGAAGAAAAACCAAACCATAATATAGATAATGTAAAAATCACAGAAGCAAATGGTAATGAACTAAGAGAAGATGGAATACAAACGAATAATGTTACAGAACAACCAAAAATTCAAGTTACAAAACAACCTCAAAAACCACAAATACAAAATACAAATATACATAAACATACAATGCCAAGTCAACCACCAAATATTTTAGCAACACCAAATGGTACTAAAACTAAGGTAAATTATAATGATCCTGAATTAGATAATATACGCTCTTTAATAAGAGAAAATGAAGCGGCTGAAACTCTAGCACAAGCTGGATATAAAATTGAGCAAAATCCTAAAGTACCTGGAACTAAAAATCCAGACTATTTAATAGAAAATAAAATATTTGATTGTTATTCACCAAGGGAAGGAACAAGTGTTAGAAACATAGCAAGTAGCATAACTAGGAAGATTGATTCAGGTCAAACAAATAGAATTATTTTAAACTTAGATGATTGGCATGGTGGAGGAGGAGATATTGATGAAATTATTAAGCAACTTAATGAATGGTCTATACCAGGATTAAAGGAAGTAAAAGTAATAAATCATTACCATGAAATTATAGATATTTATCCATAATATATTTAGGAGGATTTTTTATGGCTACGACTTATTCTATTTTAATGAAGAATAGAAAATTAACAACAAAAATTTTAATACAAAAATTAGAAAATATGGGTTACATATGTGGTTGTATTAAAGAATTACCGAAAGGAATAGAAATTGATTTACAAGAAAAGTTAGGAAGTTCTATTTATCTTATTATTGCAGGAGATTATCCATATAATAGTTGGAGTACCAATTTTAATGAAGAAGAATATATATTTCAACAATATTTAGAGTGTCGTTTTATTAATAATTTTGAATATTGGGAAAATCGTTATAAAGTTATATTATCATTAATATTTGGATTAATGTTAGATTTAAAAGAAGAAGCTTTGTTCATTAATAATGATACTGAACTGTGTATGTTTAAGGAAGATGGTAGTATTCATTTATATAATAAAAATGGAATATGGAATCATCCATTTTTTCGAGATATTATTGTAGATAAAAATATAAAATATGTTGATGAATTATAGTGAACACAAAGAAGATACACAAGAATCTTATGAAGAACTTTACCAAGAACTTGGTACTTTATTAAGAATGACAGGTTATTTAACTGAGAAAGAGTATGCAGACTATGAAGGATATGACTTTTTGGATAAGTGCTGTATATTTATTAGCCTTGCAAAAATTGCAATGGATGATAATGTTGATATTTCTGAAATTCAAGGAGAATTAAAGGAAATATTTGAAAGTAATGTGATTGATGGACTTAAAGAAAAACTAGGAGATGACTTCGAAGTGTTTTATAATGATTATTTAAAAGTTCAGCAGGAATATAACAAACTTTAAAAAATATTGTTGTAGAAAGAAAGTAGGGTAATTGTGAAACGCTTTGCTTTTAGGTGGGGAGTTTCGCAATTACTGCTCAGCAAAACAAAGAAGGTGATATTATTTCCTATTATATTGTAAAGCCTGACAAAAGAATTACAAATGCAATCCATATCAATATGACAAAGGAGCAACTAGAGCAGGCAAATGAAGAAGTGATTACGTGTGATTTAGGAGAAAAATATTTACAGATGGATTATATTATGGTTCGTAAGTTGTTTTCTACATTTCATTTGTTTTCTGATGGGTTAAAAGAATTACTGGAAATCTATGATGAAACACTAGAATTTTATCCCATATTTTTGTGTGATAATCAGCATATGCAGTCTGTTGTTTACTGGAAATGTGTTTGTACTGCACTGGATTGTATTGCAGAAGGAAACTATAAAAGTATAGATGATGTTGTGTTTCAAAGTGACAAAATAGGAGAACGCTTTTTATTTCGTGTTGATTTTGAAAAACAGGAATATTTTGTGTTTGACAGAGTATTGACAGAAAATATATTGCGAAAAGAATATATAGGTATTTCTTTTCAAAAAGTGAAGTATATGATATAGGGCGGTGAGAAAATGAGCATATTATTAAAAGATTTAGAAATAGAAATTCCTTTCAAAATACAAAAAATATTGTCTGTAAAAATAGTACAAAAATGCAATGAACACGCTATCGCAACCATTGATGTAATGTTAGAAGATGGTCAAAAAATAGAAGATATTTACAGCCTAAATGAAAAAACAAATATTGTATTGCTTCAAAAAGGCAATGACAAAAAACCAATATTATTTTCAGGTGTGTTAATGGATTTACAAATCTCTATGATACAAGATGTTTGTATTGTCAGCCTGACAGCAAAAAGCAACAGTATTTTGTTAGATATCAAAAAGAAAAGAAGAAGTTTTCAACATACAGAAAATAAATATCAATCTCTATTTGAACAGATTATCAAAACAGAATATCAAGGAGATTTTATAGATACTGCTTCTAACGGTAAAATACAAGACAAAGTGATAATACAGTATGATGAAACAGATTGGGCATTTTTATTGCGACTTGCTTCTCAGCTTCATACCATTGTGATACCTGATATATTATCTGACAAGCCTAAAATGTATATCGGTCTGCCTAATGGTGAAACATACAAGGAGCAAGCTCAGCATTACAGAATTATCAGAAAAACAGAAAAATATATGATACAAAATCAAAATTTTGATGAAAAAAGTTTATTAGATTTTACCTATTTTAAAATTGAAACAGAACACAATTATGAATTAGGAGATACCATATTATATAGAGATTTTTATTTTATTGTAATAGAAAAAGAAATGGTATTACAGCATGGAAAAATGATTTGTTATTATCAATTATGTAAAAAAGAAGGCGTTTTTACAAATACATTTTATAATGCTGTTTTTATGGGTTTGTCCATTGATGGAAAAGTGCTTGATGTAAAAAAAGATTGTTTAAAATTACATTTGTGTATTGATGAAACACAAGATATAGCAAAATGTTACTGGTTTCCATACAATACTTTGTATGCTACAGAGGGACAAACAGGATATTATAGTATGCCCCAAGTAGGAGATAGTGTGAAATTGTACAGCCCTAAAACAGATGAATCACAGATGTATGTAAGACTTGTAAATAGAGCAGATGGAAAACAAAATACAAAAACACAAGATATTTCTACAAAAAGATTTGGTAACATACATAAAAAAGAAATGGTATTATCCCCTACTACTATTGATTTTGTTGCTTCAGAACAAAAATGTGCTGTCAATATGGATTACAGCAGCGGCGTTACATTAACAGGAAGTGCTGGTATTCAAATAAATACAGCAAATTTAATGAGATTAGAAGCAAATAAAATTGTATTTCAAGCAACAGACAGAATTATGGCAACTACACCAAAAGCAAATGTAATTGTAGATGAAATTATGCACTTTAAAGCATAGGGAAGTGATTTGTTTTGAAAAGTTATGCAGAAGATATGGTAAAAATAATTAATCAGGAGAAAAAAAAGAAAGAGCAGCAAAAAAATGATATTAATAGAGGATATGCAGAAATTTTTTATAATACAGTAAAGTTTGAAAGAAAAAAATTGTGTCATGGAGAATTTAGTATGATGTTGCCTGTTTTTTTTGATATGATGAAGAAACCGACTGTTATATTAAAATATGGTGTAGAATATTGTCCGGATTTTGTATATACAAATGAGGAAATGGATATCAATATCACTTTTTCTTTTTTAAGTTGTGAACAAATTGGAACAGATATTTTGAAAGTGCAGCAGGAATTGGAACAGGACATAAAAGAAATAAGCAATAATATTACAATAGAAAAAGAGATTTTGAATACAAAACAAGAACTACCTATCATACAATTTGTATTTCCATTGCAAATACAAAACGATACGATATTAGAAGTAATATTTTTATTTTTGATAAATTGTAACTGGGTGTTGGGAACATTTCATTGCCCTTTTACACAAAAAAGAGATTGGATAAATATTGTAAAACAAATGTTGCTATCCATACAATTAGAAAATTAGGAAGAGGATTATGAATAAAAAAGAGATGTATCAAAAATGGGAAAATGAAATATTGTTTACTACATTGCAAAATACTGTTTTTATCATGCAAAAAGAAATACAACAAAACATAGAACAAATACAAAAAACAATTTGTACAGAAATAGAAAAACTTTTTTACAAAGCACAACAATACGAACAAAAAATAAATTATATTACATTTCATATTATGAGACAGGACATATTAGAAGGAATTTATCAATATCATTTATTTTTATATGATGAACATTGGTATTTGAAAAAAGGAAAAGAAATCGGTGTTTTAAACAGTCATGTCATTTATCGCTATTATCATCAGTTTTACAATGAAGTTTTATCGAAAAGTAATACTTATCGCTCTATTTTTTCCATACCTGAAATGGAAATGTTCCTAATGAAACAACTGAACATATTTCATTATTTTTTTGTAGAAATATTGCGGTATGCTATGAATGAATTAACAGAAAGTGATGCTTATTATAAACTAAAAAAAGCAGAGCATTTAGAAATACAAAGTGGTGAGTATTTTGAACCTTGTGACAAATTGTATCAACAAGACACAGAAATAGATTATGGAAAATGGAAAAGACAGTTTTTAAAACAAGAGGATAAAAATTTTTGTTTTGCCGATTTAAAAGGAATTGATTTAAAGGGTATTTCTGCAAATGATGTGGATTTAAGATATGCAGATGTTAGACAAAGTGATTTGCAAAGTATTGATTTAAAGGGTAGCAATTTACAGGGAGCAAGATTTCAAAAATCAAATTTAAAACAGTCAAATTTAGAACAAACGATATTAAATTATGCTTGCTTTGATGATGCAGATTTGCAGGGAACTTGTTTTAATAATGCAATAACGGAATTAGATAATATACTTTTTATGCTAAAAATTTATTCTGCTTATTGTTATACTTCTTTTAAACGTTGTCGTTTAAAAAATGCTAGTTTTAAAAATGCTGTGTTGAAATATGCAGATTTTAGAGAGGCAGATATTGAAAATGTTGATTTTACAAATGCTGTATTGGAAAAATGTATTTTTTCTAGGCAGCAATTAAAACAAATTGTTTTAACAAAGCAACAGAAAAAACAAATTATTTTAAAATAAATATAGCATTGAAAAAATACGAAAGACAAAAGAGCCAATAAACATTACATATTTTTATGTAAATAAATTGACTCTTTTTTATTTGCTAAATAATAAATATTTTATTATAAATACTTATAGAATAATTTTAGTCAAATGTATACTATTTATAAAAATACTCTTTTTTATTTTTTCAATTTGCAAAAAAAGCAAAAAGAACAAGTAAATTTTATATTTTACTTGTTCTTTTTTTTGCTCGAAAAACACTGTCGTTCTCCACCTATACCATTTTGAGTTCAAGAAAATTCAAAATTTGGAGGGTAAGAGAATGAAAATTAAAATGAAAGATAGTAATGGAAAAATGATTACTGTTGAAGTATCAGAAGAAGTGTATGCAGTTTTACAGGAAGAAAACAAAGAGCAAGAACACCAAAGATACGAAAGAAGAAAACATATTGATGATAGAGAATTGAGTGATTACATAGTATATCAGAAAAGAGTAGCTGAAAATTTAGAGGACTACTGCATCAATAGAGAGCAGTTAAAAGAAATTCAGAAAATTGTAAGCACTTGCACACAAACACAACAAAGAAGATTTTACTTAAACCGCATTTGTGGTTACAGCTATACGGAAATTGCAAAAATGGAAAAGTGCGGAGTTAGTCGTGTTATCAATTCCGTTGTAAGCGTTGAAAAAAAGTTAAAAAAATTTTTTTAAAATGGGGGTAAAAAAAGGCGAGAAGTTACCTATATAGTAAGAGGGTTTCAAGCGATACCTTTTTACTGTACCTTGAAAAACAATAGAGAACTATTCATATCAGTATACAAATGATTTCTAGTATGAATGCAAACTTGCCATGATAATACAATAAAAAGTATTGGAGCGATTTCATAAATTTTAGAAAGTCACTGTTGTGTACCTCGCATTGAAAATGAGGGATACTGCGAATATCGTGTGCAGACTTGTCAACTGTATGATACACGTATCGGCGGTATTTGTGATAGCTTTTAGAAGCAGTTTGTATATTCCGTACTGGGGAATGAGCCAGCAATATAATCCTGTTATATTAGAATACAGTACAAAAGAAAAGATTTTTAAAATACATTAAAATATATTTCTGTCAGACTGCATTATTGTAGTCTGATAGAAATTTTAATATAAAAGATAGAGCATTTAAAAAAAGTGCTTTATCTTTTGTTTTAAAAAAAGAGGAGGAATAAAAATATGAAAAACAAGCAAAAAGTGATTGATAGAGATAAATTAGTGGATATTAGAGATGTTGTTATCAACACAGAATTGCCTAAAGAGAAAAGAATAAAAGATTATGTGCGACAAATTAAAAATCCTTATTGTTTTAAATGTGGGAAATATGTTGTCATATCTAAATTTTCAGAGAATGGCTTATCATTGGAGGATTGTTTGAAAGGAATATTATTGTAATCAATTTTGTAGTAGACTTCTTTTAAAAAGTGTGATATACTAACATTGGAAAAAGGTATAAACTGAATAAAGATAAATAGTATCACTCTTGAATTTACAGGAGAAGTCTGTAAATTTTTAAGGAGTGATTTTTTTATGTCAAAATATAAAGCAATCAGTTATACAAGGCTTTCCTACACCAATGAAAAAGACAACGAAAGTAACAGCATTTCTAATCAAAAAATGTTAATTAGAGATTTTGTAAAGAAGCATTCTGATATTGAAATTGTTTCTGAAAAAGTGGACGACGGTTATACAGGTGTTTTGTTCGACAGACCAGCATTTCAGGAAATGATGGAGGACATCAGAGCGGAAAAAGTAAATTGCATTATTGTAAAAGATTTATCAAGATTTGGCAGAGATTACATACAAACAGGAAAATATTTGAGACAAATATTACCCTCACTTGGTGTCAGATTTATTGCCATCAATGACAATATTGATACTTTAAAAGAAAACTGTACTGGTTTAGATGTTTCATTAAAAACGATTATCAATGACGCTTACAGTCAAGATATTTCTAAAAAAATCAGGAGTGTTTTGGAGCAAAAAAGAAAAGAAGGACTGTATGTAGCTGCTTTTACACCCTATGGCTATCAAAAATCAGAGGAAAATAAAAACCAACTTATAGTTGATGAACAAACAGCACCAATTATCAAAGATATTTTTAAAATGAAATTAGATGGCATGAGTGCAGCAAAAATTGCTGATGTTCTCAATGAAAAAGGTATTCTTTCTCCTGTGATGTACAAAAAACAAAATGGATATGCTTATGCAAAAGGCGGATACATTACAGAAAATAATGCAAAATGGTCAGCAACAACCATACTACGAATACTAAAAAATGAAATTTACACGGGAACAATGGTGCAGGGTAAAAAAACAACATACAATTATAAACTCAAAAATATTATCAAAAAACCAAAAAGTGAATGGGTATATGTAGAAAATACTCATGAGGCAATTGTATCAAAACAGGAATTTGATTTAGTGCAGAACATTCTTTTTTTGGATACCAGAACAGCACCATTTCAAGAAAATGTATATTTGTTTTCTGGTTTGTTAATTTGTGCTGATTGTGGAAGTCGTATGACAAGAAAAAGTGTTGCCTATAAAAATAAAAAATATTTTTATTATTATTGTCCCACTGGTAAAAAGGGCTGTACATCTTCTCATATGATAAAAGAAGATGAATTGATTGCTTGTGTTTTAGAAAGTGTGAAAAAACACATCAGCAGTGTCATTTCGTTAGAAAAACTATTGCAGAATATAGAAAGTACAAGAATTAATCAAAAAATTGTGCAAAAGTATGGAAAAGAAATTGCAGAAAAAGAACAGATGGCAGAAGAATTAAAAGTGTTTCAATCTTCATTATATGAAAACTATATCAAAGGAATTTTGCCAAAACTAGACTATAGAATGTTAAAGCAAGAATATACAGTAAAATTAGAAATGATAGAAAAAGAAATTTCTGCTTTAAATGAAAAGTTAGAAAAAGAGCTGTGGCATGACCGAAAAGAATGGATAGAACATTTTAAGAAATTTTCAAATATTACAGAACTGGATAGAAATGCAGTCATTCAGCTAGTGCAATCTGTAAAAATTTTTGAAAAAAAACAAATTGAAATTACGTTTCGTTATCAGTCGGAATATGAAGAAACAATAAAAATGTTCCATTCTAAAAAGGAGGTTATTTAACATGGCTAGAAAAAGTAGAAAAAATGATACTTTAAATGAAATTACTGTTTCAAAATCAAATTTTACAATTAATACTGCTTTTTATATTCGATTGTCTGTTGAGGACAACAAAAATAGAGGAAATTCCATAGAACATCAACAAATGCTGCTAAGAAATTTTGTTGCAGTCAATCCAGAATTTCAAGTAGTAAAGACATATATTGACAACGGAAAAACAGGTACAAACTTTGAACGTCCTGCATTTCAAGAAATGATACAAAATATAGAAGCAGGAAAAATACAATGTGTCATTGTAAAAGACCTTTCCCGTTTGGGAAGAAATTACATTGACACTGGTTATTACATACAAAGTTATTTTCCAGCCTATAAAGTACGTTTTATTGCTTTAAATGAAAATTTTGATACGGAAAAAGAAGATAGTAACAATATACTACTTCCAGTGCTGAACATGATAAATGAATCTTATGCACTGGACACCAGCAAAAAAATAAAAGAACAAGCTACAAGAGATAGGAAAGCAGGCAAATTTATAGGAGCAAGACCACCTTATGGTTATAAAAAATCACCTGATGATTGTCACAAACTAATGGTTGATGAGGAAACAGCTCCTATTGTAAAGCAAATTTTTCAATGGGTGTTAGAAGATGTTTCTTTAGAAAAAATAGCACTTATGCTAAATGAAGCTGGTGTTTTAACTCCTAGTTTTTATAGCAAAGAGAAAGGATTGATTTCAAGTAAAAAGTTGATTGGACAAGGCTATTGGAATACATTTACGATTATTCATATTATTGAGAATGAAACCTATACAGGTGATATGGTACAGGGAAAATCAACTAAAATTGGAAAGAAGCAAGTAAGAACAGATAAAAAAGATTGGATTATTGTAAAAAATACGCATGAAGCAATTATTTCAAAAGAAACTTTTGAAAAAGTACAGGAATGTCGTGCTAAAATAGCGAAAAAAAGTAAATCTCAAAATAAAGTTCCTTATGAAGAAAATATTTTAAAAGGAAAGGTTTTTTGTCAATGCTGCGAAAGAAACTTACATTATTATAGAAATTCCAAAAAAGAATATCTTTTTCATTGTATTACAAATTATCGTATTAAAAAAGGTAGTTGTGAGGGTGTTTTTATAAAGCAAAAAGATTTATTTCAAAAAATACTTTTTATTTTTAGCAAAAAGAGAAATTTGTTTTTAGAAAAAGAACAATATTTACAACAACAAGTGCAATCCATGCGAAAAAACATAACATTGTGGAAACAACAACAAACTGCACTAGAAATGCAGATGAATGAAAAAAGATTGTATTTACAAACATTATATGAAAGTCTTGTTGATGGAGTGATTACACAATCAGAATACAAAAAATTAAGAGAGAATTATCAAAATGAAATAGAAAATTTATTATCTGAAATTAGTTGCTTAGAAGAAATACAACAATATCATAGTCAAAAAATAGAACATATTTTGAAATTAAAAGAAGTTTTTCAATTAGAACAAATTTCAGAAATCACAAAAGAATTTGCAGATAAATTCATTAAACGAATAGAAGTTTCTTCAGATAATATTGTAACTGTAGCTTTTTATTTTGATGAACTGTTGAATGAAATAGAGGTGAATGATATTGAGTGATTATAAAATTGCCCTTTACATTCGCCTTTCTGTAAATGACAAAAAGGTAGAAAGTAATAGCATTGAAAATCAAAAACTGTTATTAATAAAATATACAGAAAATATGGAAATGCAAAACATCAAATTATTAGAATTTGTAGATAATGGATATAGTGGTACAAATTTTGAACGTCCTGCAATGCAAGAACTTTTGGAACTTGTGAAAACTCATCAAGTAAACTGCATTATTGTAAAAGATTTCTCAAGATTTGGCAGAAATATTATTCAAACAGGTTATTTTTTAGAACAAGTTTTTCCTTTGTATCATGTTCGATTTATTTCTATCAACGAAAATTATGATAGTGACAAAAGTAAAAATAATACTGGAGGTATACCTGTTACCATACAATTTTTAAAAAATGAATACTACAGCAGAGATTTATCACAAAAATCAAAAAGTGCAAAGTATTCTAAAATGGAAAAAGGAGAATATATTCAAAAAAATTGCTGTTATGGTTACAAAAAAGAAAATAACACATTAAAAATTGATGAACCAGCAGCAAATACAGTTAGATTGCTATTTGAATTAGCATTACAAGGAAAAAGTATTACACAAATTGCAAAAGAATTGTATCATAGAAAAATTGCAATACCAGAAGTGTATAAAGGACGTAAGAGACGATAGAAAATGCCTGATTTATATAGTCCTTATATTTGGAATTTATCAACCATTCAGAGGATACTTTCTGATGAACAATATATTGGAACATATATCATGAGAAAAACTGTTGTAAAAGAATTGGGAGGAAAGCGTATCAAAAGAGAAGAAAAAGATTGTATAAAAATTCCCAATCATCATGAAGCAATTATTACAAAGGAAACATTTCAACAGGTACAAAAACAATCATCTCATATAAAAATAAAAAGTAGAAAAAAAATAGAATACTTGTTAAAAGAAAAAGTATATTGTGGTTATTGTTACCACAATTTGGATAGACGACCGAAAAAAAGTGCTGTATTTGTGTGCAGATACTCAGAAGTAGATGCTACTTTTCCTTGCTATAATTTAGCAATATTAGAAAAAGAATTAGAGGAAATTGTGTTTCAAATGATTTCAAAACAAATTGAAATCATAATAAACTCAAAACAAACGGACAGTATTAAAATACAGACAACTCAAAAAATAGAATTACAAAAGCAAGTAAAGTTGTATCAACAAAAAAAGAAGCTATTTTATGAGCAATATATTGAAGGAAAGCTAATAGAACAACAGTTTAGTAAAATAAACTTAGAACTTACAAAAGAGTTAGAACCAATACAAAATAAACTGGAAGAAATAGATTTTCAATTACAATATAGTCAAAAAAGAGATTCCTTTCAAAATCAGATAGAAAAAATAGTAAAATATGACTTTCATTCTCTTACCAAAGAATTAGTTGACATCTTTATTGACAAAATCTATGTTTTTAAAGAGAATCACATAGAGGTCAAATGGAAAATAGAAGATTTTTTGCAAAAAAGATAATAAAATTTTTGTCTTGGACTTGACTTTTGGTTGTCTGATACCAGAGAAAAACATATGAGAAATGAATTTGGTAAAGAAATGCGTCTTGGACATAATGATATGGAATTTAAAACACAGGGCAATCAAATGAGTTTGGGAAGTTCTGGCGTTGTTACAATCAATTCTGGAGATACCATTACCATTACAGCAACAACAGATATGGAAATTGGATATTCTGAAAAATTAGAATCTGGTGTCGGCTGGGCTACCATAGAACCTATGATAACAGAAAATATCAGTTTTATGGCTGGAAAAAGTATTGTGATGGAAACGGAAAGTGGCGGTCATACCATCAATTTAGACGATTTGAATATTACTGATGATGCTTATATCAAAATAGAGCAAATTGGTACAGTAAAAAAAGCACCTGCACAAGATTATTCTCAGGAAATAGAACAAGCAAAAGAACAAGATGCACAGGATTTACAAAAAACACGAACAAAAATAGAAGAAATAGAAAGAGCAAAGCAAGCAGAAGCAGAAAGATTGGAAAAAGAAAAATTCTGGAGTGGATTAAAAGCACTTGTGATTGGTGGTGCTTGTGTAGTTGTAGGAGGGCTTGCTATAGCTGGCGCACCATTTACAGGTGGCGCAAGTATTGCAGCAGGTGCGGCAGTAATAGGAGGAGCATGTTATGGGGTATCAGGTGCCTCCAATATGCTTGAAAGTAATTCTATAAGGCAAAATATAACAAAAGGAGATTATAGTGGCGGTTTTAATCCTTTGAGAGATACTGTTTTTCAAGGCAATCAATATGCTTTTGATATATTTATGTATGGTTCAGGGCTTGTAAGTGAAGTCAGCCTTGCATTTTTAACAGGAAATCCTCAAATCATTTCATCAACACTAAGCGGGGGCGCATTGGCTACAGTAGGGCAGGGCGTCGGCAATATGCTTATGGGAGAGCCTTTTTGTGATTTATCTTCAGCAGAAGGCTGGGCACAAATGCTGAAAGGTGCAGAAAATGGAACATTTTCAGGGCTTCTTACAGGAGGACTATCAAAAGCGGCAGGGTTACAAAATGCTTGTGGTATGACAAAACCACAGCAATGGCTTGCACAACAAGGCATTGATACCGCTGTGGGTGCAGTATCAGAATTGACTACTACTGGTGATATTGATTGGGAAGCATTGTTGATATCTCAAGCATTTGGCGGTGCAGGAAGTGCATTAGGTATGAAATATAACAACAGATTTGCTCAATATGCATTAGATGTAACAGGAGATACACTAGGAGAAACAGGCGTCATTCTTTATAGAAATGGTGGAAATTTTAATTTTACTGAAGATGAATGGAGACAAATACAAAATAGATTGATACAATCAGCAATTACAAATACTGCGCAATCTATTTCAAGAGGTGAGCCAGTTGACACGGTAAGAGGATTATTGACAGAAACATTTACTGATATTGTGATACCAGATGTTGGTTTTGATTTGGAAATTGTAAGATATTATAATTCTAAAAATCATAGAACAAGCTGTATAGGTAAAGGCTGGACAATGAATATTGATAGCCGTGTTATGCATAATGACAGATTTATGATGATACAAATGCCTGATAGTAGTGTGGAAGTGTTTGAAAAGCAAAACGATGTTTGGACAAGTGCCAAAGAGGGCAGTCTGCGAAACAAAATACAAGAGGATAGTGAAACAGGTTTTATTACTATGCTGACATTTGATAAAAAGAAATATATTTATAATCAGCGTGGTAATTTAATTTCTATTACTGACAGTAATCAAAATACACTTTCTATACAGTATATTGATAATACAGAAGTCATTGACAATATTCAAACAACAGGCGGTAAGCGATTAAAATTTGAATATCATGATAATAAAATTTCTTCTATTACAGACCACATAGGCAGAACAATGCATTATTGTTATGATGGTGAGCTTTTAACAAAAGTAGAGGATAGAAATCATGGCATTACAACATATACTTATAATGAAAATGGCTACATGGATTCTATTACAGACGCCAATGGCAAAACATATGTGGAAAATAAATTTGATAAAAAAGGTCGTGTGATATGGCAAAAATTTAATGAAAGCCAAGAGGTATTTGTTACCTATGACGAAAAAGAAAAAGTCAACACATTTTATTATGCTGCTGACGACGCCAGTGAGCAATTTTATTACAACAATAAATTACTTGTAACAAAAATTGTAAAACAAGATGGCAGCACAGAAGAATATGACTATGACAAATGGGAAAATAAAATATTCATAAAAGATGGTAATGGCAATATTACAAAACGAATTTATGACGAAAATGCAAATATTGTATTGCTTGAAAATCCAGACGGCACAAAAGAAAACTGGAAATACAATGAAAGCGGTTTTGTAATACAGCATACCAAAGCAAATGGACAAAATATTTTTACAGAATATGACAAAAATAACAATGTTACAAAACAAAAAGAACAATTACAAGACCAATATTATGCTGTTACAACATATAAAAGAGACAGTAAAGGACGTGTTACAGAAGTAAAAGACGCAAATGGTTTTGTTACAAAATATGTTTATAAAAGTGAACAATATCACTTACCTACACAAATCATAAATGAACATCACACTATAGATATGGAATATGATGATGTAGGAAGAAAAATAAGTCAGACAATAGAAGGCTGTACAGAAAACTATTATTACAATAATAATGATAGTTTAGTAAAACAAGAAGATGGTGAAGGCAATACAACCATAACGCTTTACAATAAAATGGACGAGCCTGTTAAAAAGTTTTTGCCTAATGAATATCAAAGTGGAAAACCTCAAAAATGTTATGAGTATATTTATGACAGTTTTGACAGAGTGATAAAAACCATTACGCCAGAAGGCAGTGTATTCGCTTTAAAAAGAGATAACTGGGGCAGAGTACTCAAAGAAATCAATCCGAATTGTTATGATGAAAATAGCGATAATGGCAAAGGTGTTTGTTACGAATATGACGCTGTGGGAAATCAGATAAAAACGATTTATCCAGATGGTGGTGTATTGAGGTCATTTTATGACAACAATAAAAACAAAATCAAAGAAATCAAACCAGAAAATTATAATGCTGAAACGGATAACGGCATGGCAACAGAATATATTTATGACAGCATGAACCGTTTAACAACAATAATGGACGAAAAAGGTATTGTTGTTAAAAAAATGATTTATAATGAAATGGGTTTGATTGTAAAAGAAATTGATGCAAAAGGTTATCAGAGCGGTAAAACAGACGAGCAAAGATATGGTACGCTTTATCAATATGATAAAGCAGGCAGATTGATAGAAAAAAGAATACCAAAAACAATAAATGAAAATGAAGTATATTATAGTGTGTTCTATTATGAATATGACGCATTGGGAAATCTCATACAAGAAAAAAGAAGTAAAGAATATTTTACAGAAAATCAAAAACCTGTTTTTTGTCATCAATTTTATTATACATACAATGTCATGAATCAGCTTACAAAAGCAACAGATACAACGGGTGCTTGTGTAGAATATGTTTATGATAAAAGAGGAAATTGTATTTCTGAAAAACAAAAAATCAATGATACAAAATATAAAATAAAAAAATATCAATACGATAAAGCAAACAGATTGATAAAACAAACAGAAATCATTGATAAACAAGACTGCTATGATGCACAGGAACAAATGAAATCTGTTACATCATATATTTATGATTCAAATGGAAATGTCATACAAACCATTTACCCTAATGGTAAAAAAGTGTTGCAGGAGTATGACCATACTGACCGTTTGATAAAAAATATAACACTGGAAAACGGCAAAAAGAAAAGAGAAAACAGTTTTGTATATGATAAAAGTAAAAATGTTGTGTGTATTACAGATATAGATGGCAATACACAAAAAGTAGTGTACGATTTGCTGGATAGACCAATTTCTATTACGAACAAAGAAAATGAAACAACAAAAATACAGTATACTTTAAATGGCAAAGTCAAAAAGCAGATATTGCCAGAACAAATTGATACAGAAAAAGGTACGACATACATTTATGACGAAAAAGACAGATTGTTAAATGTTGTAAATGCATTAGGCATTATAGAAAAGTCATATCAATATGATATAAATGACAATGTTACAAAACAAATAAATGGTGTAAAAAATGCTGTAAAATATCAATATGATATTGCAAATAGACGTGTAACTGTTTTGACAGCAGAAAAAAGTAGTCAGCAATATGAATATGACGCACTGGACAATGTTGTGAAAACAATAGACGGCAACAAAAACCAAACAAGCTACATTACAGACGTGTGGGGCAGAGTAGCAGAAACAATAAAAGCAGATGGAAGCAGAGAAAAATTTGATTATGACTATGCGGGAAATGTCACAGCAACAACAGACGGCAATGGAAACACAATACAATATCAATATAACAGCCTGAATAAACTGTATAAAATCATTGACCAACAGGGCATGGAAGAAATAATGTTATATGACATTTCTGGAAATCTATCTTATAAAAAAGATAGAAATGGCAACGAATTAAAATATACTTATGATACAGATGACAATTTAATCAATGTGTCAAATGCCAGCAGGCAATCAAAAGGTAGAAATCGTTTTATACAGCCAGATTTTACAGAGAGTTATGAGTATAATGCAGATGGTACACTTAAAAAAGCAATGTCAAAAGGTATTTTGTATACTTATCAGTATGACAAACAAGGCAGACGGATTGAAAAATGGCAAAATGGCAAAAAAGTATTGCAATATCAATATGATAAAAATGGTAATATGGTTTGTCAAAAAGATATTTCTGGAAAACAAACAGCATATACATTTGACGACATAGGAAGAATACAGACAGTAATAGATGATGGCGAAAAAGCAGTACAATATTACTACAATGACGATAGCACACTTCAAAAAATATGTTATGGAAATGGTGTGACAACAGAATATAGCTATAATAAAGACCAGTCTGTTGTCAGCCTCATGACAGCAAAAAAAGATGGTATGCTGATTACACAAAATACATATGCTTATGATGAAAACGGCAATCAAATACAAAAAACAGAAAAAGGTATCAAAACAACATATGCTTATGATAGTCTGAATCAAATCAAAACAGTTGTGTATGATGAAAAAGTGACAGAACTGTTTGATTATGATGCTGTGGGAAATAGAATAAAAAGGACACTGCAAGGCAAAGAGGAAAACTATTACTACAACAATAAAAACCAGTTGTTGCAGATAGATAAAGAAAATGATACAATTTTCTATAAATATGACAATCAAGGCAATACACTGGAACAGACAAGCAGTAAAGGCACAACAACATACCAATACGATATTTACAACAGAACAAGACAAGTCACAACAGAAAATGGCGACATTATCAAAAATAAATATGACCCTTTAGGCTTCCGCTATAAAAAGGAAGTGAATGGGGAAACACACAAGTATATTTTTGATGGTTGGAGTATTACAGCAGAAACCAACAAAGACGATGAACTGAAAAGTAGAGAAGTGAGAGGGTATGGGCTTGTCAAGAAAGAAATAAATAACAAGCAGTACTACTACCACCAAAATGAACATGGGGATATTACCCACCTGACAAATACAGACAGTGAAGTAGAAAATTACTACCGATATGATGTATTTGGAAATATTAGAGAACAGCAGGAAAATGTAGAGAATGTTTTCAAGTATGCAGGTGAGCAACAAGACCAAGAAACAGAACAGTATTACCTAAGAGCAAGGTTCTACAACCCAGTGATAGCACGCTTTACACAAGAAGATGTGTATAGGGGCGATGGATTAAACCTCTATGTGTATGTTGTAAATAATCCATTGTTGTGGATTGACCCTAGTGGGTATGCAAAAAAATGTTCAAATGAAAACAAGTTTAAAAAAGATGACAATTTACCACCAGGTATGCGTCAAAGATTAGAAAATGAGCTAGGCAAGTATAGGGATGAATTAAATAGGAAAATTAATGAAAATCATCCTAAAGCAAGAACAAAAAATAAAGTAGTAGATGGCACAAGAACATTTGCAATAGGATTAATAGATGATATAGAACCATTACAAGGTCAGATATTTAAAGGTGCATCTCGTAGAATATTAAATTCTGCAAAAGAGAAACTTCTAGATAATAATGATGATTATAAAGATAGAACAATTAGAGCTCCATTTGAAAATAAACAACATATAGACCATGCAGAAGAAGGTGTTATGGCATCATTTGAAAAAGCACTTAAAGATGCAAATATAGCACATCAAGATGTGAGTGGTACATTTTATATGATACAATCAAATGGAGGAGGTATATGTACTAAATGTACAGCTGGTTTACCTGGATTCCCTAATGAGTCAGATATAGGAATATTTAAACAATTTACAGAACTCTATCCAAATTTAAAAATTATTGCAATAACATCAGAAAATGCAGGTAGTGCTGACAAAACTAATACTTTAACAATACAATTAGAAAACGGCGAAGTATCATGTGTATTAAGAAATATAGAAGGTGTAAAAGGATATTTTAAAGAATAAGTAGAAAAGAAGGTTCTGTTAAGTTAATTTTGTAAGAAAATATTGATAGCTTTAACAATAAAGTAGTTTTCTATAATATTTTAATTTAACAGAACCAAATTATAATTATTTTAAGGAGAAAAATTGTATGGAAAATTATATAGAAAAGTTAAAAAAAATAAATGGAAGTGGTCAATGTGCTTTTGTGTTAGCGATTGCAGAAAAAATTATACAATATGAAGAATTAAAAATAGAAAGTGAAGTATATAATTTTGCAAAAAAGGCGATAGAAGTATACTGGTACTGGTTAAATAACGAAATTACTTTGGATTATAATGACATTTATTCTACACTTAGCGGGAATATAGGAGATTTAGATTATAATGAAAAGATTTATTCTATCATTGGCAAAGATGTAAAAGAAGAGGATTTTTTTAGTTATTGTCGAGAACTTCTTCATAAATATGGTCATAATACTATATATAATAAATATAATTTGATATTGGATATATTTTATATTTTAGCATTACATGTACAAGGAAAAGGAATAGAGTATTATGATTTAGATACAGAAGTTTATGAAATAGGTGATGAATTTATACAAGACTTTATAGAAAAAACATTGAAACAAAAAATAATTAATGAATATGAACTTCATTTATTGCTTGACTATTTGAATCAAAAACATTCATCTTACTGTGAAATATGCAAAGATGATATAATAACTACTATGAAAAATAAAAATAAAATGTTTATAGAAAAGGGATATAAATTAAGAAATTATAGAAGAGTTAATGCTAGTGGTCAGTGTGCTTTTGCATTAATGATTGCTGAAAAAGTGTTAAATTGTGAAAAGTTAGATGAAACAGAAACGCTCTATCAATTTGCAGAAGAAAAAATTGCATATTGCTGGAAATGGCTTAATGGCGAAATAAAAGGAAAAGAAAATATAGAAAAAGTGATATATACTGAAAATGAAAATAAAAATATATATTTATCTCGTTGCTGGCATAAAGAAGATGAAAAAAATCAATTGTATGCAATTGTTTGTAATGCAATTGATATTGTGGAGGAAAGAGCAATTTTACCATATGATGAATATAATAGTATGGATAATGCTTTATCTATACAAATGTCTGAGCCTATAAAACGAAATATTATAACAGAAGAAGAATACAACAATTTGATAGATTACTTAGACAATGCCTATCCAAATTATGTAGCTATTTCTAAAAAAGAAATTATGGATTTGTTAGAAAAACCTGAAATTTAATTTCTGGTTGTGGTACAGTAATTGCTTCTTATGTAGGGAATAAAAAATGTTAAAAGAATTACAATAAAAGCAAATTGAAAAAATACAAAAGAGAAAAAAGCCAATGAATGTTACATATTTTTGTGTAAATTAGTTGGCTTTTTTAGTGACAGAAAGGTACAACAACATACCAGTACGACATATACAACAGAACAATACAAGTCACAACAGAAAACGGCGACACTATCAAAAATAAATATGACCCTTTAGGCTTCCGCTACAAAAAGGAAGTGAATGGAGAAACACACAAATATATTTTTGATGGTTGGAGTATTACAGCAGAAACCAACAAAGACGGTGAACTGAAAAGTAGAGAAGTAAGAGGGTATGGGCTTGTCAAGAAAGAAACAAATAACAAGCAATACTACTATCATCAAAATGAACATGGGGATATTACTCATTTAACCAACATTGATGAGGAAATAGAAAACAGCTATCAGTATGATGTGTTTGGAAATATTAGAGAACAGCAGGAAAATGTAGAAAATGTTTTCAAGTATGCAGGTGAGCAACTGGATAGTGAAACACAACAATACTACTTACGCGCAAGGTTCTATAACCCAGTGATAGCACGCTTTACACAGGAAGATGTGTATAAAGATGATGGATTAAACCTCTATGTATATGTTGTGAATAATCCACTGTTGTGGGCTGACCCTGGTGGGCATGCAAAATGTAATCAAAATATTTATGGTTTAGATCCAAGTGATATTCCAAGTGTAAGAGAAGGAAAGTTTAACAGGTTTTTTAATTCTTTAACACCTGATGAACTTGATGACTTATGGAAAGATGAAAGAATTAAAAAGACTATAAGTAGTAGATTAAGACAACCAGGAAAATTGCATGAGTGGCATATGGTTGCAGCAACCCCTAAATTTAAAAGATGGGGATTAACTGCTGAAAGGATTAAAGAAACTCGAAGTTTAATTAAAGATGTAGAGTTTGTTAATCCAGCAGGAAAGCATGGAGAAAATGGTTCTACAACAGCACATAATGAAATTTTAGATATTATTAATTCTTCTATAGATTATGATATGTTTGTCAGAAGATTAAATACTTGGGCAGATTATCGATTGAAAGATGGAAGAAATTCTTTACCACAAGGTTTAAGATATTAAATATACTTTTTATGATAATGCTAAATAAGGAGGATGAAATATGGAAAAATATGGAGTGGTTTCTTTATGGTGTGGAGTTTTTCAAAATGAGGATTTATTTAACCAATTTATAGATGTTGATTATACTGAAGATGGAGATTATATACCATCAAGATTTGCAGAACATTTTGATATAGATTATTATGATGAAGATTTTTCAGAATTTGGATATTTTAAAGAAAAACAAAATGATTTTCAAAAAATATTAAAAGATTTTTCTAATGATGAAATAATACTTTCTAAACTGAATAAGAAATATAATGATATATATTATAACTCAATCATCTTGTTATATAATTTTGAATATAGTGGAAATGTAAAGGAGTATAAAGATTCTAATGATAATCAATTACACTATATAACTTGTGTTAGCTATCAATAATTATTAATTTACTAATATGAAAATTTTGCATTATATATGAGAAATTAATTAAATTCAAAAAAAGATATAAATGTAAAAAGAAATCAAAGTCATTAATTTATTAATTATTTTGATTTCTTTTGTTGTATTATAAAAAGATTTATGTACAATATACTACGCTGAAATAGACAAGCAGTAAAGGCACAACAACATACCAGTACGACATATACAACAGAACAAGACAAGTCACAACAGAAAACGGCGACATCATTAAAAATAAATATGACCCTTTGGGCTTCCGATATAGAAAGGAAGTCAATGGAGAAACGCACAACTATATTTTTGATGGTTGGAGCATTACAGCAGAAACCAACAAAGACGGTGAACTGAAAAGCAGAGAAGTGAGAGGCTATGGGCTTGTCAAAAAGGAAATAGACAACAATCAATACTACTATCACCAAAATGAACATGGGGATATTACTCATTTAACCAACATTGATGAGGAAATAGAAAACAGCTATCAGTATGATGTGTTTGGAAATATTAGAGAACAGCAGGAAAATGTAGAAAATGTTTTCAAGTATGCAGGTGAGCAACTGGATAGTGAAACACAACAATACTACTTACGCGCAAGGTTCTATAACCCAGTGATAGCACGCTTTACACAGGAAGATGTGTATAGGGGCGATGGGCTGGATCTGTATGTGTATGTTGTGAATAATCCATTGTTGTGGATTGACCCTAGTGGTTATGCTAAATGCGCTACTACAGAAAGTACAAATAATCTAATAAATGGACCAAATAATAAGAAAATAACAGTAGAATATGATAATTTGGTTTATGGAGGATATTATACAAGAAAAAGTATTCGAGCACAAGATTATGCTGATAGAATATTACCATCTTATAATGAAACTTCTAGAGTTCCTAAGGTGGTAAGAAGATATATGTCAAGGGCTGAATATAAACAATTTAAAAAAGTTGGATTTACATATGACCTTAAAGACCCAAGACAGGGAATAAGTGCTACAACAACAACTTTGCCACCTCGTAATCCTGATAAAATAATAGAATTGACAGGTGCTTTAGGTGCTGACTATTATGTTGATATTGATGTTAGTGTAAAAAAAGTAGGATATAAAGGACCTACAAAAGGAGGATGGAAAGATTACAAAATAAGAGATGATGTTACTCCAGATGATATTGTAGGTTCTGGACGTGTAAATAAAAAATAAGAAAAAAGGGTGATAAATTATGAATTTACAATTAAAAACATTATCATTCAAAAAAGTTTTAAATAATTATAATATATATGAACAGGAATTTGAATATGGCGGTGTATTAGGACAAGCAGAGCTGATTGATGGATTTCTTGGCTATAAATTTGTATGTTATACAAAAGAAAATAGTGAAGAGACAGCTGCAATTTCTTTAACTGAAATAGAAAGTAAAAGTGAAAGACAAGTTGGCAATGCAATATTAAAATATATAGGAATGGAATTAAGATTTGGGAAAAGAATAACTCATATAAAAAAAATAGAAAAAGTATATGGAACTCCCTTTTCAGTAATTGATGATTATACAAAAGTGCGATATAATTATTTAATATCACCAAATTTATTTATTTGTATTGGAATTAAAACTTTAAACAGTAAATTGATTCATGTAGAAATTACCAATGATAGTGAATTAATTTCAGAAATAATAGATGCAAGAAGAAATTATTAGAAACAATGAATTAACTTCTGAAATAAGGCAATATCATTAATTATCAAACACCCCTTTTGATATTTATTTCAAAAGGGGTGTTTTTAAAGAATAAAAGTATAATACATATACAACCGAAAATGGCGACATTATCAAAAATAAGTATGACCCTTTGGGCTTCCGCTATAAAAAGGAAATAAATGGAGAAACGCACAACTATATTTTTGATGGTTGGAGTATTACAGCAGAAACTAATAAATATGGTGAACTGAAAAGCAGAGAAGTGAGAGGGTATGGGCTTGTCAAAAAGGAAATAGACAACAATCAATACTACTATCACCAAAATGAACATGGGGATATTACTCATTTAACCAACATTGATGAGGAAATAGAAAACAGCTATCAGTATGATGTGTTTGGAAATATTAGAGAGCAACAGGAAAATGTAGAGAATGTTTTCAAATATGCAGGAGAACAGCTAGATAGTGAAACACAACAATATTATCTACGCGCAAGGTTCTACAACCCAGTGATAGCACGCTTTACACAGGAAGATGTGTATAGGAGAGATGGGCTGAATCTTTATGTTTATGTTGTGAATAATCCACTGTTATGGGCTGATTTTAGCGGTTATGCAAAATGTTCTACTTCAGGTACTAAAGAAAAATTAGGCAAAATACCAGGACCAAATGGAACAATGATAACACAAGAATATGATAATTTGGTATATGGTGGTAGATATACAAGAAAACAGCAAATTAGAATGCAACATGAAACAGAATTAACTCCTTATAATACTCATAAGAGCAGAAATTTGTTAAAACAGGCAGAATTATTACGTACAGGTCCAAATGGAACTGTAGTAAATGTAAAAACAAAAAAAGAAGCGAATGAACTACTACAAGAAGCATTTCCAGATTATCAAAAAGTTAATGAAGTAGGTTCACAAGATTCTGATGGACCTAGAAGATTAACTACAATGAAGAGATTTAAACAAGGAGGAGCATATCGTAAAGATTATGCTATAGATCCAAAAACAAGCAGAGTTTATGGACATATAGATGAAAATAATCCTCATGGAAAGTATCCACATATTAATATTAAAAGAAAAGATAAAACAAATGTATTAATAAATATTACAGGAGAAAAATAAAGAAATGAAAAGCATACAATGGATTTTAGCAGGAAAACAAATAGGATATGAAGAAATTAGAAAAAAAAATGATATAGAATTTTATTTTGCTGTAGCTGTTCAAAAATGGAAAGGAAAATATAAAATTTTTACAAGCAAAATAGAAGAAAATTTACTTTCCTTTTTGGACGAATGTATAGATAAAGAAGATGAAACAGATAAGGTAATACAAGTAGATACAATAGAAGATGTATTAGAATATTTCAATGAAATGCTACATATAGATATAGAAAAATTGCATCCGTTAAAAGGACAAAAATTGTTTAATCCCAGATTTTAAAAAAGTTTTAAAGTTTATATAATATTAATAAATATAATATTTTAACACTAAAATTTTGATTATCCCGAAAAACCCTTGAAATACAAGCACATTCGCAGGATTTCAGATTGATTTTACTACCAATTTACTACTTTTAACGGATTGCGCCTTGATATGCCGGAACATCTTGCGAGCATGAAACAACCCAATACAAACGCGACGCACTGGCGGCGCGGCACGTCGGCAATCACACAATTTCATATAGCACCGCACTGGCGGCGTTACCTTATCCCAACCGGGAAACAAGGAACGCCGCTATTTTTTTACCCTCATGTTACGCAGTAGGGGCAAAAAGAGTCTTGCTACACAAGGCTTTGCGGGTACGGTTTTCACAGGGTAAGGGATTGATACCTAAACCCTTAAAATCACTGTTCTACCGCGTAACAAATATGCAGCAAAGGAGTTGATGAAGCTATGGCAGTTTTCCGCGTGGAGAGAAACACAGGATATACGATTATGAGCAACCACCATTTACGCAACAAAGAACTTTTCCTAAAGGCAAAAGGGCTGTTATCGCAAATGCTGTCCTTGCCGGAGGATTGGGACTATACCCTTGCGGGACTGTCCTATATCAACCGGGAAAAAATCGACGCTATCCGCGAAGCTGTCCGGGAGCTTGAAAGAGCCGGATATATTCAGCGTTCAAGGGAGCGCGACGAGAAAGGACGCTTGCGGGGAACTGATTACATCATCTATGAGCAGCCGCCTAACTTGGATTTACCTACATTGGAAAATCCTACGCAGGAAAAACCTACGTTGGAAAATCCAATGCAATTAAATAAAGATATACAAAAGACTGACTTACCAAAAAAAGAAAAATCAAATACGGATTTATCAAATAACCATTCCATTCCTATCCTTTCCCCTAACCCCTCTCCTTTGAGGGAAGAAACGGCAGAGCCGGAACGGAAAGGAACGGAAGCGGCAGACGCATACAGCGTGTATGAGGAAATCATCAAGGACAATATCGAGTATGAGCATTTTATCAAGCATACCAACATTGACAGGGAACGCTTGGACGAGATTGTGTCCCTTATCCTTGAAACTGTCTGCACCAAACGAAAGACAATCCGTATCGCCGGGGACGATTATCCGGCAGAGCTTGTCAAAGCAAAGTTTATGAAGCTGAACAGTAGCCACATTGAATTTGTCTTTGACTGCATGAAAGAGAACACCACGAAAATCCGCAACATCAAGCAATATCTGAAAGCAGTACTTTTCAACGCACCCAACACCATAGACAGCTATTACACCGCCCTTGTTAATCACGATATGTACGGCGGGCGTACTATCCAGTCGGCAAGAAGCAAGGGCATACCTGATTACACCTACAATGAGGGCGAAAGCCTGTAAAACCAAAGGAGGATTTTATTATGACACAGAAAACAGGAGCTTTGATTTTTGATGAAACGGCAGACCGTTACGACATTCGCGTTGACCTTAACGACTACTACGGGGGATTGCATTGTGGGGATTGCTTTGAAGTGTTTGTACGCGGCAAATGGAAGCCGATCCGCATGGAGTACGGGGACAACTGGTATCTTGTGGGTGTGAGGGCTTCGGATTTGAACGGGCTGCGGGTGCATATCTAAAGGCGGCATGAAAAATGTACGCCTTATTTTTATGCCCCGAAGCGGCACACCACCCTAACAAAACCATGAAAGGAGGGATTTCATGCAAGATGAAGTCAACGAAAAAGTTGTGTCTTTAGCAATCAAAACATCTAAGCTGACCGCCGAAGTGCTGCAAAAGGCTATGAAAGCCCTGCTTGCCAAAGGCAAAGGGCAGCTAACCAAAGCCCCACATGGAAAAATCACTATGCGGCAGCTTATGAAGCCGGGAGAAAAGGTTTCCAACATTGAGATTACCGACCAAAATATCAAAGCCTTTGACCCTATCGCAAGGAAGAACGGGCTTGATTACAACGTCAAGAAGATTGAGAACGGCAAGCCGCCGACCTATCTTGTGTCTTTTAAGGGCAAGGATATTGACGTTATGACCGAAGCGTTCCGGGAATTTACCGCAAAGAAATTAGGCAGGGATAAAAAGCCCTCTATCCGCAAGCTGCTTTCCACTCTGAAAGACAAGGCGGCAGCTCTGAACGCACAGAGGGACAAAGTGAAGAAAAAGGACAGGGAGGTATCGCTATGAAGCCGGAACTCAAAAAGCTGCTTATCCTAAATGCCCCCTATCTGCTCTTTGTCTATCTCTTTGATAAAGTCGGGCAGGCGGTACGGCTCTCTCCGGGGGCTGACCTTTCCGGCAAGGTGCTTTCCCTTGCAGACGGCTTTTCCGCTGCCTTTGCAAACCCGCTTCCGAGCCTTGCCCCTATGGATTTGCTTATCGGTATTGCGGGGGCTGTCCTTATCCGACTTATGGTGTACTTCAAAGGCAAGAACGCAAAGAAATATCGAAAAGGTATCGAATACGGTTCTGCCCGTTGGGGCAACACCGAAGATATAAAGCCCTATACCGACCCGGTATTTCAAAATAACGTGCTTCTGACACAGACGGAACGGCTTACCATGAACAGCCGCCCGAAGCAGCCGAAGTATGCAAGGAATAAAAATATCCTTGTTATTGGGGGAAGCGGCAGCGGCAAGACGAGATTTTTTGTGAAGCCCAACTTAATGCAAATGCACTCAAGCTATGTTGTAACCGACCCGAAAGGTACGGTTTTAGTCGAGTGTGGGAAGCTCTTACAGCGCGGCGGGTATCGGATAAAGGTGCTGAACACGATAAATTTTAAGAAATCCATGCGTTACAATCCCTTTGCCTATATCCGCAGCGAAAAAGACATTTTGAAACTGGTAAATACCTTGATTGCCAACACCAAAGGGGACGGGGAAAAAGCCGGGGAGGATTTTTGGGTAAAATCGGAACGGCTCTTTTACTGCGCCCTTATCGGCTACATTTGGTACGAAGCCCCGGAGGAAGAAAAGAACTTCACGACGCTGCTTGAAATGATAAATGCCAGTGAAGCCCGCGAGGACGACCCGGAATTTCAGTCCCCCGTTGACCTCATGTTTGAACGGTTGGAGGAAAAAGACCCGGAACACTTTGCCGTCCGGCAGTACAAGAAATTCCTGTTATCTGCGGGAAAGACACGAAGCTCTATCCTCATTTCCTGCGGTGCGCGGCTTGCCCCTTTTGACATTAAGGAGCTGCGCGACCTTATGGAAACCGACGAAATGGAGATTGACACCATAGGCGACCGCAAGACCGCCCTGTTTGTTATCATCAGCGACACCGACGATACTTTTAACTTTGTCGTGAGTATTCTTTACACGCAGCTTTTCAATCTCCTTTGCGACAAGGCAGATGATGAATACGACGGCAGGCTGCCCGTCCATGTGCGCTGTCTGTTAGACGAATTTGCAAATATCGGGCAGATACCGAAGTTTGAAAAGCTCATAGCCACCATACGAAGCCGGGAAATCTCCGCGTCGATTATCTTGCAGTCGCAAAGCCAGTTAAAAGCAATCTATAAGGACAACGCCGATACCATAGTCGGCAACTGCGACACCACCCTTTTCTTGGGCGGCAAGGAGAAAACCACCCTCAAAGAAATGTCGGAAATCTTGGGGAAAGAAACCATTGACAGCTTCAACACTTCCGAGAACCGGGGGCGCGAGGTATCGCATGGGCTGAACTATCAGAAGTTAGGCAAGCAGCTTATGACGGAAGATGAAATAGCGGTTATGGACGGCGGGAAATGTATTTTACAGCTTAGAGGGGTGCGCCCGTTCTTTTCCGATAAGTACGACATTACAAAGCACCCCAACTATAAATATCTTTCCGACTATGACAAGAAAAATACTTTTGATATGGAGAAGCATTTAAGGCGCAGACCCGCCCTTGTGAAGCCGGACGAAGTATTTGACTACTACGAAATCAGCGAAAGTGATTTGCAGGAGGACACCGACCATGAATAGACGTATCAGAAAGAAAAAGGACAAGAAAATCACAGAAGCCATAAACGGGCTTGTTTCGATTGCTGAACGACGGGAACAGCAGCGGCAGGCTGCTATCCGGCAATTTGTGAAACGGTGTGAAGCCCTGTATGAGCAGCAGCGAAAAGAAAGGAGGAATTGACGCAGTAACAAAGAAAAAGACAACTTGCATGATACGCGCCCCTACAAAAATTCCTATCGCCTACACTGACAATTGAATACCGCCGCGCAGCAGACATTTAGGCAGCGCGGGGACTTATGACCGCGGCAGTTTGAAAACTGACCGCCGTTTTTTATGCCCTTTTACGGGGCAAGCCGCATTTGCGGCAGAAAGGAGTTTTATGGAATTTTTCAACTCTGCTATCGACGTATTACAGACTTTGGTTATCGCTCTTGGAGCAGGACTTGGCATTTGGGGCGTTATCAATCTCTTAGAGGGATATGGAAACGACAATCCGGGCGCAAATGCTCATGTACGGTAAAGAAGCAAGCAACCGAAAACAAGAGATAGACCGCCAGCACCACACTATTCCGAACCAAAGAAACCAAAGACCAAAAGACAAGCACCGTGGAAATGTGTATAACTTGCTATTCCGTCATGGAAAAGTCTGTTTGCAGAACATGGAAAAGCTAAAGTGCAGCTTTCCCACATTCTGCAAACAGACTTTCCCACAACTCCATAAGATAGCAAGTTATGCACATTACGCACAGTGCCGACTACTACGGAATCCCTCTAGTTCCTGTTAAATAAAAGGCAAGAAATATTATATGCTTATTTGTTGATAAAGTATAAAATATGCAGAACAATATTGCTATAGTTTATACTGCCATATATAATCTCTAATGGCATTGAAAAAATAAAGAAATTGATTAGAAATAGATTTTTATTTGTTAATCTTAAGAAAGATATTCAAAAGGAGGACATATTTATGGCACAAAGCATACTAATTGTAGATGACG
>CAJUNT010000027.1 GCA_910587735.1 uncultured Clostridia bacterium
ACGGGAGCAAACGCCGCAACGCCGCCAAGAAGAAAGAACTGGAAGCGGCAGAAAAAAGGATTGCGGAACTCTCCGCTATCTTCAAGCGGCTGTATGAGGACAGCGTGACCGGGCGCATATCGGACGAGCGTTTCACGGAACTTTCGGCAGACTACGAAGCCGAGCAAAAGGAACTGAAAGAGAAAGCCGCCGCTTTGCAGAGCGAGCTTTCTAAGACGCTGGAAGCCACGGCGAACGCTGAAAAATTTATGAAAGTGGTACGCAAGTACACCAGCTTTGAGGAACTCACCCCTACCCTGTTACGGGAGTTTGTGGAGAAAATCGTAATCCACGAATCGGAAGCCCTTGACGGGAAACGCCGGGGGAAGCTCCGCAGACAGGAAATCGAAATCTATTACTCTTTTGTCGGCAAGGTAGAATTGCCCGACTAAAGCCCGACCCGTCCGGCAGTCAGCCGGACAGGGAACGGCAAAATTTTTTACACTTCTTTTACTTCTTTATCTCACATGAGCAAAAGGAGTGGGCTTTTCGCATTTAACTTGTAAAACTTCCTTTAGAACCTCCTCAATATATTACATTGGAAATTGCTGCACTTGATTTTAAAAATCTTTCTCCTGCTGCCTCCCATTTTTTGAAATATGCAGTAACACACTTAACACAACAGCAAAAAATATAATATAAAAAAGGTATTCACAAAATTTTGAATACCTTCTTATTTATTCTGTTTTCATATCAAAACTTTTAAAGTTATATTATTTTATAGGATTTTTTAACACTTTTCCTGCCTTTCTAGGATATTGCTTTGGTGTTTGCTCTACTTTTTTAATCAATACAATTTTATGTTGTAAATCTGTATAGGGAATCGAAATCTGTTTTAATTCTGTTATCTCTCCTCCTAATGCTTTAATCGCCTTTTGTGATTGTTCTACTTCTTTTTCTGCATCTTTACCTTTTAGAGCAACAAACATTCCTCCTATTTTTATAAAAGGTAAACAATACTCCGAAAGTGCTGCCAAATTTGCTACTGCACGAGAAACACAATAATCATATTGCTCTCTATACTGTATATCTCTTCCACTGTCTTCTGCTCTGCTATGAATACATTTTATATTTTTTAGTGAAAGTTTAGCAATAACTTCTTCTAAAAAATAAATTCTTTTTTGTAAAGAGTCTAAAAGTGTCATATGTATAGAAGGACAGACAATTTTTAGAGGAATACCAGGAAATCCTGCTCCTGTTCCAACATCAATAACAGAGGCATATTTTTCAAAAGAAATTTCAGAAACAATGCTCACACAATCTGCAAAGTGTTTTAATATCACATCTCTTTTTTCTGTAATAGCTGTTAAATTCATTTTTTCATTCCATTGCAAAAGCAGATTTTGATAATTTAAAAATTGTTCTAATTGATGTTGTTCTAATAAAACACCCATTTGTTTGCAGCTTTCATACAATAATGTTTCCAAATTGTTTTTCTCCTTTCTTTTTTGTCACAATATAAAATATATTATGTTCTTGCTTTTTGTTGTTCCATATAAATCAAAAGTACAGATAAATCTGCTGGAGAAACCCCTGTAATACGAGAAGCATGACCTAATGAAACAGGACGTATTGCATTTAATTTTTGTTGTGCCTCAATGCGCAGTCCTTTTATTGTACTATAATCTAAATCCTCAGGTAGTAATTTTTTCTCCATTTTTTGAAATTGTTCTACTTGCTTTAATTGTTGTTTAATATAACCCTCATATTTTATTTGTATGTTTACCTGCTCTTGCATAGCAAAAGGTAATTCTGGGCGTTCTGTATCTAATACAGCAAGTTTTTGATAATCTAATTCTGGGCGTTTCATTAACTCAGAAAGACGTATACCTGTATGAATAGGTGTACTATTATATTTTTGTAATAATTCTTCTACAACTTCCGAAGGTGCTATAATTACATTAGATACCCTTTTGATTTCTTCTGTAACTTGTTGTTGTTTTTGTAAAAAATGTTGATATCTTTGCTGTGAAATTAAACCTAATTCATATCCTAAAGGTGTTAATCTTTGGTCTGCATTATCTTGACGCAACAACAACCTATATTCTGCACGAGAAGTCATCATTCGATAAGGCTCCTTTGTTCCCTTTGTCACTAAATCATCAATCAAAACACCTATATAAGCATCAGAACGTTTTAATATAATAGGGGATTCTCCTTTAATATATTTTACTGCATTAATACCCGCAATTAATCCTTGTGCTGCTGCTTCCTCATAACCTGAACTACCATTAAATTGTCCTGCACTAAATAATCCCTTTATATTTTTAAACTCTAAACTAATTTTTAATTGTGTTGCGTCAATACAATCATATTCTATGGCATAAGCATTTCTTGTCATTTCACAATGTTCTAATCCAGGTATTGTTCTATACATAGCAATCTGAACATCTTCTGGCAATGAGGAAGACATACCTTGTATATACATTTCTTCTGTATTTTCACCTTCTGGCTCTATAAAAAGCTGATGCCTTTGTTTATCTGCAAAACGAACTACTTTATCTTCAATAGAAGGACAGTATCTTGGACCTGTTCCTTCAATTACACCTGAATACATAGGAGAACGATGTAAATTTTGTTTTATAATATCATGCGTTTGTTCATTTGTATATGTCAGCCAACAAAGTACTTGATTTCTTTTGATATCTTCTGGCGTATTTTCAAATGAAAATGGTACAACATTATCGTCACCATATTGTGGCTGCATTTTTGAAAAATCAATAGAGTTTTTATTCATACGTGCTGGTGTGCCTGTTTTAAAACGATATAGCTGAATTCCTAAATCTTTTAAACATTGGCTT
This sequence comes from uncultured Clostridia bacterium, assembly GCA_910587735.1. Classification (GTDB taxonomy): domain Bacteria; phylum Bacillota; class Clostridia; order Lachnospirales; family Anaerotignaceae; genus Coprocola. The sequence continues at coordinate 2,841 of CAJUNT010000027.1, forward strand.
AATTTTGTTGCTGCCATTAAATGATTAGGTCCACATTCTGTAATGGTATCTCCATATAAACAACGTGCTTTTAAATATGTTCCTGTGCATAGTATTACTGTTTTACATTCATAAATACTATTTCCATTTGTTTTTACACCTTTTATCATATTATCTTGTACAATCAATTCTATGATTTCATCTTGACGAATACGAAGATTTTCTGTTTTTTCTAATGTATGTTTCATTTCTAATTGATATTGTACTTTATCCGCTTGCGCACGTAGAGAGTATACTGCTGGTCCTTTTGCAGTATTGAGCATTTTTGTTTGAATATATGTCTTATCAATATTTTTTCCCATTTCTCCGCCTAAGGCATCAATTTCTCTTACAAGATGTCCTTTTGAACTTCCTCCAATACTAGGATTACAGGGCATCATAGCAATGCTATCTAAACTAATGGCAAATAATACTGTTTTCATACCCATACGTGCTGCTGCTAACGCAGCTTCGCAGCCTGCATGACCTCCTCCAATTACTGCAACATCAATTATATCTGCAATATATGACAATATTATCACTCCTTATTGTATGAAAGATTTTAAAATAATATCATTATAAAAAATACATATTTACTAAATCATAATAATGCTTGTTATTTATATAAAATCAATAAAATTGAAAATATCTATTTTTCAATTTATTTTCCTAAACAGAATTTTGTAAATATTCTATCTATAATTTCCTCATCTACACAATCACCTGTAATTTCTCCTAAAGCGATATTTGCCACTTGTAAATCCATGGATATAAAATCTTCAGGCATATGTGTTATAATTGTTGTTAACGCTTTTTCCATTGCTTCTTTTGCTTGATATAAAGCATTTTTGTGTCGTACATTTCCTAATAAACCATCTTCCGCACTAATTGCTTTTCCTTCAAAAAATAATTTTTTTAACTGTTGTACTAATTGCTCCAATCCAATATTTTGTTTTACAGAAATGTTAATTACTTCTACATTTTGCGTATATTGTATTAACATTTCTTTTGTTATTTTCTGTTCTAAATCAATTTTATTTAAAAGTATAATTGTTTTTTTGTCTTTTATAAAATTTAATATTTCTTTATCCTCTTGCTCCAAATGACATGATGCATCTAATATTAATAATATTAAATCTGCTTTTTCTGCATAGTTTTTTGATTTTTCTACACCAATTTTTTCTACAATATCTCCTGTTTCATGTATGCCTGCTGTATCTACTATTTTAATAGGGATACCTTCTATATTAATATATTCCTCCACAGTATCTCTTGTTGTTCCAGGAATGTCTGTTACTATCGCTCTTTCTTCTTCTAAAAACCAGTTTAATAACGAAGATTTTCCTACATTTGGCTTACCAATAATAACTGTTTGTATACCCTCTCTGATTACCTTTCCTCTGTCAGCAGTTTTTAAAAGTTCTTCCATTTCTTCTATCATTTTTGTTGTTTTTTGTTCCATTGTTTGATACGTATCTTCTTCTATATCATGCTCTGGATAGTCAATTACTGCTTCAATAGAAGCAATCATATCTAATAGTCTAGAACGCATATCACTTACTTTTTTATGCAATCTTCCTTCTAATTGATTCATAGCAGATTGTCTGGAAATATCTGTTTTAGATTGTATCAAGTCAATTACTGCTTCTGCCTGTGATAAATCAATTCTGCCATTTAAAAAACTTCTTTTTGTAAATTCTCCAGGTTCTGCTAAACGTGCTCCATTGTTTAATATAATTTCAAGTACTTTTTGCATAACAATTATGCCACCATGACAGTTGATCTCTACAATATCCTCTTTGGTATATGTGTTTGGTGCTTTCATTACTGTTACTAAAACTTCATCAATAATATCATTCGTACGATTATCAATAATATTGCCATAGCTTATGGTATGGCTTTTTTTTTGCAATAAAGAAATATTTTTTTTACCTTTAAAAATTTTGTCTGCTAACGCAATACAATCTCCGCCACTCATACGTACAATACCTATCGCACCCATACCACCTGTTGATATGGCTGCAATCGTATCGTCTAGTCTTACACCTTTCATAATATTTGTCAATCCTTTCTATTGAAAAAAACCGATATAGTACTATATCGGTTTAAACCATCAAAAAACATTCATCTTTATTAAAATCCATTCACATTTTAAAAAAGTAATTTTAATACCATCACGTTATGATTTTAATGTAATTACTACATTACGATAGGGTTCTTCCCCTTCACTATATGTTGTAACATAACGATCATTTTGTAAAGAAGAATGTATAATTCTTCTTTCGTAAGGATTCATAGGCTCTAAAACAACATTTCTTTTTGTTTGTTTCACTTTTTTAGCTAAATTATATGCCAAACTTTCTAATGTTTCTTTTCTTCTTTGTCTATAATTTTCTGTATCTAATAATATACTGATATAAGGTGAATTTCCTTTGTTTACAACAAGGCTAACAAGATATTGTATAGAATCTAATGTCTGCCCCCTTTTTCCAATCAAAACACCTATTTCGTCGCCACTTAATTCAATGGAAAGTTGTTTTTCTTTTAATTTTGTTTCAATAGAAACATTCATATGCATAGCTTGAAACATCTCATTTAAAAAAGTAACAGCAATTTTTTCTGGATTAAATTTTCTTACAACCTGTATCACTGCATCTTTTGCACCAAACATACCCAAAAAACCTTTAATACCTTCATCTATAACAGTCACTTCTACCTCATCTTTAGAGGCATTAAGTTCCTTTAATGCTTCGTGCAATGCATCATCAACAGTTTTTCCGCTTTTTGTTATTTTATCCATTTTGCTGTGCCTCCCCCTCAAATTTCTTTCTAAAATATTTCTTTAAAAGTAATTGTTGTATTATAGAAATAAAATTACTTACAATCCAATAAAGTCCCAAAGCTGCTGGTACACTAATTGTCATAATGCCCATCATAATAGGCATAACATAAAGCATAGTGTTTGTCATAGAATTTGTCATAGCTGCTGCTGGGTCATTTGGGTCTGTTGTATTATTTGTCAACTGTTGCATAATTTTGGATTGTCCCCATGTTGTTGCTGCTGCCAAAATAGGTATAATAATACCTGGGAATGTTAATCCTGGATTACTAATCAACGAAATACCTAAAAACATTTCAATATCATTTTTTTGTTGCAATAAAGTTGGTAAATTTTTTATATGCTCTCCCAATGTATCCATAACATATGTCCAATCAGCAGCCTTAAAACTATCAATGAGTGCAAAATTTTGTATCATATTTGCATCATATCCTGCTTTTGCAAAGCCTTCTAACTCCTTTGCAAGTATATCACTTTGCCAAAACTCTAAATATGGCTGGAATACTGCACTTCTAACTGTTTCTGGAGCACTAGTTAATACATTTGTAATTTCTGTGTAGTTTTGTGCAATTACATCTACATATAAATAAGCCTGTTGGAAAATATAAAATAATGCATATAATATAGGTAATTGTATCAATAAGGGTAAACAACCACTTAACATACTAATACCATTTTTTTTCTGAAATTCTTGTAATTCTAAAGCCATTTTCTGTTGTGAAAGCTGGTCTTTTTTGTCTTTATACTTTGCTCGGATTTTATTCATTTCTGGCTGTAATTGCTGCAATTTAAATGACGACCTTTGTTGTCTTATCATTAAAGGAAATAATATAAACTTCACAATTATTGTAAATAATATAATGGCAATTCCTAAACTACCATTTGTAGAAATACCATATATAAACTGAAACAAAGCATTATAAATAATACCTAAAATATTTGCAATAGGTCCAATAATAAAATTAGGTTTTCTAATTGCTAGCAATATGCCAGCGTCCATAAATGAATGGAACACATCTTTTCCTCCTTATGAGAAGCAATATACCAAATTATGCTTCGAAATAAAGTTTGTAATTTCAATTTTAACTATTTTTTTCTGGAACAGGGTCATATCCTCCTTTATGAAAAGGATGACATTTTAAAATACGTCTGATTGCCAAATAGCTTCCTTTCAAAATACCAAAGCGATTAATAGCAATATAAGCATATTCAGAACAAGTAGGCATAAAACGACAATGAGGACTAATATAAGGTGAAATAGCTACTTGATAAAATTTTATAAAAATAAGAAATAACTTTTTTATAGCATTTTTTATCATTTACATTCTTCCTTTTTTGTTATACTTGATAATAACAAATTATGCTTTTTTAACAAATGTTTTAAAGAATGGTCAATTTCTTGAAAAGAAGCACCATTTGCAAAAACACGTGCAATTACTACAATATCATATCCCTTTGCAATTTGTTCCTCTGTCAAACGATAACTTTCTCGTATTAATCTTGTAACGCGAGAGCGTACTACACTTTTTCCTACTTTTTTACTAACAGAAATACCAATATGATTCATTTGCTTGCCTGTTTTTACAACATACATTACTAAGTGACGATTTGCTAAGGACTTGCCTTTATTATATACATAGCGAAATTGAAATTTCTTTTTTAACGATACTGTGCGCTTCACTTTCATTTCTCCTTTGCAAAAAAAGAATTACGCTACATACAATAAAAGGCCACAATTTGCGGCCTTATGCTACTGCAGGTATAATCCTAACATTATGCAGATAATACTTTTCTTCCTTTTCTTCTTCTAGCAGCTAATACTCTTCTACCGTTTGCTGTACTCATTCTTTTTCTAAAGCCATGTACCTTACTTCTTTGTCTCTTTTTTGGCTGAAATGTCATTTTCATGGTAATTCGCACCTCCTTTTATTACATACCTTGCTGCACACAGGCAAGCACTGACAATATTATATTAAAAAATATGCAGTCCGTCAAGGAAAAAATAGCTTTTTTCCATAAATAGAACAATACTTTTATAATTATAAAAAATAATATGTTTGTATGATTCCTTTAAAATACTTCAATAACAAAATATACTAATCTAAAGTCATTGTATATATTCTATGTTCTAATCACAATATTTCATTTTTAATTACTTCTAAACAAATTTACATTTGAAATAAAATCAGTAATAAAATTATAGATAAAATATTAACAATAATTTGTTAATATTTTATCAAAGTTTATACAATTATCTACTTTTTATGATATCTTTTATATCTTTAATTTACAAATTAATGTTTTGCAAAAATATTATTTCATTGTGGATAACCATGTGAATACTGTGAATTTATTATTTTTCTGTCAATAAGTTTTTAATCCCTACTAAAATATAGAAATAAAAATACATATTATTTTGTTTCTATTTTATATTTTTTAAATTTTTTTAGAGATATATTAGAAAAGCTGTTGATAACTTTTCATTCTTTTGCTATACTAAGTTATCCAGAAAATTCACTTTATCCACAATTTATTTTTTCACACTACAAAAATTTGTGGATAACTATGTGAATAACTCAAAAGTTATCCACTTTTTATACACAACTATATTAAATTTTTATTGATTTATATACATTTATTACTTGTTAATAAAAAAAAAATTTTTTCTGTGGATTTTGTTTATAATATTTTATTTGTTATCTTTTTATTAAAGTTATCCACAATTTTTACACAATTATTATATATTTATCCACAATTATAAAATTATTTACAGGAGGAAAACTATGGACGAAATAAATGAATATTGGAATGCAGCTTTAAAAATCATAGAAGAAGAAAGTTCTTCTCCTGTTACTTTTGAAACTTGGATTTCGCCTATTGTTCCATATAAAATAGAAGGAGATTCTTTCATATTACAAATTGGAGATCCATTTTATAGGGGTATGATACAGAAAAGGTATTTATCTTTAATTCGTAGTGCTATAAAAACTGTTACAAATAGAGATTACGAAATAAAAATTATTACAGATGAGCATCTACCTCCTATACCTAAAAATTTGTCTTTAGCTATACCAACTTCTTCTGCCAACAATTTAAATCCTCGCTACATATTTAGTTCTTTCGTTGTCGGAAATAGTAATCGTATGGCACATGCTGCTTCTTTAGCAGTAGCAGAATCTCCTGCTCAAGCATATAATCCTTTATTTTTATATGGTAATTCAGGATTAGGAAAAACACATTTAATGCATTCTATCGCCCACTATATTTTGGATAAAAATCCATCTACTAAAGTACTATATGTTACTAGCGAAACATTTACAAACGAATTAATTAATTCTATTCAAAATAACAAAAATGAAGAATTTCGTAACAAATATCGTAATATTGATGTTTTATTAATAGATGATATTCAATTTATATCGAAAAAGGAGGGAACACAAGAAGAATTCTTTCACACATTTAATGCTCTTCATGAATCAAATAAACAAATTATTATATCTAGCGACAGACCTCCTAAAGAAATAAAAACATTAGAAGATCGTTTAAGAAGTCGATTCGAATGGGGTCTAATTGCTGATATACAAGCACCCGATTATGAAACACGTATTGCTATATTACGAAAAAAAGTTGATACAGAACGTCTTCCTGTTGGAAATGAAGTAATGGCTTTTATAGCAAAAAGTATTGTTTCAAATATTAGAGAGCTAGAAGGGGCTTTAACTCGTATTGTCGCTTATGCTACACTGACAAATCAAATTGTTTCTATAGAACTAGCTGAAACGGCTTTAAAAGATATTTTTAATGAAAAGGCTTCTATACAAATTACACCTCATATTATACAAGAAGTTGTTGCCAATTATTTTAATATTCATGTAGAAGATATCCAAAGTAGTAAAAAGCCAAAAAATATTGCATTTCCAAGACAAATTGCTATGTATCTTTGCCGAAAATTATTAGATATATCTTTACCTAAAATAGGTAAACATTTTGGAGATCGTGACCATACAACAGTAATTTATGCCGTTTCTAAAATTGAAAAATCTTTAAAAAAGGATCCTTCTTTACAACAAACAATATCTGAATTAGAAAGGCAAATTAAAGGTCAATAAAACTGTGGAATTCCTGTGGAATTTTTGTGGATAAATTTAGAAAAATTTAATCACCTGTGGATAATGTGGATAACATTTGAGTTTTTCTATTTTTATCCACAATGTTATCCACAGTAATTTTACTTATATTTTCGCTGTTTTTTTAACTTTTCCACATTTCCACAGCTACTACTACTATTACTACTAAATTAATTTTTATTTATTTACTTATTTATACAAAGGAGTTGTCCACAACTATGAAATTATATTGTTCAAGAGAACTATTATTAAATGCTCTCACAATTGTTAATAAAGCAATTTCGAATAAAACAACACTAGAAATACTAAAGTGTATTTTATTAACAGCAACAAAAGAGAAATTTATAGTAACAGCTACTAATTTAGAAATTGGTATACAATCTGCCCCTATTACAGCTACTATTGAAGAAGAAGGAAATATTGCTCTTGATGCCCATCTTTTTACTGAAATTATAAGAAAAGTAAATGGTGACACTGTTTTAATACAAACAAATTCAAAATATGAAACTTCTATTTCATGTGGTTTCTCTGATTTTAAAATTATGGGACAGAATGGAGAAGATTTTCCTGAATTACCAAAAGTAGAAAAAAAGCAAGAATATAAAATGTTTCAATCTGATTTAAAAAATATGATAAGACAGACTATTTTTTCTATTTCACAAGAAGAATTAAAGCCTATTTTAACAGGTGAATTATTAGAATTTAAAAGAAATTGTATACAAATGGTATCAGTAGATGGTTATCGAATTTCTTTTAGAAAAGAAAATTTAGTTGAAAATACACAAGAAACAAAAGTTGTAGTTCCAGGAAAAACACTTTCTGAAATTCATAAAATATTAAATGGAGAAGAAAAAGACGTTTTATTATATGTAACAGATAAACATATAGTATTTGATATTGATGGAAATATTGTAATTTCTAGACTTTTAGAGGGAGAGTATATAAAATATGAACAAAGTTTTTTTGATGAGTATAAAACTCGATTCTGTGTTAATACAAATGATTTTCTACAAACATTAGAAAGAGCTTCTCTTGTTTCTAAAGATACAAGAAAAACTCCAGTAAAATTAGATATTGCAGAAAAAAAATTAATGGTAAAAGCACAAGCTGAAATTGGTACAGCATATGAAGAGATACAAATAGAACTAGAAGGAGAAACATTACAAATTGCTTTCAATCCTAAATACCTAATAGAAGCATTACGTGTAATAGATGAAGAGACTATCTCTATACAATTTACAACACCATTAAGTCCATGCATTATTAAACCATTACAAGGCGAGGCATTTCGCTATTTAATATTACCATTACGTTTATAAACCATAAATTTTATTTAATAAAACTAAGTTTTTCACAGATTTACTAACAGTATTTTTTATGTTTTCAATAGTATTTTAGATATTTTTAATGAGGAGAAGATATTGTGAATGAAATTATAATAAAAACTGAATTTATAAAGTTACAACAATTACTAAAACTAGTAGGGATAATTAGTCAAGGTTCTGATATAAAATTGTATATTAAAGAAAATAAAGTAATGGTAAATAATGTACCTGCAACGGAAAGAGGAAAAAAAATATATCATGGAGATATTGTAATGGTAAAAGATATAGGAAAGTTTAAAGTTATAGAAAAACAGTAATATATTTGGCTACAGTATTGTTATCTGTAGCTTTTTATTTTTAATTTTGGGATGTGAATTTATGTATATAGAAAAAGTATCAGTAAGTAAGTACAGAAATTTAAATGATATGACATTATTTTTAAAAAATGGTATCAATATTTTTTATGGAGAAAATGCACAAGGAAAAACTAATTTTTTAGAATCTTTATATTTATGTTCTTCTGGACGTTCTTTACGCACAAGAAATGATAATCAATTAATAGAATTTGAATCACACGAAAGTCATATACAGATATTTATACGAAAAGAAAATAATATAGAGAAAATTGATGTGCACTTGAAAAAGGATAATAAAAAGGGCATTGCAGTAAATGGAATTCCTATTAGAAAGCTTGGAGAACTATTTGGTATTTGCCATGCTGTTATATTTTCACCAGAAGATTTGAACTTAATCAAAGAAGGTCCTGTAATACGTCGTAAATTTATGGATATGGAAATTTGTCAAATGAATATAGTATATTATTATGATTTACAAAAATATTATAGGATTTTAAAGCAAAGAAATAATTTGTTGAAAGAAATACAAAAAAATCCTTCACAAAAAAATACACTTTTTATATGGGATGAACAGTTAATTGATACTGCAAGGCGCATTATTGGCGCTAGAAGAGGGTTTTTAGAAAAGTTGAATGAAATAGCTAGTGAAAAACAAAAAAGGCTTACAGGAGCAAAAGACAGGCTAAAAATTATATATAAACCTAATAGTGTAGAAAATCAATTACCAGAAAAACTAAAAAAAAATCAACAAAGAGATATTTTAATGGGAGCAACACAATCAGGACCTCATAAAGATGATATATTATTTATGATAAATGAAAGAGATGTAAAACTATATGGCTCACAAGGACAACAAAGAACAACAGCATTAGCAACAAAATTAGCAGAAATTGATTTGATAAAACAGGAAACAGGACAAAAACCGATATTACTTTTAGATGATGTACTTTCTGAACTAGATAAAAAGCGTCAAAACTTTTTAATGGAAAGTATAGGAGAACTACAATCAATATTAACATGTACAGGAATAGAAGATAGTATAAAAAGATATATCAATCAAGCCTCTCTCTTTTATGTAGAAAAGGGAAATATTAAAAAAATAGAATCATAATTGATATTTTTTTAACAATTATTTATAAAATTTTGTATAATTTACACTCAAATAATTGGTTTTTGTAAAATTTATAAAAATATATTATAAATATACAATATTTTGGTAATATTGTATTTATAATATATTTATGGATTATATAATAATAGTATAATTTAATTATTTATTTTAGTAAATAATTTTAGCAAAAAAGCATTATTATTGCCACCAAGGCAAAAAAAATAAATATACTGTAAAACCCTTGAAATAAAGGGCTTTTTTTTACTTGTGAAATTATGAAAAAAATGGTATAATAAAATTATATTTTATGTACCCTACAGGCTTTTTTATAGCCTGTTATTTTTAAGGAGAGAATGAATATGTCATCAGAGTACAACGAAAATCAAATACAGGTTCTGGAAGGATTGGAGGCTGTAAGGAAGCGTCCTGGTATGTATATTGGTTCTACTAGTACGCAAGGATTACATCACCTTGTTTACGAAATTGTAGACAATTCAGTAGATGAGGCATTAGCCGGATTTTGTAATGAAATTTTTGTTACAATACATGAAGATAATACTATTTCTGTAAAAGATAATGGACGTGGTATTCCTGTAGGCATTCAGGCACAAAGAGGAATTCCAGCCGTAGAAGTTGTTTTTACAATACTTCATGCTGGTGGTAAATTTGGCGGAGGAGGATATAAAGTTTCTGGTGGGCTACATGGTGTTGGAGCTTCTGTTGTAAATGCTTTGTCTGAATGGTTAAAAGTACAGGTTTATGTGGATGGTAAGATATATGAACAAAAATATGCAAAAGGTCATGTGGTAACAAAATTACAACAAATAGGAGAAACAAATGAACATGGTACATATGTTCATTTTAAACCTGATGCACAAATATTTGAAGATGTTGTTTTTCAATTTGATATTTTGAAAAAAAGATTAAGAGAAACTGCTTTTTTAACAAAAGGATTAAAAATTAGCATAGCAGATGAAAGAGAAGGAAAACAGCAGCAAAAATCATTCCATTATGAAGGTGGCATAAAAGAATTTGTTGCGTATATTAATCAGCATAGAGATGCACTTTATGACAATATTTTTTATGCAGAAGGAGAAAAAGATGGTGTTTTAGTAGAAGTTGCATTTCAGCATAATGATGGTGCTGATGAGAGTATCTACACATTTGTAAATAATATCAATACTACGGATGGTGGTACACATTTAATAGGCTTTAAATCTGGTATGACAAAAACAATAAATGATTATAGTAGAAAAGCTGGCATATTAAAAGAGAATGATAAAAATTTAACTGGTGATGATGTAAGAGAAGGATTAGCTGCGATTGTTAGTATTAAAGTTGCTGAACCACAATTTGAAGGACAAACAAAAACAAAATTAGGTAACAGCGAGGCAAAAGGTGCTGTGGAAAGTATCATCAATGAATATTTAACTTATTTTTTAGAGGAAAATCCAACAATAGGAAGATTAATTGTAGAAAAAGGAATGCTTGCTTCTAGAGCAAGAGAGGCGGCAAAAAGAGCAAGAGAATTAGTAAGAAGAAAAAGTGTTCTAGAAACTTCCCGTTTACCAGGAAAGCTTGCTGATTGTTCTGACAAAGACCCTAAAAATTGTGAAGTGTATCTTGTAGAGGGTGATTCTGCTGGTGGCTCTGCAAAAGGAGCAAGAGACCAAAGAACACAAGCAATATTACCTTTAAGAGGAAAAATACTGAATGTGGAAAAGGCACGCATGGATAAAATATTAAATAGTGATGAAATTAAAAATATGATTACAGCATTTGGTACAGGTGTAGATACTGATTTTGATATTACAAAATTAAGATATCACAAAATTGTTATTATGACAGATGCCGATGTGGATGGAGCACATATTAGAACACTGCTTTTAACACTGTTTTACCGTCATATGCCTCAATTAATTAAAGCAGGGCATATTTATATTGCTCAACCTCCACTATATCGTGTAGAAAAAAATAAAGAGCATTATTATGTTTATGATGATAAAGAACTAGAAAACCTTTATGCCAAAATTGGACGAGATGGTATTAAAGAAGTACAGCGTTATAAAGGTTTAGGAGAAATGGATGCAGAGCAACTTTGGGATACTACAATGGACCCTGAACATAGAATACTGAAACGTGTTGATTTGGAAGATGCAGTTTCTGCGGATGAAATATTTACAAGACTGATGGGGGATAAAGTAGAGCCAAGACGAGAATTTATACAAGAATATGCAGAGAAAGTACAAAATTTAGATATATAAAACTTTTGAAATGACCAATGAATTAACAATATAGAATTTGTAAAAAGTTTTTTGGATAATCAAATGTTTTTAAGTACTTTGTAATATTGCAGAAAGGACATTTTATGAATAATACAAATAATACAGATAAAATAGTTGGCATTAACATAGAAGATGAAATGAAGAATTGTTATATCGACTATGCTATGAGTGTCATTGTATCTCGTGCTTTACCAGATGCTCGTGACGGTTTAAAACCTGTGCAAAGAAGAATATTATATTCTATGGGTGAAATGAATTTAGAACCAAATAAACCTTATAAAAAATCAGCTCGTATTGTAGGGGATACTATGGGTAAATATCACCCTCATGGTGATAGTTCTATCTATCAAGCTATGGTTCGCATGGCACAAAATTTTTCTATGAGATATGTTTTAGTAGATGGGCATGGAAATTTTGGTTCTGTGGATGGTGATGGAGCAGCAGCACAACGCTATACAGAAGCAAGGATGTCACGTATTTCGTTAGAAATGCTTGCAGATATTGATAAAAATACAGTAGATTTTATACCTAATTATAGCGAAGAAGTAGAAGAACCTACTGTATTGCCGGCAAGAGTTCCTAATCTTTTGATTAATGGTTCTTCTGGTATTGCTGTTGGTATGGCGACAAATATACCACCACACAATTTATCGGAAGTAATTGATGGCGTTGTAAAAATGATTGATAACTATGTACAACAAAAAAGAGAAACTTCTGTGGACGAATTGATAGAAGTGATAAAAGGACCAGATTTTCCAACAGGCGGTATTATTATGGGCAGAAATGGTATACGCTCGGCTTATCGCACTGGTAGAGGTAAAATACGTGTAAGAGCGATTTCTGAAATAGAATCTATGTCTAATGCTAGAGAACGTATTGTTGTAACAGAAATTCCTTATCAAGTAAATAAAGCAAGATTGATTGAAAAAATTGCAGATTTGGTAAAAGAAAAAAGAGTAGATGGTATAAGTGATATTAGGGATGAATCTAATCGTAAAGGTATGCGTATTGTTATTGAATTAAAAAAAGATGCTAATACAAGTGTTGTATTAAATAATTTGTATAAATATACGCAATTAGAGGATAGCTTTGGTGTTATTATGATTGCTCTTGTAAATAATAAACCTGAAGTATTAAATTTAAAACAGGTTTTGGAAGAGTATCTAAAACATCAAAAAAATGTTGTAACTCGTCGTACGCAATTCGATTTAGATAAGGCAGAAAAAAGAGCACATATATTGGAAGGATTACGCATTGCACTAGATAATATTGATGAAGTGATACGCATTATTCGAAATAGTTATGATGATGCAAAATTAAAATTGATGGAGCGCTTTGGATTATCTGATGTACAGACACAGGCAATATTAGAAATGCAGTTGCGCCGTTTACAAGGATTAGAACATGAAAAAATTGATAAAGAATATAATGAATTGATGGAAAAAATAAAGGGCTATAAAGCGATATTATCAGATGAAAATCTCCTTTATGGTGTCATAAAAGAAGAAATATTGGCAGTAAAGGCAAAGTATGGAGACAAACGTCGCACACAAATTATGCATCATTTTGAAGTAATTGAAGATGAAGATTTAATTGATGAAGAAACAAGCGTATTTACATTATCTCATTTAAATTATATTAAAAGAACACCTCTTATGACATATAAAAGTCAAAAAAGAGGCGGTCGTGGTATTATGGGTATGAATACAAGAGAAGAGGACTTTGTAAAAGACTTGTTTTTAGGCTCTACACATGATTATATATTGTTTTTTACGAACAGAGGACGTGTGTATCGTTTAAAAGGATATGAAGTACCAGAGGCTGGAAGAACAGCAAGAGGAAATGCTATTGTTAATTTAATTGAGATTTCTGCAGGAGAAACCATTACTGCTATGATTCCTGTAAAGGAATTTACAGAGGATACTTATTTGGTAATGATAACAAAAGAAGGTATTATAAAGAAAACAGATATGATGAATTTTGCAAATATACGTAAAGGTGGTTTAACAGCTGTTAGTTTAAGAGAAGAAGATAGTTTGATTTCTGTTATTGTAACAAATGGAAATGATGAAATATTAGTTGCTACAAGAAAAGGTATGGGTATTAAATTTAATGAAAAAGATGTTCGCCCTATGAGCAGACAGGCAATCGGTGTAAAGGCAATTACATTAAAAGAGCAGGATTATGTTGTTTCTGCTGTAAAAGTAATAGCAGGTGCAAAAGTGCTTAATGTAACAGAAAAGGGATATGGCAAAAAAACAAATGTAGAGGATTTTAATGTACAATATCGTGGAGGAAAAGGTGTTAAAATTCATCAGTTAACAGATAAAACAGGACTTTTGACGGGTGTTTTGGTGATAGATGAAAATGAAGAATTGATGTTGATTACTTCTGAAGGTGTCATTATACGTTTAAGAGGAAATGAAATTTCTTCACTTGGTAGAGTATCTCAAGGTGTAAAATTGATAAATGTAAATGAGAATGTTAATGTTGTGGGAGTGGCTAAAATTTCTGAACAAGATATACAAATTGAGGAACAAGAACTAGAAGAATTACAGCAACAAACAGAAAAAGAGGAAGATATAGAGCAATATGTAGAATAAATATCAAAAATCAAAAACCCTCAGCATAGCTGAGGGTTTTTGATTTAAAAAATTAGTAAAATTGTTATTAAATTTCTGATTCTGTATGACTATAAAAAGGTTTTATGTTATATACAAAATAGGATATGTTAAAATATTTTTAATTTTTTTTAAGACTTTATAACTTGTTTTAGCGTTAAATATAGTATAGTATAAAAACGAATTAGTTTTCAATTTTTAATTTATATAAAAACAAAATTTGTTATTATAATATTTGTCTATTATATTATAATGAAAGAGGTGTTTTATGCAGGATTTAATGATGGGAGAAAAACCTCCATTTGATTTAAAAAAAATTAATCCAGAAATTATAAACAGTCATTTAAGAGAAACAAGAGAAATGATGTTGATGTATGATTGTGGTATTAAAGAAGTAAAAACAAAATTAGAAATATTGAATAATGAATTTCAAGTACAAAAAGAAAGAAATCCTATTGAGTATTTAAAAAGCCGTGTAAAATCGTTGGAAAGTATTGTAATAAAGTTACATAAAAAAGGATATCAATTATCTGTGGAAAATGCTATGGAACAATTACATGATATTGCAGGCATTCGAGTAATTTGTTCATTTATTGATGATATTTATAGTGTTGCAGATATGCTTAAAAAGCAAGATGATATTACTGTGATATTGGAAAAGGATTATATCAAACACCCTAAACCCAATGGATATAGAAGCTATCATATGGTATTGGAAATACCAGTGTTTTTTTCTCAAAAAAAGCAGAATGTGAAAGTTGAGGTGCAAATTAGGACAATCGCTATGGATTTTTGGGCAAGTTTGGAACATAAATTGTATTATAAAGAAACAGATGTGACATCAGAAGAAATTTCAGGAAGACTAAAAAAGTGTGCTGATATTATTGCTGCAACAGATATAGAAATGCAGTCTATAAGAGATGTCGTAGAAGAATGGGAAAAGTTATCCCCAAAAAAAAACAAATCTGTGGAAAAAATTGTGGAAAATGTGGACAAGTAAATACAAATACAACAAAAGAATTATTTTTTATTGATAAAAAAGATACCAATCAAACAAAAAATAATACCCAAGAACTGTTGCTTTGTCATTTGCTCATGATAAATCAAAATACCAACCAATAAGAGTATGATGCCTAAAGTAATGCTACAAATAAGAGAGCATATGCTGATATTCCAGCCAACACGATAGGCTTGTATATAACCAAACTCTAAGCCTATAATGGCAATACCTAGCACAAAACTTGCCCAGTTAACTTGTTGAAATGTTTGAAAAACAGATTTAAAACGAGTGTTGATAAGTAATAATACAAATGTAATAATAGCTGCTACTGTATAAGTAATGAAAAGCGATGCAAATGAATTAGCATATTGTGATGTAGATTTAGAAGAAATATGATAAAAAGTGTTTGAAAGAACAACTATGATAATAGGGAAAAAATATGTCAGCATAAAAAAGCCCCTTTCTAAATTATAGGTTTTATTATGTAATAATCTAGATATATGTAGAGTAAATTTATTTGTTTTATTTATGTAAATGACTACATTTCATTAAAGCACTTTTTTAATATGTTGTCAATAAATGTTATAATATTTATAGGAGAAAAATAATGAGAGAGATTTCAACAGAATTGATTACAAATACCATTGCAGAAATGTGTATTCGTGCAAATTGTAATTTAAATGAAGATGTTTATGATGCTTTAGAAAAAGCAAAACAGAAAGAACAATCCCAAATTGGAAGGGAAATACTTTGTCAGTTAACAAAAAATGCAGATATTGCTCAACAAAATCAAGTACCTATTTGTCAAGATACAGGTATGGCAATTATATTTATGGAAATAGGACAAGATGTTCATATTGTAGGAGGGCTTTTACAAAATGCTGTAAATGAGGGTGTTAGAAAAGGTTATGAAAAAGGATATTTGAGAAAGTCTGTTGTGCAAGACCCATTTTTGAGGGTAAATACAAATGATAATACACCTGCAATATTATATACCAATATTGTAGAGGGAGATAAAATAGATATTACAGTAGCACCAAAGGGATTTGGTAGTGAAAATATGAGTCGTGTTTATATGCTCAAACCTTCTGATGGTATAGAAGGAGCAAAAAAAGCAATATTAGAAACGGTAGAACAAGCTGGACCTAATCCATGCCCTCCTATGGTGGTAGGTGTGGGGTGTGGAGGCAGTTTTGAATATAGCTCATATTTGGCAAAAAAAGCGCTCCTTCGCCCTATTGGCAGTCATTCTGATAAAGAACATATAAGAGATATGGAAGAAGAACTTTTACAAAAAATGAATAATATGGGTATTGGTCCGCAAGGTCTAGGAGGCAATACAACAGTATTAGCTGTGAATATAGAAAGTTATGCAACTCATATTGCTGGTATGCCTATTGCTATTAATATTAGCTGTCATGTAACAAGACATTGCCATGAAATAATTTAGTATATTTTTTATTTGAAGTAAGTAAAAAATTGAGGATTAAATTATGCAAGAATGAAATACATTTCAAAAAGAATTTATAAAAATATTAGCAACTATTCAGGAAAGTTGTGTATTAATTGCTTTATGTTCAAATTATGAGTATTTATTAGAGCATAAATTTTATGATATTACTGCTGATGTTATGATTAGAATAATGGAACTCATAGATGGATATACAAATGCTGATATTGGCAGATTGAAAGTTATTTGTGAAAAATCTAATGATAGTTTAAAAGAAAATCCACATATAGAATTGCATGATGTGATATGTGATTATTTGAAATATACAAAGTAATAAAATTCAAAATGTTTGCTTTTTAATAAAGTAATGTATGATTATAACAAAATGATAATTGAAAGAAGGAGGATAAAAATGAATGTTTCTGTGCCGTTTACAATAGAACAGGCAAAACAACTAAAAGCAGGAGATGTTGTTAGTATTGATGGTGTGATATATACTGCAAGAGATGCTGCACATAAAAGAATGCTTGAAGAATATGATAAAACAAAGAAATTTCCTTTTGATATACAAAATCAAATTGTTTATTATGCAGGTCCGGCACCAGCAAAGCCATCACAAGTAATAGGTTCTGTGGGACCGACTACATCTTATCGTATGGATACCTATTCACCAGAATTATTGAAATTTGGATTAAGAGGTATGATTGGTAAAGGTATGAGAGATAAAAATGTAATAGAGGCAATGAAACAATATGGAGGGGTATATTTTGGTGCCACAGGAGGAGCAGGAGCTTTATTAGCAAATCATGTTTTAAAATCAGATATTGTTGCTTATGAAGATTTAGGAGCAGAAGCTATTAGAAAATTAGTTGTAAAAGATTTTCCAGTAATTGTAATTATAGATAGTTATGGAAATAATTTGTATGAAACAGAATATTTAAAATATAAAAGATGATTCACAAAAAATACTTTATTATATACTATAATAAATATTGTCAAATGTATTTGCAATATGATACAAATACATTTGACAATCATAATTATTAACCATATTTTACAGTTAAATTAACATAAGAAATGTGTTCTCTCATAGCAGAATAAGCTGTCTGATAATCTCTATTTTTTACAGCCTCTAATATTTTGCCGTGCAAATCTATTGTTACATCAATAACACGTGGATTTTTTGTTAAGGATTGACGCATAGCAACACGAATACAGCGTTCAAAGGACTCCTTTGCTGCAATCATAGTGCTAATAAGCAGTTTATTATGTGTAGCATCAGAAATAAACATATGGAATTGTGCATCATAATCTACAAATAAATTAACATCATCTTTATATTTTATCATATGTTGATAGCTTTCAGATATTTTTTGGATATCCTCTTCAGTAGCACGTTTTGCAGCATAACTTGCTGTTTCTGCCTCTAACATAAAACGAAATTCTAATAAATCGCTTAAATCTGAATTTTCTACTGTAATACTAAAAGGGGCAATATTCACAATATTGTCAATATTGTTTATAAATGTACCCGCTTTAGAACGTCTGATAAAGCCAAATACGGCTAAAGCAGTGTAGGCTTCTCTTAATGTACTTCGTCCTATGCCTAATGCATTACTGACTACATTTTCATTTGGCAACATATATCCTTCTGGTAGTTTTCCAGAAAGAATTAATTCCTTAAATTTTTGAAAAAGAGTCTGAGAAATATTTTTTCCCAAATCTGATTTCAAGAAATCTACGTTTTCTAGTAATATGTCCTTCTCCATGTATCATCCCATCCTTCTGATTTGTAGATTTTCCAGTTGAAATCGGGTGTCTTGTTTATAAACAACAAATATTTGCATTGGAATTTTATATACATTGTACTATATATTCAATGCTTTTGCAAATGGAAACAGAACATATTTTTGATATAGTATCAATTTTATAAAAAATATAAAAAAAACTGTTTCTTTTTAAAATAAAGAAACAGTTTTTTTAAGCAATATTACTAAAAATTATTGCGTTACACTGTTGCTAACACCATCATTTAATTTATTTTCCATTTTCAATTTCAATTTTTTAGCGCAACTAATTGTAAATATAGCCCAAAGTATTGTAAATATGATACCACAGACATAAGCAATATTAATTGGTACATTCAAACCAATTTTTGCATTGATAATGAATGTAGATATAATAAATGCATAAAACATACCAGGTATTAAACTAATGATATAGTTTTTATTTCTTGCATAAAGATAAACAGTTATCATAGCAAATGCAAATATTGCTATTGTTTGATTTGCGAATGCGAAATATCTCCATAAAATATTGAAACCACTTGTACTTACTTTTGCAAATACAAGTATTGCTGCACATACTATAAATATAATACCAGATAATGTAACACGGTTTGATTTTTTGGATTGGTCATAATGTAAATATTCTGCAATCATCAATCTAAGAGAACGAAGTGCAGTATCTCCAGAAGTAATTGGCAATACAATAATACCTACAATAGCAATGACACCACCAATAGAACCTAACAAATCTCTTGCAACAAGTGTGATAACAGAAGCAGTACCAGCGATACTCATATCTGTTCCAGGTATTAATCCATTTTGTATTTTTGCATAAATACCCATAGAGGCTGCTGCCCAAATCATAGCAATAAAGCCTTCTAATATCATCATGTTATAAAAAGTCATTCTGCCTTCTCTTTCACTTGTTACAGAACGTGCAATCAATGTTGCTTGTGTTGCATGAAAACCAGATGTAATACCACAAGCTACTGTAACAAAGAATATTGGCAATATTGGAGAACCATCATGTAAAGAGAAAAATGACAATGTTTCTGATGTTAAAGCTGTTAATTCATATCCATGAATGAATAAACCAAAAAATACACCAACAGCAGAAAGTAAAAGTATAATTCCAAATATTGGATAAACTCTACCAATAATGGCATCAATAGGGAATAATGTCGCAATTAAATAGTAAATAAAAATAACAGCATAAACAATCCATACAATAGGATTTGTTACAACATTTTCTGTCCCAATTAAACCAACAATTAAATCACCAGGTGTATAAACAAATACAGCACCTACAAGAAGCATTAATAAACAAACGAAAATGTTATATACATTAAATGTTTTATTACCTAAATATTTGTGGATTAAAGCAGGCATTTGTTTTCCATCTTCACGCAGGCAAACCATACCACACATATAGTCGTGAAGTGAACCAGAAAGCACACAACCAATTGGAATCAGTAAAAATGCAATAGGTCCGAATAAAATACCTTGTATAGGTCCTAATATAGGACCTGTTCCAGCAATATTCAGTAATTCAATTAATGAATTCTTCCATTTGTTCATAGGAACGAAGTCTACACCATCGTTCATTGTGATGGCAGGAGTTTCTCTGTCATCTGGTCCAAATACTTTATCACAGTATTTACCATAAAAGAATCCGCCTACAAAAAGTATGGCAAGACCAATTAAAAAAGTAACCATAAAAATACTCCTTTCTTTTTTTAGTGGGTACCTTTTGAAATTTTTCAGTAATTATAGAATTTAGTATGTATAATAATATCATTTTTTTACTGAAAGAAAGTACTTCACTATCGTGCTAAAGTATAGTACTTGAAATATATTTTTTCAAGTTTAATATTGCATAAAAATGGTATTGTTTTTTTATGATACAATAAATATAATATGTGGAATATATACTATATATAAAGGCATTAAAATATTATTTTTAGAGAAATATCATTACATTTTTGTTGAAAATAATATAATAAAATAATCATATTTTTTTAATTAAAAAAATGATACAAATAAAATGATAATTTGAATAGATATTTATACATTATCAATACAAAATTATATTTTAAATAGTATAAAAAATTAATCAATTTAAACAAATATAATAAAACTATTTATGAAATATAAAATGATTATTATTAATAAAATATAGTAGTATATTATAACAATAATATATTTTATGTATATTTATGATAACAGATTATTATGTAGTAACTGATATACAATATACTATATCATTTGAGATAGAAAATCTTGAGGCGTTGCCCCAAACTCCACTCGCTTTTGAAAAAGCGAGGCAAAACCTTTATGGAAAACTTCGTTTTCCTAATTATAAATACAAATAAAAATTGGTTTGTGTGTTTTGAATAAATAAAGCATTGCATACTAATATAATAAATGATATAATTTCTACTAATAAAAAATAACTTATATAATTTCCTTTCGTTATCATAATAAGGAGGGCTATAAAATTGGAAAAAAGAGGCATTATACAGGTAGAAGATAAGGTTCCAGTATCGCTATTAATTCCTTTAAGCATACAACATATGTTTGCTATGTTTGGAGCGTCGGTGCTAGTACCTTTTCTTTTTGGAATCAATTCAGCGATTGTATTATTTATGAATGGTGTAGGAACATTACTTTTTATATTTATTACAAAAAGAAAAGCACCAGCTTATTTGGGTTCCAGTTTCGCATTTTTAGCACCAGCCTCAATCGTTATTGAACAATTTGGATATGAATATGCTTTAGGTGCTTTTGTGTCAGTTGGCTTTTGTGGTTGTATTTTATCATTTATAATTTATAAATTTGGTTCTGACTGGATTCATATTGTATTGCCACCAGCAGCAATGGGTCCTGTTGTTGCATTGATTGGCTTAGAGTTAGCGTCAACAGCAGCAAACAATGCAGGACTTTTGCCAGTAGAAGGAGAAAATATTGCGATAAGTAATATAATTATATTTTTTATTACAATTGGTGTAGCAGTATTTGGTTCTGTAATGTTTAAAAAGTTTTTATCGGTTATTCCTATATTAATTGCTATATTATGTGGTTATATAGCAGCGATTGCTACAAATAGTGTTGATTTTGAGTCTGTAAAACAAGCATCTGTATTTGCTTTACCTAATTTTTCATCTCCTAAATTTGATATGAATGCTATTATGATTATGTTGCCTGTATTACTAGTAATTACGTCAGAACATATTGGACATCAGATTGTAACAAGTAAAATTATAGGAAGGGATTTACTGAAAGACCCAGGATTGCATCGTTCTTTATTTGCAGATAATTTTTCAACAATGGTTTCAGGTTTTATTGGTTCTGTACCAACAACAACGTATGGTGAAAATATTGGCGTAATGGCAGTAACGAGGGTATATAGTGTATATGTTATTGCAGGAGCAGCAATACTCTCTATTATTTGCTCATTTATAGGGAAATTGTCTGCTTTGATTGGAACAATACCAGGCGCTGTAATTGGAGGAATTTCATTTTTATTATATGGTATGATAGGTACATCTGGTATTCGTATATTGGTAGATTCTAATGTGGATTTTTCAAAATCCAGAAATTTGATATTGACTTCTGTAATATTTGTTACAGGGCTTTCTAGCATAAAAGTAAATTTAGCAAGTGTGCAGTTAAGTGGTATGATATTAGCTTGTATAGTAGGTATGATATTAAGTTTAATATTTCATATGTTAGATAAATTCCATTTAACAAATGATGAGGGGTAAGTGTTATGGATTATGTAAAACAAAAATGGACAAGTAAAGAACAAAAAGAATTGAGAAATGCATTACAAGAAATGGCAGAAGAACAATATAGGCTGTTTCATCAAAAGATAGTAAAGGGAGAAAGGCAAATAATTGGTGTAAGAATGCCTACACTGAAGAAAATTGCAAAAGAGATAGTAAAAGGAAATTATATGGATTTTATAAAAACATCTATTCCTGTATATCATGAGGAAGTAGTTCTTTTGGGTATTGTAATTGGTACAAGCACTATGGAATATACTGATTTTTTAATGGAAATGAATGATTTTATAAAAAAAATAGATAGTTGGGCAATTTGTGATACGTTTTGTACAAATATAAAAAAACAAGTACAAAATAATAAACAAGCATTTTGGAATCATATTACATTATATTTACGTTCCAAAAATAACTGGATAATAAGGGTTGGATTGATTATAATGCTTTCTTATTATTTAGAAGAGGAATATATTGAAAAGGTTTTTAAACGCTGCGAAACAGTAAAAAATGAATTTTATTATGTGAAAATGGCACAAGCATGGCTGATTGCTACAACATGGGTAAAGTTTCCAAAAAAAACAGAACAATATTTTAAAAAATCTGCATTAGATAAGTGGATATGGAATAAAGCAATACAAAAAGCGTGTGAATCTACCAGAGTAGAAGAAGAATATAAAATATATTTAAAAACGTTAAAAAAGTAATTATTAATTATAAAAAGGAGATTCGACTTTATATGAAAAAAGTAACAGTAGCTTGTTTTAGTCCAACAGGAAATTCTAAAAAGTATGCTTCATTGCTGGCTGAAAAAATAGATAAAAATTTTGATATACTAGATTTTACAAAAAAAGAAAATAGAAAAAATGATATTGTATTTTCAGAAAATGATATTGTAATATTTTCAGCACCAGTTTATGCGGGCAGATTACCGAATATTCATTTGTTTGAAAATGTAAGAGGTAACCATACATTAGCAGTTTGTATTGTAACATATGGAAATAGAGAATATGATGATGCATTATTGGAGTTAAAAAATATTTGTGAAAATAAAGGTTTTTGTGTAATTTCAGCAGGTGCTTTTATAGGAGAGCATACTTATTCTGAATATGTGGGCACAAATAGACCAAATGAAAATGATATTTTAAAAATAGAACAATTAGCAAAATATATTAAAGAAAATGAGGAAGAGCAATATACTAAAAGTTTAGAAGTAAAAGGTAATTATCCTTATTGTGAATATCGTGCTATTTCATTGATACCACAACCAAATGAAAAATGTAGTCAGTGTGGAAGCTGTGTAAAAAAATGTCCAGTAGAAGCGATTGATAAAAATACATTTTTAACAAATGGGGAAAAATGTATATCTTGCTTTGCTTGTGTAAAATGTTGTACTAAAAATGCTAGAGTAGTGAAAAATCCACAATTTTCAAAACTGGTTGAAAGATTGGAGAATAATTTAAGATATGTAGAAAAAGATGCAGAAATATTTTTTTAATTATAGTAATTGATAAAATAAAGAGGTATTTATTATGGAAAAAAGAGTTGTGATTATTAATGGAAAGGGTGGTGTAGGAAAAGATACATTATGTAATATTATTGGTAAAAAGTATGCTGTAAAAAATATATCTTCTATTACACCAATTAAAGAGATTGCTAAAATAGGAGGTTGGAAAGGTGGAAAAGAAAATAAAGATAGAAAGTTTTTAGCAGATTTGAAAAAATTGTTTATAGATTATAATGATTTACCTTTTTTATACTTAAAAAAGGAAATGGAATCATTTTTATTGAATGAATATGATGTACTTTTTATACATATTAGAGAAATAAAAGAAATAAAAAAGTTTCTTCAATATACAACAGAAAAAGGAATTGCGTGTAAAACTTTACTTGTAACAAGAAAAGAAGAAAAAAATAAAATTTATGGAAATTGTGCAGATGATATGGTAGAACAATATGATTATGATATGGTTTATGAAAATAATATGTCTTTAGAACAAACAGAAAAGACCTTTATGATATTTTTTGAAAAAAATGTATTAAAATGATAGAATCGTTTAAAATAATATTATAGTATTTGCAATTTGAAAAAAATTTGAAAAAAATGAAAAAAAGTATTGCAATTAATAAAGGACTGT
>CAJUNT010000028.1 GCA_910587735.1 uncultured Clostridia bacterium
TGGTGTTGTTTCGCCTTCTGCTGGTGTTGTTTCACCTTCTGCTGGTGTTGTTTCACCTTCTGCTGGTGTTGTTTCATCTTCTGGAGCAACTGGATTTGTTACAATTTCAGATAATGCAACTACTTTATCTGTGCCATTCCATTCTACATTTAAGCCAAATTGTTCACCAATAAATTTTACTGGTACAAAAGTTCTGTTTTCAACAATTTTAGCTGCTACATCTAATTCCATAGCCTGTCCATTTACAATAGCTTGTTTACTGTTAATTGTTAAAACAACTGTTTTATCACCTTTTGTAGCTGTTACAGTTTTTGCTGCTGCGTCCCATTCTACAGATGCATCTAAAGTATCCATAATTGCACGCATAGGCACTAATGTAATACCTTGCTCAATAAAAGGCTGTGCATCAAATGTAATTGCTGTTCCATTCATTGTTACAGATAAATCTGCTGCCTGTACGGAAACAGTACCTACTACTAATACCATACCTAATGTCATTGCTGCTAAAAATCTTTTCATTTTGTTTCTTCCTCCTCATGTATGTAATTTCTTACCCTTAATAGGCTCTAAAACATTATAACTTGTTTTTTTCATAAAGTCTATAACTATATATTGGTTTTTTATTTTATTGTTTGTAAAGCATTTTTTAAAGAAGAAATATATTTATCATATAACTCTTGTTCTCCTGTAATAGCACAAACAAAATAATGACTTTCTGTTTCAGCATATACAAAAAATGCTTTTGATACAATATCATTTTCTTCCACTATAATTTCGTCTGCTCCCACTACATTCATATTACTTAATGTAATATTTTGTTCTGTTACTTTACCCATAGCATATACTGCATAGTAAGCACTTTCTTTATTAAATTTTGCAAATTCTTGTGCTGTTTGTATACCAGATAATTTTAACTCTTGTTTATCAAAATTAGAAACCAATACAGAAAGTTCTCCTTCAGTAGAATCTGCAATAATGGTGTTTTCTAAATCTGAATATTCTTCTTTCCAATTTTCTCCAGGCAATGTAATACTATAATTTTCATTTTTACTTGTATATTGTGTTGTTGCAACTTTTTTTGGTATTTCTGCTTTTTCTGTTAAAGCAATGGTTTTTGTTTCTTTATCCCAAACTACATTTAAGCCTAATTGTTCTCCTACAAAACGTAATGGCACAAAAACACGTCCATTTACTACTTTTGCAGGCATATCTAACAATATATCTTCTCCATTTTTTTCTGCAACGGTTCCTCCTGCTGGAATTTCTAATATATCCTGTCCTCTTTTAATTGTGGCAACTTTAGAAGAAGGCGACCAAAGTACTTCTGCACCCATTTTTTCAGCAATCGCCCTCATAGGAATCATTGTTGTACCATTTTCTAAAAATGGTGCTGTGTCAAAAGAAATGGTATTTCCTTCATAATTTACTGTAATGCTATCTTCAGCATACACAGGTACAATACTGATTGCAGATATACATGAAATACACAATGCTATTGTGGCTAAAAATTTTTTCATAATATAAGAAACCTCCTTTATGTTATATGAAACAATTGCCCCTATTGTTTCCCCCAATATTTAAAAATTTTATTGCCCAAAATATATATCTTAAAGTCTTTCATACAAAAATTTATTATACAATTTTTTGTTTCACTGCATTTTGCTGATATTGCTGGTTTTCATATGTCAAATAAGCATATTTTATACCATTTTCCTCCTGAATTGGTTGTTGCTCTATCAGTTTCCAATGATAATCTTTATCTAAATTTTTAAAATAGGTATCTGCAACAAATGTTTGATATATTTTTGTAACGTAAGCTCTTTCACAGTACTGTAAAAACTGTTGATAAATACTTGCACCTCCTACTACAAAAACATATTTTTGTTTTTCCTTATGTATTGTTCTGAGTACTTCTTGCACATTATGACACACTTTCACTCCTTCACAAGTATACTCCTGACTGTGTGTCATGACAATATTAATTCTGTTAGGTAAAGGCTTTCCTTCTGGAAAAGATTCTAATGTTTTCCTACCCATAATAATAATATTGCCTGTTGTCATTTTACGAAATCGCTTTAAATCTGATGAAATTTTTGCCAAAAGCTGTCCATTATTTCCGATTCCCCAGTTTTCATCTACTGATACAATTAAGTCCATTTTTTCACCTCTTTATTATATTGCAACAGGTATTTTACCTACTGATTTTCCATATTCATATTGCTCAACAATAAAATCTTCTACTTTAAAATCATAAAAATTTTTAATTTCTTTATTTAATGTTACTTTTGGTGCTTGTTTTGGCTCTCTTTGTAACAATTCTTTTACCAATGAAATATGTCTGTCATAAATATGCATATCTGAAATTACATGAATCAATTCTCCTGCCTCCAAGCCGCTTACTTGAGCAAACATCATAAGTAAAGCAGAATATTGTACTACATTCCAATTATTTGCTACTAATGTATCTTGTGAACGCTGATTTAATATTGCATTTAATTTTTTCCCTGTTACATTAAATGTCATACTGTAAGCACAAGGATACAAATTCATTTCATGTAAATCACTAAAATTATAAATATTGGTCATAATTCTTCTGCTGTAAGGATTTTGTTTTAAATCATAAAGTACTCTATCCACTTGGTCAAATTCGCCTTCTTCATATTGATGTTTGATACCTAGTTGATAGCCATAAGCCTTTCCTATCGAACCATTTTGGTCTGCCCAGCTATCCCAAATATGACTATTCAAATCATTTACATTATTTGATTTTTTTTGCCATATCCATAATATTTCATCTATTGCCGCCTTCCAATTTGTATAGCGAAGTGTCATTAATGGAAATTCCTTTGATAAGTCATATCGATTGACAACACCAAAACACTTCATAGTATAGGCAGGTGTACCATCTTCCCAATGAGGACGCACTTTTTCATTTTCAGAGGAATAACCATTTTCCAATATATTTTTACAATTTTCTATAAATATGTCGTCTGCTTTACTCATACAAGCACCCTTTCTTTTTTTAAAATGTATATTCATTCTACCATGACAACAACAAAAAAAAAAGAAGTGTTTTTGACACACTCCTTAAAAATTGATAACAAATATTTCCATTTTTTGACATAACAAACAAAAATGTCAATCATATTGCTATCATTTTTATTCTCCTTCTGCTACACAAAGTGCAAAAAACAACACTTTTTTCGCACCATTATGATAAAGTATTTTAGCACATTCATTTACAGTTGTGCCAGTTGTAAAAATATCATCTATAAGCAATATTGTTTTTCCATCAATTTCCTGATTATTTTCCAGAGCAAATGCTCCTTTTAAATTTTGTTTTCTTTGCTCTGCATTTAAAGTATTTTGAGGTGTTGTATTACGTATTCTTTTTAAATTATTTTTACTACATTGTTTATGGATTCTTTCCGCCAATACTTCTGCAAGTAATTCAGATTGATTAAATCCTCTTATTTTTTGCTTCTTTTCAAACATAGGAACAGGAATAATTAATTCCACTTTTTCTTTCCATTCTGGATAATATGTTAGTAAATAATCTCCCATTATTTTGCCTAAAGGTATGGCATCTCTTTTAAAATATCGAAATTTAAAATGAAATATAGTCTGTCTGATTGTTTGATAAGAGAATACAGCAATGCCTTTTTCAAATACAAAATTTGCTTTTTGACATCTATTGCAATATTTTTCACTTGTATATACACTACAACCACATTTTTGACAGACATTTCCTTCTTTCCAATGTATTGTATTTTGGCAATGTTCACATAATATACTTTCATCACCTATTTTCATAATTTTGCCACACAATATACAGCGAGGGGGATAAAACCATTGTAGAAACATATAGAATAAACGCATTTTAAATACACCCTCTCATACTGATATCAGTAATCTATCACTAATATTCCAAAAATTTATATAAATCCTGCAATCGACAGCACAAACTGGAATAACGATTGATTTCCCTATTATTTGCCACCATAGCAGAAATTCTATCTTCTAATCCTACAAGTACAACTAATTTTTTTGCTCTGGTAACAGCTGTATAAAGCAAATTTCTAGTCATAAGCATAGGCGGACCATTGTGTATAGGTATAATCACAACAGGATACTCACTACCTTGTGATTTGTGTATGGTAATAGCATAAGCAAGTTCCAATTCTTCTAACTGTGTAAAATCATATTCTACACATTTTTCTTCCTCAAATGTCACTTGTAATGTTTCGTTTACCTCATCAATATATGTGATTCTGCCTTCATCTCCATTAAATACCCCTACACCCTCATCTGTTACTTTTCCCCAATGATTATACACTCTCCAAACAATATTATAATTGTTTTTAATCTGCATCACTTTGTCGCCTTCTCTAAATACAACATTTCTAAATACCTTTTCTTTTTTATTTTCATCAGGAGGATTCAATGCCTGTTGTAATACTTCATTCAAATGATACACCCCTATAGGACTTTTGCGAATAGGTGTTAATATCTGTATATCATTGATACTGTCACAACACAAAAAATTAGGCAGGCGTCTAATTGCCAATTCCACAATCGTCTTTACAATATCTTCGCTATATGCTCTTTTTACAAAAAAGAAATCTTTTTCTTTTTCATTTAATACAAGTGTTTGTCCTTGATTGATTCTATGAGCATTCATAATAATTGCACTTTCCTGTGCTTGTCTAAATATTTGATTTAACCTTACGATAGGCAGTTTTTGGCACATAATCAAATCTTTTAATACATTGCCAGCACCCACTGAGGGTAATTGGTCTACATCTCCCACCAATATTAGTCTTGTTCCTATACTTACCGCTTTTAAAAAACTATGCATTAACGCAATATCTATCATAGATGATTCATCAATAATAATGACATCTGCATCAATAGGATTTTCTTCATTTTTATCAAATGTTTGTTTACGTTTATCTTCATTTACAAAATTGATGCCTAACATTCTGTGTATTGTCTGTGCTTCCATGCCTGTTGCTTCTGTCATTCTTTTTGCAGCTCTACCTGTTGGTGCAGCTAAAACAATATCATAGTTTTCTTCTTTTAATATTTGTATAATGGTGTTGATTGTTGTCGTTTTTCCTGTTCCAGGACCTCCCGTAATAATCAATACACCATTTGTCATAGCATCTATTACAGCCTGTTTTTGTTGTTCAGCCAGTGTCATACCTGTTTGCTCTTCTACCCTTTTAATAGCATTTTCTATATCTGCACTATTTTTTGATTCATAATCCTGAGATAATTCCAACAATTTTTTTGCCGTAGCAATTTCTGCATAATAAAAAGGTGCTAAATAAACATTATATTGTTCTTCTCTTTTTTCTAACCAAATTTGATTATCAATCTGCATTTGTTTTAAATACTGTTCTATATCAATCTGATAAAGCTGAAGTAATTCTTCTGTTTGCTGTGTAAGCAATGTGATAGGCAAATAAACGTGACCATTTCCTAACGCTTGATTTAGCACAAATTTTATACCTGCACAAATTCTATAAGGGCTATCAAATGGAATACCTGCCGCTGATGCCATTTTGTCCGCCATTTTAAAGCCAATACCAAAAATATCATCTGCAATGCGATAAGGGTTATTTTTAATAATATCAAATGTTTTATCTTTATATCTTTTATATATTTTGGTAGCATAGGCTGGTGTTACGCCAAAATCCTGCAAAAAAAGCATTGCTTTTCTTAATTCATGTTGCTCTTGAAACAATGCGTTTATCTTTTGTGCTTTTTCTAGTGTAATTCCTCTAATTTCTGCCAATCTTTCTGGTTGCTCTTCTATTATTTGAAAACTATCTTCTCCAAATCTTTCTACAATTTTTTTTGCTGTTTTATGTCCAATTCCTTTTATTACACCAGAGGCAAGATATTTTATAATACCTTCTTCTGTTGTAGGAATGGTTTTTTCATAATTTTGTACTTGAAATTGTTTTCCATATGTTGCGTGTATCGTCCAATAGCCTGAAATCGCAACGCTTTCTCCTTCATGGATGTGAGGAACAACACCAACACAAGTAGTTTCTGTTTCTTCTTCCGAAACAGTAAAAACTGCATAACCTGTATCTATATTTTGAAAAATAATATCTTCTACTGTGCCGTGTAATACTTCTTGTTCCAATTCCACACCTCCTAATGTATTATATTTTTATATAAAATGAAATATATTACTCAAATTGTTAAATATAGCATATCTTACATTGTATCATCTTTTTGAAAAAAAAACACCCCTGATTTAAAAAATCAAGGGTGTTTCAACAAAAATTTTATCATTGTAGAACAAAATCAAAAATAAAGTTCCTCATTATTTTGAAAAAGAATATAATTATTTTACAGCATTTTTAAATACATCTATTTTATCTGTTTTTTCCCAAGGCAAATCAATATCTGTTCTGCCAAAATGACCATAAGCCGCTGTTTGTTTATATATTGGACGACGCAAGTCAAATGTTTCTATAATTGCTGCTGGTCTTAAATCAAAATTATCTTGTATAATTTTTGTAATTTCTTCATCAGAAATTTTTGCTGTACCATATGTATTTACCAATATAGAAACAGGTTTTGCTACACCTATGGCATATGCTAATTGTACTTCACATTTTTTAGCAATACCGCTTGCTACAACATTTTTTGCAACATATCTAGCTGCATAGCACGCAGAACGGTCTACTTTTGTAGGGTCTTTTCCAGAAAAAGCACCACCACCATGTGCTGCATATCCACCATAAGTATCTACAATAATTTTTCTTCCTGTTAAACCACTGTCGCCCTGTGGACCACCAATTACAAAACGTCCTGTTGGATTGATATAATATTTTGTTTTTTCGTCAAGTAATTCTGCTGGTATGATTTTTTTAATAATATGCTCTAATACATCATTATAAATTGTTTGCTGTTCTACATCTGGGCTATGCTGTGTAGAAATAACAACAGTATCCACCCTAACTGGTTTATCGTCTTCATATTCTACTGTTACCTGAGATTTGCCGTCTGGACGTAAATATGGCAGTTTACCGCTTTTCCTTGCCTGTGTCAATGCAATTGTTAATTTATGAGCAAGAGAAATAGGCATAGGCATTAATTCCTCTGTTTCATCACAAGCAAAACCAAACATCATACCCTGGTCGCCTGCTCCTGTGTCAAAACGACTGTCATCTTCTCCTTTTTTTGCTTCATATGCTTTGTCTACACCTAATGCAATATCTGGAGATTGTCCATGTATAGATGTAATAACAGAACAAGTTTCACTATCAAAACCAAATTTTGCTCTATTATATCCAATTTCACGCAATGTATCTCTAACTACTGATTCAATATCTACATAAGCACTTGTTGTAATTTCTCCCATAACAAATACAATACCTGTTGTAGTTGCTGTTTCACAAGCAACCCTTGCCATAGGGTCTTTTGTTAATATGGCATCTAATACGCCATCTGAAACTTGGTCACAAATTTTATCGGGATGTCCCTCTGTTACA
Source organism: uncultured Clostridia bacterium (assembly GCA_910587735.1). Classification (GTDB taxonomy): domain Bacteria; phylum Bacillota; class Clostridia; order Lachnospirales; family Anaerotignaceae; genus Coprocola. The sequence continues at coordinate 7,515 of CAJUNT010000028.1, forward strand.
GATTCTGATGTGAATAATCTTCTACTCATTATTTTGCTCCTCTCTTAAAACCATTTAAAATATAATTTGCACAAAAGTAAATATTTTTAAAAAGAGATTGGCAACAAAAAAAAGCCTAAAGGGCTTTTTTAATTCTCTCATCTTCCGCAATACTGCGGGGGAATTAGCACCGATACAAATATGCCGGTTGCTGGGTTTCACAGGGCCCTTTCCCTCAACCACTCTTGATAAGCCTTATTTACTTTATTATAATAAATATACCAAATGACTATGTATTTGTCAATAGCAATATCATAATTTTTAAAATGAATTCTTGATACTTTTCAACAGTTTGGGACATTGCCACTAGACAATGTCCCTTTTATTATTTTTCTTCTTCCTCAAATATAGCAAAGCCATTTCTACCATTTTCTTTTACTCTATACAGTGCTTTATCTGCTTTCTCATATAATGTTAAAAAATCACTTCCTTGTAAAGGCGAAAGCGATATACCAATAGAAACGGTTATTCTAACTGTTTTATCTCCTTCTCCATATGTTTGGTCAAATTCTTTTACCAATCTTCCTACTGTACTTTTTATCGCTGAAAAAGAATTGATATTTTGTATCAATACAATAAATTCATCTCCCCCTAATCTTCCTATTATATCGGTTTGACGAAAATGTTTTTTCAATATATGAGCAGCGTCCACAAGTACTTTATCCCCTATTTGATGCCCTAATGTATCATTTACTGTTTTAAAATTATCTAAATCGCATATCAAAAACGCATGAACACCTTTTCCGTCTATTACCTTTTGAGATACTACTTGTGAAACCAATCTTTCTGTTGTAGCACGATTATAAACCTCTGTCAAAAAATCCATATCTGCCTGTTTTTTCAATTCTATTTCTTTTCCCTTTTTGTCATTGATGTCTTTTACTACCATCAATCCCTTGATGTCTCCAGATTCTGGTTCTTGCAAAAAGTGAATTGTTGTTTCTACCCAAATATATTTTTCATGCTCTTTTTTACGATATTCTAAATGTAACGCTCTCTTTCCTTTGTAAAAAATATAAAATAAATTTTCTCTTGAAAATGTTGTCAAAACAGATAATCTATCATCTTCATAAATAGTAAACTGTATGACATCATATAAAAACTTTGAATAAATTTTTCTTTTTTCTGTTTCGTTTTTTTCTTCCATATTATCAAAGTTTTGTTCTTCAATATAGTCTTTTGTGATATTAATTTCATAAGATGCTACAGCATTAGAAGTAATTGCTTTGCGCAATTCTATTTCTTCAGCTATTCTGATTGTATTTTCTTTTAATTGTGTTGCATCTTCCAATATGCCTACTGTTTGTATAATATTACTTCTTTGTTGGTCAAATATATTTGTAACAATAATTTTACTCCATGCAAAATTACCATCTGGTTTAATTAATTTTATAACACTACTTGCAGTTTGCTGTCCTTCTCCAATTTTTTCAAATACATTGCGTACATCTTCTATATAACTGGAAACAACCCAGCCTTTTTGTATCAAACTTTCTGGAACATTTTCCAACTGTCTAGGAAAACCATATTTTTCATTTCCTTTATATCGAAATGTTAATTGCTTTGTTTCAATATCATAGTCAAAAACTACCTGCACACCTTGCGACACTGCAATAGCAAAACTAGTTTCATTTTGCTTTAATATTTGATTCATTTGTATCATTTCATCTCTGCTTTTTTTAGATAAATAAAATATCCATAAAAATATCACAGCAAATATAATTAAAATTTCTACTGAAAGTCGCCACACCATAACATTAATTCTATGCAATTTTATATCCATCACTTGAGGATTCATAACAGAAACAGTATACCAATCATTTTTTTCATATGGTGTATAATATAAATATCTTTGCTCTCCCTGCAAAACATAAGCCATAATTTCATTTTCATTTTGTCCCATATTGATTTTAATATGGTCAATATCATTTTCTAAAAGATTCGTTTGTGACATATCTATCCAAAAATTTTCTTGTGAAATCACAAGAGTTTCTTTTTTAGGATTTAATATAAAATCACCATTTTGTTCTACAATGCTAAAATAATATTCCTCATTTTCTATTATAGTTCTTACTTTCTCTGAAAAACTATCTACATCAATCGCACCATAAAGTACTCCCACAATTTCATTGTTCTCATAAATAGGTGCTGCATTTACAAATTCATTTCCTTGTTTTAGAGGATTTGTTATTAAATTCGATGTTGTACTTACACCATTCATAGCTTGTTTAAAAAATTCCTCATTTTTTATATTTGTTTGTGTATTTGCTGTTGTTTGTGCAAGTCCTGTTTTATCTGCAATACCAATATAACAAAATGTAATATTTCCTGCTTTCTTTTTTAATTGTTCTTCTATTTCTGCAATATCCCATTCTTTTGTCAGCATCATATCTACTGTCATATTTTCAATATCTTTTAAAGAATCATTTAATATGACTTCTATCATTTGGCTACTTTGTTCTGAAAACATTTTTAATTCAATATAACATCTTTCCAATTCTCCTTGACGCAATTCTTTACGAAAATGCAAAAAAAGCATTGATGCTACTGTAAAAAATACTATAAATGCTATTACTAATTGTATATATAATTTTCTTCTTTCTTTTTTAATGCCCTTTATTTCTCTCATTTTTGTTACTTTCCCCCTAAAAATAAAACGCTTTGTATACATTACAGCAATTTAGTAAAGTGCATTTTGTTTTGTATATGGTTACATATTATTCAAAAATAATATGGTGCAAAAAAAAATCAATTCTATTATCATACAATTTTATTTCTAAAAAAATAATACTTTCTTTTAAATGTATCATATTAAATTACGATATGCAATAGAGAATATAACTATTTTCTATCAATAAATATTATTAAGTATAAATTACTATTTCTTTTATATCACATTATGATATTTATTGTAATATATTGTTTATTTTACCATGTTTTTTTCGAATATTGCAGTAGCATATCATATGGAAAAGAGGAACTTTTTTTATAACAAAAAGTCCCTCTCATACTATATTTTTATATTTACAAAAATTGCTTAATGTTTTCTTAAGCTTTCTGTTGCTGTTTTAAATTTATCATGCACATAATTCATAGCAGTATCCACATCATTTTCATCAATCAATACAGATATTTTAATTTCAGATGTAGAAATCATACTAATATTTACATTTGCATCATAAAGTGCTTCAAAAAACAATGCAGCAACACCTGGATTGGTTGCCATACCAGCACCTACCACAGACAATTTTGCAATTTGGTCATCATGCACAATTTTTTGTGCTGTTAGTCTTTCCTGATTTTCTTCTAATACTTTTAATGTTTCTTCTAAATCATTTTTTGCAACTGTAAATGATATATCTTTTGTATCATCACGTCCTATGGACTGCAATATAATATCTACACTAATTTTTTCTTTTGCCATTAAAGAAAATACTTCAAACGCTATACCTGGTCTATCTTTTACACCAACCAGTGAAATTCTGGATACGTCTTTATCTGCTGCCACACCGCTGATGAGCATTTTTTCCACCTTACATTCCTCCTTCACTACTGTACCTTCTGCATTTGACATACTGGAACGTACTACTAATTTTACATTATATTTTTTTGCCATTTCAACAGAACGATTATGCAGTACTTTTGCTCCTAATGATGCCAATTCTAGCATTTCATCATAGCTGATTTCATTTAGCTTTTTTGCATCTTTTACCACTCTTGGGTCTGCTGTATATACACCATCAACATCTGTATAAATTTCGCACAAATCTGCGTGCAATCTTGCTGCCAAAGCAACAGCAGATGTATCAGAGCCACCTCTACCCAATGTTGTAATATCTTCGTATTTATTTACACCTTGAAATCCTGTAATAATTACAATATTTTTTCTATCCAGTTCATGCTCAATTCTGCCTCTACTGATTGTTTTAATGCGAGCATTTCCATATGTAGATGTGGTATCAATACCTACCTGCATAGCATTTAAAGAAATTGCTCTTGCTCCCAAACTGTTGATTGCCATTGCCATTAATGCCACAGACTGTTGCTCTCCTGTAGAAAGAAGCATATCCAATTCCCTTTTTGATGCATTTGGATTAATTTCATGTGCTTTTTCAATCAATTCGTCTGTTGTATCTCCTTGTGCAGAAAGCACAACAACAACATCATTTCCTGCATTATGGGTATCAATAATTCTTTTTGCCACATTAAATATACGCTCTTTATTGGCAACAGAACTGCCGCCGAATTTTTGTACAATTAACAATTATATAACCTCCTGTCATTCTGCAATGAGCTGAGCGCCCTTTGTATCAGGCTTCAGCAATGTCAGTTGCCATTCATTTGGAATTGCTTTTAAATATGCTGCCATTTTTTGCTGAAATACTTCTGCTTTATCATCTGTCAGTACTGCCATCAATGTAGAACCTGCGCCGCTTAAATAGCTTGCTAATGCACCATAATTTTTAGCTGCTTTAAATATTCTATCCATATCTGGTATGAGCTGGCTTCTATAAGGCTGATGAATACGGTCTTGCATTGCCATAGCAAGATTTTCATAATCTCCTGCATAAATTGACGCTACTAAAAGTGCAGCTCTTGACGCATTAAATATTGCATCTGCTTTTGTATACATATCAGGTAAAACCTTTCTGGAATCTTCAGTCGAAACAGGAAAATCTGGCACCATAATAGCAAAAACTAAATCTTTTGGCAAATCTAACTTTACATGACGCATTTCATTATGGTCTAATGCACCTACTACCATACCTCCAAATAATGCTGGATTAGAATTGTCAGGGTGTCCTTCTATTTTTGCCGCAATTTGTGCTAATTGCTCTCTGCTATAATGACACCCTGACATATGATTTGCGGCTAGAAGTCCTGCCACAATACAAGCGGCACTACTTCCAAGCCCTCTCACCATAGGAATATCATCTTTCTGTATCAATCTAACACCTGGCATAACATTGCCTGTTTCTGCAAAAAAATCCACCATTGTTTTATATATCAAATTGTTTTTGTCGGTAGGAATTTTAATTTCATGCTCTTTTTTAACAATAATTTCTACACCTTGCTCTATTTCCTCAAACCACAAATGATTATATAATTCCAATGCAACACCAATACTATCAAATCCTGGACCCATATTTGCAGATGTTGCTGGCACTTTTATATGCATCATTCTGAAGCCTCCATTCTAATTCTGTTTCTTACTTCCATATCTTTAGAAAGCTGTTCTATTTTTTCTGATAATGTTTTTTCTGTTTCTATACCTGTAATCACAGCAAATTCGTCTTTTGCCTCATTTATTGTAATGATTTCCCCATTTTTAAATAATGCAAGTGCTTTTTTCTGTTCTGCCTCTCCTCCTGCAATTCTAACCAATGCTTTTACTTCCATATGGTCATTAGAAAGAATTTCCATTTTTTCTGCTGTCCAGTCTACATCTACGTGCAAATGTTTATGTCTTGCTGCTGCAATCACATCAGATACTACTGCACTTGCTGTAGGCAGGCTGCCTGCTCCTCTGCCATAAAACATTAAATCTCCTACCATGTTTCCTTTTACAAATATGGCATTAAAAGAACCATTTACATTAGAAAGAGGGTGATTTTTAGGCAAAAGCATAGGCGCTACAAAAGCAGAAATACCTTCTGGACTGTTTTTGCTGACACCTACTAATTTTATCACAGATTTGCATTTTTTTGCATAGCAAATATCTGTTTTTGTAATTTTTGTAATACCTTCTGTTAAAATCTCCTCAAAATTAGCTGTTTTGCCATAAGCCAATGAAGAAAGTATTGCAATTTTTCGGCAAGCGTCATAACCTTCTACGTCTGCTGTAGGGTCTTTTTCGGCATATCCCAATTCTTGTGCCGTTTTTAATACATCATCAAATGCTAAATCATTTTCTGTCATTTCTGTCAATATATAATTTGTAGTACCATTTAATATACCCATTACTTCCAATATTACATCTGCTGTCAATGAGCGATTCATAGAACGCAATATTGGAATACCGCCTCCAACACTTGCCTCAAATAAGAAATTAACATTTTTCTGTTTTGCAATATGAAGCAGTTCTGGACCCTTTGCTGCAACCAATGCTTTATTTGATGTGACTACGTGTTTTCCTTTTTCTAATGCACCTTTTACAAATTGATATGGTACATCTACACCCCCCATTACTTCTACTACTACCTGCACACTATCATCATTTAATATATCATCTATATTATGTGTTAATACTTTATTCACTTCATGCTCTGGAAATTCCCTTAAATCTAATACATATTTTACATTGATTTCCATACCTGCTTTTCTGGTAATAACTTCATTATTTTTTGTCACTACTTCATAAACACCAGAGCCTACTGTACCAAAACCTAATATTGCTATATTCACCATTTTTTTCACCAAATTACCACATAATCTATGCAGTTTTTATCCTTTCTTTATTGATATTTTTTATATAAACAGTACAACATACTTTACATTATAAAATAAAAAAAGTAAAAATATTTATTTTTGCAAAAAGTTGCTAAATGTAAACAAACATCATATATATTGTACTGTAATATTTTTTTTAAGATTCTCTTGCAATAATTTTAAGAGATTGTATTCCCTCTGTTGTTTTTATTTTTTTCATCATACCAGCCAAATCTCCTAATAATTCATTTGTTTCAATAGTTAATGTTACATTTGCAATACCATTGATAGGGATGGTCTGATTGATTGTCAAAACATTTGCACCATACATTGCCACGCCATTTAATACAGAAGAAAGTAACCCAGGTGTATGGTCTAAATTCATAGATATGGTTACTGTTTTCCCTCGTGTATTTTCATAAAGCGGAAAAATAGCCTCTCTATATTTATAAAAAGCACTCCTGCTAATACCTACTTTTACCGCAGCATCTTGTACTGTGCGTTCTTTTCCGCTTTCTAGTAATTTTTTTACTTCCATTACTTTCAAAAAAACCTCTGGCAGAACACTTTTATCAACAATATAAAAATTTTGTTCTTCCTTCATAAAAATCCTCCTTATGTTTTTGTATCAAAAACATTTGTCTTTGCAACAAAGAATATATCACATATTTCTATCCATTTCAAGTATCAATTTGACAAATATTTTTATTTTGTGCGTTTTATATACAGTTATGAAAAAATTTTTCATTTTTTTATAGAAAAAATACGATTTTATTGATACAATCAATATCAAAATCATATTTTAGAAAGGATAATGATTATGATATATGGTATTGGTACAGATATTATAGAAATTTCACGTATAGAAAAAGCAATACAAAAAAAGTCTTTTATGCAAAATATATTTACAAAAAATGAAATACAATATTTCTATGATAAAGGTAGTCATACAGAAACCCTTTCAGCGACATTTTGTGCAAAAGAGGCAACAGCAAAAGCAATAGGCACTGGTTTTAGAGGATTTTCACCTATTGATATAGAAGTAATTCATAATGAAAATAATAAACCATTTATCAATATTTCTTCTAAACTACAATGTATATTAAAACAAATGGATATTTTAAACTATCAATTTCATGTTTCTCTTTCTCACTGTCAAACATATGCTACAGCATTTGTAATATTATGTAATACTCTATAACATACCAAAAGGCTTTTATATTTTATTATAAAAGCCCTTTATCTACTCTATCATTTATACATTATTTTACATTTCATGAAATCCCTCTCCCAACACTTCTGTAACATCTGTAATCAACACAAATGCATTTTTATCAATTTCTGATACAATTTCTTTTATTTTTACCAATTCATTTGCAGTAAATACACAAAGTAATATTTCTTTTTCTTCATTAGAATATAGTCCTTTACCATGAAATGCAGTCACACCTCTATCTGCTTGCTGAAGTAATGTATTGCCAATTTGTTTCCACTCTTTAGAAATAATCAATGCACCTCGAGAAATTGAAACTCCCTGTAATATAGCATTTACCCATTTGCTTGTTAAAAACACCGAAGCAATGGCATACATACCTTGTTCTATACCAAAAATAGCCATACCCAGCAATATAATAATACTATCTAATACAAATATACTTTGTGCCACAGAAATTTTAGGAAATATTTCATGTATCAAAGCGGCTGCTAAATCTGTTCCGCCTGTTGCCCCCATATTTCTTAATACAAGCCCTGCGCCAACTCCTACAAAAGTTCCCCCAAAAAGACAAATCAATATCAAATCTCCTTTATAAACAGGTAAAAATTCTGCTATAAAAAGTGCTATAGAAAATGCAATACAACCAAATACAGTACGTTTAAAAAAAACAGTACCTATTTTTTTTCTTGACAATATCAATAATGGAATATCCCACAATATATTTACAAGCCACAATGGTATTGTAAAACCAAAATTCTTTTTTGCAATTTCGTCCAACACAATACCTAGTCCTGTTGCTCCCCCAGCAACAAATCCAGAAGGTGCAAAAAATACTTCTATCCCTGCTGCCATAATCATAACACCTATTAATATAAGGCAATAAATTGATTTATTTTCTTTTTGCAAGTATACACTTCCCTTTATTGTAATATTATTTTTGTATTATTCTGTCAAATTTTTATTTTTTTATATATTTGTTTTTTTAGCACAGCTAACACAAATTTAGGTAATCTCATCATACGCATAATGCGTGCTGGCTGTTTAAGCAGCCTATAAAGCCATTCCAATCCTAATTTACAAAATATAGCAGGTGCTCTTTTTGTTTTTCCTGACATCACATCAAAACTACCTCCTACACCTATGGCAACTTTCACATTTGTTAGACGAATATTATCATAAATCCATTTTTCTTGTTTTGGTGCGCCCAGCCCTACTAATAGTATTGACGGAGAAAGTTTTTTTATGTCATGCAATATCTGTTTTTCTTCTTTTTCATCAAAATAACCATTATGTCCTCCAACAATTTTCAAATCAGGGTATTTTTGTTTCATTTTTTTTGCTGCTGCTAGCGAAACACCTGGTGCGCCACCAAAAAAATATACACTATGCTCTGTATTTTGAATTTTTTCAAATATATTTTGTACTAAATCATATCCCGCAACTCTTTCTGTTAATTTTTTTTTACTGTATCGTGATGCCCATACAACGCCTATACCATCTGGCACTACTAAATCTGCTGCTTTTAATATATTCATCAATATTTCATCTTTTTGAGCCTCCATAACAATTTCTGGATTAGGCGTACAGACAATATGCTGTCCTTCTTCATTCAAAAAATATTTGACACGTTCTGTTGCCTGTTGTAATGTCACAACATCAAAAGGAACATCAAGCACATGAATTTGTTCTCTCATAACATACCTACTTTCTATCTTTTTCTAATAATTTAATTAAATATTTTTCATTATAATGCGCTCTTTTTTCTAATTGTTCAGACTCTCTTTGCAGTATATCCACATATTTTTGTCTGTTTTGAACCATATCCTCTACCATTTTTAATGTCTTTTCCATATTAAATTCTCCAATATTACCGCCAGAAGGCATATTCAGCTTTTCTAAATAATACTCAATTTTAGGGTCATATACAAATCCAATCAAAGGAATTTTTTGTCTTGCTGCAAATATCAGAGTATGTAAACGCATACTCAATATAAAATCCATACACTTTATAATACCCATAATTTCATAAGGAGAATAATTTTCTTTAAGTAAATAAGATTTTGTTTTCATGCGCTTTTGTACTTTTTGACTGATTTTAATATCATGAGGTACTTGCATGACAATAAATATAATTGTTTTATGATATTTTTTATGAATCATATCGCAAAGCTGTGCAAATTCATCTATAAAACCGTCCATATCTCTCCAATTTCTGACAGATACACCAACAAAATCCTTATCTGATGGAACACCTGCTTTTTTTAACAATTCCAGTCCTTGCTGTTTTGAAATACTGTCCATAGTAAATACAGGGTCTGCTGTTACAAAACATTTTTTATCATCTACACCCATAGATTTTAGTTCTGCATAAGAATTTTCTTCTCTTAATGTAATTAAATTTGCCTTGTTTACAACCATTTGCACAATGCGCCTATTTTTTTCCCGTGACACTGGACCAATACCATTTGCATACAGCATTACCTTTTTACCCATAATACGAGCTACTAATATAATAGATAAATAATACATTAATGAACGCGTGCTTGTACTATCCTGCAAGAGAGAACCGCCTCCGCTTAAAAGCACATCACATTTTTTAATTGCTTTTAATACTTCTCTTATGCTAAAGCGATATACTACGTCTATATGATATTTTGCTCTTGTTTCTTCTGGTCTATTGGACAATACTGTAATATGATAATTTTCCCCTAATGCCTGTATATTTTTGTGCATAGAAAGTAGTATTGCCTCATCTCCTGCATTATTAAAACCATAATACCCTGAAAGTATTACATTATACTGTTTTTGATGGTTTGCTTTCCATGCTGCATGATATGCCTCAATACAGTTCATAGCCATTTTTGTAACAGAATAGTATTCAAATATCACATTTCTGCCATAATTACCTACTTCTTTTCTTTGTTGCTCTGTCATATTTAAAAAGGCATATACAACATCTTTATAAAGTCTTTCTTCTGTGGAGGCATCACAGCCACGACAACAAAAATTATTTTCTCTTGCTGTTTGTAATTTGTTTTGTTCAAACAGTCCAATATAGCCCTCATTCCCTGCTACAATAACTGTTTTTCCTCCAGCCATTGCCTCTAATGCTGCACGACTTACCCCTACAAATACTGTCGCAACAGATATCAATTCATTAATATCTGTTCTTGCTCCAGTCATAATAATACACTTTTTACCGCCTATTTTTTTATTTTGTTCTTCTGCTTTTTTATATAACTCGTCAAAAACATCACCACCGCCTACAATCAATATTCTAATGCCTTTTACGACTTCTGCAATACGAGGTGCAATTTCAATTAGTTGTCTTGCTACTAACGCTCTACTTTCATCCATTCTGCTGACATATACTAATGTAGGCTCTGTTTTTGCAATATGAAATTCTTTTCTAATATTTTCTTCGTTTGTTTCAGGTGAAAATTTATTTGTATCAATGCCATTTATTGTAACAAATATATTTTCATAAGGCACATTATAATTTTGAATCAAATATTCTCTAATATCATCACTTACAGCAATTACTTTCTGTCCCCAGTTTGTAAGATATTTTAATCCCATTCCTGTATAAAATACCCAATGTGCTGATGTAACGAATGTCACGCCATATTTTTTATGGAGAAATCCGCATATAAATCCGGGTATTCTTGCATGAGAATGTATAATATCTACTTTTTCTTTTTCCATAATACGACGAAGTAAAAAATAGGATTTCACCATTTTAAATACATTTCTTTGGTTCATAGGCACTCTATAATGTATTATGCCATATTCTTGTAATTCTTTTTCATATACACCACCATTAGATGCCACAATAATTTTGTAGCCCATTTTTTTTAATTCTTTTGAAAGTTCTACAACATGGGTTTCTGCACCACCGATTTCTAAACCCATTAATGTCATAAGTATTGTATATTTTCTAGACATAATACCTCCTTATATTGTATACCGCCATATCATTATTATATAAAATATATTTGATATTTCCTTTTGTGGCTCTTCTCATATCTATCAATATTTATTTACACCAAAAAGTCTTTTATTTTGCCTTCTGCTTCAAAATATTTTGTCATAAATCTTCTGTCAGATTCCCTTACAAGCTCATAAGTACGATTGATGAAACAGCCTTCTTCTGTTACCATTCCTTCTCCCATAACCGTCACTATCAAATTGATTCTATTTTGAACAGTACCCGTTCTATAAATACCATCATTACACAATACTGGCTCTGTTGCTGGAACACTTTCTACTTTTACAATTTTGCCTATGCTATTACCTGAAGTTTTATCAAAAATTTCATCACCTTCTTTTACATTCTGTAATGCATATTCTCTCACTCTTTTAATTTCAATCGTATATGTTACTGGTTGTAATTCTGCTGATGTGCTTGTTTTATCCAATACGCCAAATTTATAATATGCTCCTGCTGCAAGTGCCAATATAATTACAACAATACAAAAATCTATAAAATTAATTTTACCAAATAACTTTCCTTTTTTATCTGTTATCTTCAAAAAAATCGCCTCCTATCTTCCTATTGTCAATATAAATCCCTTTCCTGCATATCCATTTCCTTTTACAGAAACATCTTTTCCAGCTTTTACTACATAACTGCCATCTACTTTAAAATCAGATGCTGTTTCTGTCACATTTGCCTCTACAACAAGTATTACAGTTTCTTTTCCTTCCAATGTACTTTCTATTATATCACCATTAATTTTATCTTCTCCCAGTCTTATACTAGGTCTTGCTTCTACTGAAGTAATTGTTCCCATATGGTAATTTTTTACATTATCTGTTAATGTATCTCCCACTTTAATATTTTGAGAAAATCCTTCAGGACATTCATTTAACTCCAAAGAATAACGCAATACTTTTGTTTCTGTTGCCTTTGCTTTATGTGTAAAAGCATATGTTCCCGCCGCAATAGCAATCACAACAACAATAATTATAATATCAAAAACATTAAATTTTTGTTTTCTTTCCATTCTTTCTGTTCTTTCACTCATATTTATCACCCTTTCTTAACAAACAAGTCTTCATATACCTTTTCAATATTTCGAGCATACATTTTTGCTGTAAACTTTTGCTGAAAAATCTCTTTTGATTTTTTTTGCATATATTCATATATTTCTTTTTCGTCCATTGCCTTTTTTAAATACCTGAATAAATCATTGCTATTTTGACTTTCAAATATATAACCATTTTCGCCATGTATAATGACTCCAGGGTTTCCTCCATAATTACTTACAACCGCTGGTATACCCAAACTCATACCTTCCAAAAGCGCAAGACTTGTAGCCTCTGTGCCATAAGATGCATTTACCTGCAAATCCAATACACTTAAAAATGACCTGACATCTGATAAAAAGCCTGTAAATATTACAATATCATCTAAACATTTTTGTTTGACAATTTGTTTTAATTCTGTTTCCATATCTCCTGTACCAGCAATTAATATTTTTACTTTTCTTCCTTCTTTTTTTAGCATTTCTGTTGCTTCAATCAAATATTTATGTCCCTTTACAATATTTAATCTTGCTAATATACCTATTACAAAATCATTTTCCTCAATATGATATTTTTGTTTTGTCTGTGCAATTTCTTCTGGTGATATACTTTCAATCTGTTCTACACCATTCAATATTACTTTTATTTTTTCTGGTGCAATGCCACCATCTGTTAAATTTTGTTTTGCGGCATCTGCCACTGCAATAATATCATCTGCTAAAAATTCATTGGCGTATTTATTAACAATTCTTCCTATTCCTTTTTTGATACGAGGGCTTACAGGAAATACAGAATGTCTTGTATATACTACTTTTTTACCACAAATTCTGCCACTGATTCTTCCTGTAATGGTACCATGTGTATGAACGACATCAGGATTTTCTCTTTTTATAATTTTATTTAATTTTTGTATTGCTTTATAGTCAAATGACTTATCTGCAATACCATCTATTTCTATTACTTTTGTTTTCAATTTTTCAATTTCTGGTTTCAAAAGACTGCCTTTTGGTACAACAACTTTTACTGCAAATTTTTTTCTGTCATAGTATTTTAAAAAATTGAAAAGACATCTGCCTGCACCACCTATATTACTATCACTAATAATATTTAAAATTTTCAGCATAGACATCATTCCTCCTTTAATCTGTATAATTTTGTAAGTACCATACCAAATCCTATGCATACCCAAAATAACAGCATTACTCTATAATTATAAAATGTATAATCAGACATACTTTGCACCATAAATCCCGTTACTGAGGAAATTGCTGCAATCAACAATACTTTATTTTCTTTTTTATTTTCTCGTGACAATGCACCGCAAGTCATACGATAATATTGGAATATTAACAATACAAATACTATCAATCCAACAATACCTGTATCACATACAATTTGTAAAAATAAATTGTGAGAATGAGGCGCACTAATACTATTATAAGCATAAAGAGGATATACTTGATTAAATGCCTCCATACCAGGACCAATGCCACAAATCCAATAATCTTTTAACATGGCAATCGTACCCAGCCAAATATATACTCTATAACTTGTAGAGGAGTCTGCCATATTTCCAATACTCAAAAATCTGTTGATAATGGTTTCTGGTAATATAAATGGAAGTAATATCAATACTCCAATACCTAAAAATATAAATCTTCTATCCCAAAGCACAAGAAATACAGCCGCTGCTGCAATAATACCAATATAACAGCCTCTGGAGTATGTCAATACAAGACAAACCATCATAATACTACTACACGCTACAAAAAATAATCTATTAAACCAAGATTTGCTATTAATACAAAATGCAACTGCAAAAGGAATGACAATTAAAAAATATTCTCCCAATACATTAGGATTTTCTAATGTAGAATACACACGGAAATTGATTGTTTCAAACATACCTACATCATGCCAAACACCACTAAATTTATTTGGAAACAAATACTGATAAAAGCCATAAAATGAAACCAGCACACCTATACATATAAAAAAGAATACAATGACATTAAATTGTTTTTTTGTTTCAATAGCATTTGATAATACAATAGAAAACAATATAAAGCAAACAGTAAGTATACCACCTAGAAAACTTGCTTTTCTTGCAACAGAAGTCAGTGTTGCAAACAAATATATAAAAGCATAAAAATAAATATAGCGATTTACTGAAAAATATTTCATTTTACGTTTTCTATCAAATAGAAAAGATAAAAATAAAGAACCAAATCCAGCCAATACAAATGCTAATACAAGCATAGTAGGCAGTACAGGCGCAAGCAATACAGCAAAACTACACCATATACACGACATTTTAAATATACTATTTACAAATAACTTGTTTAAACCCAATTTATAAAAAATTTTGCTTAATGCTCTGCGTATCCCCCAAAATATCCTAAAAAATATACTGTTTCTTACAATAGCTTTTTTATCATCTTTTTGTAAAAACCATTGTATAATATGGCTGTTTTGAAACTGCACAGAACACCAATTTACCGCTATCCATAATGCGTGTAAAAAATGACTTCCTTCTAACATACAAATCACCATTACTGAAAACTTATAAAAAACAATTTATTTTTTATAATGTTGCAAGTTTTGCAGTAATCTCTCCTTTCCATTTTTTTATATGTCCGTTGCAACCAACGTCTTTATGATATACCATTTAATGTACTACCTTTTTTAATAATCCTTTTGCCATTTGTAATGCTTGTTTACTTTCTTCTACACCTAAAATATAACAAATCAGCATATAGCAAATACCTCCTGCTACTGCTGGTAAAACTACAACAATTAAATTTTTTATAATACCTTCCACAGACAGTAATAACATACTGTTTTTACAAATCATTGCTACTACTGTCATAATAACAGCAGAGCAAATCATTTTCAATAAATCTACTAAATGACTTTTAGAAATTAAATTTTTATATTTCTTCTGTAATGGTATAAAAAGAAATATTGCAGATACAACAGAAGAAATTGAAGATGCTAATGCCAATCCTCCTACGTCCATAGTATCTACAAGTAAAAAGCAAAATGCCACATTTACTACAATAGATACTAAACCAGAATAAAAAGGTGTTTTTCCATCCTGTTTTGCATAAAATACTCTGCTCAATATATTTTGTACTCCAAAACCTATCATACCAAATGAAAAATAAAATAATGCTCTTGCAGTTGTTTGTGTTGCAAAGCTGTTAAAATTTCCTCTTTCATACATCAGTTTTACAATAGGTTCGCTTAATACCATAAGCCCTAACATCATTGGTATGAGTAAAAATAACATAGAACGTAATGTAACGCTTATTGTTTCTCCTAAATCCTCTTCTGCATGGTTTGTTGTAAGTCTTGCCATTTTAGGAAACATTACATTTGCAATAGAAAGCACAAACACACCCACAATAATACTATATAATGTATTAGAATAATCTATAATCGTAATTGCAGCATCAGTATAATTTTCAAAATATATATGTGATGCAAATTTTGTATTGATTACAAAATTAATAGGCTGTATCCATGTACTTATCATAACAGGCAACATAAGCAATACTATTTTTTTCATACCTTCTTCTTTAAAATGAAAATCTACATGAAAGCGATATCCTTTTTTATATAAAGCTGGTATTTGTATCATTGCCTGCATTGCCCACCCTATCAAAAATGCAATGGTTAAACCTTCAATACCAAATTTATCATTTAAAAATATATAATACAATATTATCACAGCATTAGAAACAATACTCATTGCAGCAGGTATTGTAAATTCTTCTAACGATTGCAATATTCCTACAAACGAAAACGCTACCCCTGTAAATATGACAGTAGGAAATAATATTCTTAAAAATTCTACACAAATTTTTGCTGTATATGTTGTCATACCATCTGCAAAAAGCCATGTAATAGGTTCTGCAAATACAATACCTAAAACAGTCATAATACAAGTCACAACACCTATCATTGTAATAAATATATTGGATAAGCGAAAAGCTTCTTGTTTTCCCTTTTTCTCTAAATATTCATTAAATATTGGTATAAAACTTGCAGAAATTGCTGAGGCAAACACTGCATCAAAAAATGTTCTTGGTATTCTGCTTGCTGTCATAAAAGCAGCAGCTTCTGCTCCAATGGAATAATTTGCTGCTAAAAGCTGTTCCCGCACCAAACCCAATAATTTTCCAATCAATGTAATCATCATCATAAAACCTACAGTTTTTACTGTACTGTTAGCTGATTTTTCCATACCTTTCTCCTTTTGGTTTCGTGTGTTCTGTTCATTTGATATTAAAAATAGAAAACAGTTTAACATCATCATTATTATTTTGTCTTAAACGTACAATATGGGCTAGGATTGCCCTGCCCATATTATACTACCCCAAAAATATCCATTTTACAACAGAAATCATAAACTTTCACATCTGTTTATGCTATTTTTGACATTTCATATGTAATTTCTTCCCCATTTACACGTAATTTCATCATAGTAAAATCAGTATTCACGGAACCATCTTCTAAAAATAAATCAGGCAAATTTACATAACGAATACCATCTTTTAAATTAAACCAATAACCAACACCAGATGTTGACACTACAAATATTGTTTTTCCTTCTGATTTTAATTCTGCTAATACGCTACGGAATAACATTGTTTCAAGAGGGTCAGTAAAAGCAGATGGTGTTTTATCCATTATCATAACAACTGTTTGATTGCCTGCTTGATTGATGTCATTTTTAAATGTCAGCCATTGTGCTGCATTTGTGGCACGTAATCCACCTTCTGCTGCTGTCATCATTACCACACTCACACCATATTTATTTTGGAACTGATAACCACCGTTCCATTGCATAGCATCAATATTAGGTGTAATATCTGTTTTACCTCCATAAATTGCTAAATTGGCATTGCTTTCCACAATATTTTTTACTTTTGATTGTTCTGTGCTATAAGTTTCTGCATTTGCCTTTGCTGATGTTACCTTTCCTATGATATTGATATAAACTGAGCCATCTTCTGTATATTGTATAGATTGCTGTTTTCTGTCAGATAATTTTATTTCATCTGGTGTCCATGGTAATTGTTCCACTTCTACCGCTCCAATTATAATAGGAATCGAACAACTTGCGTCTCCTGCAATTACTTGTATGTATCCTGTGCCAGACTGTGCTGTTGCTGTAAATACATTGGCATTCATACTGCCTAATGTTTCATCAGACAAAATATAAGTCACACCACCGTTAATACTTGCTGTATAACCTTCTGTACTTGTTCCTATAAAACCGATTGCTGCTGTTTCTCCTTGTTGTAAATGAATTTCTTTTGGCTCTGTTGTAACAGATGCGATTGTCATACCTTCTATTATTGTTTCCGCCTGTTTATCTTGATAAGTAGCAGTAATTTTTATATCTTCTGCTATTGCTGGTATAAAAGTATTTTCATTCAATGTTCCTTTTCCTTCTTCCACAGACAATACAATTTGACTGGTATCTAACTCTACTGTATGAAAATATTCATCATAACCAATGACATCTAATTTCACACTATTATTTACAAAAACCCTTTCTGCACTTGGTTTTATAACAATTTGAGAAAGTTCTCCTACAGGTGCATGATTAAATACACCAAAACCATTTATAATTTTTCTTTCTGCACCATCAGAAACCGTATTTTTCACTTCTGGCTGTTGGTCATTAACAGTTTTTGCTACCATAGTAGAAGAACCGCCACCATCAAAATGCATAGCATTATAAGCACCATATTCTTTCATAAGCCACACCATTTCCTCATGTGTTGCACCAATACTATCGCCTCTACCATCTACTACCATTAATATCAATGTAGAATTATCTTGAGAAATACCCAATGCTGTTCTTGGCTGTCTGCCCGAAATCACTAATCCAGGATTTTCAGGTTTTTCACCATCAACTAATATTCTTCCTATACCGCTAATTGCTGTTTGTATAGTATTCAAATCTAATGTTGCTCTAACATCTAATCTTACAGCTTGTCCTTCTGAAAAGTATTCCCACAAATCATCATAATATTTACCGCTTATAATAATTAAATAACCATCTTCTGGTGTATGAACTGTTTCGCCTTTTTGAGAAATTGCTGTAATTGTATCATTTTGCACTGTAAATTTTACTAAATCTGTAAAACGTGCATCTAAATCCGCAGTAGAATCTGCTGCATTTTTATCAAAATAAATAGGATATACCATTTCTGTTATTTTATTAAAAGAAGCAAGTTCTAAATGACCATAATCTCCTGCATAAAAATCTGCCTGTATTCTAAAAAAATCTATAAATGGATTACCTTCTTTGTCAATAAAAAATGTAGAATATTCATTTTTTTCTAAATTTCTATCTGTTCCTGCAGAAATCACATTTCCTTCTTTTACTACTGGTCCAAATGAAGCGGAATAACTTCCTTTCATACCAAAAAAGTCACTA